>JAVBTT010000039.1:0-12109 GCA_031556035.1 Oscillospiraceae bacterium
ATGCTGCCTGATAGAATCAATGTGATATCTTTGCATTCTGATCCGTCACAGATCACACAGTCCTTTGCATTGAATGTTTTGAAGGTGGGCTTCGCTTTCTGTAAAGCCCGATCAAAGGAGGGTATGTCGATATTCTCAACCAGTCCACTCGCCTTGAAAATGCTATGAAATTTTTCGTACATGACATGACCTCCTACGATTATCTATCGTGCAGCTTGTTTTGAACCTTGGGTTAAAACAATTAAAGCGGATGCTTGACTGTGTTTATTATAATCCTTACTATATAAAAATGCAAGGGGTAGTTTTTCGACTTTTTTGTCGAATGCTCAAAAAGCCTCGTCCCGAACATGGGCGAGGCTCTGTTTTTCTATTTGCGAAAAGGTTTAGTATTTGCGAAAAGGTATACTTCAACGCGAAAAAGTATCAGCTTTACGCGAAAAAGTGTTGAAGTGTTACGGTGATTACCCCTTGATAAATCATGCCCATCTTCATTTGGGACAGGGTTTCAAGGGTCAAAACTTCGCCTTGCTCTGATTTACGCGAAAAAGTATGTTTTCGGCATACCCCCCTGATACTTTGTATCATCGTGCAAAGGGGGTGAACCCCCGAAAGAAGCACACCTCGGCAACCGCCTAATACATGGCAAAACACCGCTGGAGGGTCGATTTACACCCACGGAATGGCAGAAACAGAGGGTTTTTGCCCCTGAAACGCAAAAAAGCCGCCCCGAAGGACGGCTTTTCTGTGTATCACGTTAGACGTGATATGGTGGCGGAGAGAGAGGGATTTGAACCCTCGGACGGGTATAAGCCGTCACACGATTTCCAGTCGTGCGCCTTAGACCACTCAGCCATCTCTCCATGTGATTATATGCGGTTTATGTGATTCCCGATTATGTGCCTACGAACAACCGGGGGAACACCCCGCGCAGTGCGCTATACCAATAACTGCTCAAAGAGCCGATAAACAATCGAAAAAATCTGGCCGAGGCATGATTATTCGATTATTGTATGCCTGCTCTTTAACATGAGATTAGTATTAGTCCTTGAATAGTATAACTTCGGAAGCTTCGGCTGTCAAGTTTTTATTTTTGACAGTAGCTGGCAAGCGTGTGCGAATGTCTGTGACAATAGGTGATACTGCCCCGAAACAATACATAACTGGAAAAATAGCTTTTCGCCGTCCTTAAAAAACAAGTCTTTACCTCCGCTGGACAAAGCCCACTCGTGAAGTGTTTGTGGACTATATTGCGTCGATGGGAATCTGACAGGGCATGGAGGCGGTGCGCTTCCATGCCACAGATGCCGCCCGGGAGTGGAGAATCAGCACTTAAAATGATAATAGGAAGTTGAAAAGAGAAGAAGTGGCAGTCTGCACGAAATATTGAAAGAGACTCAACAGGAATTGCAGAGGTCGATCAGTTCGCGGCGCGTCATGGCTTCTTTTCAGGTGCTGGGAGCGTGGATTGAAATTCCAGTAGGGCTTGTCAGCAGCCTTGGCTTGCTACGGCTAGCTTATGCAGTATTCTGAACGAAAGGCTCTGGCACGCCCTGGTATCAGCATCCGCCGACAACGGTGGGCGTCCGCCCCGCGCCGTTTGTTTCGGCGGCTAGCTGAGTCCAGGTGGAGCATCCGGCTATGCCGTCCACCCAGTAGCCCCTGTCCCTCTGGAAGCGCCGCACCGCGTCCTCCACCCCGGCCCCGAACAGCCCGTCCAGGCCTCCTCCGGTATAGCCCAGGGTGTTCAGCGCGTCCTGAAGCACAAACACATAGTTGCCCCTGCTCCCCCTTCGCAGCAGCGGGAAGCCGCCTCTGGCACAGGCGGGCGGATTCGCCCGGGCGTCGAAGTGCACCCATGTGGGCGTCAGGTTCATCGGCTCCACATAGCTCCAGGCGCCGGTGCCCAGCGCCGTGTTGTACAGCTCCCTGCGGCCCGCCGGGGTCAGTATCTGACCGGCGTCAAAGGCGGTGCCGGCATAGTGCTGGCTCTGCCCGCTGTGGCCTCCCTCCCATATGCGCCTGAAGGCGTATCCCACCGGAATCGCCCTTCCGAAGGCTTCGCGTGTACGATTCCAGGCGTCCATGGTACGCCTGTCCGTCCAGAGAACGTCAGAACAGGAAGCCCCTCTGAACTCCCTGACCGACAGGGTGTTCCCCACATTGTAGGGCATCCTCTCATTCAGCCCTCTGTCGTAACGCTCAACCTCGTTCGTCGCGTTATTGTATACATATACCGTCGGCATCACCGTCATCCTTTCTATCAATAGACTTATGACAGCTTATGCCGGACAGCGGCTGTCCGATATAGTTTTTAGAAAATAATCAGTATTTCCTCACCAGCAGCCCGCTTTGGGCTAGCGAGACGAAATCGTCGTCTGCAACTATAATGTGGTCGTCGAGCGCGACGCCCACCCCCTCCAGCGCGGCCCTGAGCTTGAGGGTGGTTATCTGATCCTCCTGGGACGGCAGCGCGTTGCCGCTGAGGTGGTTGTGCGCCAGTATCACAGAAGCCGCGTTATGCGCCAGCGCCAGCTCCACCACCCGCCTCGTCTGCGTCTGGGCGATAGAGACGGTGCCCTCCCCCACCTGCTCGCAGCTCAGCAGGCGCTTTCTGCCGTCCAGGCACAGCAGCAGCACGATCTCCACCCGTGCCCCAATAAATCTGGGCAGCAGAAAGGTTCCGGCCTTTTCCACCGTGTTCAGCGTCATATCCGGGGACTGGCGGCTGATCTGGTACCTGCGCGACATCTGGGGTATCAGCTTTATCAGGGTGGCGACATTCTCACCCACCCCGCTCACCTTGAGCAGCTCCTCATAGGACGCGTCGAACACCCCGGACAGCGAGCCGAATTTGGCTATCAGCGCGTGGGCAAGAGCGTTCGTGTCCTTCTGCGGTATGGCGTAAAAGAGCAGCAGCTCAAGCGTGTTGTGATCCGCGAAATGCTCCAGCCCCTCGCTTAAAAATCTATCCTTGAGGCGTGCGCGGTGGCCCCTGTGGTCGGCCATGTCCTTGCTCATGTCTGCCTGCTGCCCGGCTTTACGCACGGGATATCAAGTGCGCAGAGGGGGCAGCTGTCCGCCTCCCACGAGGGAATATCCACCCTGACGGCCGCCCGGAACGGGGCCCCGAAGTCCGCCTTGCCGCCGCTTCTGTCAACAAGCGCACCGACTCCAGCGAGCTCTCCGCCGTGGGAGCGGACAAGCTCAATTACCTCCTTCACGCTGCCGCCGGTCGTCACCGCGTCCTCGACCACCAGCACCCGCTCTCCTGGCTTAATGAAAAAGCCGCGCCTGAGTGTGAAAACCCCGTTTTCGCGCTCGGCGAAGATATTGCGGCAGCCGACTAAGTGCCGCGAGACCTCGTAGGCCATCTGGATAGCGCCCACGGCCGGGCCGATGACCACATCTATATTTTCAAACTGCCCGGCCAGCGCCCGGCACAGCGTCTCGGCATGGGAGGCGTGCTGAAACACCTGCGCGCACTGCATATACCGATCTGAATGGCGCCCGGAGGTGAGCCTGAAGTGGCCCTCCTGGAGCACCCCGGTCTCGCGGAAAATTTCAAGGGCTTGTTCCTGAGTAAGCATAGCTTGTTACCATCCTTATAAATATTTCTATCCTATTCCACCAGGCCCGCGCGCCTGAACAGCCGGCGCAGGGGCTCGGAAAACAGCAGCAAAAGCGCGAAATTTGTCGCCGCGTGGGCCAGATCAAAATTAAAGCCTGTTATACAGACTGTAATAAACGCCCCGATTGAAAACTTTAAGGCTCCGGTTGTGTACCACCACAGGTTCATACACCAGCCAAAAACAAAGCCCCAGACAAAGCCGATTACCGCGTGAATCCTGAAGGAAAGCCCGCGCGTCAGGCCGGCCGCCAGCCCCATGACGCCCCACAGCAGCATGTGCCACGCGCAGAAGGGCCAGAGCATCCCGATGAGCAGGTCGGACAAAAGACCGGTTATCACTCCGCAGACGAGCCCCGCGCCCGGCCCGAACAGCATCCCGGCCGTCATCACGACAAAAGAGGCGGGCTGGACGCTCGGTATATAGGTTATGGCGGCCCGGCCTCCCGCAGCCAGCGCCGCCAGCAGCGCTACGACGAGCATGATCCGCAGACCCTGCCTTGCCAGGCCGCGCCCGAATAGCGCCAGCAGCACAATTACGGCGAAAAGCAGCAAAAGCTCAAGCAAGCCCGGGGATCACCTCCATCAGAGAGACTAAGACCGGAATCCACACAACAGACACCAGTGTGGTCAGGGTGAGCATCTGCGCCGCGAGCCTTGAGTTTGCACCGTACACCCTCGCCATCAGCATGCTCTGGTTCATTACCGGCATCGCCGCCTCCACGACAAACACCCCGGTGACCAGGGAGGCGTCCACCCTGTCCATAAAGCCTAGGGTGCGGAAGATCATACAGGCCGCGAGCATCAGCCCGGGCTGTATGAGCAGCCGTCCCACAAGGGTAAGCGCCGCCTCCCGTCCGAGGCGCAGCACCTCCCTGCCCATCCGGGAGAGCACGGCTCCTGTCAGGAGCAGGCTCACGGGGACGTTCATGCCGCCAAGATAACGCACTGAGTCCACCAGAAAGCCCGGCAGCCCAAGCCCAAGCAGCGCCAGCACGGCCCCGAGCAGGGCGCCTATCAGCGGCGGGGAAAATATCTTCGCGACCGTTCTGAGGCTGAACGAATAGCTCCTGCCGGCGTCAGAGGCTATGCCGGCCACCCCGACCGTCCAGAACAGCAGTGTGTTGCTGAAAAAGTAAATAGTAACAACCGGCATCGCCCGCTCGCCGAATATCGACAGGCAAACCGGTAGCCCGATGAATATGGCGTTGCTCAGGCCGAACATGACCCGGAAGAGCCCGCGGTTTTCGGAGGGTATTTTAAAGAGCGCCGCTATGGGATAGCCCAGCAGGTAGCCGGGCAGCATGACCGCCATCGGAAGCCACAGGACGTTTCCCATGTCCCTGAGAAGCTCCGCGCTCATGTATGAAAAGCTGTTCAGGAACAGGTTGCAGGGGATAAACACCAGCAGGGTCAGGCGCGCAAGCTTGTCCTCCATCTCCTCGCTGATGAACCCGGTTTTTGCCAGGACAACTCCGACAACTATAAGGGTCAGCAGCATAAATACGCCCTGAAGCGCTCCCTCAACCATGTGTACGCTCCTTAAGGAAAATGTGGGGGTGAAACACCCGCCGCCCGCGGGCGGCACCCTCTTTCACGAAAAAGGGCAGTAAAAAGCTCTGTCAATGGGTATCCAGGTAATTCTGTATTTTTGTGCATACGCCTGGAAATAAAAAATCAATTTCAGTGTTTTTAAATCTTAACACATGCAACCCCAAGCTTTCGAGAAAGTTGGTGCGGAGTCGGTCGTATTCCAACCTTTCGGGGGTATAATGCTGATTTCCATCTATTTCAATAACCAGTTTTTTTGATGAGCAAAAAAAATCGACAATATACTCACCTATGGGTTTTTGCCTTGTAAAAGGGCAGTGATTTCTGCGCAGAAATTCATACCAAAGCTTATTTTCCTGTAGCGTGGCGTTTTTGCGAAGCTCCTGTGACCGTGCTTTAAGTTTTCGATCGTACGGCAACAATGCGCATCCCCCGTCCAAATTTCAGCCATACCCTCTTTCGCAAAGAGGGTGCCGCCCGCAGACAGCGGGTGTTTGACCCGGCTGGCTCCGCTCTTCGTTACATTGACTTTGCGCCCAAATACTATATAATGTAATGGCAAAAAGCGCAAGGGGGTTAATTCTTTTGGAAACTAAAGTTTTCCGTTTTTTTACTGAGAAAAAGCCGGGTTTTGACGTGGAGGCGCGGGCTCTTAAAGAGGATCTGACCGGCTTTCTGGGAATAGCCTGCGAGGAGCTGCGCCTGTTCAACCGATACGATATACAGGGGGTCTCGGAGGCTCACAAAAGGGCCGTGGCTGACACGGTGCTCAGCGAGCCCATGAGCGATAACTGCTTTGAGGATGAGCTCCCCGCCCTTCCGGAAGGTGCGCGTATACTGTGCATAGAGCCGCTGCCCGGTCAGTTCGACCTGAGGGCCAGCTCCTGCGAGCAGTGCGTGCAGTTTTTGCTGGGCGGCAGCAGGCCGGTCGTCAGAGCTGCGCGGATAATCGCGATGACAGGCGCGGACGCCGCCGCGTTTGAGAGCGCGAAGGCCTACCTGATAAACCCGGTGGAGAGCTGCGAGGGCTCAATGGACAAGCCCTTGACGCTTGCGCGGGATTTTGCGGTCCCGGATGATATAAGCTCGCTGGACGGCTTCACCGGGCTTGACCCCGCGGGCCTGTCCGGCTTGATGAAGGGGCTTGGGCTCGCGATGGACATCCCTGACCTGGAGTGCCTTCAGGAGTATTTCAAGGGCGAGGGCCGCCAGCCGACCCTTACCGAGCTCCGGGTTGTCGACACCTACTGGTCCGACCACTGCCGGCACACCACATTTCAAACGATCATAAACGACGCGGATATACGCGACAGGCGGGCCAGAAAAGCCTGGGACCGCTTTGTCGCCGTCAACAGCGGCAGGCCCGCCACCCTGATGAACCTGGCCACCGCCGCGATGCGGCATCTGAGGGACACGGGGCGGCTGCCCGCGCTGGACGTCTCCGACGAGAACAACGCCTGCACCGTGCGCGTGAAGGCCGACATCGCGGGCAGGGACGAGGACTGGCTGCTCTTCTTCAAAAACGAGACGCACAACCATCCGACCGAGATCGAGCCCTTCGGCGGCGCGGCCACCTGCATAGGCGGGGCGATACGCGACCCGCTGTCCGGCAGGGCGTACGTCTATCAGGCCATGCGGGTTACCGGAGCGGGCGACCCCCGCCGCCCCCTGGAGGACACCCTGCCCGGCAAGCTCCCCCAGCGCAAGCTGACCACAGCCGCCGCCGCCGGATACAGCTCCTATGGAAACCAGATCGGCCTTGCCACCGGCTTTGTCAAGGAGATCTACCACGAGGGCTATGTGGCCAAGCGCATGGAGGTCGGCGCGGTCGTTGGCGCGGCCCGGGCTGAGCACGTGCGCCGCGAGGTTCCAGCCCCGGGCGACGCCATCATACTTTTGGGCGGGCACACCGGACGCGACGGAATAGGCGGCGCGACCGGCTCGTCCAAGACGCACGACGAGACCTCTGTCGCCGAGTGCGCGGCGGAGGTGCAAAAGGGCAACGCCCCCGAGGAGCGCAAGCTCCAGCGCCTTTTCCGCAAGCGCGAGGTCTCGAGACTTATCAAGCGCTGCAACGATTTCGGGGCTGGCGGCGTCGCCGTCGCAGTCGGCGAGCTCGCTCCGGGGCTTGTCATAGACCTTGACAAGGTTCCGAAAAAATACAACGGCCTTGACGGCACCGAAATCGCCATTTCCGAGTCGCAGGAGCGCATGGCCGTCGTTGTCGCGCCGGGCGACGCCGATTCCTTCATGCGCGAAGCCGCGCTTGAGGATCTTGAGGCGACGGTCATCGCCGTGGTGACCGCCGACGAGCGCCTTGTCATGACGTGGCGGGGCCGCACTGTGGTAAGCATTGACAGAGCGTTTTTGGACAGCGCCGGAGCGGAAAAGCACACGTCGGTATCAATCAATAAGCCTCAAAAAACGCTCTCCCGCCCGTGGGACAACAAGAACCTGACCGTGTCGGAGCGGCTGCTGCTCCTGGCCTCCGACCTCAATTTCTGCTCTCAGCGCGGGCTGACCGAGCGCTTTGACGGCTCGATCGGCGCCGGGAGCGTGCTCATGCAGCACGGCGGCCCGAATCGGCAGTCCCCCGCGCAGGTCATGGCGGCGCTCATTCCGGCGCGCGGCGGCAAAACCGCAAGCCTCATGAGCTATGCCTTCGACCCGTATATAAGCGAGGCCGACCAGTTCGGCGGCGCCGTGAACGCTGTCGTCACAAGTCTCTCGAAGCTTGTCGCGGCGGGCTGCTCCGTGTCCGACGCCTATCTCACGCTTCAGGAGTACTTCCCCCGCCCCGGCACCGACCCTGTGCGCTGGGGCCGGCCGGCCGCCGCCGTGCTGGGCGCCTTCCGCGCTCAGATCGGCCTGGGCGTCGCCGCCATAGGCGGCAAGGACTCAATGTCGGGGAGCTTTGAGTCGCTCGATGTCCCGCCCACGCTTATAAGCTTCGCCGTTGCCACCGAGCCCGCCGGGCAGGTGCTCTCGCCCGACCTAAAAGACGCCGGGCATACGCTCTGCCTGTTTGAAGCGCCTGTCGGCGCAGACGGAATGCCCGACTACGCCGGGCTGCGCTCAATGTGGGAGGGGTTTTACGCGCACGTCCGGCAGGGGCGGGTGCTTTCGGCGTACGCCGCCGAGACGGGCGGGGCGCCCGGCGCGCTGGCGCATATGTCGCTCTCGGGCATCGGCGCCTGCGTTGACCCGAAATACTATAGCGATTCGCTGTGGAATGTCCCGTGGGGCAGCATAATCGCCGAGAGCGTCTCCCCGCTTGACGGCGCCCGAGTGATCGGCTGTACCCAGTCCGCGCCCGAGCTGCGCCTCGGCAGCGACTTTATCCCGCTCGCGAGCCTTGAGGCGGCGTGGTCGGGCCCGCTCGAGGGCGTGTTTCCCACCTCGGCCAATGCCGGTCGCGCAGACGGTCCGGCTCTTGCGCACACAGTCCGCGCTCTGCCCTCGGCGCACAAGCTCTCCGCCCGCCCCCGCGCGGTGATTCCCGTCTTCCCCGGCACAAACTGCGAGCTCGACACCGCCGCCGCGCTTGAGCGGGCGGGCGCCGAGCCCGAAATTGTGCTCGTTCGCAACTCTAAGCCCGAATGGCTTGCGCAGTCGCTGCTTGAGCTTGAGGCGGCGTTCGAGCGGGCGCAAATGATTGTCATCCCCGGCGGCTTTTCGGGCGGGGACGAGCCGGACGGCTCGGGAAAGTTCATTGTCTCGCTCTTCAAAAACCCCCGCCTGACCGACGCCGTGCGCGACCTGCTCCACCGCAGGGGCGGCCTGATGCTGGGCATCTGCAACGGCTTTCAGGCGCTTGTCAAGCTCGGGCTCGTCCCCTTCGGCGACATACGCGACATGGACTGCGGCTGCCCGACGCTGACGTACAACACAATCGGCCGCCATCAGGCGCTGTATGTGAACACCCGCGTGTCGTCCGTGCTGTCGCCGTGGCTCTCAAAGTGCTCGGTCGGAGACGTGCACGCCGTTCCCGTATCGCATGGCGAGGGGCGCTTTGTCTGCCCGCCCGCCCTTCTCGACCGGCTCGTCCGAAACGGGCAAATCGCGTTCCAGTACTGCGGCGCGGACGGGATTCCGTCCATGGCGACCGGGATAAATCCCAACGGCTCTGTGCTGTGCGCCGAGGGAGTCACGAGCCCCGACGGGCGCGTGCTGGGCAAAATGGCTCACTCGGAGCGTGCCGGGCGGTTTGTCGGCATGAACATTTCGGGCGAAAAGCTCCAGCCGCTGTTTGAGGGCGGCGTGGAATATTTTAAGTGAGAGTTCATGCAACCATTGGAATCAGAGCATTCCAACCGCAGGTTGAGCTGTCTCACAACTGTCGGTTGCGTCGTTCAAAGAACGCTCTGTTGCGCGGTAGAGCGACGGCTTCCGCAGTTCTGGCAAATCGCCGCGCGATAAAAAAGATTTTGAAAAAATACCGAGGGCTGACGATAGTCGACGTCAAATCGTCGGACGGAGAGAGCGTATACATCAGGCTGTAGGGGGAATCCGCATATGTGGGAGCAGTACTCGCACATTGTACCGCACATCGAGGTCGGCGCGGGCGTCATTGAGGGCGTCGCGCCGTGGCTCGTCCGAAACGGGTATAAAACCCCGCTTGTCGTCAGCGACCCGAACACCCGCCGCGCCGCCGGCGAGCGCCTGCTCGGGCTGCTGACTCAGGCGGGGTGCTCCCCCGCCGAGTGCCTGTTCCCGCAGGACGAGCCGCTGCCCGACGAGGAGGGCATAGGGCGGCTGACCGCCTCCGCCGGGCCGGACATCGACATAATCGTCGGCGTTGGGTCGGGCACAATCAACGATCTTTGCAAATACGTCGGCTTCCGCACCGGAAAGCCGTGCATCATAGTCGGCACCGCGTCGTCGATGGACGGCTACGCCGCGGTCGGAGCAGCCATGCTGATTGGCGGCGTAAAAGTCACCCCGCCCACGCAGTGTCCGAGTGCGATATTCTGCGACACCGACGTGCTCCGCACCGCGCCTATGCCCATGATGGCGTCGGGACTCGGCGACATGCTGGGGAAATGGAACGCGCTGGCCGACTGGAAGCTCTCGCACATCCTGACCGGCGAGCCCTACCCCGCCGAAATAGTTTCGCTCATGGAGGGCGCGCTGAAAAAAATTACGGACGGCGCGGCGCGTATAACCTCACGCGACCCGGACGTCATCGCCTCAATCACCGAGGGGCTGATTCTCAGCGGCATCGCGATGAGCCTGTACGGCGACAGCCGCCCGGCGTCGGGCACCGAGCACCACCTCGCGCACTACTGGGAAATGCGCTACTGCGCCGAAAATAAACCGCCTGTGCCGCACGGCGCAAAAGTCGGCGTTGCCACCGTCGCCGCGCTGAAAATGTGGAAAATGCTGACGTCTGTAAAGCCCGAGCGATTTTCGGCTCCTCCGGCAAAAGATACCATGGCCGGAAAAATCCGGGCGGCGTACGGCGGCGCGGCCGAGGCTCTTCTCAAAACCGAGAACCCCAACATTCCCATCGATAAAATCACGGCTCACTGGGACGAGATACTCGAAATCGCGCGCTCGCTGCCCGAGCCGGAGGAGATCGCCCGGATGCTCGCCTGGACGGGCGGCCCTGTCCGCCCGGCGCAAATAGCCCTCGACGATGAGACGCTGGCTGACAGCGTGCTGCTCGCCCGCGAGCGAAAAAAGACCTACACGCTGCTCCAG
Source organism: Oscillospiraceae bacterium (assembly GCA_031556035.1). Classification (GTDB taxonomy): domain Bacteria; phylum Bacillota; class Clostridia; order Oscillospirales; family UBA929; genus JAVBTT01. Next base: position 10,880 of record JAVBTT010000039.1, read on the forward strand.
CTCTTGGGCGACCTCGGGCGTCTGGAGGATTTTGCGTCGCGCTTGCGGGACTCATACCGCTCCGGTGCGCTGGACGGCGTAAAATGCTTCGTCCTCGACATGGACGGAACCATTTACCTCGGCGACAGCCTGTTTCCATATACGCGGGACTTTCTTGACGCTGTGAAAAACGCGGGCCGGGAATTTGTCTTTTTTACGAACAACTCGTCCCAAAACCGGGCGCACTACCTGAAAAAGCTCGCCGCCATGGGAATCGACGTCCCGCCCGAGAAAATGCTGATGTCAACCCATGTGCTGCTGCGCCACCTCGAAGCCGCCGCGCCGGGAAAGCGTGTTTTCGTCGCCGGAACGCCCGCGCTGAAGGAGGATTTTTCGGCTGCCGGGTACGCCTTGACGGGCGGCGCCGACGCCGATTTCGCCGTGCTCGGCTTTGACCGCACGCTGACGTATGAGACGCTCACCGTTTTGTGCGACTGCGCACGGGCGGGGCTACCCGTCTTCGGAGTCAACACCGACTACAACTGCCCGGTCGAGGGCGGCTTCATACCCGACTGCGGGGCGATTGCCGCCGCGCTGACCGCCGCGACCGGCGCCAGGCCCGAGTTTTTCGGCAAGCCCTCCCGCCGCGCGCTTGAGTATATCTGCCAAAAAACCGGATACGCCGAGGGCGAGCTCTGCTTTGTCGGGGACAGGCTGTACACCGACATTGCGATTACGCGCGGCACGTCCGCCCGCTCTGTGCTTGTGCTCTCGGGCGAGAGCGGGCGCGGGGATCTGCGCGGGCTGCCCTACACGCCCGACATTGTTGTTGAGAATATCGGCGAGCTTGCGGCGCTTTTATAAACTATTAAAGCGGTTTGTAAAACATAAAAATGACGCCCTCTCCGTTTTTCGGATGGGCGTCATTTTGTGTTATTCGGTATCCTGGGGCGGCGGCGTCACCGGGTCGATGCGGTCGGGAGGAGGGGAGACGGGCTCGTAGACCGGATCGGGTGTCGGATCAGTCTGCTCGGGGTCTGTTTCCGGATCGGGAGGCAGCTCACCGCCGGTGGGGGTTCCGGGGCCGATTTCGACCTGTTCGTTGATAGCGCCGTAATAGCTCCTCGCCTCAGGGGTGCGGGATATAAGCGTGCCGTCGGCCGCCTTGATAACCCGGTAGGTCTGGACGAGATACCCGTGATGACCCTCGGCAAGAATCCTGTGCTCACCCGGCGCAAGGCTCGGGTTTTC
>JAVBTT010000009.1:0-82019 GCA_031556035.1 Oscillospiraceae bacterium
ATCGGCTACACGGTGCTCCTGTGCTTTACCCTCTTTAAGACGGGCAGCATCAGCAAGAGCATTTTCGGGGCGCACTGACGATTTATAGAGCTTCGGGTCATCTTGGCCCGAGGCGGAAAGGAGCCATTTATGGCAATCAACCCAAACTCAAACGCGGCGCTCGAATTGAGCGATCAGAAGGATTATATTATGAACGCCCCCATCGCGGAAGTGGCCGCGCATTTAGGGATGGATATCGACGAAGCGGTGAAGATGCGTGTTCTGGCGGCTGTCGAGGCGGCGTCACCTAAGATGGACGTTGCTGTACGGCCCATTGAGCCGCAGGGCAATCTATACGGCTTCGCGAGCGTCACCATTGGCGGCGTGAAGATTGACGACTTCAAAATTGTGGAGAACAAGGACGGCGAGCTGTTTGTCGGTATGCCGAGCAAACCGGACAAAGGCAGCCAGAGCGGTTTTCGAAACACCGTCCATGTGGATAAGGATTTTCGGGAGGCGTTCAGCGCGGCGGTTATCGGCGAATACCATGCGGCGGTACGCGAGGCGCAGAGCCGCGCCGCCAATCTGAAAGCCGCACCTGACAAGCCCCGCATGGCGGAGCAGGTGCAGTCGGCGGCAAAAGAAGCCGCGAAACATAACGCCGACCTGCCGCCCAAAGAAAAAACCGCGAAACATCGCGGGGAGAGGGAGTGACGGATATGTTTAACGAACCTAAAATCTCCCCTTGGGGTGAAGTGAATTATTGCGACACCCTCTGCCCCGGCGTGTTCCTCGTATCGACGCCGAGCCATGGCGGTTCCATGGTGGCGCGGGAGATGGAGGAATTTCTTTCCCCCGCCGCCCGGAGATGTGGTGAAAGGCATAACAGCTTTCTCTGCTTTGAGGAAGACGCCGCCGAGGCCGTTGTCCTGCGTGAACTGCTGGATAAGCAGCTGTGGAGCATTCCTGACCGCATAAAGGATAAGGCGACGTTTGAGGAATCCATCAACAAATCCCTGCAGGAATACCATCCCGACTACTGGCGCTCACGGGAAAACGGGCGCGAGAATCTAGCGCCTGCCAAAATCGCTCCCACCCATGATGAACGCTGAGCTTCGGGCCAACTTGGCCCGAGGAAGGAGGAAAACTCTCTATGCCCTATGTGAACATACCCAACGACCTGAGCCGGATAAAAACCAAAGTCGCGTTTAACCTGACCAAGCGGCAGCTGCTCTGCTTCGGCGGCGCGGCGGCGGTCGGCATACCGACCTATCTGCTGACGCGCTCGGCTATCGGCAACAGCGCGGCCATGTTCGTGATGATCGCGATCATGCTCCCGTTTTTCTTTGTGGCAATGTATGAGCGCGACGGCCTGCCCGCCGAAAAGGTGGCGCGGAACATGTTACGCGCTCTATTTATACGACCGGGGCCAAGGCCGTATAAAACCGAAAATATCTATCCCATTCTGACAAAGGAGGAATCGTCCATTGGCTCAGGCAATCAAAATGAAACAGCCGCCGCGAAGCGGAAAACGTAAATCCGCCGTGCCCCACACCGCGCAGCAAACCATACCCTACCGCGAAATGCTGCCGGACGGCATCTGCCGGGTGAGGGACGGCTACTACACCAAGACAATTGAATATGATGACATCAACTACTCAGTGGCCTCAAATGACGATCAAGCCGCGATATTCGATGGATATTGCGACTTTCTCAATTACTTTGACAGCGCCCTGCCGTTTCAGAAGTCGTTTGTCAATCACCGCTCCCGCCCCGGCAAAAAGTACAGCGTGAACATCGCGCCGCAGGACGATGACTACAACAGCGTCCGCACCGAGTTCACCGATATGCTCAAGGGTCAGATTGCAAAGAGCAACAACGGCATCATGCGCTCCACATACATCACGTTTGGCCTGAACGCCACGTCGGTGAACGAGTCCCGACTTAGATTGGAGCGCATCGAGAACGACATTATGAGCAACTACAAAAAGCTCGGGGTGGCGTCGCGTACCCTAAACGGCCTGGAACGGCTCGAGGTGCTGCACCGACAGCTCAATCCCGGTTGGCGCGGGCGCTTCGCGTTCTCGTGGGCCGACATCGCCAAAACCGGCATGACCACCAAGGACTTCATCGCCCCGACCTCCTTTGACTTCCGACAGGGCCGAGTGTTTCACACCGGGGCGTCGTGGGGCGCGGCGTCCTATCTGCAAATCATGGCGTCAGAGCTGTCCGACCGGCTGCTTGCCGAAATTCTGGAAGTGGACGCGGAAATGACCGTCACCATGCACGTCAACACCGTTGACCAAATGAAGGCCATTAAAACCATCAAATCCAAGCTGACCGCCGAGTGGAGCGCGCTGAATAAAAGGTATGTTGCCCTCAAAGACGAGGTGAAAGAGGCCGAGCAAATCCGCAAGAGCGTTTACAGTATTCTGCGACGGGGACAGCGGGAACGGGAGCCGCGCCGGACGCAGGATAAGGAGTTGTAATGCTTAGAATTAAAAGAAAACGCGGGGCAAACAACACTATCGCCCCACGTTTTTTTACGCCTCTATCCTTGTACCTTAAAGTTGAATGTTAATTTCCCGTCTGTCCAAGTGATGAATCTATTTTTTTTGATGAAACTGGACATTTTCCCATCTGCCATAATATCACCTGTCCGAAATACCGAGGACATAAAACCTATTAGCACGAGGTTAATGATTGTTGCTGTATTCCCATGCGATATAAGTGGAAGTGAAATCGGCGATGTGAATAGGAAACCAAGATTAAATGCAACATAGCTGACTACCTGCAAAGAAAACGTCATCATAATTGCCGCTGATACAAACAATCCCAAATTACTTTTTTGCTTAAAACAACGTTTGAACCCTTTTGCCATAAAGAATAGCAACGCACCTACGATAACCGCGAATGTAACCCAGCCCAAAAGCGATATTAAAGCAGTCAAAAGCAGGTCTGTGTAAAAAAATGAATGCGGCTCTGTTATTCTAACAACATACTCACTCGGTATTATTCCTTGGCCAAACAGCGTTGCTCCCTTTAATAACTCCCTTACCATTACGCTCATGTACCCAGCGCCGTTTGGGTCAAGGGCAGGATTGATCGCTACCGCCAATCTGTCCCATCTATATGGGGTCATACTCATTAAAAATATGATTGCAAGTAAGGCAAAAGGAGCACTCATCAAGAGAAAGCTATTTATGCGTTTAGAGCCGAACCATTTTTTGTAGATAGCGATTCCTAAGAGCACTGCACCTGTTACTACAAAATGCAAGAAACCAGATATGGATGGCATATAAAGGGCTATAAAACCCAGCAAAGCAAAAGCCAACCCGCATAAAATTATGCCTAAATAGCCTTTATTTCGTGTTGCGAAAATAATAGCCACAAACGCGAGGGGAAACAGCAAAACAATGTACTGTCCATAAAACGACCTGCCATTTACAATCGGTGAGCAAAACAGTACCGCCAAAGATATTGAAATAATGCCAAAATATATTATCTTTGGATATTTTCCTATAATCGTGAAGTCAATAAAATAAGCGGCAATCATTCCGACAATTCCAAGTCCGGTACAAGCTAATCTGACGGACAATAAACCAAATCGGTCTTCGTCGTTAAAAACAAACAGTCGGACTAATAGGCCGAGTATCAAGAGTACCGCTGTCGCAGCGAACATGCTCCATTGTGGTTTTGGGCGGTGGATTCTGTCAAGCTGTGTGCCGATTGTCTCCGCATCGCCTGTTTCAGAAATGGCTTTTTCGGTTGCACCGTTTTCGTCTAAACCCTGTGCCATAAAGGAATCCCGGCCGTCAACAATATGATTGGTCATTTCTTCGAAAATGCGGTTGCGCGCGCTCTTCCAACGGATTTGCCCACATATGGTATCTACATATTCTTTTATTTTTTCAAGCGAGGGCATAACTGACACCCCCATCCATAACACCGCTTACCGCTTTAGTATATGCTGTCCATTCCGATTGCTTTTTTACGAGAAGCCCTCTCCCGTAGCTTGTTAATTGGTAATACCTTCTCATGCGCTGGTTATCGGCGTTTTCATCGTAAGACAGTACCATACCGTCATTCTCGAGACCATGCAAAATCGGATAAAGTGTTCCGGTCTTCAAACGAAACACATCCTCCGACCTTTTTGAAAGCTCTTCTATGATTTGGTAACCGTACATATCTTTTTCTTCAAGCAATTTGAGAATCAACATTGTGGTATTGCCTGATAACACATTTTTATCTGTCGTCATGTCCGTTCCTCCTATAAGTAGATTGTCTATACATTAGTATACATAGATTATCTACCTATGTCAACGGATAAATGAAAATTTGTTGCAGTCCTTCCCCTCCTGTTCTTCCTTACAGAATGTAAAAGGCGGGTTGGCGTTTTGCGGTGACCTTCGGTCGCTACGAAAAACAAGCTATATTTCTTACAAAATTGGACAAAACACCTTGACAAAATCAGTTTGAAAACAGCGAGTTTATGGTAATGCTCTCACAGGCGGCGGGTGACCGGGAGATTCTGGTCGAAAGGCTCGGCATTTCCCCGCATCAACTGCCCAACGTCACCCACAGCAATTCCGGCGAAGGGCTTTTGTTCTACGGGGACACGACCATACCCTTTGTTGACCGCTTCCCGAAAAATACGGAAATCTACCGTTTGCTCACAACCCGCCCGGAGGACTTGCGAGATGGCGCGTAAAAGCAAGTTCCGGCGGGAGAGCGCGGCGGCGAAACCGTCCGACCGTTTGCGCCGGGATGATGACGCTCCATCCTCCAACTCAGGCCGAGATGGCCCGAATCCCGATAAAAAGACGGCGCAGGAAGCCAAACACATGGACAAATCCAAGCTCCGCATCGAAAAAAGCGCTGACAAGCTGACCGTCGCCCGCGGCAAGCTTGCCAGCCAAAAGCCGCCGAAGAAATCCGGCGTGGTAAAGACGGTCACGCGAGCGGCGGGATATGAGGTCTGGGCGAAAGCTCATGGAAAAATCCATCAGGTGGAGCGCGATAACGTCGGCGTCGAGGCCGCGCACCATGCCGAGATTGTGGGCGAGAAGGCTGTGCGCTCAACCTCGCGGTTTATAAAGCATCGCGTTCGCACCCGACCGGCGCGGCAGGTTCGAAAATGGGAGAGCAAGAATCTCAAAGCCAACGCGGACTTGCGCTTCCGTCAGCTTGCGCAGGAACACCCGGAATTGAAACAAAACGCAGTCAACCGCTATTTTCAGAAAAAGCGGCTGCGGAAACAGTATCAGAAAAAGGCTCAGGAGGCCGCGAAAAAAGCGGCGAAGAAAACGGGAGAAGCGGCGGTGTCGGCGTCCGAGAAGGCTGTCCGCGCCGTCGCCAACTTTGTCAAAAAACACCCTGCCGCCGCGCTGGTCGTTATACTGTGCCTCCTGCTTGTCGTTACCCTGCAATCCTGCGTCGGCGGAGCGCTCTCCATCGGCAACGGCTTGGGCGGCGCGGTCGGGGCAAGCACCTATCCGTCCGAGGATGCCGAAATGCTCGCGGCGGAAGCAGTCTATGCCGGAATGGAAGCGGAATTGCAATATGAGCTTGACAACTACTCTGCACTACACCCCGGCTACGACGCGTATCACTACGACCTCGACGAGATAGAGCACGACCCCTATGTGCTCATCTCGATTCTGAGCGCGTGGCATGACGGCCCGTGGACGGTGGCCGATGTGCAGGGCACGATGACCATGCTGTTTGAGCGGCAATATACCCTGACCGAAACGGTGGTCGTTAAGGTACGCTATCGCACCGAAACCGACACTTGGACTGAGACCGACCCCGCAACCAGGGAAACCACAACGCATTCCGACACTTATGAGGTGGCCTACAATTATTACATCTGCACGGTCACACTGGATAATTTTAACCTGTCCCACCTGCCTGTATATATCATGGACGAAGACAGGTTAGCGCGGTACGCGCTGTATATGGCGACCCTCGGCAACCGCCCGGATTTGTTCGCGGGTTATCCCGGCGCGTCCACGCCCAAAGACTACACCGACTATGATATACCGCCGGAGTATCTGAACGACGCGACCTTCGCCGCCATTATCACCGAAGCCGAGAAGTATCTCGGCTTTCCCTATGTCTGGGGCGGCAGCAACCCGCGCACATCCTTCGATTGCTCGGGCTTCGTGTCGTGGGTCATCAATCACAGCGGATGGGATGTCGGGCGGCTCGGAGCGCAGGGGTTATATAACATTTGTACCCCTGTATCTGCCGCGAGCGCCAAACCCGGCGACCTCATTTTCTTTGTGGGCACCTATGACACCCCCGGCGTTTCTCATGTGGGCATCTATGTCGGCGACGGCATGATGATTCACTGCGGCGACCCTATCAGCTACACATCCGTTACTACAAGCTATTGGCAGCAGCACTTTTACGCCTACGGGCGGCTGCCGTAAAGGAGGGACTTTTGAAATATGGCGACACCCAAAACGGCCAAGGTGCAGGCCGAAATCGACAAGGCCAAGGCAAAACTGGCTGAACAGCAGACTCGACTCAAGGAGCTTGAGTGCAAGCGCACCGAGCTAGAAAACTTGGAGATTGTGGACATCGTGCGCGGCATGAGCATTCCGCTTGAGGATTTGGCCGCGTATCTGCAAGCCGTAAAGAGCGGCACGGTCACTTCGGGTCAGGTTGGCCCGAAGGCTGCGAAACCCGCACCTGAAAAAGACATCACCGATAAGGAGGACGAACCCGAATGAAAAAGATAATCTGCATATCCGCAGCGGCCCTGTCCGCGCTATCCCTGCTCCTGATAGCGGGCATTACAGTTAAAAGGAGGATTTCGTACAAATGAAAATCCGTATTCTTACGGCGGCATTGGCCGCCTTTTTTATGCTCCCGCTTCTGAGCCAAACAGCTTTCGCCGCGCCGAACGATCTGCCGGAGGAACCTGTCGTCATCGTGGAAAATGAGGAAACTATCGCAATTAGCGATGAAACCTCCGAACCGGAGACGTTGCCTGTTCCGGTGACGGGCGGCTATGACCCTGCTGTCCCCGAGCCGACAACTAAACCCTTCACCCCTTCCGGCGCAGGCACCGTGACAGACCACGCCACCGACGCCGACGGCAAGGAGTTTTATACGATTACCGCCCCCGACAAAAACGTGTTTTACCTCGTCATTGACCGGCAGCGAAACACCGAAAACGTGTATTTCCTGAATGCCGTCACCGTGAATGATCTGCTCTCCCTCGCGGAAGCGCAAAAACCGTCCGAGACCCCGCAGGGCGGGACGGTTACGCCGCCTCCCTCCGAGAAGCCCGCCGAAACGACGCCTGAGCCGGAGCCGACGCAGAGCGGCGGCATGGGGACATATATTCTCATCGCGGTTATTGTCATACTCGGCGGCGGTGCCGGATGGTATTTCAAAGTTTACCGCCCGAAGCATCAGGCCGGAAACGCGGATGACAGCGAATACACACCCGAGAACACCAATGCGCACGATGATTGGGATGAGCAGCAGGACGGCGACGATTCACCTCCCTGGGATGTGGACGAGGATGAGAGCGAGGGCGAGAGATGAACTTCACCAACAGCCCGTATGAACGGATGATGAAGCAGGTTCCCCGTGCTTCACGCCCTGAGACGCCCAAAGCCCCTCCCGGTTCTCCCTGTCATGGCTGCTGCTACTGGCGGGATGTGTCATGTATGGGGATATGTTACAGGGAACTGACCAGAGCCGAACGAGCCGCCATCCGCAAACTCGTCGTGAGCCTATGCGCGAATTACGACAGCGGTTATGGCTGTCTGCCCCTCGACTGTGAGTGCTATATGCTCGGAAAATGCTGGACTGATGCGTATTGCAAATACTTCCGCGAGGCTGTGCTGCCGAACGATCCTGTGCTCGCCGCTTCGCTGTCCGGCTGCACGGTCGAAACACGCTCCTGCACCCTCTGCGGCGAAGTATTCCCGGTGCACGGTAAACAGGTATATTGTTCGACTGCCTGCGCCGGGAAAGCACAGCGCAGGCAGCAGCGGGATTATATGAGAAAAAAGCGGGTCAGCGTTGAAAAATGCCACCTCAAAACCCGCGTTATATCAGGCTTTCCAATCCTCGAAACAGGGCGGGTAATGTAATCGTATTACCCATCTTGTTTTCGGGGGGAAAGTTTCAACTTTTCACAGATTGGAGGATTGCCTAATGGGCGATAAAAGGCAGACAGAAATGGTACACGGTTATGAAATTATGCAGACCGTCGTTTTCGAGAACAATCGTGGCATCGCACTCGCCGAAAACCCGAACGCCGTCCAGCCCTATGTGACATGGATGTTCACCGAGAATGCGGACGGCAAGCGCGACTACGAGTGGGGCCACTACACATCGAATAAAGGCAAAGCCAGCGCGGACTTTGACGCCCGTGTCGCCAAATATATGGATGACTACGACGTTTCGGAACGAAAGGTTCAGCCCGTGCAGGAAACCTACAAGTATTACTCCACGCAACGCCCGGTGGACATCGGCACATTTCCCAAGACCGAGGGCGGGCCGCGTGAAATCGTCAACTTCGATAAGCGCGAGCCTGTGGAGCACGGGCGGTTTATGGCGTGGGGTTATCTCGAATATTCCGCTCCGCTGACGAAAAAGCAGATGGATGATTACGAGCTGCGCCCCGCCATCGCAAATCCCGACCGCAAACGTATGGAGGAACAGGCGCAGGTCGTCGGCAAATGGGAGCAGGCGCACCGCGTCCCCGACGTCCGGCGGCTGGCATGGTGGTACCTCGATTTTGGCGTTTTCGTTGCCAAGGAGGTTGTCACGCCCGAACAACTTGCCGAACGGCATAATCAGGTCGTCGCGGTCAAGGAACGCGCTGCGCTGAAACCGATTGCGGAGCAGCTTGCCGATGCGGGGAGACAAATCGAGCGCGGTACAGATGCATCAATAAGGAAAAATGACAAGTCCCATGAGGACAGATAGGAGGTTTCAGGCATGAATGAAAAGGACAATTATCTCAAAAACGCAGAGCTGTCCACCGAACAGAATTTCAATCTGGTGGACGGCATTTTGAACAATACGCCAATCGTACCCGTCCCCGCGCCGGAGGATAGGCCGATTGACCGGGTGAAGCCACCCACCGAGAAGAAACGCTGCCGGGAGCGCGAGCGATGAAGCCCAATCGTGCCCGCGACATTCCGCTTTATGTCATGGTGTCGCATGCCGAATATGAACAGATACAGGAGCGCATGACAGAGGCCGGGACGGTCAACATGGGTGCGTTTATCCGTAAGATGGCGCTCAACGGCTATGTGCTGCACGTTGACCTCTCCCCGGTGCGTGATCTTGTTTCCCTGCAACGGCGTTGCTCCAACAATCTCAATCAGATTGCGATAAATGCCAACACCTACGGCGGTGTCTATCCGCAGGAGATCGCGGCACTGCAACGGGACTACGCCGCGCTGTGGGGCCCGCTCTCGGAGCTGCTCAATCAGCTTGCGGGAATCGTGAAGATGTGACAATGGGGAGCATCGGCCACTTCATCAAGTGCCGATTGCTCCCCATTTTTTTCATATCCTCCAAACTTCGGGTCAAGATGGCCCGGTGCTGTATCTTTGGTTATAAGGTGGAGAAAAAGATTACTTCGCTCTTTACATCGCAAATGCGGTAATCCAAAAACAGATTGCCGCAACCAATGATAACGGCGTCATCACATATCTTTCTTTTTTGCTTTTCGACAGCGCGTTCATTATCATATTCAGCGACAGATATGCGGCAAAGAATTTACAGGTACCTTTGGTTACAACAGACGGAAACCACAAAGGGATATGTCCGCCCGCTTGCAGAACGACAATAATGGCCAAGAGTTGGATTAAAAATGAGCAACCCGCTACTATTCTGACCTTCGGCGGCAATATTTTGTGCTGGCCGCCCATCGTAAACTCTCCAAAAGGCAACCCCAAAGCTACAAGCAATGTCAGGATTGCTATAACTGTAAACAGAATTGCTGCTAATTCTGCCAGCATAATAATACCTCCCGGCACAATATATAAGTACCGTTTATACATCTTACTCTTCTAAAGCCAATTATACATTTGGCTGACCAAATCCACAAGCGCAATTCGCCTCGAGCCAACTTGGCCCGATGTATAAACAAGTCTTCGGCCATTTGGGGACAAGAATTACTCATCTCAAATTTGTCTCTGGGAGATTTGCGTTAAGAAAACAGCCTTGTTACAATGGATGTGTAAGATATACCTATGTTGTTTTTGTGATAAGGAGGCTGCTTTATGCGCGTCATTTTGAAAATCCTCGCCGCTCCGTTTGTGGTGGTGCTGACCGTTTTATGGGCGGTCATGGTGTTCCTGTTTTGCTGGGCTGAGACAATTCTGCATTTCGCATCGGGCATTGCCGGGCTGCTTGCCGTTGTCCTGTTATTTATGGGACAAACCACGGGTGGAATTGTGTTCGCGGTCATCGCGTTTCTCATTTCCCCGGTCGGCATACCCGCGATTGCCAAATGGCTTATCGACAGGCTCGACGACCTGAACGACTCGCTCAAGACTTTTATTACAACATAATTTAGGGCACCGGTGTTCTCCGCAAAATCGCAGATTTTGTGGGGTGGGAGGTTAGCCCGAAGCGCAAACAAAAGCGACCGTCGATTTGTGGCGGTCGTTTTTGTTTGCGCTCAGACCGGAAAGGAGGACTGCCGCATGGCTACGACATATCTAAAACCGTATAAACCATCAAAAAGCATGACTGCTGTTGACACCACGAAAGACCGTTTCGATTATGGGTTAAATCCGAAAAAGTGCGCGGCGGTCTGTTCATACCTCTGCGAACCGGAGACTGCCCACGCCGAGTTTCTGATTGTGAAGAACCAATACGAGGCGGTGACAGGCCGCGCCGCCGAAAAGGGGCATCTATTTTTTCAAATACGGCAAGCGTTCCCACCCGGTGAAATATCGGTGGAGGATGCTCAGAAAATCGGCTACGAAACAGCCATGCGCTGGACAAAGGGCAAACATCAGTTTTTCGTTTGCACCCATAATGACAAGGGGCACCTGCACAACCACATTTACTATAATGCCACCGCGGAGGACAGTACCCGGAAGTTTCACAATTTCCTCGGTTCGTCCTTTCACGTCCGTCGGCTCTCCGACCATATATGTCTTGAACACAACCTGTCAGTCATTGTCAATCCGAAGCAGCACAGCAAGGGACAATTCAAACATTATGGCGATTGGCTCGGTAAAGATAAACAGCCCTCATTTCAAGAGCGGCTAAAGGCTGCGATTGACACGGTTCTATCTTCACAGCCAAAGGATTTTAACGCTTTTCTCGCGGCCATGGCAGAGGCAGGATTCGAGCATAAATGGGGACGTGGCGGCGTCCTCTCATTCCGCGTCGAGGGGCAGGAGCGATTTACCCGGCTCCGGGCATCCACCCTGGGTGACGGCTATGATTTGGAGGATATACGCGCTGTCATTGAGGGACGAATATCACTGCCGGAAAACAGAGTGAAATCCTCGCAGCGCAAGGTCAATCTTGTCATCGACATTCAAGAAAAACTGCGGGACGGCAAGGGTGCGGCATACGCCTGGTGGGCAACCGTCTACAATCTCAAGCAGATGGCCGCCGCGCTTCAATATTTACAGGAAAACCATTTGCTTGAATACGACGCCCTGATGGCGAAAGCGGAGTCGGCGACTGAGCGTTTTCACAGCGTCGGAGGTGCACTAAAGCAGACTGAGGCGTCAATGAAACGTAACGCGGAACTTAGGGCTGCGATTGCCGATTATGCCCGGACGCGTCCCGTCTTCGAGGAATACAAAGCGCGGAAATACAGCAACAAATATTTGGCGGAGCATGAGGCTGACATCGCAGTCTACCGGGCGGCACAAGCTACCATGCGGGAGCTGCTAAATGGGGAGCGGCTGCCTAAGATGGACGTGCTCAAAACAGAGTGGCAGACGCTGGCGGCGATGAAAAAGTCCGGCTACCGCGACTACCGCGCCGCTCAGGATGCTATGCGCGAGGTCATCGCCGTCAAAGCGAATATTGACCACCTGCTCGGCATCACGGGCAGGGACAAAAACAAGGAACAGGCACGTTAGCGTGTGTGACGCAACACAAGGCCGACAGGCCGCAAAACCTCGGGCCAACTTGGCCCGAGGTTATATGGGTTTGGGGCTTGCCCCAACAAGCGTTTTTCAAGTGTGTATAGACACTTGAATTGCTTGCCATTAGCGGAGAGCCCCAATAAGTATTAATCGCTGGATTGTCTACGTTCAATGTTCGTCAGGAATACACACCCATAGAATTACGTTATCATTTCGCTTTCAAGCGGTTTACCCTCGGTGTTGTATGTGGTTGAAAACACCATATCGGACAGCCACTTTTTGAACGCCGGGTTGTCGTTGAACTGTTTGAACAGCTCCATGTTGTCGGACATGATGCTGAAGATGACCGACTGCAGCACACGGTCGCTCTCTGTTCGGGCCTCCTGTTTGTCGGCATTCCGCATGGCGTTTTGATAGGTCTGATCCTTGGAAACCATCGCAGGTATTCTGGATATCTGCTGCCGGACATTGTCCGCATCTTTCCAGTCGATGTTTCCGAAAAGGTCATTGAAGGTTGTGAGAATGCTGGAAAGCAGATCAAGCTCCGGGTCGCGTTTGCCGCCGATGCCGCCTGTCGGTACAGGCTCAACTTCCACGTCCGCATCTTCAAGCTGAATCGACATCTGTGCCTTTGCCTCAGCGCGGTAGCTCTCGAGATCAATCGCATCCAATATCCCTGCAGACAAATCTTCCTCCACCGGCGATGGCAGCTTTGGCAGAAGCAGGTTCATAAAGATCGAAAGTTTTTCCCATTCTGGGTTTCCATACGGCAGAATCGCGCCTAAGAAACCGTAGGTGCGGACAAAGCCCTTTGCGGAGGATTTGAATTCGACCTGCGCGTTTTCATCAAGGGCTTTGTATAGGCTTGCGCAAACGTCGAGAATCGGGTCGAGCTTGTCCCGTTCAGACCCGCTTAGATACAGCTCGACAAAGCTGTCGATGTGGTATTGCGTGTAAACTTCGTGCTTTTCCATCGCCGAGATGAGGTCGTAGAGCTTGTTCGGGTCGGTCTCGCTGGACAGGATGGTCGTGCGGTAATAGCGCGAAAACGCCTCCTGTATCTCCTCCGGGTCATTGGCGAAGTCGAGGACGAAGGTGTCGAGCTTGCCCGGATGGGCACGGTTGAGGCGAGACAGCGTCTGCACCGCTTTGATGTCCGTCAGCATCTTGTCAACGTACATCGTATGCAGCAGCGGTTCGTCGTAGCCTGTCTGGAATTTATCGGCGACGATTAAGAAGCGGTATGGGTCTATCTTAAAAGTCTTTTCGATGGCATTGCTGGGGAAGCCGTTGATTAACGATTCGTTTACTGCTTTCCCCTCGTACTCTTTGTCGCCGCTGAATGCGAGAATGGCTTTGTACGGACTTTTGCGCGCTTCAAGGCAGCGACCGATGGCATAGTAATAATCGATGGCGCGCTCGATTCCGGCGGTTACAACCATCGCGCGGGCTTTCCCTCCGATTTTGCCTTTGGCGATGACCTGCTCATGGAAATGTTCCACGATCATCTCGGCCTTCACGGACATGGGGAAGCTGTCGCTCTCGACAAATTTGCGGAGCTTTTTCTGCGCTTTCTTTTTATCAAATTCCGGGTCATCGGCAAGAGTTTTAATGAGCTTGTAATAGCTCTGTATCGGCGTGTAGAAGCGCAGTACATCGAGGATGAAGCCCTCTTGTATGGCCTGCTTCATCGAGTAGTTGTGGAATGGGACATGCTTGACCGTGCCGTCGGACTGCGGTACAGGCACACCGAACATTTCGAGCGTTTTGTTCTTTGGCGTTGCAGTAAAGGCGAAGTAACTCGCGTTTTTTAGCATCTTGCGGCCTTCTACGAGCTTGTTGATCTTATCTTCCACATCGTCGTTCGGGTCGTAGTCACCGCCGAGGGCGATGTTCATCTGCGCCGACATGCTGCCGCTCTGGCTGCTGTGCGCCTCATCTATAATGATGGCGAACTTGCGGTTCTTGTGCGCCGTGCCGATGTCGTTGAGGATAATCGGGAATTTATGAACCGTAGTGATGATGATCTTTTTGCCGCCCATGATGGCTTCTTTAAGATCGGCGGAGTGTTCCGCCCACGCCACGGTGTTTGATACCTGCATAAACTGCCGGATAGTATTCTTGATCTGGCGGTCGAGGTTGACGCGGTCGGTGACCACGACCACCGAATCGATGACGTTTTGTCCGTCGACCTCCAAGCCGACGAGCTGATGAGCCAGCCACGCAATGGAATTAGATTTACCGCTTCCGGCGCTGTGCTGGATCAGATATTTCTGGCCGACTCCGTTTTTGCGGACATCGGCAAGCAGCGCCTTGACGACCGTCAGCTGGTGGTAGCGCGGGAATATCTGCTTATAGCTGACCTTGCCCGTGTCGTTGTCCTTTTCCTCAATCGCCTGCGCGTAGTTTTCGATGATGTTGGCAAGCTCGAGCTTTGTGAGCGTTTCTTTCCAGAGGTAGTCCGTCATGATCCCGTCAGGGTTGGGAGGGTTGCCCGCACCGTCGTTATACCCCTTGTCAAAGGGCAGGAACCACGATTTTTTGCCGTCGAGCTTGGTGCAGAACTTGATCCGCGCATCATCGACTGCAAAATGCACCATACACCGCTTGAACTGGAACAGCAGCTCCTTCGGGTCGCGGTCGGTTTGATACTGGTACACCGCGTCCTCGACATCCTGCTTGGTGAGCTGGTTTTTCAGCTCGCAGGTCATCACGGGAAGTCCATTGATGAAGATCGCCAAGTCCAGCGCCAGCTTTGTGTTGTCGTTCGAATACTGCAACTGCCGCGTGACGCTGAATATGTTCTTGTCGAAAAGCTCTTTCGCCTTCGGGTTCTTCTCCGAGGGGGTCATATAAAACATAATGAGGCTGGCCGGATACGCCTTGATGCCGTTTCGCAACACGTCGACCACACCGCGCTTGGCGATCTCGCCGCGCAATCGGTCGAGGAACTGCACCCGCTTCAGCTCGCTGCCACGAATACCGAGCTTTTCCACCTGCTCCGGCTGGGTGTCCTCCAAGAAGTGGAACAGGCGCACCTCGTCAACGGCGTAATCGCGGTTATAGTCCGCGCTCACGCCTTGCTCAAATTGATTCTGCTCGATGAGCCATTTGACGATTAAGGCTTCGAGGCCGGATTCCTTTGTGTTGGTTGGCATGGTGTGTCACCTCACTTATATAAGAGCAGCTAAATCAACAATGGCTTTGTTGATCATTTCGTCGCTGAACGTCTGCTTCTTGAGCTTTGCTTTCCACTCCGCATTTGTTTCTATCAAATGCTTTATCGTGGCTAAAGATACTGGAATATTCGTCTCCGTTAAATCACATATAGCCATATCTACAGTTGCGTATAGTTCCAAGATATCGACACTTGTAAAGCAGAATTTATCGACAAGCCATTGAATGTCAGAAGAAATTCCCCATCTCTGGACATAGTCCAAAGCCTGCGAGAGATTCGCTCCCATTGAAAATGTTGTCCCTTTGCCCGACGCTGACGTGGTTTTGATGTACTTGTTCGATACCGCTATTGGTTCTCCGCCTTTATACCGTATCTCATCGGCATATGGGCCTGCGGCTTTTTTCTTAAATGCCGAGGTACTTTCTTCTTGATGACGGCGAAGTAAATAGAGGAGCTTTTGTGTCTTTTTTCTGCCAAGAGGATATTTGTCATGATAAAATGCGTCCACAATAGCAGCAATCATTACAGCGTCATCAAAGTGTTGATTATGCCCTTTGGGCTTTGCTGTAGTTTCGTGGTGTTTTGCCACCAATGTTTCAGGAGTGGTTTCTTCATCTGCCACAGTTTCAATTTCGTCATCTTCAGACAAGGCGATGTCAACCGCTTCCTCCACCGCCTCATACTCCGGCACGACCACGCCGCGAACATCGAGTTTGCCTGTGACGACATCGGAGATCAGGCGGGTGCGGTATTCGGTGAACAATGAAATTTGTTCTTCTATTTTCTCCACAGCACGATCTATCTTCGAACACTTATTTTCAAGATAATCTACAATTTCTATTTGTTCTTTAATTGGCGGCACGAATAGCTCGACAGCAGATAGTTGAGCATTATTAACTATCGGAAGCGTAGTATAATTTGCTGTCTCCTTGATAAATTGAGATTTCGCTATCATGAAGTATAATAGATAAAGACTCGTAATACCTTTTGGCATAATGGCAGTTATTTGTTGGTTGCTATAGGCTCTTTCCTTGCAATATGCTACTTTTCCAGTTGTTCCGCCAATACCAATAAACAGTACCGATCCAGCGTCATATAAAACAATGTTATTAGTTTTAACAATATCTTCGTTGATATGTTTATCTGCTGGTTTGAGATAAAAAGTGTTTCTGAAATCTGAAGGAGTGTACCAACAGAATCCTTCATTATTGTTGTTTATTCCTTCGTTTCCACTTGGAGTTGTTCCCGTTTTGAATCGGCAGACACGCTTTAGATGCATGCGTTTCCATCCTTCGCCACCTTTTGTCACCGCCTCATTGATCACCGCCTGCTTCTGCTCTTGCAACAGCGCAATCTGCCGCCTTTTGGCGTTGATGAGCTTGTTGATCAGCGACACCTTCCAGTCGAGGTATCGCACGATTTGGTCTTGCTCCTCGCGTGGCGGGAGGGGGATTAGGTGGTTTTTGAGCTTCCCATAATCAATGTTTTGCCCTTCCCGAATTCCTGTTACACATAATTGCAAAAGTTCAATGAAAAGTCTTGACTTCGCAAGAAAACGGAAATATCCGCTTGAGATGCAGTCATTTGGTATCATCACGGTATAGGCAGGACTTATGATTCCTTTATAATATGCATACTCCAAGCCGCCCTGAAACGAGCGTAAGCTGATAACAAAATCACCGACACGCACCAATTTTAGATTGTGTAGGTCTTTTGTTGCTTCAACAGTCCTGTTTCCGTACACACCTTTAGGCACGACGCCCATATTCTGAGACGCAACGAGCAATGGCTCGTTGGGGTAGCCTTTTTCAGTACGTTCGGAGAAGGCGTATTTTATTTTCCGGCTTTCCCAATGCTCAGGAATCTCTGTTAACCACTGTTCGTCAAGAGGTTGATATTTGTAAGCATTCATACGCCCAGCACCTCATCCAGAAGCCCGTCGGTTTCCGCTTCCAAGGCTCGAATATCGGCGACGATCTCCGAAAGCTCGCGTAGCTGCACCGGCTTATAAAAATGCTTGGTGAAGCTGATTTCATAGCCGATTTGTGTCTTGCTCTCGTCCACCCATGCGTCAGGGGCATACGGTAGCACCTCGGCCTTGATAAAGGCGTCTATGCCGCCGGGGTAATCAAGCGGTATCTGCTCGGTGTCGGTGAGGTCTTTGTCCGGCGTCAGCTTGCCTTTTTTGTCGCGTAGCGGCTTGCCGTCCTCGCCCATCTGCGGGCGCAGAACAGTGACCTTCCAATATCCGAAGGCGCTGTTGTCGAATATTTTGCTATACTCATTGTCCTCAAAATCGAAATACAACTTTACGATCTGCTCGCGCAGTTCGGGTGTCAGCTCGCAGTTCTTCTGCCCGAGGTTCTTGCGCAGCGGCGACTTGATGGCCGTCGCGTCGATGAGCTGGATTTTGCCCTTGCGACGTGCTTCCTTGCGGTTACTCAGCACCCAGATAAACGTGCCGATGCCCGTGTTGTAAAACATATTGTTCGGCAGCGCGATGATGGCTTCCACGAGGTCGCGCTCGATCATATAGCGGCGGGCATTGCTCTCACCCTGTCCGGCGTCACCCGTGAACAGCGACGAACCGTTATGCACTTCGGCGATGCGTGAACCCAGTTCGGTGGTTTCTTTCATTTTGGACACATTGTTGAGCAGGAAAAGAAGCTGGCCGTCGCTCACGCGGGGGATCATGGAAAATTCGCCTTCGCCCGCGAAAGAGGTCACGAAGCGTGTATCGATGATGCCCTTCTTGCCGCCGAGCTTGTCCGCGTCATTTTTCCACGCCTTGCCGTAGGGAGGATTGGACAACATAAAGTCGAACTGGCGGCTGGGGAAGCGGTCATCTGACAGGGTGCTGCCGTAAGCGATATTTTCGGCGCTGCCGCCCTCACCCTTGAGCAACATATCGGCGCGGGTGATGGCGAAGGTTTCGGGGTTGATCTCCTGCCCGAACAAATGAATAGAAACAGATTTACCGTTCTGCTTGGCAAGGTCATAAAGACGCTCTTGCGATACGGTGAGCATACCGCCCGTGCCGCTCGCGCCGTCGTAGCAGGAGTAGGTCGAGTCCTTGATTTTATCCGCAATCGGCAGAAAGATCAGGTCAGCCATCAGCTCCACCACGTCGCGCGGGGTGAAGTGTTCTCCGGCCTCTTCGTTGTTTTCCTCATTAAAGCGGCGGATCAACTCCTCGAAAACGACGCCCATAGTGTGGTTATCCAGCGCGGGCAGACGAACGCCGCCGACATCATCCAGCACGGGATAAGGGCTGAGGTTCATCGTCGGCGACACGAATTTCTCAATGACTGCGCCGAGAATGTCGGCATCCACCATCGTATCAATCTGGACGCGGAACTTGAACTTCTCAAGAATTCCCTGAACATTGGGAGAGAATCCGTCCAAGTATTCGATGAAGTCCGATTTAAGTTTTTGTTGGTTAGCGCGGCTTGTGAGGTCTTTAAGGCGAAACTGTGACGAATTACAGAAAGTCTGCTTCGCTGCTTTGCACAACGCTTCTGTCTGGTTGACAATGCCAGCAGCGTCAAGGTTTTTCGTCATGGCAAGGACATCGTCTTTTGTGGACTCAAGCACAGCGTCTAAACGCCGGATGACGGTCATAGGTAGTATGACGTCACGGTATTTGCCGCGAACATAAACGTCACGCAAGCAGTCATCGGCTATACCCCATATAAAACTCACAATAGAGTTGTAGGTCTGGTTGTCCATATTCAGTCGCCCTCTCTGTTCATATCTTTTTATCCGATTTGGCCTGCCGTGCATCCTTGGTTCTCCCGTCGATTGGTTTGGGTGCATCTTTGGGGATGAGCCAGACCTTGGAGACCCGCACTGCTCCGCTAACTTTACCCTTTTGGCACAGCGACTGAACCTGCCGTTCCGTGATTCCCCATTTTTCAGACGCCTGCAGTGGCGTAATCCATTCCAGTGACATAACCTGCTCCCTTACCTATAATTACAGCACGTCCATTCTTTCGATATTATACCACGTTATAACGAACAATACAATGATGTTGATTGTGTAAAAACTTTTGACAGCAGACGAGTAAAGTTCTCCTTACATCGTCTGCTGCACAAAGTCAGTCTTTTCTCTATCTGGGTATTTATCTGTAACATTAGATAGTTTTTGCTTCAGAGGTATGCCATCTACCATAACTAAATCGGAATCATCAATGACGAACGGAGTGAAAGCCCTGTGCATATCACAGGCAACCACCAGGACATTACAGCATGACTGTAATGGGCCTTCATCACAGCCTTTGAGCGTGATGGAGGCATGGGAATGGGCGATACGATTACCGATAAGTAGGCATTTTTGTAAGTGATTTAGGCGTGCCTTTCCTCCAGGCCCATGGAGAAAAGATACGCCTTCACGAGCAAAAACGCCGAAACGTAGGAGCGTTCGCCAAGCATAAAAGGTTATTTTCACGTCGCAAGACGGGAATATAACCAGTTTATGCGCCGCAACGAAGTTTCTATTTGAAGATTTCGTTCCTATCCGACAAAGCGAAGAGCGCCTGTAGGATCTGATACACCCGACAGATACGGAGTTCTGGAACCTCCTTTGAGGGAATATGCCCGTGAGGCCATTCTTTCAAAGCTCATAAAATCCAGTGTATGCAATGAACACACGGCGTGTTTAGCGGTTTTCACGATAGAAAAACCGTAAAGATGCATCGTAAAAGAGACTATCATTAACTACCGAAATGGAGGTGAAAAAAATGGGAAGGCACATTAGCCTCGGTTATCAGATTGCCACATGTGGCGGTTTATCCGAGGTAGAAAACAGGAGGACACGCGAACAGTACACAAAGCATGCAAAAGAGTTTGGCAGCTTTTGCAAGAGGGAGTTTGGTTGCCGGGATTTCGAGGACTGTAGGCCCTTTATTCAGGAATACTCCAAAGTATTGATCGACAAACAGGTCTCCGCAAGCACTATTCACACCTATCTCGCCGCTATATGCCGAGCTTGGCAAGTTCCAATGCACGAGATTGAGAAGCCCCGGCGGATTTCCGCCCGGAACACACGCAGCAGGGGCGTGAAGCGATCGGATGCCCGCGTCGATGCGCGAGCATCCGCGTCACAACCGCTGGTCGACTTTCAAAAGGTCGTTGGTATCCGGCGAAGCGAATTACGGAATTTGCGAGGCGGCAGTTTCAAACAGGACGAGAGTGGTTACTGGTGTGTAGAAGTATTGAAAGGAAAGGGCGGTAAGTATCAGCTTCAACGGATTCCGGAAAGCCAGGTTGCGTTTATCCGAGCCTATTTCGATGGCAGACACGCCTATGTATTCAGCAAAGATGAACTGAACAACAAAATAGACCTGCACGCGCTGCGGGCACAGGCAGCGAGAGAGCGCTATCACGAGTATGAGCATCGTCTGCGCACTGATCCGATCTATCGCCATAAGCTAGAATCCGAAATTAGAGCAAGATGGCGGTTGTACAACAAGCGACGATTTGATCCGAAGGACGTGATCGGTGAATACCGACTTCGCGGGCCAAACCGGGAACTGGCACTGAAGAAAGGACTCCCGGTGGTCTACGACCGGATGGCGCTCATGGCCGTATCGATCTTTCATTTGAGCCACTGGCGGCTTGACGTCACGGTGTCCAATTACATGCTGGCATCGTAAAAAAATACATTGCGACGATTACACAACAAAACAAACCACAGCATAGGACCTGCCTACAAATCAAGGAAGGAGTGATCGTAATCCATCGCGGAAAGGTTCCAAAATGGAACAGAAGAGAAATTATGAGGCGTCGGTTCAGCAAGCAAATAACACGCGGCAATATGAGGTCGGCGGCATCATCTTTCTGGTTAACGCAGTCTACAGAGAAGATGGAGAGCCTATCGATATCCTGCTGAAAAAGCTGTTGAATCGGGAGGTCGAAAATGCCCGCTTATAGCCTACTTTTACTCGACTTTAAGTTTCAATCATGGTATCATTTATCCCATGTAAATGCTGCCTGTTTGACTGCCGGGGAGGAGGATATATGAAACAGTCAAACAGCAAAAAATCGAGTGCAAAAACTGCCGCGCTTTACGTGCGGCTCTCGCGGGACGATGGTCTCGAAGGCGAATCGAACAGCATCCAGAATCAGAAGAGACTGCTCTCCAGGATTGCGAAGGACAAGGGGTATGTTGATATACGCACCTTCTGCGACGACGGAATCTCGGGCACGACTGAAAACCGCTCCGGATACCGGCAGTTAATTGCAGAAATAGAGGCAGGGAATATCAGCGCCCTCTTTATCAAGGATTGGTCGCGCCTGACGCGAGACCAGGGTGTTTTCCTCAAACTGTCACGCATGGTGCTTCCGAAGCATGATATACGCCTAGTGTCTGTCATGGACGGCACCGACTCCGCCGAAGGCGAGGATGACCTAGCTTCGTTCCGCGGCTTGATGAATGAG
Source organism: Oscillospiraceae bacterium (assembly GCA_031556035.1). Taxonomy (GTDB): domain Bacteria; phylum Bacillota; class Clostridia; order Oscillospirales; family UBA929; genus JAVBTT01. The sequence continues at coordinate 21,694 of JAVBTT010000009.1, forward strand.
ATGTACGCCCAAGACATCAGTAAGAAGCGCCGTGCCACCAACAGGGTGAAAGGCGCTGCGGGGGAACCGCTGTCCCCCCCGCCGTATGGCTATCGGAAAGACCCCACCAATCCCAAACGCTGGGTGGTTGACGAGGAAGCAGCCACTGTGGTGCGCCGCATCTTCAGCATGACGCTGGAGGGATTCGGTACTGAGCAGATTGCCGCAGCGCTGTCGGAAGGCCGCATTCTGACGCCCCTGTTCTACTGGAAAAGCAAAGGCATCAGCCGTTCGGGAAAGATGCCTGAACGGGAGCCCTGCAGGTGGGTCTGCTCGACAGTAATCAAAATTCTTTCGATGCAGGAATATTGTGGGGATGTCATCAACTTCAAGACTTACTCGAAGTCCTTCTGGCTCAAAGAGCGCATTAGGAACGCCGATGAGAACATGGCTATATTCCACGATGTCCATGAGGCGATTATCGACCGGGCGACTTTTGAGAAGGTCAAAAGCAAGCGTGGAAAGACCCGGAAGCGCAAGACGGTCGAAGGCGAGAAGAACATGTTCTCAGGCTTACTGGTCTGCGCTGACTGCGGACACAACATGCACTACCATTTTAATCAAAAGAACCCGGAAATCCGGTATTTCAACTGTTCCAACTACAGCGGCGACCGGGGCTCCTGCCATGCAACGCACTACATTCGAGTGGATTTTCTGGAGCAGGTGGTACTTGGAGAGATGAAGCGGTTGATGTTATTCGCCCGCAGACATGAGAACGCTTTTGCGGAGCTGGCCATGGGCTATTCCCTCAAGGCCTCCCAGGATGAGCGCGATATGAAGCAAAAGGTGCTCTATGCCAAAAACGCGCGGATTCGGGAGATCGACAGGCTGATTGAGCGACTGTATGAAGACAATGTGGCTGGTAGGGTTTCTGACGAGCGATTTACGCGCATGACGGCCAGCTATGAATCTGAGCAAAGTGCGCTGATGGAGGAAGCCAATGCGTTCACCGCAGAGCTTGCAAAAGTGAACGATAGTGCCATGACAACTGTGAATTTTCTTTCCACCGTCCGTAAATACACCCGCGCAAAGAAGCTGACGCAACTTATGCTTAGCGAACTCATAGCCCGCATCGAGGTCTATCATGCAGAAAAGATGGACGGGAAGAAAATCCAGCGGCTTAAGATTCACTATCACTGTATCGGGGATCTTGACATTCCGGATATCCTGCCCGAACTCAATGTGTGCATAAAAACAAGGAAAGGCGTAGCCGTCAGCTATGCAACAAACGGGTCATTCCCGGGATAAAAAAGTGTTCTCACAACTCAGTTGCTGTAAGAACACTTCGACTGGTCCGAGTGACAGGATTTGAACCTGCGGCCTCATGCTCCCAAAGCACGCGCGCTACCAGCTGCGCCACACCCGGATATTCATTTATTATAGCAAACCGGGATTGATTTGTAAATAAGCTGATGCTATTCCCTGCTAAAACCTTGCGTCCAGAAATATGCAGAAGCTTGCAGCGGCAAGCCTCTGCATATTATTTTGTCTGCTCGTTAAGCAGATATTAGTATACCGCCGTCAGGCATAAAACGGGTATCAGCGGCATTACGTCCTGCCGCGCTCCCCGTCCCTCTCCCTGATCTCGACCCTCCTGATCTTGCCCGAGATCGTCTTGGGCAGGCTCTCCGCGTACTCGACGACGCGGGGGTACTTATAGGGCGCGGTCACCCTCTTGACGTGGTTCTGGAGCTCCTTCGTCAGCTCAGGCGACGGCGAATAGCCTGTGGACAGCACTATAGTGGCCTTGACGGCCATGCCCCTGTCCGGATCCGGGACGCCGGTGACGGCGCACTCCAGCACGGCCGGGTGCTCCATCAGCGCGGACTCCACCTCAAACGGCCCTATGCGGTAGCCCGAGGATTTTATAACGTCGTCGGTGCGCCCGACATACCACAGAAAGCCCATTTCGTCCCGCCAGGCCGTGTCCCCGGTGTGGTAGAGCCCGTCGTGCCAGACCTCCCGCGTGCGCTCCTCGTCCCTGTAATAGCCTGAGAACATCCCAAAGGGCTTGCCTCCGCCCTCCTCGTCTGTTCGTATGACGATCTCCCCCGTGACGCCGGGCCCGACCTCGTTGCCGTCCATATCCGCGACCAGCATCCTGTGACCCGGCGCGGGGATGCCCATCGAGCCAAGGCGCGGCTGCATCCACGGGTAGCCCGTCCAGCAGCAAAGCGTCGTCTCGGACTGGCCGAAGCCCTCGAATATCTTGAGCCCCGTCTCACGGAGCCAGACCTTGTATACCTCGGGATTGAGCGCCTCGCCCGCCGTGGAGGCGTGCCGAAGCGCGCTCAGGTCGTATGCCCTGAGGTCCTCCTTTATCATATAGCGGTACATTGTCGGCGGCGCGCAGAATGTCGTCACCCTGTACTTCGCGATCTTCTCCAGGATGTCCTTCGCGTCGAACTTCACAAAATCGTAGGTGAACACGGCGCTGCCCGCCAGCCACTGGCTGTACATCTTGCCCCACAAGCTTTTCAGCCAGCCGGTGTCCGAGATGGTCAAGTGGAGCCCGCCCTCCTCGCAGCGGTGCCAGAAGCAGCCCGTGAGTATGTGCCCCAGCGGGTAGGTGTAATCGTGCCAGACCATCTTGGGGTAGCCGGTCGTGCCGGACGAAAACGCCATCAGCATCATCTCGTCCTTTTTGTTCTGCACCCGCTCGAAGCTGCCGGAATGCGTTTCGGCAAGCGCGTCAAAATCCAGCCAGCCGTCCCGTTCGCCGCCGAAGACAGCCTTGATCTCCACGGTCGAGCACTCGGCCTCCGCCGCTTCAAAGGTGGCCGGCACATTGTAGTCCGGGGTGCACAGCAGCATCTTGATTCCGGCGGCGTTGCAGCGGTATACGAAGTCCTTGGGCGTGAGCTGCCAGGTGGCGGGAACCGCCACCGCCCCCATCCGGTGCAGCGCCATCAGCGCCGGCCAGTAACGCCAGTCGCGCCCCAGCACCAGCAGCACCAGGTCGCCCCTGGATACCCCGGCGCTTTTGAAAAAATTCGCGTACTGGCAGCTGAGGCGGCGGATGTCCTCAAAGCTCAGGCGTTTCTCGTCGCCGTCCCGGCTGACCCAGAGCAGGGCGAGCGCGTCCGGGGTGTCCGCAGCGAGCCTGTCCAGGCAGTCGCAGGCGAAGTTGAAATTATCCGGCGCGTTGATTTTGTAGTTTTTGTTCAGGTCCTCAAGTGTCGCGTAATCGTCCCGGCTTCTGCCGGTGTAAAGCTCATATAACGGCATGGTATTATCTCCTCTCTGCGGCGTCGCTCCGCGTGCCGGACAAGTGCCTAATTCATCACAACCGCCAAAAAGGTCGCGGGCGCGTTGCCCAGCGCCTTCATCGCGTGGGGAACCGCGCTGTTGAAATACACGCTGTCCCCCTCGTTCAAAACATACGAAATTTCGCCGATGTAAAATGTCATGGAGCCGGAGAGCATCAGGTTGAACTCCTGCCCGTCGTGGGAGTGGAGCGCGGGCCTCTCCTCGGCCTTGGGCTCGACTGTTACCAGGAACGGCTCGGCCCTCTTGTCCCGGAAGGTAAACGCCAGGTGCTTGTAGCTGTAGGCCGCCCGGCGGTCTATCGCCAGACCCTGGCCCTTGCGGACGACGCAGCAGGTGGAAAGCCTGGGGCTCTCGCCCGTTATCAGGTCGATCACGTCCACCCCGAGTATCTGCGCGGCGTTGTGAAGGAACGAAAAGGAGAAATCCCTGCCGCCCGCCTCATAGCTGGCCAGCTCCTGGGCCGATACCCCAAGCCTCTCGGCGAAAGCCTCCGGCGTAAAGTCCATAATAGAGCGGAGATCGGACAATCTGCGGCCAATATCCTTCAGTTGCTCGGTCATTAGCTGTACCCCCTTAATTTAGTATGCCAAAGCGTGATATATATAATATAATGCGCTCAGCGCGCATTATCACTGATGGGGCGAATTCAATAAGGCTCTGGAAGATGAGAAAAACGCCCATCCTTTCCCCTCACTGGAGGGGTGCCGCCCGCAGGGCGGCGGGGTGGTTGTGCGCTCCGCGTCCCTCTCCGGCGCTCCGCGTCCCTCTCCCAAAGGGAGAGGCGAGTACACATTGGCTCTCCCCTTGGGAGAGCTGGCCCCGCAGGGTCTGAGAGGGTGGTCTCCCGAATCCCTCCACCGTCCCCCACGGCGGGCGAATAATATTCGCCCCTACAGGAGACGCCCCATTCCCCTCCTTGGAGGGGTGCCGCCCGAAGGCGGCGGGGTGGTCACGCGGGGGCTTCGCTCTTCGGATGATGTCAAGCTGCGCTCCCCGCTTGCGCTCCGGCTTTGCCTGCGTCCGCTTCGCGGACTGCGCCAAACGCCTGCGCGCAGTTCGCAAATAAGCTGCGTCGTGCGCTCCGTTGCTCCTTGCTTATTTGCTCACACGCGGGGGCTTCGCTCTTCGGATTTTTCCATCATTCTAACAAACTCCTCAAGCTCGGGGGCGGAAAGCGGCTTTGAGAAGTAAAAGCCCTGTATCAGGTGGCAGCCCACGCTCACCAGAGCCTCAAGCTGCTCCTTTGTCTCAACTCTCTCCGCTATCAGGTCTATCCCCATGCTCTCGCACACCGACACCAGGGATCTGACTATACCCAGGCTCGCGCTGCCGGGGACGTTTACGTTGCTGGTGAGGGATTCGTCTATCTTGAGGGTGGAGGTGGGGAATATCTGCAGGTAGGTCATCGAGCTGTGCCCCATCCCGAAGTCGTCCAGAGCGAGTTGCAGCCCCACTCCGACAAGGCGGTCTATATTGTCCTTCACCGCCGGCGCCATGGACAGCGCCACCGACTCCGTAACCTCAAGGCGCAGGAACTCCGCCGGAACCCCGTGCTTTTTCAGAAGCCTTTCCACATTGGCCGCAAAATCGGGGTGCTCAAGCTGCCGCAGCGAAATGTTGACGTACTGGAAAAGCGAGGTGAGCCCGCGCACTCTGAGATCGGCGAACTGCCGCAGGCTTGTGTCCAGCATCCATAGCCCCAGCCTGTCAATAATCCCCATGTCCTCGGCAAGAGCCACTGCGACCATAGGGGATACCGGGCCGTGCACCGGATGGCTCCACCTCAGCAGGGTCTCGTAGCCGAACACGGCGCCGTCCGACGCGTTCACGATCGGCTGATAGAGCAGGAACAGCTCCCCGCCCATTCCGATGTCCGAACGGGAGCTGAGGTCGTTGCCCAAAAGCCTCGCCACCGCGCCCACATCGCCCTTCAGCCCTATGACGCGCTTGCCGTGCTCGGGTGAGAAGTTGTTGGCGTGTTCCTCAAGCCTTTTTACGGACTCCCCGAATCTGCGGTGCTCAAGCCTGTCCGCCAGCCTGACAAACGGCGCGTATATGCATATGCCCATTATCAGGTTGAAGAGTTGAAGCGCTATGGCCGAAACCGAGCCGCCGGTCGAGATATAGCCGCTGGCGAACAGCACGGTGGTCCATTCCGTGTTCTGCGACGTATACGGCACAAGCCCCGACACCATCGCGAGGGTGGAGGTGATCGTGTTGGCTATAGGCGCCAGCAGGAACGGCACCACATACACGGGGTTGAGCACTATCGGCAGGCCGTACATGAGCGGCTCGTTTATATTGAACAGTCCGAACGGCGAGGATATCTTGGCCAGCCTTCTGGTGCCGGCGCGCCGCCCGAAGATCAATATGGCGATTATCAGGCAAAGGGTGGCCCCGGAGCCGCCGACGTAGACAAAGGAGTCAAAAAACGTCTTGGTGAACAGATTCGGGGGAGAGCCCCCCGCCGCGACCGCCGCTATGTTTTCATCCATGGCGGTTACATAGAATTTCTGAGCCACATTGTCCAGCACATTGTTTCCGTGGATGCCGAAAAGCCACAAAAAATGCGTGGAAAAGCTGAAGAATATCGCGGTTAGGGTCGTGTTCCGCATGTACTCGAACGGGAGCTGCATAAGAGAGTTCAGCCCCGCGTTTATGTTGGCTATGCCGGCAAGCCCGAACAGGGTGCGGACAACGGTGAATACGGCGAGCGTCGCGAGGGCGGGCCAAATGGCGGTGACCGCCGCCGGCACGGTGTCGCTGGCCTCCCCCGTATAGACGGAGGTCGACATGCGCCTTGAAAACGAATAAAGCCTCAGAAACATCTCGGTTGACAATATGGTGATCAGAATCGTCAGGAACAGCCCGTTTACGCCCGTTATTTCCGCCAGGCTTATCTCGCCGTCCAGGAAATTGATGGTGATCATAACGCTGCAAAAGCTGACCGCCTGCGCGAGAAACGGGTGATCCCCGATTCCCTTATTGTCCCTGTACCAGGAGGCGAGCTGCGAGCTTATGGCGAGGCAGACGACAAGGGAGATGATGGAGAATGTGCCCGAGTATATCATGGAGCCGAAGCTTTTCCAGCCCCCGCCCCACAGCCTGTCCATAAAATCCTGGTACTGCTGGAGCGGGAAATTGTTTACCAGTATCGCGATTGAGCCGACTATCATTATGGGCATTACCAGCGTAAACCCATGCCGTATAGAGTGAAGATAGCGGTTTTCCATTAGCCGGGCCACTGCGCCCAGCGCGCCGGTGTTGGCTGTTTCCGTATTCATGTCCGCTCTGCCACCCCTTTTTCAGACGCTACTATATCACACCATCTTAGCTTAAACGCGTCGGATTTTCAAGAGTGAACAGATATTTTCCCGTATATTTTCTTTTGCCTTTTAATGCGGAGGCATTGGCACTGGGCCCGCGAAAACTCGGTGTTGATTATTGTCCCCTGTTGGTATATACTTTGATGTACGCAATTTTTCATTTACGATTTGCCCCATGTCCGCGCCGTACTAGTCGGGGAACCAGCGGTGCCCTGTAACCTGCAACCCGCTACAGCAGGGATGAATTCCGGCCTTAGGGCCGTGGAAGTGCCGTCAGCCCCGGATAAGCAGCGATGAGGAGCCGGTCCCGCGCAACTCAGGCCCGTGAACCATGTCAGGCGGGGAACCGAGCAGCATTAAGCGGAATCCTGTGTGTGCCGCGGGGTCACCGTTTCCGAGCCGGCTGTCCGGAAGGCGGGCGTTTCCGCTTGTTCGAGGGACGGTGTACGGCGCGGACATGGGGCAAATCCAATAGAAGAGCGATGCCGGGGCGTTCCCTGTAGGGGCGACCGTCCCCGGTCGCCCGGGCATCCATTCCCCCGCGGGGGGATGGGCGGGGATGGAATCCCGCCCCTACGGAGATAATCCCCCGCCCTGCGGACTCGCCTCTCCCTTTGGGAGAGGCGGCGCGAAGCGCCGGAGAGGGAGCCGATACCCAACCCCGTATCAATTGTAATAAAGCGACGGGCGAACACTGTTCGCCCCTACTTCTTCATGGAGGCGGTTTTTTGAAAATAAAACCCCTTTGGTGGATGCTCCCGTTTTTGGCGCTCGTGTTTTTCGACTTCTATATAGGCAGGTGGGACATACTCCCGGACGCGCTGGGCTATTTTGGGCTGTTCGTATGCTTTACCGCCCTGCTGGAGCGCGACAGGAGCTTCGTAAAGCCGCAAAACTTCGCGCTGCTGCTGTTTCTGCTGGAGCTGTCGTTCCTTTTCGGGCTGGTTTCAAATCCCGGGCTGGTTCAGGTGCTCAGGCTGATAGGCTCATTCGGGGATCTGCTCATGGTGGCGTACGCGGCCAAGGCGCTCTCCGCCCTGTCCGGCAAGCTCGATCGCCCGGAGCTGGCCGGGGCCTCCGAATCCGCGATGTACTTTTTTCTGCCCACCGTGCCGCTCGGGGCGCTTGCGATGTTTATACCCGATCTCGCGGGCCTGATGGGCTATGTGTGCGTCATACTTTACCTCGTGTCTCTGTACCGCTTCTATTCCGTGTACAAAAACATGCTGACCCGCGCAGATATCCCGCTCGATCTCGAGGAGCCGTGACCGGGCGACGGCATACCGCCCGCAAAACCCTGATAAATGGCAAAGGAGTCCTGTGATGGATGAGCTTAGGCTGGCCGTGCTGATCGACGCCGACAACGCGCCGAGGAAGAGCATAAAAGGAATAATGGAAGAGATCGCCGTGCACGGCACCCCCACCTACAAACGCATTTACGGCGACTGGACAAAGCCCAATATGGACAGCTGGAAGAATTCGCTGCTGGACAACGCGATCACCCCTATCCAGCAGTACGGCTATACGACCGGCAAAAACTCCACCGACAGCGCGATGATCATCGACGCGATGGACATACTCTATTCCGGCAAGGTGGACGGCTTCTGCCTCGTCTCCTCGGATTCGGATTTTACAAGGCTGGCGGTGCGTCTGCGCGAGGCAGGCATGAAGGTTATCGGCATGGGCGAGAAAAAGACGCCCAATCCGTTTATAGTCGCCTGCGACAGATTTATTTACATTGAAATAATCAACGAGCGCTACAGGCCCGCCCCCCAAAAGTCCAGAAGCAGAAAGGCGGACGCGGCCAAGGAGAGCGCGGTTGTCAAGGAGACGGCGCCGCAGCCCGACTTGCCCGAACCGCAGGAGAAGCGGGTTCCGCAGAGCATTCTTGACCTCATCTCGGTGGCGATTGACGACGTATGCGACGACGACGGCTGGGCTTATCTCGGCGAGGTCGGGGGCCTGCTTCAGAAAAAGCAGCCGGACTTTGACTCGCGCAGCTTCGGCTTTAAAAAGCTCACCCTTTTAATTGAGAATTGCGACTGCTTCGAGATGGACTCGAGGGACAACCTCCAGAAGGGCAACGGCAAGCTCATATACGTCAGAAACAGGAAATAATACCAGGCTGCTGACAAACCCTTCCCGACCCGAAGCCCTCGCCCCACACGCCTCAAGCCTTGATCCCGGAGGAGCGTATATGTCAAAAAACCGCGCGGGGCGGCGGCCCTGGGGCTGCTTTATCCCGCTGATCCTGCTGGCCGCGCTCGTGATAACGGTGGCGCTGAGCTTCTACCTGTCCAATTACACCCTGGCGCGGCAGAACATCACCGTCAGTCTCAGCCGACTGCCCGAGAGCTTTGACGGCATGAAAATCGCCCACCTGTCCGACGTGCACGGGAAGATGTGGGGCAAGGATAACCGCGACCTTCTGAAGCTGCTAAAAAAAGCTTCTCCTGACATTATCGCGCTTACCGGCGATTTTGTGGACACCCCGGACGACTTCGACTGGGCGGAGGAGCTGGCGGGCAGGCTGACCGAAATTGCCCCGGTTTATTTTGTCTCGGGAAACCATGAGTTCCACAAGTGGAGATTTCAGGAGCTCACGGAGCGCCTTGAGGCTGTCGGCGTGACGGTTCTGGAGAACGACTATGTAATGCTCAGGCGCGGCGAACAGCGCATATGCCTGGCGGGGCGCGGCGATCCGCACGGATATTCCTACCCAAACCATCTCCGGGACATGGTCGCCGACATCCGCGCGCTGAACGGCGACCCGTTTATATTGCTGCTCTCCCACAGGTATGAGCTGTTTAACGAGTACAGGGAGCTGGGCATAGACCTGGCGCTGTCCGGCCACGCCCACGGCGGCATGGTAAGGCTGCCGTTCACGGACGGGCTTATAAGCCCCTACCGTGAGCTCTGGCCCAAGCGCACGAGCGGCCTTTACGCCGAGGGGGGCACCGCCATGGTGGTCTCGCGGGGGATGGACGGGGACGGTACCGGCCCCAGGCTGTTCAACCGGCCGCATGTGATAATAGAGACGCTCAGAACGGCGAAATAGCCCGCCGCTGGCAAGGAGTGCAGGCTTTGAACCTTCTTATAATACCCTCAAGGACTTTTGGAGTCACGCCGGCCCGCCTTGTCAGGATACAGGAGGCGGTTCCCGGATTGACGGTGCTGTACACCGCGGCGCCCACAGGGGAGCAAGTCTCGGAAAGCGAAATCATCTTCGGCTGCCTGAACCCCGGGCTTCTGGCCGGCGCTGAAAATCTGCGCTGGCACCATATAACCAACGCCGGGGTTGAGCCGTATGGCGACCGTTCCCTGTACGCGAGGGGCGACACGGTGCTGACAAACGCGCGGGGAGTCTACGGCGTTCAGATAGCCGAGCACGCGCTCGGCATGATGCTGGCCCTCTCCCGGCAGCTCCCCTACTATACAGACTGCACGCGCCGGCGCGAGTGGGCGCGGCGCAACGACGTGCGCGAGCTGTACGGCTCCACCGTCGCGATATTCGGCACCGGAGATCTGGGGCAAAGCCTCGCGGCGCGGCTGGCCCCGTTCGGTTGCAGCGTGCTGGGGGTGCGCCGCAATATTCTTGAGCTGCCGGACGGGTTTTCCGAGCTCTATCCGCCTCACCGGATGCTCGACGCGCTTTCCCGCTCCGACTACGTGGTCTCCTGCCTGCCCCAGACGCCGCAGACAGTCGGGATTTTTAACAGGGAGGCGTTTGACGCCATGCCGCCGCAATCCATTTTTATTAATGTGGGGCGCGGAAGTTCGGTGGTGGAGAGCGCACTTGTCTGCGCCCTGAGAAGCGGGCGGCTCATGGGCGCCGGGCTGGACGTGACCGATCCGGAGCCCCTGCCCCCGGAGAGCGAGCTGTGGGATTTCGAAAACGTGCTGATTACGGCGCACAGCTCGGCGGCCTCGCCCTGTGTGGACGCCAGAAATTTCGGGCTCTTTATGGAGCAGCTTGAGCGCTGGTCGACCGGCAGGCGCCTTAGAAATATTGTGGATTTTCGGCGGGGATATTGACAAACGCCGCCGATTGCGGCATAATTCTCTTTGCGCCCCAAAAACTAAATACGCGCCCGTAGCTCAGTGGATAGAGCACCCGCCTCCTAAGCGGGGGGTCGGACGTTCAAGTCGTCTCGGGCGTGCCAAAAGGGCCGCAAAAACTATGTTTTTGCGGCCCTTTGACCAATGACAAACTACAGTTTGTCATCGAAAACGAGGGGAAGCTGTCGCCGCTGAGGCGGCTCACAGAGAACGGTTTCCCCGGAGTGAATCCGGGAAAACCGAGAATATCAAGCTTTTTCGCTCTTGCGGTCAATTTGCGCTAACCGGACGGCTTCGCCTCAAAGGTCAGCAGCGCGCAAAAGCGGAGATTGGAGTAAGTCACAACCATTGAGCAGCCCTCGTAGAAGGCCAGCATATTTTGCGCCGCGACCAGGCCGTGCCCGTCGTGGGCTCCGTCCTTTGTCGTGTATCCCAGCTCGAAAATTCTCCCGATATCCACGTCGCCAGCCGTCGAATTGGCTATTTCCACCTGGACATTGCGGCTGTCGGGCCTCCTGCACTGGATTTCAATATATTTTTCCCCGGAAATGGCCGCGGCGTCGATCGCGTTATCCAGCAGATCGCCCATCAGCCGGCACAGGTCGAGATCGCTTAGGCAGATGTCCGCCAGATAGCCTGCGTTACCAATGCCGACCTTGATGTTGAGCTCGCCGGCACGCTGGATTTTAATGCTGAGAAGGGTGTGAAGCGCCCTGCGTTCCCGCAGCGCTGACAGGAGCTCCACGGCGGCGTTGGCGCGCTTGACGGTGGCCATAACCGAGCTGTGATAACCGCGAAGCGCCTCCATATTGTCAAGCTGGATATATCCGTCGTAGACCTGCAGCATATTGCTCATGTCGTGTTTTGTGCTGTGGAGGTCGCTTTGGGCTTTCAGCAGGGAGTTTATGTACGCCTGAGTTTCGGCCTCCCGGCACTGCATCATGTTTATCCTCTGCCTGTGGTAGTTGTCGAAAATGCGGTAGATTACTATCAGGATCAGCAGGAAGTAGAGCCAGGCGTGCCGGAGGCTGATGTTCACCCGGTACTGCTTCATCAGCAGGGTGGAAACGCTGACCAGTATCGCGTATGTGCTGGATATCGACAGGAGGGAATAGAGCAGTCCGCGCTCCGGCAGTTTGTCGGAATAGGCAAACGCCAGAAACACAGAGCGCCCCGGGCGGGCGGTGAGCCGCTTGTACAGCAGCATTATCAGCAGGAACAGCGCGTCCGTGCACGTCATGGCGAGCAGATCCGGCGGAAAAATAACCGAGAAGTAGCTTGCCTCAACGATCGACGTCCATATATTGGAGAAAAACGAAAAGGTGAGAAGGCTCGCGGACTGCGTCAGGATAAAGGGCTCCAGGGACAGAAGGGCGACGCCCTTCGAGAGCTTGAACAGGTGGCGGAATATAAGACAATACGGAAAAATATACAGGGGGTTGGCAAACAGCAGCAGATTGTAGACCAGCGCTATAACGGAGCCGTCGGGGTAGAGAAAAAAATAGGCGAGATAATGCGGCAGAATGCAGCATAGCGATATAATAAGGTTTCCAAGCAGCAGCCTTATTGCCCCGATGCGCACGCGGCGGGCAAAAAAGACGCACCTGAGTATTGCCCAATTGCAAAGTATTGTGCTCGCGAGAGAGATTAAAAACGATTGCAGCTGCTGTGAAAAATATAAACCCCAGTCGGGCACCCTCAGATTCCACCTTTCGACAATATTTGCCTTCCCATTATATACTGCTTTGCAATAAATTAAAACATGTAATGTATAAATTATATAAAATATAAACTTGAAAATATTGCAACAATACTAAAAAAGTCTGCCCCCCTCAAAGAGGGGGGCGTTCGCGGTATATGCGGGTTACTTAGGAGGGTCGGACGGACGGCTGATAAGCCTGTCCGCGAGGCGCCCGCGCACCGTCCCGAGCGTGTATTTTACGGCAAGTCCTACCAGCACCCCGGTTATCACCCCGGAAACCAGCAGCACCGGCAGATAGCTGACGATCATCCATGTGCGCATAAGTACGGACGCCGCCGCGATCTGCCCCAGATTGTGGCACACAGCGCCCACGACGCTGACCCCGACCGGGCTTATCCTGCCCTCCCCAAGCCTGGTCAGCAGGTACATCGCGACTAAGCTGAGCAGCGAGCCGCTCAGACTGTAAACAAAGGTCACGAACGAGCCGGTGAAAAACGAGATCGTCACGCACTTGAGAACCACAAGGGCGAGCGTCTCGCGGAAACGGAACAGATATATCGCCGTCAGCACCACCACGTTCGCGAGCCCCAGCTTGACGCCCGGCACAATGAACTCGAACGGGATGGAGTGCTCTATAATTCCCACAATCAGAGCACAGGCGAGAAACACCGACAGCAGGGCGAGCCTGCCCGGATGCCTTCTCCGGTCGGCCCCTTCTTTATCCGACAATGATATCAACTCCCCCCTCGTCCTCATCCGGTTCTCCGCCCAGCCTTATCAGAACCCGGTGGGGCAGGCAGGCGATGACCGAGCCGGGGCGCGTGATTTTGGGGTGGCGCACGCAGTCCCGGGAGGCGCAGTCAGCCTCCAGCATCCTAACCCCGTCCGGCTCAAGCAGCAGGACGTTGCGCCCGCCGACGCCCTGAATCTCAAGCTCCCGGGGCTCGTCGGGCAGGTCGAGTCTCCGCGTGAGCTCTCCGTCCACATACACCTCGGCGTATACGCGGGCGGAGGGCTGCGCGCCGCGCCAATAAAAAAACGCGGCCAGCAGCGCCGCCGCCAGCAGCGCGGCGGCGATCAGGCATATATCCAGCTTTTTCATGCGCGGGCCCCGCGCCGCGTCAAAGTCCCTGCGCCCATAATCAGCCTCTTTCGCATCAAAAACGCGCCCAGCGCCAGATGTTAGCTAGTTGAAACAATCCGGCTATATTATAATTGCCCGCGCGGGGAATGTCAATAAAAACGCGCGGACGAGCACGGCGGCGGCCACGGGCCGCCACCCCTCCAGGGAGGGGAATTGGGGAGCTGTGCTCTTTTTCCAAAAAATTATATTTCCTCCATGTTGACAACCGTTGTGCCCCTTGCTATAATGTTAGCAGATTCTAACTGCGCGGCGCAGCAATTTTTTTGGAGCTTGATTTAGCTTTGCCTAACTTGCCGGGGAGGAATTATGATGCCGCTGACTATGTCGAAAATCGGTGAGACCAACAGTATCAAGCGCATTACCGGAAAGGACGAGGTGCGCAGGCACCTTGAGAGCCTCGGCTTTGTCGCGGGGGAATCCGTCACCGTCGTCTCCGAAATGGCGGGGAACATGATTATTCAGGTCAAGGAGTCCCGCATCGCGCTGGACAGGGGAATGGCGACACGGATTATGGTGTAACGGTATTTTGGTATAAGGAGGCGGGCGGATGAGGACGCTCAGGGATTTGAAGATCGGCGAGTCGGCGACCGTGGTGCGGCTGCACGGAGAGGGCGCTGTCAAGCGCCGGATTATGGACATGGGCATCGTGAAGGGCGTGGAGGTCTTTGTGCGCAAGGTGGCCCCGCTGGGCGACCCGATGGAGGTCAATCTGCGCGGCTATGAGCTGAGCCTGCGCAAGGCTGACGCGGAAATGATTGAGGTGCAGTGACCGCCCGCCGCGCCTTATTTTTTGGCCCAAATGTTAGTTTGGTCTAACGACCACCCCGGGGGCGTTCTCCCTCCGTCGCGCATGGCGCGACACCTCCCTCTCCGAGGGAGGCGACCACCCCCTGTCCCCCTCCATGAGGGGGATGTCGCCCGAAGGCGACAGGGGGGACCACCCCGGAGGCCTGCGGGGCCACCCCTCCAGAGAGGGGAATCGAAACACCCGCCGTCTGCGGACGGCACCCTCTTTGCGAAAGAGGGCGGGGCGAAGGGGCAGGGATTGTGTTCGCCCGACCGCTCCCTCCGTCGCGCATGGCGCGACACCTCCCTCAGAGAGGGAGGCGACCACCCCCTGTCCCACTCCATGAGGGGGATGTCGCCCGAAGGCGACGGGGGGAGTAATTGGGTACGACCACCCCGGCGGCCACGGGCCGCCACCCCTCCAGGGAGGGGAATGGGACGGCTTCCAAAAATAATTAATGCCGCTCGGCGGCGGAATGGACGGCTGATATGGCGATTAAAATCGCGCTTGCGGGCAACCCGAACAGCGGGAAAACCACCCTGTTCAACGCCCTCACCGGCTCCAACCAGTTTGTAGGCAACTGGCCGGGCGTGACGGTTGAAAAAAAAGAGGGCAGGCTCAAGGGAAACCGGGACGTCGTGATAATGGATCTGCCCGGCATCTACTCCCTGTCCCCGTACTCGCTGGAGGAGGTCGTGACGAGGAACTACCTGATCGACGAGAGGCCGGACGCCATACTCAACATCGTCGACGGCACAAACCTCGAGCGCAACCTCTACCTGACGACCCAGCTCACCGAGCTGGGCATCCCGGTCGTTGCCGCGGTCAACATGATGGACGTCGTGCAAAAGAGCGGCGACAAAATTAACATTCAAAATCTCTCCAAGGCGCTGGGCTGCGATGTGGTGGAGATATCCGCCCTCAAGGGGACAGGCGTTGTCGAGGCGGCACAGGCGGCGGTCAAGGCGGCGGGCAACACGAAAACGGTCCCCATGCACAGCTTCAGCGGAGGGGTGGAGCACGCGATCGCCCACATCGAGGAGGCGGTGCTGCACAATCTGCCCGAGGAGCAGCAGCGCTGGTTCGCGATAAAGCTGTTCGAGAGGGACGCGAAAATCGCGGAAAAGCTGAAGCTTGACCCGGCAAGGCTGGAACATATCGAGGCTGACATAAAGCGCTGCGAGGAGGAACTGGACGACGACTGCGAGAGCATTATCACCTCCGAGCGCTATACTTACATCGACTCCATCATCAAGAGCTGCCGCAAGGCCGGCAGGAAAAAGGGCGGTCTGAGCGCGTCTGACAAGATCGACAGGGTGGTAACAAACCGCTTCCTCGCGCTGCCGATCTTCGCCGCCGTCATGTTCATTGTCTACTTCGTCTCGATTTCCACCGTGGGCGGCATCGCGACCGACTGGGCCAACGACGGCGTGTTCGGGGACGGCTGGCACCTGTTTGGAATCGGGAGCTCCGCCTATGAGGAATCGGTGGAGCTGGCCGCCGACGCCGGAGCGGGCGAGCCGAACCCGGCGGACTTCGGGGTGTGGATACCCGGTATCCCCGTCCTTCTCGGGGATTTCCTCGAGTCGGTCAACTGCGCCGGGTGGCTGCAAAATCTGCTGCTGGACGGCATCCTGGCCGGGGTCGGCGCGGTGCTGGGCTTTGTGCCCCAGATGCTGATACTGTTTATATTCCTCGCCTTTTTGGAGGGCTGCGGCTACATGGCGCGGGTCGCGTTCATCATGGACAGGATTTTCCGCCGCTTCGGGCTGTCCGGCAAGAGCTTTATACCCATGCTGATCGGAACCGGCTGCGGGGTTCCGGGCATCATGGCCTCGCGCACAATCGAGAGCGACCGCGACCGCAAGATGACCATTACCACCACCACGTTCATCCCGTGCAGCGCGAAGCTGCCCATCATCGCCCTGATCGCCGGGGCGCTGTTCGGAAACGCGGGCTGGGTCGGCTTCAGCGCCTACTTCGTCGGCCTGTTCGCGATTGTGACCTCGGGGATTATACTTAAAAAGACAAAGCGCTTTGCCGGGGACGTATCCCCCTTCGTAATGGAGCTGCCCGCCTACCACTGGCCGACCGCCGAGTCGATTCTGCGCAGCATGTGGGAGCGCGGCTGGTCATTTATCAAGAAGGCGGGAACAATCATCCTGCTGGCGACGATCTTCGTCTGGTTCACGTCCAGCTTCGGCTTCTCGGACGGCGGCTTCGGTATGGTCGACATGTCCGACAGCATACTGGCTAAAATCGGCTCGGCCTTCGCCTGGATATTCGCGCCGCTGGGCTGGGGAAACTGGCAGTCCGCCGTCGCGGCCATCACCGGCCTGATCGCCAAGGAGAATGTGGTGGGCACGTTCGGGGTGCTGTTCGGCTTCGCCGAGGTAGCCGAGGACGGCACGGAGATATGGGGCCAGCTCGCGGCGAGCTTCACCGCAGTCTCGGCCTATTCCTTCCTGGTATTCAACCTGCTCTGCGCACCCTGCTTCGCGGCTATGGGCGCGATCCGGCGCGAGATGAACAACGCGGGCTGGTTCTGGTTCGCGATACTGTACCAGTGCGGCTTCGCCTACGCGATGGCTTTGCTCGTCTATCAGTTCGGCGCGCTGTTTACCGGCGGCGGCTTCGGTATCGGGACGGCGGCGGCCCTGCTCGTCCTCGCAGGGTTCATGTACCTGCTGCTCCGCGAGCCGCGCTCGGCCTCCCTGAGGAAAGGCGGCGGTTAATTGGAATTTTTTCTTGAAAACGCGGGGACAATCGTCATTGCCCTGGCGCTGCTCGCCGCGGTCGGGCTGATTATCCGTAATATAATCAAAAAAAAGCGGCGCGGCCAGTGCGCGGGCTGCGACGGCTGCGACAAGGGCGGCGGCTGCGACCGCTCCGGACATCACGGGGGGAATCCCCCTCCGTCTGCGGACGGTTTCCCCCTTTAACAAGGGGGATTGGGGTGTAGGGAAGGCGACCACCCCGGCGGCCACGGGCCGCCACCCCTCCAGGGAGGGGAATGGGAAACACCCGCCGCCTGCGGGCGGCACCCTCTTTGCGAAAGAGGGCGGGGGAAATGGGGGACGGCGGCGCGCCGGGGCGTCGCGCCCTACGGGGAGGGGAATGGGGGGAAACCCGGCGGGCATAACACCGCTTCAGCGCGAATATTAATATACCGGGGCGCGAGCGCTCCGGTATATTTTTATGCCTTTGGGCGGAAAAGAGGGGGAATCGGATGGATTTTCCGGTAAATACCGCAGAAAACCGGGGCGGAAACGTAATTGTCGGGTTTTTGTTCGAGTGGCGGCAGGGGGACGACCTTTCGGATATCCCGGCGGAGTACAACGTGATAAGCCTCGTTTTTTCCCCCGCGAACGACGGCAGCCCGAATCTGCGCCCGCTCTATCTGCCGGAGTCGGATATCGCGCCGGCGGTCAGCCAGCTCAAGGAGACGGGGCGAACCGTGCTGCTGACGCTGGGCGGCGCGGACACGTACATAGCGCTGTACGACGAGGACAAGGAGTATCTTATAAGCGAGCTGCTCAACGCGGTGGAGCGGTACGGCGCGGACGGGGTGGTGATAGACCTGGAGGGCAGCTCTATATCCGCAGCGGACAACGCCTCGGTGATACCGGCGGCCCTGCGCGAAGTAAAGGATTATTACCGGGCGGCGGGCAGGAATTTCATCATAGCACTGACCCCGGAGTTCCCGAACATGCGGGGGGAGGACGCGTCCTACGGCCCGTATCTGCGCGGGCTGGAGGGGTATTACGACATCGTGTTCCCACAGTACTACAACCAGGGGGAGGACGGGGTCTGGTACGGCGGCGAGTATCTGGCGCAGGACGATGAGGCCAACAAGGCCATGTTCCTGTATGCCCTGACGGACGCGATAATCCACGGCGAGCAGGGTTACATACCGGTGCCCGCCGACAGGCTCGCGATAGGGCTGCCCACTACCCCGGACGCCGCGTTTAACGGCTATGTGCAGAACCCGGGCGACGTGGAATGGGCGCTGGAGCGCCTCGCGTTCGAGGGGAATCCGATACGCGGGCTTATGGGCTGGTCCGTCAACCACGACGCGGGCAATCAGTATTTTTTCGCGCGGGATTACGCGCCGATGGTGTTCGGCTGAAGGTTTTCCACAGGGGCGTTTGGAAATGTGGATAACCTTATCCACACCGGCGCGTTAGGGATGTGAGCGGGCTGTGGACGGCTGTGGAAAACTCCCCGGGTTATCCACAGAGCCTGTGGACGGTATAACCCCTGCGGCGAGGGCGGCCGGAGGGGTTTTCCACTTTTGCACACGATATACTGTAACTACTATAAGAACATACGTACTTTCTTTCTGTCTGTACGGAGAGATAAAAACAGGACATTGAAGGACATGTGCGCGGGGTGCTAAATTGTAAGCTGGGAAGAGAAGACGGGGGGGCGACCACCCCGGCGTTGCGACGCCACCCCTCCAGGGAGGGGAATGGGGAAACACCCGCCGCCCGCGGGCGGCACCCTCTTTGCGAAAGAGGGCGGGGGAAATGGGGGACGGCGGCGCGCCGGGGCGGCGCGCCCTACGGGGAGGGGAATGGGGGTGTATCCCTGACGCGCCGCTCCCTCCGTCGCGCGTTGCGCGACACCTCCCTCGGAGAGGGAGGCGACCACCCCGGCGTTGCGGGGCCACCCCTCCAGGGAGGGGAATGGGAGCGTAGGGGTACGACCACCCCGGCGTATTTTTGCGGGCGGGCGATTGGGAATCGCCCCTGCTATACGAAAGAGAGGAGAGGTTACATTTTGCTGACAGACCTGAGCTTCCTCGCGGAAGGGGCGAGCTGGCCGCCGCCGGGCGAGCGGGAGCGGCTGGAGAGATACGCCTGCAACCGCAGGCTCTTCGAGGGACAGCACGCGGACGTCTACGCCGCCCAGCTTGAGCGGATACGCCGAAGCCCGCTGGAAAACGGCGCGGACTGCTCGTTCGCGACCGCCCCGAATTATCAGCGCCTGATAAGCCTCAAGACCGCCGACCTGCTGGCCGGAGAGCCGCCGCGGATAACCTGCGCGAGGCCGGAGGCCGCCGAAGGGCTTGAGGGGCTGCTGTGCCGCTGCGGGTTTCCGCTGCTTTTATATCAGGCGGCGCTGGACATAAGCCGGTACGGGGACGCGATAATCACCGTTCGGCGCGGGGAGGACGGCAGGGCTGAGCTTGCGCTCGGGCAGCCGGCGACCTGGTTCCCGGTCGTGAGCCCGGCGGATGTCAAGAGGGTGAAAAAGCATGTGATCGCGTGGACGGAGGCGGACGGGGACAGCCGCTACACGGCGGCGCTGCGGGTGCAGGTGCACGAGAGGGGCTTTTACACCGAGATGAGCTTCCGGCTGTCCGGCGGGGTGATCCAGAAAAAGACGGCCCCGGACAGGATTGTCCCGACCGGGCTTCCGGGCTTCGCGGTCGTGCCGCTTCAGGCGGTTGTCACCTCGGACGGGGTGTACGGCTGCGACGACTATATGCCGGTGGACAGCATAATAAGCGAGATCATGGTTGTGAGCGGCAACATATCCCGGATACTGGACATGCACGCCGCGCCGTCTATGCAGGGGCCGTCCAGCGCGCTCCAGGAGGACGGGAGCGGAGGCTGGACTGTTCGCGCCGGGAACTACTTCGTCCGGGAGGACAACAGCGAGCCGGAGGTGGGCTACATAACCTGGGACGGGCAGCTGTCCAGCGCGTTTGAGCTTCTGTCAGCGCTGCACGAGCAGCTCTATGTCCTCTCCGAGATGGGGGAGGCGCTGCTCGGCACCGGCGGGCAGGCGGGGGTTACGACGTTCCGGGGCCTCAAGCTGAGGATGACCGGGGCGCTTTGCAAGGTAAGGCGGATCGCGGCGAACATCGACAGGGGGCTGCGCGAGGTCATCCGCGCGGCGCTGCTTCTGGAGGGGACGGAAATCGGGCCGGACGAGCTGTCGATATGCTGGTACGACGGGCTGCCGGACGACGCGTCCGAGGAGATACAGCGCCTTATGCTGGAAAACGGGGGGAGGCCCACGATGAGCCATCTGAAATCCATCAGGCTGGCGGGGCGGCTGACCGAGGCCGAGGCCGAGGAGGAGTATAGAAAAATAGTTGACAGTTGACAGTTGAAAATTGATGGTTATTGGACGGGAGGAGGTGAAGTAGTGTGAGCGAGGAGATTTACGGGCAGGAGGGCGCGGAAGATTTGCAGCAGGGACAGGCGCCGGATTCGGGAGAGATGGAGGCGCTGAGGGCGGAGCTGGACGCGATCAAGCTGGGCGCTAGGCCGGACTGCGCCAAAGATGTTGTGACGCTGGCGGGAACCACCGGAAAGGCGACGAGGGAGAGCATCGGCGGGGTGCTGGCGAGGTATCCGCAGTTCAAGAACGCGCCGTTGCCCGGAGCGCCCAATCCGCCCGGCGCGGCGGAACCGGTGGACGCGTTTTTGACGGGGTTTCGGAGGTAGGCAAACAACTACTGTCCCCCTCCGTGAGGGGGATGTCGCCCGAAGGCGACAGGGGGAGTAATTGGGGACGACCACCCCGGCGGGGAGGGGAATGGAAACACCCGCCGTCTGCGGACGGCACCCTCTTTGCGAAAGAGGGCGGGGCGTGGGGGCAGGGATTGTGTTCGCGCGACCGCTCCCTCCGTCGCGGGAGGCGCGACACCTCCCTCGGGGAGGGAGGCGACCACCCCGGCGTTGCGACGCCACCCCTCCAGGGAGGGGAATGGAAACACCCGCCGCCTGAGGGCGGCACCCTCTTTGCGAAAGAGGGCGGGGCGCGGGGGCAGGGATTGTTTTCGCGCGACCGCTCCCTCCGTCGCGCGTTGCGCGACACCTCCCTCGGGGAGGGAGGCAACCACCCCGGCGTTGCGACGCCACCCCTCCAGGGAGGGGAATGGGAGTTTGTAGGGCGCGGCGGCCCTGACGCGCCGCGCACTGGGGGCGACCACCCCGGCGGCCTTGGGCCGCCACCCCTCCAGGGAGGGGAATGAGAATGTTCCCTGTCGGCGTTAATTACAAAAACATTACAAAGGAGAGAGATACACATGGCTATTGAATACGCGGTTAAATACGCGGCGGAGATCGACAAGAAATTCACGCTGGGCTGCCTGACCGCCTGCGCGGTCAACAGCGACTACGAGTTCGCGGGGGTGCGCACGGTCAAGGTCTACAACATCCCGACCGCGGCGATGAACAATTACTCGCTGACAGGCTCGAGCCGCTACGGCGCTCCGGGCGAGCTCCAGAACACGGCGCAGGAGCTGACGCTTACGCGCGACAGGAGCTTCACGTTTACGATCGACAAGCGCAGCGCGGGCGACACGATGGGCGCGATGAACGCCGGCAGCGCCCTCCAGCGCCAGCTCGACGAGGTGGTAATACCCGAGATCGATGTCTACAGGCTGTCCGTCATGGCGGCAAACGCGGGCGGGAGCTCGGTCGGGGCGGTGAGCGCAAGCAACGCCTATACAGCGCTGCTGGACGCTTCGGTCTATCTGACAGACCAGAAATGCCCGGTCGAGGGCAGGATCGCGTTCATCAGCCCGGCGTTCTTCAAGGCGATAAAGCTCGACCCGGCGTTTGTCAAGGTCGGGGAGATCGGCCAGGAGCTGCTGGTCAGGGGCCAGGTGGGAATGGTGGACGGGATACGTCTGGTGCAGGCCCCGACAAGCTATCTGCCGGACAAGGTGGAGCTGCTGGTGACACATCCGGGCGCGACTGTCGGCGCTCAGAAGCTGGCCGAGTACAAGGTCCACGACAACCCGCCCGGCATCAACGGGGCCCTGGTCGAGGGGCGAGTGCTGTACGACGCGTTTGTGCTGACCAACAAAAAGGGCGCGATATATGTGAGGAAGAATTCTTAGAAGAGCGGAGCGCAAGCGGGGGCGGGAGCTTGATGGGGGGGAAACACCCGCCGCCTGAGGGCGGCACCCTCTTTGCGAAAGAGGGCGGGGCGCGGGGGCAGGGCTTGTATTCGCCCAACCGCTCCCTCCGTCGCGCGTTGCGCGACACCTCCCTCGGGGAGGGAGGCAAACATCCCCTGTCCCCCTCCATGAGGGGGAATGGGAAACACCCGCCGTCTGCGGACGGCACCCTCTTTGCGAAAGAGGGCGGGGCGCGGGGGCAGGGCTTGTGTTTGCCCGACCGCTCCCTCTGTCGCGCGTTGCGCGACACCTCCCTCGGGGAGGGAGGCAAACATCCCCATTCCCCCTCCAGGGAGGGGGAATGGGAAACACCCTCTCAGGCCTTGCGAGGCCAGCTCCCCCAAAGGGGGAGCCAAGGAGGACTCGACCTCTCCCTTTGGGAGAGGTGGCGCGAAGCGGCGGAGAGGACGACTACCCCGGCCCTGCGGGGCCACCCCTCCAGGGAGGGGAATGAGGGATAACACACGGATACAACGGCGAAGGGAGGCACATATGTCCCAGGAAATATTCGGATATCTGACGGAGCGGGGGGCGACCGAGCTGATACAGGCTCACATCCCCTGCGGAGAGAGGCGGCGCGAGAGATGGGAGGCGCTGGGGGAGGCAGACAGGGCGGCGCTGCTGAGGGCGGCGCTTGTCTCGGTCGAGGGCTTTAAATACGCGGGGAGGAGGCTGGACGAACGGCAGGAGCTGGCGTTTCCCAGAACCGGGAATCCAGAGATCCCGTTTAACGTGCCTCTGGCGCAGGCGTTTGAGGCCTGCTCGCTCGCGGTATGCGGCGCGGAGGCGGCAAGCAGGGCCGCGCTGAGGGCGCAGGGGGTGGAGAGCTTTTCCGCCGGGAGCCTGCGCGAGGGCTATAAAAACGGCGGGAGGTCGGGGCCGGTGTCCCGCGAGGCGTGGATACTGCTGAGCGGGTTTTTCGCGGGGGTGAGCGGGCTTGATTGACGCGTACTGCGGGACAAGGGCAGGCTGGCGGAGGCGGGTTGGGCCCTCGGACGAGGGGGTTCCAATATACGAGCCCGCGCCCCCGGGAAAGCCGGAGACGATCTGGATAAAGCTCACGCTGGGCGGGCGGCTTGTCCGCGACGCTCAAGGCGAGGAGCTGCTGAGCGAGACCGTGTTCTTGACGGAGTCCCCGGTCGAGCCTGGGGATATTGTTGAGCTGAGGGGGCGCGAGTGGCCGGTGCCGGCGGTGCAGCTCGTGCTTGCGCTGGACGGCGGGGAGCTGCACCGGGAGTGCAGGCTGTACTGGCAGCGCTCGGCGAGCGTGAAGGGTACGACGAGGTAGGCGCGACCACCTCCCTCGGAGAGGGAGGCGACCACCCCGGCGTTGCGACGCCACCCCTCCAGGGAGGGGAATGGAAACACCCGCCGTCTGCGGACGGCACCCTCTTTGCGAAAGAGGGCGGGGCGCGGGGGCAGGACTTGTATTCGCCCAACCGCTCCCTCCGTCGCGCATGGCGCGACACCTCCCTCGGGAAGGGAGGCAAACATCCCCTGTCCCCCTCGATGAGGGGGATGTCGCCCGAAGGCGACAGGGGGAGTATTTGGGGACGACCACCCCGGCCCTGCGGGGCCACCCCTCCAGGGAGGGGAATGTGGGGGGACTAAGGGAGGATTATATGCAGAACATTTTGAGAGGGTTAAAGACATATTTGGGCGGAGGGTTTGGGGAGATATTCCTGGACTTCCTGCCGGACGCGCCGGATTGCTGCGCCGCGCTTTACATCAGGGACTCAAGTCCATGCCCGAACGGGGACGGCTCGCGCGGGCTGACGCTGGAGGCACATGTCCGGGGACTGGAGCCGGGGGAGGCGCTGGGCCGGGCCGAGGCGATGATGGCGGCGCTGGACAGCGGGTATGACGAGGAGCCGGTTCCGGTTGACGGGGCGGCATGGGCCGTGATAAGGCCGTCGCGGGGCCCGCGCAAGCTCAAGGAGGACGGCTTCGGGCGGCTTGTGTACGGCTTTGAGTGCGCGGTCGGGACGCGCGGGGATTTGTAGAGGCGGATTCTATATCCGCCCAAAATATGGAGGTATGGTATATGGGAGCGGACGCGGCGCTGAAGGGCCTGCGGGCGGCGCGGCTCTGGCCGGTCGCGAGAAACGACAAAGGCGCATACGAGCTGGGCGCGGAAATCCCGCTGCCGGGCGCGGTGAGCCTTGCGATAAGGCCGAAACGGGCCGAGCGGGAGCTGATTATCGACGACGAGGCGGCTGAAAGAAGCCTTGAGTATATATATGACGAGCTGACGCTCACGCTTGGGGGGCTCGCGCCCGATGTCGAGGCGGCGCTGCGCGGGGAAACGCGGGAGCTCGCTCTCGGGTACGAGTGCCTGACTAACGCCGGGACATATCGTTCATACAGGTATCTGGCGGTGAGGCTTGTAAGCGTCGAGGCCGCGTTCGGAAAAAATCCCGGCGGCGCGGTGCGGTTGGATTACAGGCTTGTGTTCCGGGCGGGCGCGAGGAAGAGGGACGGGGCGGCTGTGTTGGTGGAGTAGGGGCGACCACCCCGGCGGGGTTCTCCCTCCGTCGCGCATGGCGCGACACCACCCTCGGAGAGGGAGGCAAACATCCCCTGTCCCCCTCCATGAGGGGGATGTCGCCCGAAGGCGACAGGGGGAGTAATTGGGCGCGACCACCCCGGCGGGGAGGGGAATGGAAACACCCGCCGCCTGCGGACGGCACCCTCTTTGCGAAAGAGGGCGGGGCGCGGGGGCAGGGATTGTGTTCGCGCGACCGCTCCCTCCGTCGCGCATGGCGCGACACCTCCCTCGGGGAGGGAGGCAAACACTCCCTGCCCCCCTCCGTGAGGGGGATGTCGCCCGAAGGCGACAGGGGGAGTAATTGGGCGCGACCACCCCGGCCCTGCGGGGCCACCCCTCCAGGGAGGGGAATGGGGGGGCGCCCAACAAATAAAAAAAGCGGGGTGATGGCTTGCAGACAATCACATACACAAGCGCCCGGGGGGAGACGGTCACCTTCGGGATGAACCGGCCCTTTATACAGGGCCACATCGACGGGGCGGGCGAGCTCAAGGCCGAGGCGCGGCTCAGCCCCGCCGCAGGGCTGCACGGAGCGCTGGACAGGGGGGCGAGGCTGCTGCCGAGGACAATATCCGTCCGGGGCGAGCTGATTGCGGACGGGGGCCGGGCGGAGCTCTACCGGCTGCGGGAGGAGCTGGCCGGGGCGCTCAATCCCGAGCTGGGCGGGTACATACTGTACACGAACGACCACGCGTCCCGCAGGATCGCGGCGAAGCCCTCCGGCCTGCCCGAATGGGGGGTCAGGCGCGGGGACAGTCTGCCGTTCACTGCGTCGTTTGTCTGCCCGTCGCCCTGGTGGGAGGACGCGGAGGAGACGGCGCTCGAGCTGGGGCACGGCGCGGGCGGGCTGCGCTTTCCGCTGCGGCTGCCGGCAGGGTTTTCGCGGGTTTGGCCGGAGAGATCCATAAACAACTCGGGCCACGCCGAGACGCCGGTTAAGATAAGCTTTTCCGGGCCGGCGGCCAACCCCGCGATAATCAACGAGACGACCGGGCGGAGGATCGCGGTCGGGCGCTCGCTTGGGGAGGGCGATACCCTGAGCATCGACACAGACCCGCGCTCTATGGGGGTCGCCATACTCTCCCCGGACGGGGACGCCGAGGACGCCACAAACTGGCTGAGCCTGGACTCGTCTATGCTGACCCTTGTCCCGGGCGTCAACGTCCTGCGCTACTCGACCGGCAGCGACGCCGCCGACAACCGGCTTGTGATAAGGTTCCGCAGGCGCTGGGCGGGAGTGTAGGCAGTTGACAGTTGACAATTGACAATTGACAATTGACAGTTAAATAACGGGGGGACGGGGGATGTTGTCCCTCCGCAAAAGAACGTGGACAGCTTAACGGGAGATTAAAATAATGCAGGTGATTGTTTACGACGAGCTTTTCAACAGGGCGGGCTTTATCGCGGCGGCGGAGAGGGTGAGCATAACGCGCAGGCTGTTCCGCCCGGGGGAGTTCGAGCTTATTATAAGCCCGGACGCGCCCTACGCGCATACCCTTGTCAGGGACAGCCTCATCATGCTGGACGGCGACGGGCGCAAATGCGGCTTTATCGAGCGTGCGGAGCGGTCGTACGGGCCGGAGGGCGAGAGGCTGCGGGTCTCGGGCCGGACGCCGGAGGGGCTGCTGGCGCGGCGGCTGTGCGTCCCGGAGCAGGTGACGGCGCAGTACCACCAGGGCTGGGACAGCGTTGAGGGCCCGGCCGAGACGGTCATGAAGCACTACGTGACGCGCAACTGCGTGAGTCCGGACGATCCGGACAGGCTGTTTCCGGGCCTCTCGGTCGCGCCCGATTTGGGCCGGGGGCCTGTATTGCCCAGGCAGGCCCGGTTTGAGCCGGTGTCAAGCGTGCTGGAGGGGATGTTCGCGTACACCGGGATGGGCTACCGCGTCAGCTTCGAGCCGGAGAGCCGGGGGCTTGTGTTTGACGTAATCGAGGGTCGGGATATGACCGCCGGGCAGGACGCGAACCCGCGGGTGGTTTTCGGCGCGGAGCGAGGAAACCTGTGCGGGGCAAGCTATATCGAGGACTGCCGGACTATGGCGACCATGGGCTACGCGGGGGGCAGGGGACAGGCCGAGTACCGGGTGATAGCGAGAGTGGGCGGCGGCAGCGGCTACAAGCGCCGCGAGACGTTTTTGAGCTGCGCCGGTGCCGAGACTGAGCAGCTCCCCGCGACAGGGCTGGCAAAGCTCGCGGCGCGGGGGGGCCGGGTGTCCCTGGCCGCCGAGGTCGTAAAAAGACCGGGGGGCTTTGAGTACGAGCTCGGCGACCGGGTGACTGTGCTGCCCGGGGGCGGGCGGGCTCTGGACGCGCGGATAACCGAGATCACCGAGGAGAGCGGCCCGGACGGGGAAAGCGAGAGGCTTGTGTTTGCGGTGTAGGGGGGAAACACCCGCCCCCTGCGGGGGGCACCCTCTTTGCGAAAGAGGGCGATTGGGAATCGCCACTGTCGCCGCCTTTCCCCATCGCGCATCGGTCCCCCTCCTGGAGGGGGATGTCGCCCGAAGGCGACAGGGGGAGCAATTGGGGAGGCGGCCACCCCGGCGGCCACGGGCCGCCACCCCTCCAGGGAGGGGAAAGGGGAAACACCCGCCCCCTGCGGGGGGCACCCTCTTTGCGAAAGAGGGCGATTGGGAATCGCCTCTACAAAAGAGGATAGAATTGGCACAATCTTATACGGGAGGTTTTATAATGCGTTCAATGTTTTTCAACAGCACGGAGGCCGACCCGCGCGAGTACGACGCGGCGCAGTTCGCGGGCTATTTCGGAGCGTTTATTGGCTCGGGGGTGTTCGGCTCCAGTCCGGACGCACTGAGTGTCTCGCCCGGGGAGGGGCTGAGCGTGACGATCGCACCGGGCAGGGTCTATATAAACGGCTATATGGGTATCGGCGACGAGCCCGAGGCGCTGGCGCTGCCCGGCTTCGGAAAGCACAGCGTCGCGCTCAGGCTGGATTTGAGCTCGGAGCGCCGCAGGATATACCCCATCGTGCTGGCCGGGACGGACGCCTTCCCCGCCCCGGAGCGCGGGGGCAACGTCTACGACCTGGTGATCGCCCATGTCGAGGCGGCATCCGGCCCCGCAGTCACGGTGACCGACACCCGCGCGGACTACGGGCTGTGCGGCTTCGCGGCGTTTACCGGGCAGCCCGCGTACCAGCCCCCGGCGGATGTGCCCGCGCTCGTTTGGGACTACGCGCTGTTTCCGGACAGCCTCAGCGCAGCCCAGCGGGCGATGGTGGAGGGCTCGCCGTCCTACATGGGGCAGTACGAGGCGAGCAGGGTTTCAAGGGAGTTCAGGGCGTACACCGAGGCGGGGACGTACACTTATACGGCGCCCGGAACCGGGGCTTACATAATCGAGGTCGTCGGGGGCGGCGGCTGGGGGCAGTACGGCGGCTATGGCGGCGGCTACGCCAAAAAGCTGGTGCGGCTCCTCAGGGGGCAGCAGGTCACGGTGACGGTCGGGGCGGGAGGCTACCAGGGCAACGGGAGCGGGGGCGCGTCCAGCTTCGGGGCGTTTGTGTCCGCGTCCGGCGGCGGAAGCGGCGGAGGCGGGATCGGCGGCGAGCTCAATATCGCGGGCGGCGGCTCCGGGGGGCCGTCCGGAAATTTTGCCTATGTCAGCGGCGCGAGCTGGATGTCCACCTACGGCGGCGCGTGGTCGTCGGGCTTCGGCTGCGGCGCGGCGTACAACGACAGAGGCACCTGCGGCTGCGTGATTGTGGCGAGGTAGAAGAGCGGAGCCGGGCGGGAGCTTGACAGGGCGCGGCCACCCCGGCGTTGCGACGCCACCCCTCCAGGGAGGGGAATGGGGAAACACCCGCCCCCTGCGGGGGCACCCTCTTTGCGAAAGAGGGCGATTGGGAATCGCCCCTGTCGCCGCCTTTCCCCATCGCGCCTCTGTCCCCCTCATGGAGGGGGATGTCGCCCGAAGGCGTCAGGGGGAGAGGGAGGCGACCACCCCGGCGTATTCTTGCGAGGCGATCCGCGCATAATAAGCGTGAGGTGATATCATGCCAAAGGACAGTCAGATCGATCCCAAGCCGGTCAGGGAGAAAAAGGCCCAGGGCGGCCCCACCCACGCCGGCAGCGCCCTGGACGGAGAGGGGCGCAACGCGAAAAAGCAGTCCGGCTCCCGGGATCAGGCCGGGGACGACAAGAAGCGCGGCTGATACGCGGATCATTACGGGGCCCCCGCCAAACGGCGGGGGCCCCGCTATTCCATAAACGAAAGAGAGGACGCGAAATGTACGGATACATAACGCCCGACGGGACGGTCGGGCAGCTTTTTCAGAGGATGCCGGAGGCGGGGCTGTATCACCCGGATTTCCTCGCGGCGGTTATAAAGCTCCCCACCGGGATAACGACCGGCTGGCGGCTCATAGACGGCGAGTGGCTGCCGCCTCTGGAGCCGGAGCCGCCCGGGCAGGATGAGCTGGAGGCTCTCAGGCTCAGGGTGGACGAGCTGACGCGGGCGCTGGACGCGCTGCTGGGGGGAGGGGTTTCGAATGACCAGGCTTGAGCGGGCGGAGCTGCTGCGCGGGCGGCTGGACGCGCTGGCGCTTGTCAAGGCGCTGGAGCTGGGGGCGCAGCTGGATATGTCGCAGGAGGACGTAGCGGCGGCCAGGCTGCTGGCGATTGGCTCCGCGCCGGTGCCTGAGATCCCCGAAGGCGGGGACTGGGCCCCCGGCCTGCTGGCGGTGTCCGGCAGGAGGGCCGTGTACGGCGGCAGGGGCTACGACGCGCTCGTGTCCCATATGACGCAGGCGGACTGGACGCCGGAGGCGGCTCCCGCGCTGTGGAAGGCCGTACGGGGCGAGGCCGAGCCGTGGCGCCAGCCCCAGGGGGCGCACGACGCGTATATGAGGGGCGACACGGTGACCCATCTGGGGCTGCTGTGGGAATCCACGGCGGACAACAACACCTGGGAGCCCGGGGTATACGGCTGGAAGGTCGTGTAGGCGGGGACGACCACCCCTCCAGAGAGGGGAATTGGGCTTTCACACATTACACACAAAGGAGTAATCAACATGCCGGTAACAGACAGCATCACAATAAAAATCGACGACAGCGACAAACGCGACCTGACTATCTCGGCGGAGAGCAAAAGCCTGGGCAGCCAGTACGACAATTTCGCAAAAAAGCTCGTCTTCGAGGCGCCCAGGGGCTGGGAGGGGGACGCGCTTGTTTTGTTTTTCAGGGACTCCAAAAGCGTGTACGAGCCGCTGGACATCGGTCTGGGCAGGGTGTTCCCGGTGCCGGACGGACTGACCGGGGACACGCGGCTCACAATGCAGATCGCCTTCCGGCATGACGGAGCGCTGACCCACTCGGATCAGCTCGAGTTCACGCTGCGCCCGTCCATGCCCTCGGGGCAGGCGCCGAGCGCCCCGTGGCCCAGACCGGTGGACGAGCTGATCGCCGGGGCGTTTGTCTCGGTCAAATACGAGGGCGATACGCTCAGCTTTTTTAACTCCGCCGGGGACAGGGTCGGGAGCGTGACGGTGACGGGCGGGGCGGCGCGCAATGTCACGGTCTCCGAGTCGGAGCCGGAGAGCCCGGAGGAGGGGACGCTCTGGGGGCAGATCAAGCGGGGCTCCGCCGGGGACCTGACGCTGGGCTCCCTGGCGCTCGGAATTCAGGTGAGGACTGATTTCAGCTATCTCGGCGAGCCGATTGTGTTCGAGGTGGCCGCCAAAAGCTATGCCGGCTATCCGTCCGGGTCGGTGACACTGCTTGTCAAGAGCCCGGTCGTGTCCCGGGCGTTCGACGCCGCCGAGCCGCAGAACACCGGACTTCGGACGACAAACGGCAACAACCGCTACATGCACTCCAATCTGCGCCAGTGGCTCAACAGCGAGGCCGGGCAGGGGCAGTGGTATTCCCCCCAGCATTCCATGGACGCGCCGCCAATACTCGCCAACATGTACAACGGGCGTTGCCCCTACGCAGACGAGGCGGGCTTCCTGAGCTATTTCCCGGAGGATTTCCGCGGCCTGCTGATGCCAACCGAGATAAAGGCCGCGACCTCGTCCACTGACGGCTCGGTGACCGACACGATGACGGACAGGGTGTGGCTGGTCTCCCGCGCCGAGCTGACCGCGTGGGGCTACACGACGGCCGCGAGGCTGATCAAATACTGCACCAAGGGGCTTGTGGCCGACTTTGTCGGCGCGGGCAAGCTCCCGGTGTTCGGCAATCCGTGCGCCTGGTATCTGCGGGATCCGAACAGCGACTCGAACGGAGTCATGATATACAACAGCACCGGTGCGCTTACATATTCCTTCGCGTCCTCGTCCGAGGGCATCGCGTTCGCGGTAAACCTCCCGGCGGAGACTGCGGTGGAGCTCGCGGACGGGGCTTATGTCATAAGGGCGGCCGGCAGGCCGTACGGCAGAACCCGGGCCTTCTGGGACGGAGAGTGGGTTTCGATGGACGGCTCGGAGCGGATAGACAGGCTCGAGGAGAGGGCCGAGGCGTCCGAAGGGCTTGCGGGCCGATACGCCGGCCGCTCGATCAACTTTCTGGGGGACAGCATAACCGAGGCGCTCGCGCTGACAAAGCCCTACACAAAATGGATGGCGGAGCTGCTGGGCGCGGGGGTCATACGCAACTACGGCTCGGACGGCAGCACGATAGCAAGGCGGGCCGGAAAGACAAACAGCATGGTAGAGCGCTATTCGTCCATGGCGAACGCGGATATGGTCTGCGTGCTGGGCGGGGTCAACGACTGCTGGAGCGGGGTGCCGCTCGGGGAGCTCGGGGGCGGGGACGACTTCACGTTCGCCGGGGCCGCCGAGACGCTTGTAAAGGGGCTTGTGGGGAAATATCCGGCGGGAAGGGTTCTCGTTTTCGCGCCGGGTCAGGCCACGGTTCCCAACTCCGCCCTGCTGCCGGACTATGTGGAGACGCTGCGCCGGGTCTGCGCCAAATACTCGGTGCCGTTCCTGGACACATACTCAACGCTGGGCATCTGCCCGGCGGTCGCCGCGCAGAAGACGGCGCTGATCCCGGACGGGGTGCATCCAAACGAGGCGGGGCACGAGAAAATGGGCCGGATGTTCGCGGCGTTCGCGCTGAGCGTGTGAGGGCGGCATGGGATTTTCTATTGATGAAAACGCGAGATACTCAGCCAATTTCTCCGTACGGGAGTTTGTGTGCAGAGACGGGAGCTTCATGCCGATGGACAGGGAGCTTATACGGCTGCTGCAAAAGATACGGGATCACTTCGCAAGGCCGGTGAGGATTACGAGCGGCTACCGCTCGCCGGATTACAACGCGAAAATAGGCGGAGCGCCGGGCAGCCTGCACATGTGCGGCATGGCGGCGGACATACAGGTGGACGGCGTCGACCCCGCGAGGGTCGCGGCCTTTGCCGAGACGCTGACGCCCGGGGGCGGCGGCATAGGGCTTTATGTGGGGCAGGCGTTCGCGCATATCGACACGCGCGAGGCCCGCGCCCGCTGGAAAGAGGACAGAAAAGCCGCGGGGACGTATAGCGTGAGCGGGTTTTGACAAAAAGAAGAGCGGAGCCCCGGCGTGTGAGCAAATAAGCAAGGAGCAGCGAAGCGCACGACGAAGCTTATTTGCGAACTGCGCGCAGGCGTTTGCCGCAGTCCGCAAAGCGGACGAAGGCAAAGCCGAAGCGCAAGCTGGGGCGGGAGCTTGACAAAAAGAAGAGCGGAGCCCCGGCGCTGCGTCTCCCTCCGTCGCGCGTTGCGCGACACCTCCCTCGGAGAGGGAGGCTACCACCCCTGTCCCCCTCCAGGGAGGGGAATGGGGGGGTACGTTACATCTAGCGTAAAGGAGAGGTATCCATGGAAAATAAAATATGCGCGGCCTGCGCCGCGCTCGGGGCTCTGCTGGGGGGCTTTTTGGGCGGGTTTGACGGGCTTGTGACCGCCCTGCTGGCCGCGGTGGCGATAGACTATCTGACCGGAGTGCTGGCGGCGCTTCACGAGAAAAAGCTCTCATCCGAGGTGGGCTTCTGGGGGCTTGTTAAAAAGGTTATGATCTTCGCGCTGGCGGGCTTTGCGAACATCCTGGACACAAGGGTGCTGGGAGGGACTCAGGCCCTGCGCGGCGCGGTCATATGCTTTTATCTCGCGAACGAGGGGCTGTCGGTTCTGGAAAACTACGCCCGGCTCGGCCTGCCGCTGCCGGAAAAGCTGAAAAGCGCGCTGGAGCAGCTCAGGAAGTAAGCGCCTTCACGCAAAATTTGCAGAACAGTAACAAATTGTTGTTGATTTTAAGCGGAATTGTGCTATACTAAGCTTGTCCAAGGGACTGTACGTTTACAAATGATCACGCTCTCCGGGCATCTGACAGGCTGTCTGCGCATATGCTGTGGTAGAGCGAGGACTGGAGGCGATGTCATGTGGCATGAAATTCTCAATCTGGTAAATCCTTATGAAGACATGGCCAGGGCGATAGCCGAGGAGCATAAAGCTTCCGATGAGGAAAGCGAATAAATAAAAGACAGCAGTGACCGGTCGCCCTTTTGGGTCGGCCGGTTATTTCAGTTTTTTGGGCTTGTGCGGGGGGAGCTTTGCTTTCTTCAGCGCTTTCGCCTGCTTCTCGTTCCTCGCGCGGAGCCTGTCGGACCAGAGGTTGTAAAGCTCAATGATGTTTGTATAGTACTTGTCGCCGTTGTCTTTGTTGACCGACGCGATCCTGTAATACAGCACATTTACAACGGCCAGATAGTTCTGGTGGAGGGACTGGTAAACGGCGTCCTCGTCCGCCACATTCAGATAAAAATACATGGCGAACCACTCAAGCTTGTTCAGAAGGGCGGTTATAGCGCTTCGCAGCTCATCCGCCAGAGTCTCCCCGTTCAATACTATTTTGGGCGGGGCTCCGTCCGGCGGGACGGGGGGAGAGAGGGGCTTCTTTATATGCAGGAGCACCCGCTCCCGTTCTATCTCGGTATTCGCCTTTTTAAACAGATAGCTGAATATAATGTTTCCGTCCGCGTCGTCCACTTTGCTGAAAATGCTTTGGGCGTCCTCCGGCTTTATGCCGGCCTGTTTCAGGAGCCCTGACATTTCGTCGTGGTCGAAGCTCTTGATCTTGTCCGAAGGGAAAGCCTTGATCAACCGCTCCTTCGCGGGCAGCATCAGCGCCTGAAGGACAAAGCTGGCGGTCTCCAAAATCTCGGTCTCAAAAAAGCGCGCCAGCTCGCACGCTTTGTCCTTCGCGGCCCGCTTCCTGTTGTGATTATAGTTTTTGAAGGCTATGATGACTGAGCCGATCGCAAACAGCCCGGCCAGCATGCCGAATATCTTGCTCGCTATGTCCACATACTCCCGGAATGTCATCGCCCACCGCCATATTATGTATTGTTTCCGCTTACTGCCGACCCTCAATCTCCGCGTACATGGACACGCGCCGGGCATGCCTGCCGCCCTCGAACTCCGTGTCCAGCCAGGCGTCCAGTATCATTATCGCGGCGCCCTCGCCCAGCACCCTCGCGCCCATGCACAGTATGTTCGCGTCGTTGTGCTGCCGGGACAGCACGGCGGAATACACGTCCGAGCAGCAGGCGCAGCGAGTCCCGCGCACCTTGCCCGCGGCGATCGACATGCCTATCCCGGTGCCGCAGACCAGCACCGCTTTTTCGGCCTCGCCGGACTGAACCGCCAGCGCGACCTTCTCCGCGTAGGCGGGATAGTCGACGGAATCGGGGGTGTGGGTTCCGTAGTCCCTGACCTCAAGGCCCCTGCCGCGCATGTGCTCAATGAGCGCCGCCTTGAACCCCAGGGCGGCGTGGTCGCACGCTATCGCTATCATATGTGCTCCTCCTGTTGTTTGTATGGAATGCGGCCCGCAGGGGCGCGCATCGCGCGTCCGCCCCAACAACCTGCCGGATGGCGGGGTGGCCCTTACGTCACCCTGATTCTCTCGATGCGCACGCATCTGCCGGTCTCCTCGTCGATATCCATCAGGGCGCCCTCCAGCTTGCACGGGCCGGACGGGGACTCGTAGCGTGACCTCGGACCGCCCA
Source organism: Oscillospiraceae bacterium (assembly GCA_031556035.1). Lineage (GTDB taxonomy): Bacteria > Bacillota > Clostridia > Oscillospirales > UBA929 > JAVBTT01. The sequence continues at coordinate 56,504 of JAVBTT010000009.1, forward strand.
GGAACAGCGAAAGGCTCTGCTCCGGCTTGATGCCCAGCACCGAATCCGCCGGCCCGGTCATCCCCAGGTCGGTGATATAGCCCAGGCCCTTGGGGAATATGCGCTCGTCCGAGGTCTGGACGTGGGTGTGAGTGCCGAACAGGGCGGACAGCCTGCCGTCGGCGTAGTAGGCCATCGCGGTCTTCTCGCTTGTGGCCTCGGCGTGGAAGTCCGCCGCGTAAAAATCGCAGTTTCCGGCGTCCAGCAGCGCGTCCAGCGTCCTGAACGGGCTGTCGCAGTTCCACTCGCAGGAGCAGCGCCCGATCAGGTTTATAACGCCCAGCCGCCTGCCGGAGCTCAGGGTGTGGACAAAAAAGCCTTTGCCGGGCAGCCCGCCGGGATAGTTGTGCGGCCGCAGCAGCCACGGGGCCTCGTCCAGCGCCCTGTTGATATGGTGCTTGCGAAAGGCGTGGTTGCCCAGGGTGACCACGTCCGCGCCCGCTGCGTACAGGCGCTCGGCGTGGAGCGGCAATATCCCCGTGATGTCGGTGTTCTCCCCGTTCACGACGCAAGCGTCCACCCCATACGTGCGCTTGAGCGGGCGTATATTTTCCTCGAAGAAGCGCATTCCGGGCTCCCCGCAGACATCGCCGACCGCGAGCAGAACCATGGACATCACCCCGTTTCACAGGCTTTGTACAGGGCGCGTCGCACCCTGCATACCAGTATATCATTCCCCGCACCGCCGCACAATAACAAAAATATCGTGGACGCGGGGGGCGGCGTCCCCTGCGGGGATGCGACCACCCCGCCGCGCGTCCGCGCGGCACCCCTGCAATGGAGGGGAATGTTTACGCGGCTCAATGACACATTTTCCCTCCGTTTATTTCCCCGCCGCCAAGGACATACTATCCTCAAACGCCAAATTGAGGAGAGTATGCAATGAAAGCAGTCGTATTGGCCGGGGGCGAGGGATCCCGCCTCCGTCCGATCAGCGCGGAAACCCCGAAGCCCATGGTGCGCCTTCTGGACAAGCCCGTCATGGAATATACGGTGGAGCTCCTGAAGAAGCACGGGGTTACCGACATCACGGCCACCCTTCAGACCCTGCCTCACAAAATAACGGACTACTTCGGGGACGGCTCGCACTGGGGTGTGCGGATGAGCTACCGCGTCGAATCCAACCCGCTGGGCACGGCGGGCGGGGTCAGGGCCTGCCGCTACTTCGCGGGAAACGAGCCCCTGCTTGTCATAAGCGGCGACGCCGTGACCGACATCGACCTCACAGCCTGCGCTCAGTTCCACAGGAGCAAAAACGCGCTGGCCACCATCGTGCTGACCAGGCGGGAGCAGCTTCTGGAATACGGCCTAGTCATGACAAACCCGGACGGGCGCGTGGCCCGCTTTATAGAGAAGCCGAGCTGGGGCCAGGTTTTCACCGACACGGTCAACACCGGCATATACATCCTCTCCCCCGAGGCGCTGGACATGATCCCGGACGGGGTTTTTTACGACTTCGCCAGGGATCTGTTCCCTAGGATGCTCAGCGAGGGCCTGCCCCTGTACGGGGTGACCGCCGAGGGCTACTGGTGCGACATAGGGGATGTGCTCGCCTACATGAACTGCTGCTGCGACGCGCTGGACGGCAAGATAGACATAGCGCTGCCCGCGCAGGCGGAGATACCCGACGGGGTGTACGCCGAGCAGCCGTGCTATGTGGGCAGGGGCGCCCTGCTTGACGCCGGCTGCCGCATAGGGCCGTACGCCGTGATCGGCGCGGGCAGCCGCGTCCGCGCCGGGGCGTCCGTGGCCTACAGCGTGCTGGACGGGGTGCATGTGGATACGCTCGCGCGCTGCGAGGGCGCGTTCGCCGGACGGGGGAGCGTGCTGCGCGAGGGCGCCGCGCTGCGTGAGGGCGCGGTGGTGGGTGAGTCCGTCATAGTCGGAAGTCACGCGGAGCTGACCGGGAACGCCAGGGTCTGGCCCAACAAGGAGATAGAGGCCGACACCCGGGTGGACGGCAGCGTCACCGGCGGGCACGGGCGCCGGGCGGCGGCGTTTGACGGCGCGGGCGGCATCTCCGGGCAGCCGTACGCCGACCTGGGCCCGGAATTTTGCCTGCGGCTGGGCGAGGCGATAGGCTCGGTCGCCCGGGGGGAAATTGCGCTCAGCCACCGGGGCGGGGATTCGGCCCGCTGCGCCGCGCTGGCGCTGGAGGCCGGGATATGCTCCTCAGGGGGAAGCCCCGTGCTGTCGGACGCACCGTTCGCCGCCTGCGCGGCCTACTCCTCCGGACTGTACAGGCTCCCGCTCAGCGTGTTTGTAAAGCAGCGCGGGGACTCGCTGTCCATACGGCTTTACGACAGCCTCGGGCTTCCGATACAGCGCGAGCTGGAGCGCAAAATAGAGAGCCTGACAGCCCGGGGGGAGTCGGTGACGGCCCCGAGGCCGGGGCACTCCCGCCCGCTCTCGGGTCTGGCGGACGCACACGCCACGGCCGCCGCTGTCCTGCCGGAATGGGCGGCGGAGCTTGCCGCCGCGCCGTGGGAGGGCAGGGTCTCCGGCGGCGATTCAGCGTCGGCGGCGCTGCGCAGGACGCTGGCGCTCACCGGCTGCACCCTGAGCGGCGGCGCGGGGAGCCCTCTTTTCGGCTGCGACGAGGACGGGCTTCGCCTGACCGCCGTCGACGAGTCGGGGCAAAGCCTGAGCCACGCGCGTATACTGACAATGCTGCTGTGGCTGGAGGCCCAGGCCGGGGTCAAGCTCATCGCGCTTCCGTACAGCGAGCCGGCGGCTCTGGACGAGTGCGCGCTGAGCCTGGGCATATCTATACTGCGGGTGGGGCGCGACGGCGACGCCGCGCGGGAGCTGTACGCCTCCCAGCGCCACCTGAGGGATGCCTGCTTCGCGGCGGCGAGGCTGGCGTACGGCTGCCGAAGGCACGGCATCAGCCTGAGCGGGCTGTCCGAGCGCGTCCCCGCCTTCCACATCCGCAGCGCCGAGCTCAGGCTGGACGGCGACAGGGGCGCGGTCATGCGTGCGCTTGCGTCCACCCAGGAAAACGCCGAGCTGGTCGAGGGCCTGCGGGCCAAGGTCGGGCGCGGCTGGGTGCATGTCGCCCCGATGCCGGGCAGAAGGGCGCTGCGCATCACCGCCGAGGGCGGCAGCGAGGAGCTCGCGTCCGAGATCTGCGACTTCTATCTGGAAGCCGCAAAAAAAATAGATGGACAATCTCAGGGCGCCGTGATATAATGCTGCGGATTATGTGAACTTTACGCGCCGTTAAAGCGCGTCTTGTATATCGGCATCCCCATCACAGCACGGTTTGACGGAGCAGGGCGGTCCTTTGACCGCCCCTGAGTTCCCGCGCGTAAAAAGCCCCTCAAACCGTACATATCTTTTATTATAGGAGTTGTTAAACCACACTATGGCGGAAAAACTGAAAATCATACCCCTCGGCGGAATTGGGGAAATCGGGAAGAACCTTACCGTGCACGAGTACGGCGGGGACATCCTGCTGGTGGACTGCGGCATTTCCTTCCCGGACGACGACATGTACGGGGTGGACATTGTCATCCCGGATTTCTCCTATCTTGTCAAGCACCGCAACCGCATAAGGGCGCTTGCCCTCACACACGGCCATGAGGACCACATCGGCGCGATACCCCACCTGCTCAAGGAGCTGAACTGCCCGATTTACTGCACAAGGCTCACGGCCGGGCTGATCTCCATAAAGCTCGAGGAGGCGGGCCTTCTCAAAAAGGCGGAGATACACACGCTGGAGGCCGGGCAGAGCTTCACGGCCGGGCAGTTCCACGTGGAGTTTATCAGGGTAAACCACTCGATAGCGGACGCGGTCTCGCTGGCGATTACCACAAATATGGGCACCGTCATCCAGACAGGCGACTTCAAGATCGACACCACCCCGGTCGAGGGGGACGTGATAGACCTGGCCCGCTTCGGCGAGCTGGGCAAAAAGGGCGTGCTGGCGCTGCTGTCCGACTCCACGAACGTCGAGAGGCCCGGCTACGCGATGAGCGAGCGCAAGGTGGGCGAGGCGCTGGACAGCCAGTTCCGGGGCTGCGAGCACCGGATTATCGTGACGACGTTCGCCTCCAACGTCCACCGGCTTCAGCAGATAATAGACGCCGCCGTCAAGCACGGGCGCAAGGTGGCGATAACCGGGCGCAGCATGGAGAACATCCTGCGCGTCTCGATTGAGCTGGACTACATCGACATCCCGCCGGGAACGATAGTCGAGGTGTCCCAGCTCAAGGGCATCCCCCGCAGCAAGGTGTGCATAATCACGACCGGCAGCCAGGGCGAGCCGATGTCCGCGCTGTCGCGCATGGCGTTCGGGGCGCACAGGCAGATTGAGCTCCAGGCAGGGGACCGGGTGCTGATATCGGCAAGCCCCATACCGGGCAACGAGAAGACGATATCGCACGTTATAAACGAGCTGTTCCGGCGCGGCTGCGAGGTCGTGTACGAGAAGCTGGCCGACATCCACGTGTCCGGCCACGCCTGCCAGGAGGAGCTGAAGCTGATGCTGGCGCTGACAAGGCCGAAGTACTTCCTGCCGGTGCACGGCGAGTACAGGATGCTGAAGGCGCACTGCGGGCTCGCGAGGCAGACAGGGGTGGAGCCGAAGAACATTTTCATTCCCGAGCTGGGCCGGATTTTTGAGATAACAAGGGCCGGGGCCAAGCTGGCCGCGTCCGTCCAGGCCGGACGGGTGCTGCTGGACGGCAGCGGGCTGGGCGACGTGGGCACGGTGATACAGCATGACCGCAGGCTGCTGGCCGAGGACGGGCTGATTGTGATCGTCACCGCGATGGACTCCGACGGGCTGACCGTGGTGTCCGGCCCGGAGATCGTCACCCGGGGCTTCGCGCTGACCAAGGAGTCGGAAAGCGTTCTTGAGGACATGCGCAGGCAGGCGGCGAGAGTGCTGGACAACTGCGCCGAAAACGGCTACACCGACTGGACGACGATAAAGACCCAGCTGCGCAACTCGCTGGGTGATATGATATTCAAAAAGACTCGGCGCAGGCCGATGATCCTGCCGATAATCATAGAGGCGTAGGAGGGTCGCCTTACCGTCCCCGTTTTGCCCCCAGATACCCCTCAAGTATCAGAGCCGCCGCGACCGCGTCCACGCGGTCGCGGTTTTTTTTGCCGTGCTTTCCCGCCGTGTGCAGGATTCTGGCGGCGTCGACGGTCGTGCGCCGCTCGTCCCACAGCGCGACCGGCAGCCCGGTGGCCTGCGCGAGCCTGGCGGCAAACTCCCGGGATTTCTCCGCCCGCTCGCCCTCGCTGCCGTTCATGTTCAGCGGCTTTCCGACGACTATCTCGCCGACGCCGCGCGCCTCGGCCTCCGCCCGCAGGGCGGCGATAAGCTTTTTCATGTCGGGCTGGGCGAGGACGAAGCTCTCCCCCGCGAGGCTGCCCGTCAGGTCGGATACCGCCACCCCCGTTCTCGCGTCGCCCAGGTCTATGGCCATAATGCGCATGATGTCCTCCGTTTCGCCGCGCCGATGATTTGCATAAGAAAAATTTAAGAATTCGCCTTCGGCGGCGCGGCCTTTTGCCTAAAAGGCGACTGTTTTTGAGGCGTTGGCCCGGATTTCGGCCCGAACCGGCCCCTTACACAGGCATTTTCCCCCAAAATGACCGCCTTGTCAAGCGTGAAGGCGGGTGATATAATGTTTTGCGAAAAAGAAGAGCGGAGCCGGGCGGGTCTCAAAAAATGCGACGAGCAGCGAAGCGCACGAGGAAGCATTTTTTTGAGACAAAGCGCCGGCGTTTGGCGAAGTCCGCAAAGCGGACGGAGCCGAAGCCGGAGCGGCAGCCCGTGCGGAGCTTGACAATGCGGGAAGAGCGAAGCCCCCGGGCGACCACCCCGCCGCCTTCGGGCGGCACCCCTCCAAGGAGGGGAATGGGGCGTCTCCTGTAGGGGCCGACGCCCTCGGCGGCCCGTCGCGCCTTGGCAGACAGGCCGAAAACGGCGCGCCGGGGCGTCGCGCCCTACGCGGGGAACCACCCCGCACGCCCCCCCTCTCAGACCCTGCACGAATGGCGGCAGACGTCGGCCGCCATCGTTGGGCCAGCTCTCCCAAGGGGGGAGCCAGGGTGTACTCGCCTCTCCCTTTGGGAGAGGTGGCGCGGAGCGCCGGAGAGGGCTCTCCCCCGTTTTATCCCTTGGAAAGGCGGTTAAATATATGAAAAAATTCTTCGCGAAAATCAGGCGCGTCTGCGCTGACATAGGCGAGATATTCTCAAACCTCGGAAAGCGTGTCGTCAACCCGGACGCCAACCGCGGCACCAAGAGGGTGGCCCGCGGGGTGGGCAGGATTTTCGGGATAGCCGGCAAAATAGCGCTGACCGTGCTGCTGGTGACCCTGTCCACCGCCTCGATTGTCGTCCTCTTCGGGGCCATCTACGTGTCCCACTACCTGGAGGTGGACACAAGCCTGACCCTTGAGAACGCCAAGCTGAACCTGACCACCCAGTTCCTGGCCGCCGACCCGGACACCGGGGAGTGGAAGGTTATGGAAACCGTGTCGGGCGGCGAGAACCGCGAGTGGGTGGACTATGAGGATATTCCGGAGAACATAAAGCTGGCGGTCGTCGCGATGGAGGACAAGCGCTTCTGGACACACAAGGGGGTGGACTGGCGGCGCACCGGCGGCGCACTGCTCCAGATGTTCTTCCAGATGCGGGAGGGCAACTTCGGTGGCTCCACCCTGACCCAGCAGCTGATTAAAAACATGACCGGCAACGACGACGCGACCGTGCGCCGCAAGATGCAGGAGATATTCCAGGCCCTGGAGTTCGAGACAAGATACTCCAAGGAGGACATCCTGACCTGGTACCTGAACATGATATACCTCGGGCAGGGCTGCAACGGCATTAAGACAGCCGCCTCCGTCTACTTCGGCAAGGAGCTCGACCGGCTCACCCTGGCCGAGTGCGCCTGCATAGTCGGGATAACGAACAACCCCTACCTCTACGACCCCTATCTCAACCCGGAGAAAAACAAGGTTCGGCAGGAGAACATCCTGAAGGAGATGCTCAAGCAGGAGATCATCACCGAGGCGGAGTGCGAGGCGGCGATCAGCCAGAAGCTTGTGTTCGCCCGGAGCACGAGGCTTCCCGAGACGAAGATACGCACATGGTACGTCGACGAGGTCATCGACGACCTGACCCATGATCTGATGACGAAGAACGGCTGGTCAAAGAAATACGCCCAGCAGATGATCTTCACGGGCGGCTACAGGGTCTATATGAACGTCGACCTGCGCATCCAGGGGATCATGGACGAGGTCTGGAGCGACGACGAATACTGGCCCAAGTCGGTGGACGCGGAGCGCCCGCAGGCCACGATGATAATCAACGACCCCTACAAGGGCCATGTACTGGCCATGTCCGGCCCGCGCGGCGAAAAGACCGGCAACCTGCTGTTCAACTTCACGACGCAGGCCAAGCGCCAGCCCGGCTCGTCCATCAAGCCGGTGTCTGTCTACTCCCCGGCCTTCGACCTCGGCATTATTACGCCCGCGACCGTGTTCGACGACTCCCCGTTCAAGCTCGAGGGGGGCAGGGCCTGGCCGAAGAACTCGCCGGTGGGCTACGACGGCAGGATATCGATCCTGAACGCGGTCACAAAATCCAAAAACACGGTGGCCGTCAAGGTGACGGACGCTCTGAGCCCGCAGCGCTCGTTCGACTTCGCGCGGGACAAGATGGGGCTGAGCCTTGAGGACGCGTACACAAACAGCAGGGGCGAGATATTTTCCGACATAGGGCTGGCGCAGCTGGCGCTGGGCGGCCTGACAAAGGGGGTCACGGTGGAGGAGATGGCCTCGGCCTACGGCGCGTTCGTGAACAAGGGGGTGCGCTTGAAGTGCACGACCTACAGCCGCGTCGAGGACGCGGACGGCAACCTCGTGTTCAACAACGAACCCGAGGCGACCGTGGCGATTAAGGAGAAAACGGCGTACTACATGACAAACTGCCTGATAAACGCGGTTCAAAAGGGCACAGGCTCCAGGGCCAGGATGGACAATATGCCGGTCGCCGGAAAGACCGGCACCACGACAAAGGACTACGACCGATGGTTCGCGGGCTACACCCCCTATTACGTCGGGGTGGCCTGGTTCGGCTACGACCCCCAGCGCAGGCTGAGCGGCTACTCGTCCAACCCCGCCCTGCACATGTGGAAGCAGGTTATGGACAAGGTTCACGAGGGGCTTGACCGCAGGGAATTTGAGGCGCCAAACTTTGAGACCACGACCCCGACCCTCTGCGTCGACAGCGGGCTTCTGGCCACGGACGCGTGCAGGCTCGACCCGAGGGGCGACCGCACCGGATCGTACAGGCTCGCGAAGGAGGACGTGCCGAAAACATACTGCAATGTGCATGTGCTCGTCGAGGTGGACATCGCCAGCAAGTACCTTGCGTCCCCCTACTGCCCGCAGGAGGTGCGGAAGAAGATCGGGCTCATGGATCTCTCCCGCCCGATGCCGGACGCCGGCGTCGGCATAGGGGACGAGGGCTTCACGACCTGGGCCCCGGACAAGTACACGTTCCTGCCCGAGGGCCAGTACGCACCGTCCAGGCCGTCGGACGCGCAGGGGGGCTACTATACAAACGCCTACTGCCCGCTGCACGATGAGACCTACGTCCCGCCCGTGACCCCGCCTCCCGACGAGGGCGGCGAGCCTCCGGACGGAGAGGGCGATCCCAGCGCGGAGCCCTCGCCGGGCGGTGACCCCGAGGAGCCGGATGACGGCTTTGTCCCCTGGATGCCCTGGATGTAAAGCGCTTTGAAAAAACGCCTGTGATACTGATATCTGCTCTTTAGCATGAGATGAGTATGAGGGCGTTTTTTCAGGCTAAAGGCGAAGCCTGACCGGGGGATTCCGCCTCCCCTCTCAGGCCCTTCGGGGCCAGCTCCCCCAAGGGGGGAGCTGGCCCCGAAGGGCCGGGGTGGTTCCCCGCGCAGGGCGCGGCGGGCCGCCGAGGGCGTCGGCCCCTACAGGGAACGCCCAATTCCCCTCCCTGGAGGGGTGGCCCCGCAGGGCCGGGGTGGTGGCCCCGAAGGGCCGGGGTGGTGGCCCGCGCAGGGCGCGGCGGGCCGCCGAGGGCGTCGGCCCCTACAGGGAACGCCCCCATTCCCCTCCCGGGAGGGGTGGCCCCGCAGGGCCGGGGTGGTGGCCCCCTGATACACCCGGACAGCACCGGCCTTTTTCGCGCACCCGCGCTTGACAAACGTGGTATAATAGCCGCAAAACGGCTATTATGTTTTAAACAATATTTCAGATATAAACCCAGTGTTCACAAAAAACACACAGAGACTTGCTAGAGTGTTTTCAGCGCCGCCAGGCGCATGGAAAGAGGTGTCAGGATGATAGAGGTTTCCGGGCTGACAAAGCGATACGGGAACAGCAGAGGGATCAGCGGCATAGACTTTTTCATCAAAGAGGGCGAGATTGTGGGCTTCCTGGGCCCGAACGGGGCGGGCAAGACCACGACCATGAACATCATAACAGGCTATATCTCGGCCACTTCCGGCTCGGCCAGAATTGCGGGGACGGACATTCTGGATAACCCCCTTGAGGCCAAGCGCCATATCGGGTATCTGCCGGAGCAGCCGCCGCTGTACCCGGACATGACGGTGGACGAGTACCTGAGCTTCTGCTACGAGCTCAAGGGGGTGCGCGCGAAATCCCGGAAAAGCCACCTTGAGGAGGTCTGCTCCCTTGTGGACATCGGGGACGTGCGCGGCCGGGTTATACGCAACCTGTCCAAGGGCTACCGCCAGCGCGTGGGGCTGGCCCAGGCCCTGATCGGCGACCCGGACGTGCTTGTGCTGGACGAGCCCACCGTGGGCCTCGACCCGAGGCAGATAGTCGATATACGCAACGTCATAAAGGAGCTGGGCAAATCCCGCACGATAATCCTCTCCACCCACATACTGCCCGAGGTCTCGGCGGTGTGCGAGAGGGTGCTCGTTATCTCAAACGGGGTCATAGTCGCGGACGACAAGCCGGAGAACCTCTCCAACGCGCTCTCCGGCGAGCAGCGCCTGCTGGTTCGCGTGGCCGGGCCGTCCGACAGCGTGCTCTCCCTGCTGCGCGGCGGCGAGGGGGTTCGCAGGGCGGAGGCGATCGGCGAGCTTGAGACCGGCTCGTGCGATTTCCTTGTCGAGGCTGAGCCAGGGACCGATATCAGAAAGCCGATGTTCGCGTCCCTTGCCGCCGCCGGCTGGCCGATACTGATGCTGAAGCCGCGCGGCGCGTCCCTTGAGGACATATTTATTAAGCTGACCGACGAGGCGGCCGAGGGCTCCGGGAGTCCTCGGGACTCCGGGGCGGAAGGGAAGGAGGCGGACGGGGAATGAGCGCGATATTCAAGCGGGACTTCCGCGGCTACTTCACCTCCCCGATCGGCTACGTCTATATCGGGGCCTTCATCCTGGTCATGAACCTGTACTTCTTCATGACAGGCGTGCTGTACTCGAGCCCGTATATCTCCGAGGCCTTCAGCTTCATGATGATCGTGATGATGTTCACAACCCCGATACTGACTATGCGCTCCTTCTCCGAGGAGCTGCGCCAGAAGACGGACCAGCTGCTGCTGACCTCGCCGGTCAAGCTGGGCTCAATCGTGGCGGGCAAGTTTATGGCCGCCTACGCCGTGTTCTGCTCGGTCATGGCGCTCACCCTTGTCTGGGTGCTGATAATCTCGATATTCGGGGAGCCAAACACCGCCGAGGTGGTAGGCAACTATGTGGCGATGCTGGCCGTCGCCGGTGTCTATGTGTCCATCGGGGTGTTCGTGTCCGCCCTGACCGAGAACCAGATCGTGTCAGCTCTGGGCTCGCTGGGGATATTCATAGCGCTGTACCTGCTCTCCCTGGCCGTCACGTTTCTGTCCGCCTCAATGCCCGGCTGGCTTGTCACCGGGCTGAGCTTCCTGTCCATCTTCGGGCGCTACGCCACAGTCAGCCAGGGCGTCTTTTCGATTGCCGACATCGTCTTTTTCCTGAGCTTTGCCGCGGTCTTCCTGTTTCTGACCGTCAGGGTGCTTGAGAAAAAGCGCTGGGCTTGAGGAGGGCGGAGATGAAAAAGAGAGCTTTGAAATACGGCGGGATGTCCGTGACCGTGACCGTGCTGTTCCTGGCAGGGATCGTGCTTTTCAACATGCTGGTCGGCCTTCTGGCCGACAGGTTTTATCTTAAAATCGACCTGACCGCGGGCGGGCTTTTCGAGATAGGCGACGAGACGGCGGCGATACTGCGCGACATGTCCGAGCCGGTGACCCTTACCGTGCTGGCCTCCGAGTCCGACTATCAGAACACGGGCGGCCTGATGGTGGTGCGCGAGATACTCCAGAAGTACGCGGCCATGTCCGGCGGGAACATAACGCTGCGCTACGTCGACCCGAACCTGAACCCGGCGCTTGCCCAGCAGTACAGCCTCGTGACCCTCGCCGCGCGGGACATCCTGGTGGAGTCCGGCAGGCGCTACACAGCGATAGGCCATATGGACCTGTTCCAGACCTCGGTTGATCCCCAGTCCGGCTCCGAGTATGTCGCCGGGGTGCAGGCGGAGCAGAAGCTCACAAACGCGCTGCTGTACGTGCTCAACGAGAAGGCGGCAAAGGCCGCCATACTCACAGGCCACGGCGAGTACAGGAGCGAGGCGTTCGAGACCTTTCTCAAGGACAGCTATTACCAGGTGGAGGAGGCTGACCTGAGCGTGAGCGCCATCCCGGAGGACGCCACCCTGGCGGTGCTGTCGGCCCCGTCGGGCGACTTCACCGACAGCGAGATCGGCAGACTGGACGCGTTTCTGGCCTCCGGCGGCAACGTGATGTGGCTGGACAGCGAGCAGGGCGGGGACAGGCCAAACCTCAAGCGCTACTTTGAGGAGTGGGGCATATCCTTCCGGCCCATGATCGTCATGGAGCCCGAGCTGAGCGACCCGATGTACCGATTTCTGATCTACCCCTCCATAGGGGAGCACGACTCGACAAAGCTGATAGACCGCTCCAGTGACATGAAGTTCATGGCGCCGCTGAGCAACCCGGTGGACAGGCTGTTTGACTCGAAGGGAACCCGCACGACCCACGCGCTGCTCACCTCCAGCGCGGCCAGCTACGCCCGCCCGTTCGACAGCGCGGCCGCAAACCTTGAGCGGGACGCCGCAGACATCTCCGGCCCGTTCGACATCGCGGTGCTCACCACCGACACGACCTATGACAACCAGGTCGGCACCCAGATTCACTCGGTGTTCGCCATGAACGTCAACGGGGCGGACTACCTGGGCGGCTCGACGCAGAACGCCAGGTTCTTCAGCAGTCTGCTCAACTATATGAACCCCGCGGCCGAGACCGTATATGTCGCCCCCCGAGGAGTGCAGGGCGAACAGATGCAGCTTGACTCGGGGCAGAGCCTCATGCTGTTCTGGGTGCTCATCGTTATCCCGCTGCTCATCCTTGTGTTGGGGATTGTGGTATGGCGCCGGAGGCGTCACCTATGAGGGGCTTCAAAAGAACCCTCGTTATCGCCGGAGCCGCGCTGCTGCTGCTCGGGGGCGCGGTGGCCGCCCTGCTGCTTTTGCCGGGGGACAGCGACCCTGAGCCCTCCCCCCCTGTATCGGAAGCCCCGAGGGGAGCGCTGATAGGCCAGAACAGGCAGACCGTAAAGAGCGTGACAATAACGCCCCCCGGCGCGGACAGCTTCACGATCGTCTACGACAGCGAAAACGACAGCTACGACATGCGGGACGCGACGGACATATTCCCGTACTCGGACGTCTATCTGAGCTCGACCGCCGACTACGCCTTCTCGCAGCCGGAGGCGCTGATAATCACCGAAGGCGCTTCAGCGGGGCAGCTCTCGGCCTTCGGCCTTGACAGCCCGCAGCTGAGCTGGCGGGTGGAGCTCAACGACGCCAGCGCGATTGAGCTTGAGCTGGGCGCGATGACCGCGACACAGGACATGTATTATGCCCGCGTCAAGGGCAGCGGCGATGTCTTCGCGATATCGGCGTCCGCCGGAAGGGCGCTGCTGAAAAAGGAATACGAGTACTACGACGTAACGCTCATCCCGACATATGTGGACGAGGTCTCCCAGCAGATCCCCCTTGCCGACACGCTGACCTATCTGCGCCTGGACAGGGGCGGCGGGGATGCGCTTGAGTTCCGCAAGAGGTCGGACGAGGAGCTGGAGGGCTCAAGCATAGGGGTGTCCAGCTTCAGGATGCTCAGCCCGTACCAGGCCGAGGCCAACGACTACCAGCTCGGGGAGCTTATGTCCGCGAAAATTCAGACAATTCTGCCCGCGAAGGCGATCGCCGCGAGCCCTGACGATCTGGCCGCCTACGGCCTTGACAGGCCCGCCAGGCTTGAGCTTGAGGATCAGGAGGGCTGGTCGCTCAACCTGCTGATAGGGGGGATCGATCCGGAGACCTCCGGCAGGTACATCATGGTCGAGGGCTCCCGGGCCGTGCTGCTGGACAAAAACGGGGACTACAGCTTCCTGAGGGCCGAGCCGCTCAGCCTGCGCAGCACCCTCGTCTGGATTATAGATATTAAGTCGATTTCCGGGGTGACCTACCGCCTTGACGGGAGGACGCGCGAGCTGGCGCTCGACATCACCGACGAGTCCGAGGCGGCGTCTCTGGACGGCGTGGAGATAGACGTCATCAACGCAAAGCGCCTGTATTCGCGCACCCTTGAGCTGACGATAGACGGGGTGGCCGAGGGCGGCGCCTCCGGAGAGGCGGAATACGACATCACGATAAATCTGCGCGACGGGACAAAGAGCACGCTGAGGCTTTACCGGCTGAACGACCGCCAGTACATGATCGAGCTGGACGGCGAGACCAGCGGCTTCTACGTCGGAGTGCCCAAGGTGCAGAGGCTGCTTGAGGGCTTTCAGATAATCGACGACGGCGGGGAGATACCGTGGTAAAGTAGGGGCGGCCGTCCCCGGCCGCCCGCCGCGTCCCATCCCGCCCCCTTTCGCGAAAGGGGGATTCCCCCGCCCCCCCCCCGCCATTCCCCGCCGAAAGGAAGGGTCACAGGGATGAACGACACAATCGCGGCGCTGTCCACCCCCGCGCTGTCCGGCCCGATCGGGATTATACGCGTATCCGGCCCGGACGCGATAGCCTCCGCCGAGCGGGTTTTTGTCCCGCGGCGGGGGCCGCTGTCGCAGACGCGGGACAACCTGCTGGTGACGGGCAGCCTGATCGTCGGCGGAGCCGCGCTGGACAGCGGCATGGCCACAGTTATGAGAGCGCCCAACAGCTACACCGGCGAGGACATGGCTGAGCTCCACCTGCACGGCTCGATGCCTGTGCTCCGGGCCGCGCTGGACGCGCTGTACCGGCAGGGCTGCCGCCCGGCGGAGGCCGGGGAGTTCACCAAGCGGGCCTTCCTGTTCGGCAAGCTGGATTTGAGCCAGGCCGAGGCCGTGCAGGATCTGATATCAGCCCAGACGCGGGACGCGGCGCGAAACGCCGCCGGCCAGCTCATGGGGAAGGTCGGGCGCGTGTTCATGCGCGTCTACGACCGGCTGGCCGATCTGCTGGCGCACTTCGGGGTGCTTGTGGACTACCCGGACGAGGATATCGAGCCCGCTCAGCGGCAGGACATGTGCCGCGTGCTGGACGAGGCGGAAAAGGAGCTCTCCTCCCTTCTGGACAGCTACGCCTGGGGCGCCTCGCTGCGCGAGGGGATAAAATGCGTCATACTGGGCAAGCCCAACGTCGGGAAGTCCTCGCTGCTCAACGCGCTGCTGGGCTATGACCGGGCGCTTGTGACCCCGCACCCCGGCACGACGAGGGACACGGTCGAGGAAAGCGTGCACCTGGGCGGAGTGCTGCTGCGGCTTGTGGACTGCGCCGGGATACGCGAGACGGATGATCCCGTTGAGTCGCTGGGGGTTGAGCGGGCAAGGAAGCAGGCGGCGGACGCCGAGCTTGTGCTCGCGGTGGTGGACGGCTCGTCCCCGCTGGACGCGGACGACCGCGCGGTGCTCGACCTGGCGGGGGACGACAAGGCGGTCGTGATCATAAACAAGTCCGACCTGCCCCAGAGCATTGAGACCGACGCGCTGGAGGCGGCGTTCCTGCACATATGCAGGCTGTCCGCCCTGACCGGCGACGGTATAAACCTGCTGGACGCGACGCTGCGCCGGATGTTTGACAACAGGGCGCTGTACGACGGCTCGGCGCTTTCCAATCCCCGGCAGGCGGACGCCGTCCGCCGCGCGCTGGACGCGGCGCGCTCGGCCGGGCAGGCGCTGCGGGTCGGTGTGACGCCGGACGCCGTGCTGGGCGAGCTGGAGGCCGCGCTCGGGGCGCTGGGCGAGCTGACCGGGCGCAGGATATCGGACGACGTGCTGCACAGGATATTTGAGAATTTCTGCGTGGGAAAGTAGACGGGAGCCTGGGCGGGATTCCGCGCCTCATTCCCCTCCGGGGGAGGGGAATGAGCCTGAGTATTAAGTTCGCAATTCGCTAATACAACAAAACTAAAAGCCCGGAGGGTCACATGAAAAACACCGACAAAAAGATGGAGCAGATCGTCGCGCTTTGCAAGGGCAGGGGTTTTATCTACCCCGGCTCGGAGATTTACGGGGGCCTCGCCAACACCTGGGATTACGGCCCGCTCGGGGTCGAGTTCAAAAACAACGTCAAGGCGGCCTGGTGGAAGAAGTTCGTGCGGGAGAGCCCCTACAACGTCGGGCTGGACAGCGCGATACTCATGAATCCGCAGGTCTGGGTCGCCTCCGGGCATGTGGGCGGCTTCTCCGACCCGCTGATGGACTGCCGCCAGTGCAAGACAAGACACCGGGCCGACAAGCTTATTGAGGACATGACCGGCAAAGAGCCGGCGGGCTGGAGCTTCGAGCAGATGAGCGCCTACATCAAAGAGAAGAACATCGCCTGCCCGGACTGCGGCGGCCACGACTTCACCGACATCCGCAAGTTCAACCTGATGTTCAAGACGCACCAGGGCGTCACGGAGGACGCGAAAAACGAGATATATCTCCGCCCGGAGACCGCGCAGGGCATTTTTGTGCAGTTCAAAAACATCCAGCGCACAACGCGCCGCAAGGTGCCGTTCGGGGTGGCCCAGATCGGCAAGAGCTTCCGCAATGAGATCACCCCCGGCAACTTCACGTTCCGCACCAGGGAGTTCGAGCAGATGGAGCTGGAGTTCTTCTGCCAGCCGGGCACCGACCTTGAGTGGTTCGCGTTCTGGAAGGAATACTGCCGCAACTGGCTGCTGGGGCTTGGCCTGAAAGCGGAGAGCCTGCGCCTGCGCGACCACGAGCCGGAGGAGCTGAGCCACTACAGCAACGCCACCACCGACTTTGAGTTCCTGTTCCCGTTCGGCTGGGGCGAGCTGTGGGGCATCGCGGACCGCACGGACTTCGACCTGCGGGCCCATCAGGGGCAGTCCGGCGAGAGCATGGAGTACTTCGATCCGGACAGCGGGATAAAGTACATCCCGTATGTAATCGAGCCCTCCCTCGGGGCAGACCGGGTCGCGCTCGCGTTCCTGGTGGACGCCTACGACGAGGAGGTTGTGGACGCCGGGAAGAACGACACCCGCGTCGTGCTCAGGCTGCACCCGGCGCTGGCCCCGGTCAAGTGCGCGGTGCTGCCGCTGTCCAAGAAGCTGGGCGAGCAGGCTGAGCCGATTTACAGGCGTCTCCAGAAGTGCTGCGCCTGCGAATACGACGAGTCCGGCTCCATCGGCAAGCGCTACCGCCGCCAGGACGAGATCGGCACCCCGCTGTGCGTGACCGTCGACTTCGAGACCGAGAGCGACGGCTGCGTCACCGTGCGCGACCGCGACAGCATGACGCAGGTTCGAGTGTCGCTGGACGAGCTGTGCGGGTATATACAGGAGAAGATACAGTATTAATATGCCGTGAACCGCTTGATTTGAAGGGGGGGTTGAGGCTTTGAAGATTACAATTGAGAATATGGGGCCTGTGGAGCGTTTTGAGATAGATTTGAGCAAGAATCTCAATGTGATCTACGGCGGGAACAACATAGGCAAGTCGTACGCCATGCAGGTGGTGTATCTGCTGCTGAAGTATTTTAGCCGGTTTTTATCGTCGGATTTTGCTTATATGAGAATGTATCCCAGTGACGAGACCGCCGAAAAAACTCTTGACAATTTCATCAGCTCTGATCTTGACAATGCGGACATTACATCTTTGGTAAGAAATCATATACACAATGAGATGTTAAATGAATGCTTTGACCCCTTCTGGCAGGCCTGTAAGAATACATTTGGCAATTTGCCGCGCGAAAATACACAATCCACTCTGTGTATAGAGCATGATGAACAGAGGATAGTATTTGATTTGTCCGACAGGACTTTGTCTTCAAATTATCAGTTTCGCCAGGTAATTCTTAAAAAGAGGAGAAAGGGCTCCAGGAATATATGGCGTCAGGTGCAAAAGACCACTATAAGCTTTATTGACGATCGTCAGGCCACCCTTCAAAGTATTTATTATGAGCTGAATATGGCTTTTTATGGTTTTCTTGAGAACTACAAGTTTTTGGATATAACTCTATACTATCTTCCTGCGTCCCGTTCAGGAATATATTATGGCTTAAGCTCCTTTGGCCCGATTATGGCGGAATTGGCGAAAAACCGCACATCCATATCAAGAAAAATAGAAATTCCCGGCATTGCCGAACCGATAGCGGACTACTACTCCGCTCTCGCGGGCATCAGATATCCCGGAAACAGGTTCTGCGCGGAGGATACCGTTCAAGCTATAGAGAGAGACATTATGAAAGGCGAGATCAGATTTGACAGGGATAAAAGCGCGCTGCGCTTTGCCTCTGAAGATATGGAGCTTGACCTGACCCAGACGTCGTCCATGGTTTCCGAGATTTCCCTGATCACCGCGTTTTTCAAATATATTGTGGCCAGCGATAATTTTTTGGAATCCAGGCTTGTATTTATTGAGGAACCGGAGGCCCATCTGCACCCTGAAAATCAGGTTCGATTCATTGAACTGCTTGCGGATCTGAGCATATCATCCCCGCTTGTCATCTCCTCGCACAGCAACTACATCTTCAACAAGCTCAACAACATGGTGCTGGACGGCAAGCTGGACGGCATCCGCTACGACCCCATTCTGCTCTCCCCCGGTGAAACCGGAAGCGTCGCGAAGCATATGGAGGTTACGGAGCTTGGGGTTGAGGACGAAAACTTTTACGACGTTACCGACGAGCTTTTAAGCGAGCGCGAGGCAATCATTGAGCGTCTGAACGAGGCTGAGCGGGATGATAGCTGAAATAAAGAGGGAGAAGCCGCTGCTTCCGCACCTGAGGGAGTCATGCGAGGACTCGGGCGTGTCGGTGGAGATTGATGAGGGGCTGTCGGCGGAGGATTACGCGTGTATAAAGGTTGATGATTATTACAGCGCGTTGGGGCTTGGGCGCGAAACCCCGAAATCAGTGGACAACATTGTGGCGGTGGATTGCGTAAATAATTCGTATGCTCTGTATATCCTTGAGTTTAAAGGCGTAAAAAGGGCGAAGCATATCAGGTCGAAGGATATTATTCAAAAATTCACAACCGCGATAGATAATTTCTTAAAGATCAGGTTTAGCCACATCTTTTGCTCCGACAGATACAAATATAAATCAATAAAAGCCTACGAAGTCGATACGGTGCGCAGAGAGAACCCTTATAAACGAAGCTCGCTTCCTCAGGAAAAAGCGCTGCTGGACGAGGAGTTTAAGTTTAGAGGCAAAATCATTAGAATAAAGCGGGCTAATCCCCAGGATGTTTTAATTACAAGGCAATAAACAAGGAGGTAATATATTCTATGACCCAGGACACAAAGCTCCGCCTTTTCGCGGAGGAGATACGGGTGGCGACGCTGAAGCTGTTCGAGGCGCGCGGCTTCGGGCATGTCGGCGGCGCGATGAGCGTCGTCGAGATGGTCGCCGTGCTGTACGGCGGCGCTATGAAGATCGACCCGAAGAACCCGGACTGGCCGGACAGGGACATGCTGGTCATGAGCAAGGGCCACGCCGGCCCGACCGTCTACTCCGCGCTGGCGCTCAAGGGCTATTTTCCCGAGGAGCTGCTCTCGACCCTGAACCGCCCGGGCACCACCCTCCCCTCCCACTGCGACCGCACGAAGACCCCCGGCATAGACATGACGACCGGCTCGCTCGGGCAGGGCGTTTCCACCGCGGTCGGGCTCGCGATCGGGCAGAGGCTGGACGGCAGGGACTCGCATGTGTTCCTCTGCATAGGCGACGGCGAGTGCGACGAGGGCCAGGTCTGGGAGGGCCTTATGCTGGCCGCGCACAGGAAGCTGGACAACCTGATCGTGTTTTGCGACAAAAACAACCAGCAGCTGGACGGCTACGTCAAGGACGTACTGGACACGGACAGCCTTGTCGACAAGTTCAAGGCGTTCGGGCTCTACACGCAGTATATTGACGGCCACGACATCGCGGCGGTGCGCGGGGCTGTGGAAAACGCGCTGAAAAACACAGGAAAGCCGTCCATGATCGTCCTGGAGACCAAGAAGGGCAACGGCTGCGGCTTTGTCCAGGATCAGGAGTTCAACCACCATGTAGCGTTCACAGGCGAGCAGATGGGGCCCGCGCTCGCGGCCGCCGAGGAGCGGCTGGCGGAGGCCCGCGCGGCCGCGGAAAGGGAGTGAGCCATATGAATATTGTTCTCAACAAGACATTTGACAAGGAGCAGCACATGCTCCGCGAGACATACTGCAACAGCCTGATCGAGCTTTCGGCGGGGGACAGCCGCATAGTCGCGCTGGACGCCGACCTCATGAGCTCGTCCGGCATGAAGGCCTTCAAAAAGGCCTATCCCGAGCGCTTTATAAACTGCGGGGTCGCCGAGGCCAACATGGTCGGGGTGGCCGCCGGCCTGTCCGCCACCGGCAAGGTTCCGTTCGCGCACTCGTTCGGCACCTTCGCGTCCCGCCGCGTCTGCGACCAGATATTCATGTCCTGCGCCTACGCAAAGCTCAACGTGCGAATTGTGGGCACAGACCCGGGCGTCTGCGCGGCGTACAACGGCGGCACCCACATGCCGTTTGAGGACATGGCCGTGCTGCGCGCCATCCCCGAGATAACCCTGATCGAGCCCACCGACACCGCGATGCTAAAGAACCTGATGCCCAAGCTTGTTGAGGCTTACGGCACGTTCTATATCCGCCTGCTGCGCAAGAACGCGGTCGCCGTCTACGGCGAGGGCAGCGACTTCGAGATCGGCAGGGCCGCCACCCTCCGCGAGGGGACGGACGTCACCCTGATCTGCTCCGGAATAATGGTGCACGAGGCTCTGAAGGCCGCCGACCTTATCGCCGAGCAGGGCAAGAGCGCCCGCGTCGTCAACATGTTCACCTGGAAGCCGCTGGACGTCGAAGCCGTCGAGGACGCCGCCAGGCGCACCGGCGCGATTGTCACCTGCGAGAACCACAACGTGGTGGGCGGTCTGGGGAGCGCGGTCGCCGAGGCCACCGTCAAGACAAGGCCCTGCCCGGTCGAGATGATCGGCGTGCAGGACATATTCGGCGAGGTCGGCCCGGAGGATTACCTGCGCGGCAGGTTCCACCTGAACGCCGTGGATATCGCCGCCGCCGCGATGCGGGCAATCAAGAGAAAGTAGGGGCGATTCTCAATCGCCCGCCGAAAAACCCCCGCCGTCTGCGGACGGCACCCCCTTTCGCGAAAGAGGGTTGGGGTGTGCCCGCCTGTAGGGGCGATTCTCAATCGCCCGCCGAAAAACCCCCGCCGTCTGCGGACGGCACCCCCTTTCGCGAAAGGGGGCGGGGGAACGACCCCGGCGCTCCGCGCCACCCCTCCAAAGGAGGGGAATTTCTTTAACCCCGGAATGGAGAATCATACATGAAGCTTGGCATTGTGGGCCTGCCCAACGTGGGCAAATCGACGCTGTTTAACGCGATAACAAACGCCGGCGCGGAGTCGGCCAACTACCCGTTCTGCACAATCGAGCCCAACGTGGGCATGGTGCCCGTGCCGGACGGGAGGCTGGACACGCTGGAGAAAATGCACAACCCGCAGAAGGTCATCCCCGCCGTCGTCGAGTTTGTCGACATCGCGGGGCTGGTGCGCGGCGCGTCCAAGGGGGAGGGGCTGGGCAACAAGTTCCTGTCTCACATCCGCGAGGTGGACGCCGTCTGCCATGTGGTGCGCTGCTTCGACGACGACAATATAACCCATGTCGAGGGCGGGGCCGACCCCGCGCGCGACATCGACATCATAGACATGGAGCTGGCCCTCTCCGACCTTGAGCATGTCGAGCGGCGCATCGACAGGACGCACAAGCTCCTCAAGGGCGACAAGAAGTACCAGGAGGAGCTGGAAACGCTGGAGGCGCTCAGGGCCCATCTGGACGCGGGTAAATCCGCGCGAACATTTTCCGGCGGCGAGCTTCCGGAGGATCTGCCGCTGCTGTCCGGCAAGCTGGTGCTGATCTGCGCCAACCTCAGCGAGAAGGACTTCCCGGGCTGGGAGACGAACCCTCACTACCTCGCGGCGAAAGCGAAGGCCGAGGCCGAGGGCGCGGAGATCATCCCGGTGTGCGCCAAGCTGGAGGAGGAGGTCGCGCAGCTCCAGGACGAGGAAAAGCTGCTGTTCCTGTCCGAGGTCGGGCTGACCGAGTCGGGGCTGGACAGGCTCATCAGGGCGAGCTACCACCTGCTGGGGCTGATATCGTTCCTGACCGCCGGGCCCAAGGAGGTTAGGGCGTGGACGATAAAGCGCGGCACAAGGGCACCCCAGGCGGCGGGCAAGATACACACCGACTTCGAGCGCGGCTTTATAAGGGCCGAGGTGGTGGCCTACAGCGACCTGATGGAGGCCGGCTCGATGGCGGCGGCAAAGGACAGGGGTCTTGTGCGCAGTGAGGGCAAGGAATACGTGTTCCAGGACGGGGACATCGTCCTGTTTCGGTTCAATGTCTGAGCGGGAACGTCAAATAATCAGGCGGTTTTTCGCCCCCCTCAGGGGGCTAAAAAACCGCCGCAAAAAGACCTCCCCCTCCCCGGGGAGGGGGCTGGGGGTGGGGACACGATGGATGAAAATCAACCTGTTGCCCAAGTGAGGCGCATTGAGCTGATAGACGCCCTGCGGGGCCTGTCGATTATCCTGGTGCTGGCCTATCACTGCGGCTACGACCTGTACCTGTTCGGGCTCGTGCCCGAGCGCGTCATGTACCACCCGCTGCTGAACGTCCTCCAGCCGATTTTCGCCGGGGTGTTTATCCTGCTGGCCGGGGTCTCGTCGCGGTTCTCGCGGGACAATCTCAGGCGCGGGCTGCTGATGCTGGGCTGCTCCGCCGCCGTCACCGGCGCGACATATCTGATGGGCTATCCGGTCTGGTTCGGCATACTGCATCTGCTGGCCGCCTCAACCCTTGTATTCTGGCTGCTGGAGAAGCTCAAAATCACCGCGATAGCAGTGCCGGCGCTGGCCTTTCTCGCCCTGTTTTTTGACATCGGCCATTTTCCTCCCCCGATGGGCTCCGCGGACTATTTTCCGCTGACCCCCTGGATATTCCTGTTTTTCGCGGGGACATATATGGGTATACTTATAAAAGAGGGCAAATTTCCCGGATGGTTTTACGACACGCATATACCCGCGCTGCCGTTTGTCGGCCGGCACACCCTGATCATCTATATGCTGCACCAGCCTGTGCTCTACGGCGTTGTGTGGGTGATAGCGAGACTGGCTGGGGGATAGGCGCGAGAACCACCCCGCCCTGCGGGGCACCCCTCCGAGGGAGGGGAATGGGCGGCGTGTTATAAAAAATTCCCCTCCTTGGAGGGGTGGCGCGAAGCGCCGGGGTGGTCGTCTCCCTTGGTCGGCGCGCCGGGGGCGTCGCGCCCTACATGTATATTGCGCCGGGGGCGTCGCGCCCTACATGCGTATTGCGCCGGGGCCCGCGATGTGATATAATTTGCGGCGGCGGGCAGGGGGTGAAGTCAGATGGCGGAGGGCCGCAAGCAGGTCGCCGAAAACCGCAAGGCGCGGCACGATTACTTCATAGAGGATCGCTACGAGGCCGGAATCGAGCTGTTCGGCACAGAGGTGAAGTCGATCCGCCAGGGCAGCCTCCACCTGAAGGACAGCTTCTGCATGGTCAAGGACGGCCAGCTTTTCATATACGGCATGCACGTGAGCCCGTATGAGAAGGGAAACCAGTTCAACAAGGATCCGCTGCGCGTAAAGCGGCTGCTGATGCACAAAAAGGAGATAAGCAGGCTCTACGGGCGGATTAAGCAGGAGGGCTACGCGCTGATACCGCTGTCGGTGTACTTCAAAAACTCGCTTGTCAAGGTTGAGATAGCGCTGTGCAAGGGCAAAAAGCTGTACGACAAGCGCGAGGACTCGGCGGCGAGGGACGCGAAGCGCGAGATAGAGCAGAGGATTAAGGAGAGGAACAGATGAAACGGATTATTTTGCTTGTTTTGGCGCTGCTGACGCTGTGCGTGGCGTCTTGCTCGAGCCCCGTGCCGAGCCCGGGCGCCGGAGCGTCGGTCAGCCCGGATGAAGGAGGAGACAATATGGATAAAAACCCGGTTGTGACAATTGAAATGAAAAGCGGAGACAAAATTGTGCTTGAGCTGTATCCGGACAAGGCGCCCAACACGGTCGCAAACTTTATCTCGCTCGCAAACAGCGGCTTTTACGACGGGCTGAAATTTCACCGCGTGGCCAAGGGCTTCATGATCCAGGGCGGAGACCCTGAGGGCACCGGAATGGGCGGGCCCGGCTATTCCATCAAGGGCGAGTTCTCCAGCAACGGCTTTTCCGGCAACGACATCTCGCACACCCCCGGCGTGATCTCGATGGCGCGCAGCGGCAACTCCTACGACTCCGCCGGCAGCCAGTTTTTCATCTGCTCGGGGGACGCGTCGTTCCTGGACGGGGATTACGCGGCGTTCGGCGAGCTTACCGAGGGGCAGGACGTTGTGGACGCCATGGCCGCGCTCAACACCGAGCGCAACGGCGGGCCTCCGTCCACGCCGCAGGTGATCAAGAGCGTTACGGTGGAGACATTTGGCAAGACATATGATGAGCCGGAAAAGGTAAAGTAAGCTGAGGTTTGGCACGATATATCTAATTGCCCCTCTATACGGGGGCGTACCGGTTTCGACGGGGATGTTGAAACGGGGTAAGCGGGCCGTGGCGTCACCCACGTTAAAAGGGCATCTTTATAAATTAAAGAACAACAACGAAACACAACTCGTCGCCGCTTAATTAGCCGCGACCGTCCCGCCTGAGAGGACCACGGCTCAGAACGGGGCGTCACTTAGTGGTGAACGCGCGCCGGGTAAGCTTTGCCCCGGCCGTGTAAAATGAAGCTACCGAGTCCTCGAGCCTGACGGCCGGCGCCTGGATTAGGGAATGTAAAGAACCGTCTGCGCCCGGAGAAAGCACCGTGGATATGTTTTCGGACAGGGGTTCGACTCCCCTCGCCTCCACCAATTTTAGCCACATTTTCGCACTTTTGCGGGGATGTGGCTATTGCTTTTCCGGCTTTTTCGAGTTTTCTGAGCATAAAAACAGGAAGCACGTTGAGGATGATCTCAACGTGCTCTTTGTAGACGATAACTTTGTTCAGGTAGAGGTTCAAGAGTTGTCTTGTCTCCTCCAGACCACCGCTTTGGAAGAGTTCCCTTGCCTGTCTGTACGCCTCCCTGATCTGCTCCTCCGTGATGTTTGAGATGCCGAGGTTGGACTGTTCCTCCAGTGCTTTCGATTCCAGCGCCGCCTTTTCCTTCTCCAGCTTTTCGAGTTCCCCGAGGAGCGCGAGACTGGCGGTGTTCGCGATGGCGGAGATGATGTTCGCGATCTTTTTGTCGGTTTCGGCAATCTGCTTTTCGATGTGTTTTAGCTTGTCCGACGAGCGCTCGGCGTTCTTGCGTCCGTACTCGGCGTACTGGCTGACCAGCACCGGGATGCGGTTGTCGTCAAAGATGATCTTGGACATCTCCCGCATCACAAAGCTCTCTATGTATTCGCGGCGGAGTTCCTTGTTGTCACAGCAGTCGGAGGTTTTGCGGTCGCGTGTGTTGCAACGATAGGTCACGAGCAGATTTTTGTTGCGCCCAGAGAATTTGCGATTGCCCACGTATGTGTTGCCGCACTGTCCGCAGATTATCTTGCCCGCCAGCAGATATGTTTCTTTCGCCGCCTTGCTGGGTGATAGCTTCTTGCGCGAGGCGATGATGCGGGTGACCGTATCGAACAGTTCGCCGTCCACAATGGCGGGCATGCCGCCCTCGATGCGGATGATGTCGTCGCCTGACTTGTTCATGTGGTTGTTGCGCCTGCCGTTCCAGTCCTTTTCGACCGAGCGGTTGAACACATACACGCCCTTGTATTTTTCATTCCGCAGGATTTCGTGAAGGCTGTTTTTTCCGAAACCATTGCCGTTGCGGGTCTTGTATCCTGCGGCGTTGAGCTCTCGG
>JAVBTT010000015.1:0-24610 GCA_031556035.1 Oscillospiraceae bacterium
CAGCCCGTCCGGGTTTTCGGCGGTCACGGCGACCGGGATATTGGCGTCGCAGCCGGTCACGAGATAGGTGATCCTGGAGTCGATCTCAACGGAGGTTATCTCGCTCACAGGCTCCATGTCCGCTGTCTTGATCAGGGCCACATCGTCGATATAGAGCCACTGGTCGGCAGCGGCATCGGAGTAGAAGCCGACTTCCAGCTGACCGCCGGTGACCTCGACGCCCTCGACCGCGAACAGCGTCCACTCGCCGATGGCGGCGTTCAGGCTGACTTTAGCGTCGCCCGCGTACATGTACGCCTCGTTCTGGCCGCCGCTGCTCCTGAACCATCCGTAGAAGGTGTATGTCCCGTTGGGCAGATTCTTGGCGACCTGGGAGGTCTTGGTCTTGTAGGGCTCGTCGCCCGTGTTGCGCTTTGTATAGCCGTGGTACCAGGTGTAGTTGCCGGCGTAGGCGCTGTAGTAGGTCTGGTTCGTGGTGCCGGGGGCGATCAGCTGGTAGTTCCTGTTCGCCTGGGCGCTGCTGCGGTTGCCGCCGTAGTTGATCTGCGCGACCTGGCCCGCGAGGTGCTCGGCCTTCCAGCCGTTGGGCTCGTTGACATAGGTCTGGATTCCGGGCATCGAGATGGTCTGTTCCTGGAACGTCATGCTCAGGCCGCCGGCGAGCCGGTCGTTTTCAAAGTACGGATTGTCCAGATAGTTGTTGTTCGGCCCGGGAGCCCATGCGCCGGCTTCTATGTCGAAGCGGAACTGGGACATGCTGTTGTAGACCGGGATCTCCCACTCCGGACGCTTCCACTCGGGGTTCCCGTCGCCGTCCTTGTACGGATAGCCCTCGGGGAGGAAGGGGAAGAAGGATTCCATATCCCCCCACGGGTTGGGAACGAGCGCGGGATTGTCCTTGTTGCCGTTGTAGGACTTCGGGTTCGGGGTCTTCGGAAGGTCGTCCGCAGTCATGGGGGCGGCCGTCGCGGGGTCGAGGAAGCTGATGGGGGCGAACTGGCTGTAGCCGATGCCGTAGCCGGCGTTGTTGCTCCAGCGGTCGCCGAACTCAAGAACCATCTCCCCCTTGGGGGTGTCGGCGGTGACAAAGCCCACAACCTGGGTGGTGTGGCTGAAGTTGGCGCTGCTGCCCCTCATGGGGGTCATGTTGTTCGGTAGGCCGACCTCATTTGTAAAGGTCTTGTCGGTGGGGCTCTTCGCGCCGCCCATGTAGAAGGTCGGGGAGGTGTTCCAGCCGCGCAGCCCGGAGGCGGCGTAGTAGTACCAGCCGTTGTATTTGAACATGCAGTTTGCCTCGCGGCCGCCCTCGCGGCGGAGGTTGTAGTAGGTGTCCTTCTTGGCGTCGTAGACCTCGACGTTCGAGACGACGCTCAGGAAATCGTCCGGGTTGAGCCGCGCGACATACTGCTGGTCGCGCTCGGGGTATATCTCCCAGGAGCCGGCCTGCGTGAACGGAGCCACCGTCACTCCGTTGATGCAGTAGTTGATGTACATCTCCCCGGCCTCGCGGTCATAGTACATGGTCATGTCGCCGGTGTAAGGCACCGCGGTTCCGTCCGCGCGTGTCGGGATGTCGGGGCCGACGGTCATTGCCTGCTCGTGCTTGACGAACTCAAACGGGCCCTCCGGCTTGTCGGAGACGGCGTACCACAGTCTGTTGGTGCCGTGGGCGCCCTCCTGGTACTGGCCGACCATAACATATTTTCCGGTTTTTTTGTTGTAGCCGACGCCCATTCTGGCGATCCAGCTTGTGCTGACGTTGGCGGTCGTCCAGTTGTACTCTCCCGGCCTGACCACGTCCGCGTCGTGGGTGGAGGCGCTGTCATCCCCGGCCCAGGGGCCGCCCACCGGCTCCCAGTCGACCAGGTTGAGCGACTTGTAGCAGCGGATTGAGGAGGTGCGCCACGAGGTGCTTCCGGTTGTGCCCCTGCCCTGCTTCAGTGAGTTGTAATACGACTGGGCGCCCGGGAAGTTCATGCCGTACCAGTAATAGTAGGGGTCGCCGTCCTCATACTTGGAGATGCTGCCCATCTGGGCGAAAATCGGGTCGCCGTTGACGTCCAGCGGGAACACGTCGTTTGTGATCAGCAGTTCCCCGTCGTGTACGCTGACAACGCAGGTGAGCACAGTCTCGCCGACGGTGGCCGTTATGTTGGCGGTTCCCTCGCTCACCGAGATCACGTAGCCGTTTGACACCCTGGCGACCCTCAGGTCGTCGGATTCCCAGGTGATTTCAGCGCCCTCGGGGGCGTTCAGCACCTCGAGCCTGTCAAGAGCGCCGCCCAGCAGCATCGCGAGCTCTGTCTTGCTGAGCTCGGGGACGGGCGCCGGGGCGTTTGTGTAGCGCAGATTCGCAACCGGCAGCTCCATTGCCAGCGCCCTGTCCCGAATGTCCTCGCCAAGGTAGAAGCCGAGGTGGGACGGCTGGTTGTACACGTTGCCCTGCGCGACGACCGAGTTGCGGTAGGCCGGATCGTGCATCAGGGTGTATATCACGTAATCCGTGGGGATGTTGGTGGTGTAGATACGCAGAGCGTCGTTGTCGGAGGTGCGGACTACGACTTCATCGCGCCAGTCGCCGAAAAGGTCGGCGGCGAGCGCGGGAGGCTGCTTGGTGCCCCAGTTGGAGGATGTGCCGCTGAAGGATTGCAGGGTGCCGACACCGGGCTTGGAGACGGCAGGCGTGCCGCCGTTGAGCAGCTCGTCGAGCAGATCCCCGTCCCAGTACACGCGGAAGTTGTCGCTGGTGTTGCTGATGCTCACCGGCTGGCCGGTCACAAGGTTGTGAACCCCGGTGTTGGACGACCACGCCTCAAAGCCGGGGGAGGAGGTTATGTTGGCCGCTATGCCGCGGCCGACGTCGCCCGCGGCGGGGTTTACCCAGACGTCCTCGCCGGTGGAGGCGTTGTAGACCCTTGTGCTGTTGGCGGAAGCGCCTTCCTGGGGGGTCATGATCCAGAAATCGTTTGTGTACGGGCTCATGACGGACACGTGCATCGCGTCGCCGTGCGTGCCCCTTGAGGTGCCTCTGGTTCCGTCGGCGGCCCAGCGGAGGCTGCCGTCGCTGTTCAGGACGCAGCTTCCGAATATGATCTCGTCATAGCCGTCGCCGTCCACGTCGGCGGCGGTCATGTTGTGGTTGCCGTAGCTCGGGTTTGTCGCGGGATTGCCCAGCGAGAACTCCCAGATCATATTGATCTTGCCGCCGATGAGCTGATAGGCGGCCGCGTAGTGCGGGCCGTAATGGCCGCGGACCTCAATGGCGCTGGGATAGGGCTCCGCGCCCTTCGCCCCGCCCTTGGGCAGATACGCGCTGGTGGCGCCGAAACGGTCGGAGCGGTTGTTGGAGACGCCGGAGCCCGGATCGCCCCAGTTGTTGCCGGGTTTGCCGTAGGGGGCGAAGTAGGGCACGGTGTCTACCGGCATGCCGTCGCCGCCGAACACCGTGAACCATTCGGGGCCGGACGACACGCGGCCAAGCGCCCCGGAGCCGACAGTCCCGGATATGCCGGCGGTGAAAATGGTGTAGCCTCCCTGCTGGGCGACAGGGCCTTCGGGGACGACCCACACCGGGGTGGCGTCGGCAGCCCTGGAGTCGTCCGCGGCGACCAGCATCAGCGCGGGCGCGTCAGTCAAATCGTTGATATTCCCGTTCTCGCCGGGAAGGAAAACGCGGGTACCGACGGCGGTCTTCATGGCAAGCTCGGCTTTGCCGTCCTCGTCCAGGTCGATAACGGTTCTCTCGGCGGTGTGCTGATTGGCGGAAGTGATGTTGAGGCCCAGGGCGACGCGCCAGAGCAGGCTGCCCTCGAGCGTGTAGCAGTCGAACATGGTCTCGCCGGTTATCTGGGCGGTGAGGCCGGGATCCTGCGCGGCGGAGGGCGTCCACTTCACTATGAGCTCATACTGGCCGTCGCCGTCCGTGTCCCCGGCGGCCACGTCGGTGGGCGAGTAGGTGATGTTTTGGGTGTTTCCGCTGCTGGCTCCGGTGACGATACGCGCGTCCGGCTTCTGCAAATTCAGAGTCATGCAGTTCTGCGGCCAGGCGGCGGATTCCGCGCTGAGTCCGTCGCCGCCGATCAGCTCGACCTGGTATTTGTCGCCGGCGACACCGGCGTTATCTATGTAGTTCTGGCTGGCGGCGATGGGGGCGCCGTTCAACTTTTCGCCATTCTTGTAGACGTTGAAGGCAATGTCCGTCCCATACCCGGCGTACTCGTCCGCAAGGACTCGCCAGGTGACCAGATTGCCGCCGCCCGTCACCGGCACCGCCGTGACCCCGCGGTCGAGCCATTCGGCCGCGCGCGCGTAGCCTGCGCCGGGGTCGCGCAGATCGACGACCATTGGAACGGGCACGTTCTTGGAGTTGACCGCGACGCCGGGGGCGTTCTCGATGGTTCCCGCGAAAGTCCAAATGCCAGGATAGGCCGGATCGAATGTCTGACCGGCAAAGGCTCTGGGCTTCTCATTCAGGCTCCAGGTGACGTTGACGGCATGGGTTTCGCCTGCTTTTGTCACCACATTGATCTTTGCGGGAAGGCCCAGATCCTCAATTCCGCCGACCTCGTTTGTGTAGGCGATTTTAGACCAGCTTTGGGTCAGAAACCCCGGGTTTTCCGGGAGCTTGGGCAGAAAATCGTACGGGAGGACGCTCACGATGGTGTCGGGGGTGTCCTGGGCGGTGAAGAACCAGAGATTGTCTATTCCGCAGTCCACAAGAGAAACGCCCGCGCCGGACGCCCGCTCCACGTCCAGAACCATCCTGTCTATCTGCGAGCCCGCGAACTGCACCTGATATACGAGCGGCGCGGTGTCGGGATCGGCCCTGCGGGCTATGGACACGGTGGCGAGCTGGGTGCCGACGTCAAGCAGGATGCCCACTCTCAGCCATTGCCCCATTATGGACGTTCCCTGGAAGGGCGCGGGGAGTATCTGCACTCCGTTCCAGTTGTCGGCCGCCCCGTTGGAGACGCCCGAATAAAGGCCGATCCTCCAGTTGGTGCCGCCGCCCTGCCTGCCCAGCCTCAGGGCCAGCAGGTTGCTGGTTCCGTCCCGGAGCGCCACGTTGAGCATGTTGGGGTTGTTACCCACATCGGTGGGCACTTTCCAGTCATAGACGACATACATCTGACCGGCCGAAATCGCGCTGGAGAGAATTCTGGAGGCGCTGCGTCCGCCGCTTCCGCTTGCGGCAAAGCGCAGATAGCCGCCGCTGTCGTTGTCGGTCTGGCGGGAAACTGTGCCGCCGCCTCCCGCGGTCCAGCCCCAGGTGCCTGAGTCGGTGAAGTCAGTGCCCGTTTCCTCAACCCAGCCGGCCGCCTGTAGCTCCGCTCGGGTCGGAATCGGGGGCAGATCCTCGGCGTACACCGCCGGTATGCAGATAAAAGACATACACAGTGCCAGCGCCAGGAAAAGAGCGGTGATTCTTCTTGACCTTTTCATTTTTGGCCTGCTCCTCCATTCGTTATTTTGCTGCGGCTCCGCGCAACACTTTGAGTTGACTCCCCGCCCAACACGTTTTGTCCTCATTGCACCAAAAGCCAAGTGTGCAGCGCAGTTATTATAAGCTTTTTCACCAAATAAGTAAACTATCAATAATGATTAAGGACATCAAAAATGATAAGAATATACCAAATAATGGCTACGATCCATCCAAAAAGCCGCCTGTCCAGGAAATATGCCGGAATAACAGACGCGCAGGCTCAAGCCCTTGCGGCAGGGCGCGGGCTACCCTTTTTGACGGGCCGCGCTTTAACGGGATAGTATAAAAAACCACCCTTTAACGCGCGAAAACACCACCTTTTGGGGTGGTGTTTTCCGCGTTAAAGCAGGGTATTATCGAATTATACCAACCGCCTTCGGCAGGCAGGGGGTGATACCGGCCCCGAGCTTATACTAATCCCATGTTAAAACCTTCCGCTAAGATATTTGCCAAAGCTTGCCGCGGCAACCTTTGGCAAATTGATACCGTCAGGTTTTAAACAGGCATTAGTATTGTCCCCGGCGCACCACAACGGGTGATGGATAGAGAAAGAATGGAAAGCGAAAAAGAGAAAGCAAGCGCGAATGAATCCCCGACCGTTACGACGGCCGGGGATTCATTCATTCCTATGAAAAACTACAGCTCGATAATCGGCAAAAGCTTACTTCGCCACCACTTTTTTCAGCCTGGCGAAGCGCGGAAGACCGCATTCGCTGGGAAGCCCGCTGTCCCCCTGGATCAGCGGAAGCGCATAGTCGACAAAGGGCTTCTCTATACCGTTGCCGGCGGCGTTGATCCACTCGCGCGGCACCTTCTTTTCGGTGTTGGCGACAATATCCAGAGGCAAAAGCTTGACATTGCACTTGTAAGCCCCGGAGCTCATGTCCCTCTCAAAGCCGACCATCCTGTCGGTCTCCCCCGCGGCGGCGCTCTCGACTGCGGCCTTTCCCGCGGCGTAGCTCTCGTCAATGTCGGTCTGCGACGCGCAGTGAGCCGCGCAGCGCTGGAGCAGGCTCAGCTCAATGCCGCGCACCTTGGCGCCGGTCTTCTTCTTGACCATGTCGGCCAGAATTGAAGCGAGCCCGCCGAGCTGCGAGTGCCCGAAGCTGTCCTTCGCGGACGCGCCGGAGGAGCCGTATTCGCTGATGAACTTGCCGTCCTTGTCGTGTATGCCCTCACTGACGACCGCGATAACCTTTTTATGCTTTTTATAAATGGCGTCGACATCCTCCAGGAACTTGTCGACATCAAAGGCGACCTCGGGGAGATAAATCAGATCGGGGCCCGCGCCGCCGTGGTTGGCAAGCTCCGCAGCCGCCGCCAGCCAACCGGCGTGGCGCCCCATAACCTCAATAATGGTGATCATGCCGATATCATATACGCGGGCGTCGTGGTAGACCTCCATGATTGAGGTCGCGATGTACTTCGCCGCGGAGCCGAAGCCGGGGCAGTGGTCGGTGCCGAACAGGTCGTTGTCTATCGTCTTCGGGATGCCCATGACGCGGCACTCATAGCCGTTCTTTAACATAAACTTGCTGATCTTGTTGCAGGTGTCCATGCTGTCGTTGCCGCCGTTGTAAAAGAAATAGCGCACGTCGTACTTTTTGAAAATCTCCAGTATGCGCCTATAGTCCGTGTCGTCGACGTCCGGGTCCTTCATCTTGTAGCGGCAGGAGCCCAGGGCGGAGGACGGGGTGTACTTGAGGAGCTCCAGCTCCTTCGGGTCCTCCTCGTCGATAATGTACAGCACGTCGTCCAAAACGCCCCTTATGCCGTTGGCGGCGCCGTACACCTTTGTGATGGCGGGGCTTTGCAGCGCCGCCTGCATCGCGCCCAGCGCCGATGCGTTTATAACCGAGGTGGGCCCTCCGGACTGGCCGATTATGCACGCGCCTTTGAGTTCACTCATTGAATGTTTTCCTCCCGATAATTTGTTTGAATAAGTCTATCAAAACATCTGGAAAAAATCAAGCGCGAGTGTATGGCTGTATGGACAACGGAGTTTACTTCGCCGCGAATTTAACCGGGGCATCTATCAAAATCAGGGCGCGGCAATGCTTTTGTCCCACAATATGGAATAATATTTACAAACGCTTGAAAAGGATATCGGGCCTATGATATAATAGCGCCTGAAACGACATCGCCCGATTGCGCTGTAATATTCCGCGCCTGTGGCAAGAGCATTAAAAAAGGGGGGAGCGGTTTGGAAAAACGCGGGTCTCTTGTAGACAAAAAATCCGTTCTCACCGGCGTTTCCACCGCGCTTTCAACTGGCTGGCTGCTTCTTCAGCTGACCAGGCTCAGCTCCGATTCCCTTCCGGATTATCACCCGGTCGTGTTTGTTCCCCTGGCTTTCGCCGGGCTGCTTTCAGCCGTGATTATCCTCAGGTTCCTTATAAGAAAGCATTCCGCGCGCATGGCGGCCGTCGCCGCCGGCGGCGGAGCGCTGCTGGGGGCGTCCCTTTCGTTTTTCACCCCGACCTCCGGCTGGGCTTTTCTTATTGCGTTTGTCCTGCTGCTGCTTTTTTCCTTTGTGGTTGTGCGCGAGATTATGGGGTCCAAGACCGGGGCAAATTCCTTTGTGTTGTCCGTGGTCGCGTTCATCCCGCTTTCCCTCGCCTATATCCTCCTGCCGCTGCCTCTTAAGGGAACCGCGGCGCACACGGCGCTTTCGCTGCTGCTTCCGGGAATTTCACTGCTTCTCTGCCGCGCCGCCAGGCGGCTTGATGATGCCGATACCAGCGAGGATTTCCCCGGGAGCTCAAAAGGAATCATTTGGGCGGGCCTTACCGTATCGCTGCTTGGCGTTTTGGCCTCGGCCGCGAGATTGGTATATCTTCAGGGCATACCTCCGGAGTACAGGACTGAGATGCTTGTCGCGGGCGCGGCTGTCTCCATACTGACCCTTTTCTTCATGCTGTGGCTCAGGCGCGAGAATCGGGCGTGGCAAGCGCTGTACTCCACCCTGGCGTCCTTCGCCGTCGGCATCCTGCTCTCCTTCGCCTGCGACGGAGCGTCGAGCCTGTTTTTCAGATTTCTGCCCTTTATGCTTCTTGTTATCTCCGGCGCGGGGATGACAGCCCTGTTTTTCGCCTTCTGCTGCAGGTGCGCCTCCCCGATAAACCGCCCTCTGGCCTGCGGCGCGGCGTATATCGCCTCATATTCGCTTATCAGCCTCTTTTTTGCCTGCTCCTCGGGAGAGCTATCCCTCCCCGATGAGCTGCTCAGCTGCGCGGCGATAGCTTGCTCCGCAGCCGTGCTTTTGCTATCCCCCGCGCTTTTGAGGGGCTTTCATACTTCGAGGGAACCGGGTGCCGTCGCCGGGGACGCAGGCGAGGGCAGCGGGGACGAAGCCATGCGGTCCGGCACAGGCGCAGAGGAGGACATCATGGATTTCGGCGCACTGACAAAGCAGCTTACAAATTCGGAAAAGAAGGTCTTCGAACTGATTCTCAGCGGCTATTCCAACCAGCAGATTGCCGATGAGCTGTTTATATCGATAAACACCGTAAAATTCCACATAAGAAACGTGCTTGCCAAGATCGGGGTGCAGCGCAAGAGCGAGCTGCTGGCGATCTATGTGAAGAACAGGCAGACGCAGGCGGTTGAAAAAGAGGCGAAATAAAACAAAGGGGGCCGCACGGCCTCCTTTTTAACAGGGGGTATTCCATGCAGGATTTGACGGAGCGGCGCACCGGCTCCCAAACGCTTTTTACCGGGCATGTATTCAGCGTTGAGCTTGACAGCATAATATTGCCGGACGGCTCCCCGGGGGAGCGCGAGATTGTGCGGCACCCAGGCGGGGTGGGCGTGCTGGCCGAGGACGGAGCGGGGCGCGTGCTGCTTGTGCGCCAGTACCGCTACGCCGCCGGAACGGTCGTGCTGGAGATACCGGCCGGAAAGCTTGAAAAGGGCGAGAGCCCCGCTGCCTGCGGAAGGCGGGAGCTGACCGAGGAGACGGGCTGCCGCTGCGAGAGCTTTATCTCCCTTGGGGTGACGCTGCCGACTCCGGGCTACTGCTCCGAGATCATACACCTGTTTCTGGCCTCGGGGCTCACCGAGGGTGAACCCAGCCTTGACGACGGCGAGTTTGTGGAGCCGGTGTGGCTTCCGCTTGAGGAGGCCGAGCGCATGGCGGCCACAGGCGAGATATCGGACGGAAAGACGCTGGCGGCGCTTTACAGATACAGGCTTTGGAAGGAAGGTCGCCTTGGATAAGAGAGTTCTCATCGTCGAGGACGAAAAGCAGATAGTCGACATACTGAGGTTTAACCTCGCCCGCGAGGGATATGAGATAATCACGGCGGCGGACGGCCCCGAGGGCCTCAAAAAGGCGCTGAGCGCCAGCCCGGATCTGGTGCTGCTGGACATCATGCTGCCCGGTATGGACGGCTTCGAGGTCTGCCGGGCGCTGCGGGAAACCGACAGGCTGACCCCGGTTATCATGCTCACAGCCCGCGAGGAGGAGTCCGACAAGGTGCTCGGGCTGGAAATCGGCGCGGACGACTATATCACCAAGCCGTTTTCCATAAAGGAGCTGCTTGCCAGGGTCAAGGCCAACATCCGCAGAACCTCCCGCGAGGCGCCCAGGGATAACGGCGAGACGCTGAGCGCGGGCTCCATAACGCTGCACACCGGGCGCATGGAGGTGGCGGCGGGCGGGGTCACGCTGGAGCTGAGCCAGCGCGAGTATGAGCTGATGCTGTATATGATGCGCCGGACGGACACGGTCGTCAGCCGCGAGGAGCTGATGCGGGAGGTCTGGAACTACGACTATCTGGGCGACCTGCGCGCTGTCGACGTGGCTGTGCGCCGCCTGAGGGAAAAGGTTGAGAAAAATCCCGCCGAGCCGGAGCATATTCTGACCCGCCGCGGGGTGGGCTATATGTTCTCCTCCGGAGGGAAATAGGGGTAAATACCATGCGCAGCCTGCACATGCGCCTTGTCCTGATTTTAATAGTGCTGATCCTCTCGCTGATGGCGGTGGTCGGGTTTTTCCTGATCGACTCTGTCGGGCTTTTTTACCGCGACGAGTTCGCGCGCCAGATGCGGGAGACCATCAGCGACAATATAAACTTCGTGCAGACGCTGGTCGTCAAGGCCGGAGAGCCCAACCCGGTGGACGCTATGGCCCAGGTGGTGGACACCTACGCAGCCCCGCTGGGGCTGGACGGCGGCCAGCGCAGATACTATATCCTGGACGGCAGAACCGGCAGGCGGCTGGGCGGCGACGAGCCTGAGGAAGGCGAGAGCATCCCCCTCACCCCGAACATACTGACCGCTATGAGCGGCGAGGGACTGGCGGGAAGCGAGTTTTTGGCCCGTGAGGATTATTTTGACTGCGCCGTGCCGATATCCTCCGGGGAGAATTTTTTCATACTCTATATCATAGACAGCAAGCAGAGCCTCAAGCGGCTGACCGGCGACCTGTTCGGCATCGTGGTGCAGTCTGTGCTGTTCGGGCTGGTGATATCGATACTGCTCTCTTTTTTCCTGTCCAAAACCATGTCGCTTCCGATAGAAAATCTCACGCGCTCGGCGGCCAGGGTTGCGTCCGGCGACTTCACCCACCCGCCGGAGGTGCGCTCGCAGGACGAGATCGGGGTGCTGACCAGGACGTTTAACGACATGTCCCGCGTGCTCAAGCAGACGATCGAGACGGTTGAGAACGAGAGGGACAAGCTGGGGACGCTGTTTCTGCACATGACGGACGGGGTAGCGTCCTTTACGCACGACGGGCTGCTGATGCACATGAACCCGGCGGCGATTAGCCTGCTCAGCCTTGAGCAGTGCGAGGGCACGGACGGAACGAGCTACGACGAGGTGCTGGGCCGGATAGCCCCGCTGGAGGAGATACAGGCGCTGCGTCCGCCGGAGTACGCGGAGCGCAGTGTCCCGGTCGGCGAGCGGACGCTTCAGATACTGTTCGCGCCGTTTGGGGTGGAGTCAGGCGAGCGCGGCATAATCGCGGTCATACGCGACATCACGGAGCAGCAGAGGCTGGACAGGCTGCGCCGGGAATTCGTGTCCAACGTCTCCCACGAGCTCAGAACCCCTCTGACAAATGTAAAGAGCTACGCGGAGACGCTGCTGGACGCGCCCGGCCTGCCTCCGGAGACGATTGAGGGCTTCGCGAGCGTCATTGTCAGCGAGGCGGACAGGATGACCAGGCTTGTGCGCGACCTTCTGGCGCTGTCGCGCTTTGATTACGGCAGGGTGGAGTGGAGCTGGGAGGTGTTCTCGTTTGAGCGCACCCTGAGGAAAATATACGCCTCCATGCTTATGGAGGCGTCGCGCCACAGCCATGAGATGACGCTGAGCGTGACCGAGGGACTGCCCGAGATAAGCGGGGACAGCTCAAGGATTGAGCAGGTGCTGGTAAACATCATATCCAACGCCATCGCCTACACCCAGGAGGGCGGGAAAATCGAGATTACCGCCGGGCGGGTCGCAGACGAGGTGTGGTGCCGGATCAGGGACAACGGCCCCGGCATACCGAAGAAGGACATCCCCCATCTGTTCGAGCGCTTTTACAGGGTGGAAAAGGCCCGCTCGCGCGACTCGGGAGGCACAGGCCTGGGGCTCGCGATCGCCCAGGAGATTGTCCGGGGGCACAGCGGCTATATACAGGTGGCGAGCGCTGTCGGCCAGGGCACAACATTCACGGTTACGCTGCCGGTAAACCCTCCCCGGCCGGAGGAGGGGCAATGAGGGAGCGCGCGAAGACTATGCTGCTTGCGGCGCTGATGCTGCTGACGGTGTACCTGACCCTGCGTGTCTGGATACAGGACGCCGCGCTGCTGGACTCGCCCTCCATGGCCTGGGCGGCGCCGCTGAGGTGGATTCTAGGCCTTGACGCCACCCCGCTGCCGGATTCCGGCCCGGCGCCCGCGCTGGTCTCCCCCTGCGCGTGGCCGTCGGTTGTGGCGGTCAGCTCGGGTGGAGCGCGGCTGGGCGCGGCCTACGGCGTTCATGAGACGGACGCGCTGGCGCTCTCTGTCCGCGACCTGCTTCGCGAGGCGCTGAGCACCGCGACAACTCCCGTGGCCGTCACAAGGGACAAATGGCTGGAGGCGCTGCGGGGGGACTGCGTGTATATGGAGTACGAGCTCGCGCTGCCGCTGGGAGTGCTGGCCGCGTGGGCGTCCGGGTCCTGCACCATCGAGGCGGAGGTTCGGGCTCTGGCTGTATGCGTGAGCGGCGGCTCTGCCGAGCTCTGGTACAGGGAGGAGACCTCGGGGGGGTATTTTCAGGCCGCGACCGGAGCGGCTCCTGTTATTCCGGATATCTCGGGAGCGGGGGCGCGGCCCTGCCGGTTTTGCTTTGAGCGCCCAGAAAGCTTTCCCGGGGCTCCGGACACAACGCTGATTTTCGAGGATCAATCCGATCCGCCTCTCGTTACCGCGGCGGACGCGGACGCGACGCTGTTCTGCGCTCCTTTTCTGAGGCAGGTTCAAATCGCTGACAACAACTGGTACGACGAGCCCGAGGGCCGGGTGTATGTCGACAGCCTGCGGACATGCAGGGTCTACCGGTCGGGCCTGATAACCTACAGCAATCCGGAGGCCGACTCCGACCGGGCGGGGGTCGCGTTGGAGGAGCTGGAAAAGGCGAGGATTATGCTGTCCGGCCTGTCGCGCGCGCTGGGCGACTCGCGGTGGGCGCTGAGCGGAATGGACGGCGGCGTGTACAGCTTCACAGCGCAGGTCGACGGCATCCCCGTGACCGGAGGGGCGCGGGCGACGCTGGTATTCGGCGCGGGCGAGCTTGTCTCGGCGGAGATATGGCTGCGGCAGTACTCTGTTTCCGGAGAAATACCCGCGCTGCTACCCGTTAGGCAGGCGCTTGAGCTGCTGCCCCCCGGCGCGTCCGGGCTCGGGCTTTGCTATCCGGACACGGGCGGGGAGCTCACGGCGCAGTGGGTTGCGAAAAGGTAGAAGAGCGGAGCCGACCGGGTCTGAAAATATCCAAGGAAAAACGAAGTGCATGACGCGGGATATTTTCAGACAAAGCGCAGAAGCCGCCGAAGTAGGCAAAGCCTACGCAGGCGGGGGCGTCGCGCCCTAGGTTGGAAAATCACCCGCCGTCTGTCGACGGTCGTTTGGACGGCGCGCCTGGGGCGTCGCGCCCTACAGGGTTCGGCGGCCTCTGCCGCCATCCCGTCAGGAGAGATTGCATGGACTGGGCAAGAGCCAAAACAATATTGATTTTTATACTGGTCGGGGTGAACGCTGTGCTGGCGGGAATTCTGGCGTTCAGGCACTGGGAAGCGGCGAGGGGGAAAGCGGACACGCTCGCCGCCGCCGTCGCGGTGCTTGAGAGCGCCGGATACCAGCTGGACAAGAGCCTGCTGCCGGAATCCTCCGCGCCGGTATTGGATATCGCCAGGGACGCGGACACAGAAAAAGCCGCGGCTGAATATCTGCTGAAGTCCCCGGCGCAAGCCATGCCGCTCAGCGAGGGCGGCGCGAGCATTCGCTACATGTGCCCGCTGGGCGAGTGTGTATTCAGGACGGGCGGCAGCTTTGAGCTCACGCCATACGAGCCGCTGGACGCTGAGGACGCTGCCGGGACACTGACCGGCTGGCTGCGCGGAATGGGCTTCTGGAGCGGCGAGCTGCCCCCCGACATACTGCTGACCTCCTCCGGCTGCGTTGTCAGCGCCGTGCGCGGGGGTTTTGCGTCCTGGGACGAGAACGCCGTTTTTGCGTTTTCCGGCGCGAGGGTCGTCTCTGTCTCAGGCCGCTGGCAGCTCGGGAGGGAAAGCCGCTCGTCGCTGGGAACATCCAACTCAGCCCAGTGGTCGCTGCTCTCTCTGGCCGACTATCTCAGGGCGTCGGGCGCGCTTCCGGGCAGGCTCATCTCTATGGAGCTGGGTTATCGCTCCGAGGTGCTCTCTCCCGGTCTGACCCGTTTTACCCCGCACTGGCGCGTGGAGCTGGAGGCCGGAAGCTACTATGTAAATGCCCTGACCGGCGCGGCGGAGCCGATTTGATCGCAAAATCGGCGGCCTGAAAAAATGTCCTTATGAAATTTCTTAATCCCATAAGGACAAACTTGCAAACCCGCATCAAATAAGGCTTTACGGCACAGACGAGCGAATATTACATTATACTTGAACACTCAAACACCGCTTTTCGGGACAAAAGGCGGTGTTTTTTAGAATGCTTAAATTAAAATATACCAAATGCTCCTTTAAATCCATATCTACGCAGTTTGATTTTTTTAATTCGTAATTCTTCAGAATTTTGCGCTTCAAACTGAGTAAAATGCCATACGGCATTAGGAGCTATTTGGCTGATTATTTTCTTAATGTAAGCACGGTCTACTTTACTATAACTGAAGCCATAAGAATAGATATTATTTACATTGTCGTCAAGTTTCTTGAAAAAATCACTGTACTTTCTTAACGGTGAATCAGTATCTTTTTTAAATGACGTTACCATATCATTTAAAAAGCTGGAACCAATGTTAGTGCCTGTTGAAAAATTATGGTTAAATTGATTATACATTATATTTTCTCTTCCATGCCCGAAAACAAGTGTTTGACCAACACGATTATGTACATGGATAACCCTTTTGATTCCATAAAGTATCTGAAGTGTTTTTGTGTAATTAAATGTTAGGAACTGCATATCTGGTTGAGAGAAAAGAATCTTTAGTGTGTCTTTTTCCGTGAATGCGCGTTCTTCTATCTGTGTTTGGATAGCTTTCATCCATAGACGAAAAAAGTCTTGCCATATCTTTGTGCAATTAATAAACACACTTGTAAGCATATCCAAGTAAAGTAGGTAGTGCTTCATCAACTTGTGATCTTCTTCAATTGTTTCATTTTTTTTGTGATTTGCTTCTGGTAGTTTACGATTGAAATCAATAGACGCTAAAGCTTCTTCGAAGTTGCACCAGTATTCCCCAGTGGCATTGTCCATTGTATGTAACAATATTTCAGCAGCGAATTCGCGGGGGTTAATATTTTCAAAGTCATCTAAATATACAATTTCATCACGAAGGTTAAGCGCTTCCGGGTATAAATCAATTACAAACGACCGAAAGTGATGATAACTCGTCGGGATTCCATGTGCCATATCGAAGCCGTTGCCAGCTATAAACAAAGAGCCCAATTAGCTAGTCACCTCATATACATTACAACTACGTATAATCTCGTTTTATCAATATGTGATATAGGGCAAAAACAGGATAGCAAAATAGCTAACCTGCTTTTGTCCTTATGAACATTCGACATGGTCGGAGTGGTGGTACGGAACTTTTCATGAACACATCTAATTTAAAGGTTTTTCGGCAGTATGCAGGCAGTATTTACATTGCAAAGGGATGACGGTCACAGAAGTCATCCCTTTTGTTTTACGTACTCCACTCGCAGAAACTTTAGCTCCGTTATGCTACAAGGCATCGCTTTCCAGCGGTTTTCCCTCGGTGTTATACGTGGTCGAAAACACCATATCGGACAGCCACTTTTTGAAAGCCGGGTCATCGTTGAAAACTTTGAATAGATCCATATTGTCTGACATGATGTTGAATACAACCGACTGTAGCACGCGATCGCTTTCTGTCCGAGCCTCTTGTTTGTCGGCGTTCCGCATGGCGTTCTGATAGGTCTGATCTTTGGAAACCATCGCTGGGATACGGGATATCTGCTGCCTGACGTTGTCCACGTCCTTCCATGGATAATTGCCCCAAAGATCATTGAATGTCGTGAGAATGCTGGAGAGCAGATCAAGCTCTGGGTCGCGCTTGCCGCCGATGCCGCCTGTCGGGACAGGCTCGACTTCCGCGTCCGCATCTTCAAGTTGAATTGACATTTGTGCCTTTGCCTCGGCGCGGTAGCTCTCGAGGTCAATCGCATCTAAAATCCCGGCAGACAAATCTTCCTCCACTGGCGACGGCAGCTTCGGTAGGAGCAGATTCATAAAAATGGACAGTTTTTCCCATTCCGGGTTTCCATACGGCAGAATCGCCCCTAAGAAACCATAGGTTCGGACAAATCCCTTTGCTGAGGATTTGAATTCGACCTGCGCATTTTCATCGAGGGCTTTATATAGGCTTGCGCAAACGTCAAGAATCGGGTCAAGCTTGTCACGCTCTGCTCCGCTTAAGTACAGCTCGACAAAGCTGTCAATATGGTATTGC
The DNA here is from genome assembly GCA_031556035.1 of Oscillospiraceae bacterium. Classification (GTDB taxonomy): domain Bacteria; phylum Bacillota; class Clostridia; order Oscillospirales; family UBA929; genus JAVBTT01. The sequence goes on from JAVBTT010000015.1 coordinate 16,631, forward strand.
GTGTAAACTTCGTGCTTTTCCATCGCCGAGATGAGGTCATAGAGCTTGTTCGGGTCGGTTTCGCTGGACAGTATGGTCGTGCGGTAATAGCGTGAAAACGCTTCCTGTATATCCTCCGGGTCATTGGCGAAGTCGAGGACAAAGGTATCGAGTTTCTGTGGATGCGCACGATTAAGTCGCGACAGCGTCTGCACCGCTTTGATGTCCGTCAGCAACTTGTCAACATACATCGTATGCAGCAACGGCTCATCATAGCCTGTCTGGAATTTATCTGCGACGATCAAGAAGCGGTATGGGTAGGACTTGAACGTCTTTTCTATGGCATTGCTGGGGAAGCCGTTGATGGACGATTCGTTGACTTGCTTGCCGTCGCGCTCTTTGTCTCCACTGAAAGCGAGAATGGCTTTGTAGGGGCTTTTGCGCGCATCGAGGCAGCGGCCGATGGCATAGTAATAATCGATGGCGCGGTCGATTCCGGCGGTTACGACCATCGCGCGGGCTTTTCCTCCGATTTTACCTTTGGCGATGACCTGCTCGTGGAAATGCTCCACAATCATCTCTGCCTTCACGGACATGGGGAAGCTGTCGCTCTCGACGAACTTACGGAGCTTCTTTTGAGCTTTCTTTTTATCAAACTCCGGGTCATCGGCAAGGGTTTTGATGAGCTTATAGTAACTCTGGATTGGCGTATAAAACCGCAGCACATCGAGGATGAAGCCCTCTTGTATGGCCTGCTTCATCGAGTAGTTGTGGAATGGGACATGCTTCACCGTGCCGTCGGCTTGCGGGACAGGTACACCGAACATCTCAAGGGTTTTGTTCTTCGGCGTCGCGGTAAAGGCGAAATAGCTCGCATTTTTCAGCATCTTGCGGCCTTCGACGAGCTTGTTGATCTTATCTTCCACATCGTCATTCGGGTCGTAGTCGCCGCCGAGGGCGATGTTCATCTGCGCCGACATGCTGCCGCTCTGGCTGCTGTGCGCTTCATCTATGATGATGGCGAACTTGCGGTTCTTGTGCGCCGTTCCGATGTCATTCAGGATAATCGGGAATTTATGAACCGTGGTGATGATGATCTTCTTGCCGCCCGTGATGGCTTCCTTGAGATCGGCGGAATGTTCCGCCCATGCCACGGTGTTTGATACCTGCATGAACTGCCGGATGGTGTTCTTGATCTGGCGGTCGAGGTTGACGCGATCGGTGACCACGACCACCGAGTCGATAACATTTTGTCCGTCGACCTCCAAGCCGACGAGCTGATGCGCCAGCCACGCAATGGAATTAGATTTACCGCTTCCGGCGCTGTGCTGGATCAGATATTTCTGGCCGACTCCGTTTTGACGGACATCGGCGAGCAGCGCTTTGACGACCGTCAGCTGGTGGTAGCGCGGGAATATCTGCTTATAACTGACCTTGCCCGTGTCGTTGTCCTTTTCCTCTATTGCCTGCGCGTAATTTTCGATGATGTTGGCAAGCTCCAGCTTTGTGAGCGTCTCTTTCCAGAGGTAGTCCGTCATGATCCCATCCGGGTTGGGCGGGTTGCCCGCACCGTCGTTGTATCCCTTGTCAAAGGGCAGGAACCACAACTTTTTGCCGTCGAGCTTGGTGCAGAATTTGATCCGCGCATCGTCGACGGCGAAATGCACCATACATCGCTTGAACTGGAACAGCAGCTCTTTGGGGTCACGGTCGGTCTGATACTGATACACCGCGTCCTCGACATCCTGTTTGGTGAGCTGGTTTTTTAGCTCGCAGGTCATCACGGGCAGACCGTTGATGAAGATCGCCAAGTCGAGCGCCAGCTTGGTGTTGTCGTTTGAATACTGCAGCTGCCGCGTGACGCTGAATATGTTTTTGTCGAACAGTTCCTTAGCCTTTGGGTTTTTATCTGATGGGGTCATGTAGAACATGATAAGGCTGGCCGGGTACGCCCTGATGCCGTTTCGCAACACGTCGACCACGCCGCGCTTGGCGATTTCGCCGCGCAGTCGGTCAAGGAACTGCACCCGTTTCAGGTCGCTGCCGCGAATGCCGAGCTTTTCCACCTGTTCCGGTTGGGTATCCTCCAAGAAGCGGAACAGGCGCACCTCGTCAACGGCGTAATCGCGGTTATAGTCCGCGCTCACGCCCTGCTCATATTGATTCTGCTCAACGAGCCATTTGACGATTAAGGCTTCGAGGCCGGATTCCTTTGTGTTGGTCGGCATGGTTTTACTCCTCTCAGCTGATTATCGGTTGAACAAATTGTACTAAAGCCGCAACAGCCGCAAGAAATTCTGCTGTACCTGCGATTCCTTGAAGCGTGGATAAAACACCACGCAAAATTGTTTTCTTAGGCTTGTCTTGCTTCAGTTCCTGTTGAATAACTTCAACGGATTCCGATACAACCGTGGTATCATCTTCCGATAGGTTTGTTTTGCTTTCTGAAATGACTCTATCAAGAAGCCCTTGCAATTCTGACAGATTTACGCCGTTATTAGCCGTTGCGTTGATAATAGCATTGTCTGAGGCAAGGTTCACTTGACCATTATGTACGGTTATATTATATTTAACCGTTTCATCAATCCCCATATCAATCCCTACTTTTGTTAAATATCCTTCGATGTTTCGAATCAAAATAAGCACGAAACGTTCGTTGAACGCCTTGATTACATCGTCAAACTGCCTTGAATTTGAATATGAACGCACAACATAATGAATCTCTTTGTTTCCATTTGCCAGATTCTCCAAAATTGCTTTGATATTGGCGTTTTCTTCGGCAGCGGTGTCTCCTGTTGAAAAAACACATTGACCATGAGAACCCACTATTTCCATTATTTCGGCATCGATATCAGGAATTGTGGGTTCTCCACAATCATTCAGATATGCTGAAATGATAGGCGATTCTGAAATAAACTGTAGGTATTTTCTCAGTATTCCTTTGTAATCGTCAACTTCTGCTTTCATAAGGCGATTGGCGATGCTATTAAAGTCATACATGACTTTGCGTAATTCAGCCCTATTCAACTTCATAGTTTTTCACCCCACAGAACGGGCAGTAGCACCCGGTTATTTGTAACAACGGCTTGATTTTCGCGCTTCGTATACAGCAAGGAAAGCGAGTGATTGCCAATGCTTCTATCCCGGCGCGTATCGGGGTTTCATGTTCAGGAGTCGGCTTTTTCCCCGCTTTAAATGAAACGAAACTGCCTTTGAACTCTCGTTCCCATTTTTTCATCTCATTATAAATCAAGTCGTTTGCGTAATTCTGCGCTATTGCCATTCCAAGCTCCAAGACATCCTCTGTGACATAGTTCTCGCCAACAAGACCACAAGCGGGGCAGTGCAACTCTAAGACACCATCATCTTCGTAGTCCGAAGGTTGAACTTTGAAAAATTCACCGCATGTGGGGCATTGCAAGAGGCAGTATCCATCGTTGTCAGAAGGAATCGAAATTTCGAAAGTAACATCGCTCATCCTTCCTCCACCTCCGTTTCGACATCGATTTCATCGGCAGAATTGTCATCCGCCGCTTCCTCCACTGCTTCATACTCCGGCACAACCACACCTCGTACATCGAGCTTGCCTGTGACAACATCAGAGATGAGGCGGGTGCGATATTCTACAAGTAACGATAATAACGAGTTTGGATAGGCTTCTAAAATTTTGGGGTCAACAGTCGGCTTTCCATATATCAACTTGATGTAATTATTAATTTGATACACCTTATAATCAAGATATCGTACTATTTGATCTTGTTCATTACGTGGTGGCCGTGGTAGATATAATCCCGCAAAAACCTCAAAACGAAAATCTGATGAACGCTCGCGGATACCACGATATAACGATTGGATAAATCCTGTTCGAGCCATTTCGCGCAATAAGTAGGCATAATAATAGTTATTTAGGTCAATCTTTGGAGTGCAAACGCTATATACAGGAGTGCTTTTGCCGTCAGCGTCTGAAACTCCAATAGCGCCTGCAAAAGCGTCCATCACATGAATAACAAGGTCGCCTTTTCGGATGCCTTGGTATCCGCTCCATTGCGTAGACTCTGTAAAGCCAGTTGTACGTCGATTCTTGCGCAAAGTTACAATACCATCTCTAAAGCAGGTTATGACATCATCTTCATCACGCACAGGACGATTATGCTTAAGAAACATTTTTTTCGCCCTAATGATATCCCAATGGTCGGGCATACTCGGCATCCACGGTATATTGGTATTCATAAACCGAGCACCTCCCTTAATAACCCATCAGTTCTTTCTTCTAATAATTGAATATCAGTAACAATTTTTTTGATTTCGCGAAGTTTTATGGGTTTGTAAAAGTATGTTGGGAAAGCGATTTCATAGCCGATTTGGGTCTTGCTCTCATCCACCCATGCGTCGGGGGCGTAGGGCAGCACTTCGGCTTTTATGAAAGCGTCAATGCCGCCGGGGTAGTCGAGCGGTATCTGCTCGGTGTCGGTGAGGTCTTTGTCCGGCGTCAGCTTGCCCTTTTTGTCGCGCAGCGGCTTGCCGTCCTCGCCCATCTGCGGGCGCAGTACGGTAACCTTCCAATAGCCGAAGGCGCTGTTGTCGAAGATCTTGCTGTACTCATTGTCCTCAAAATCGAAATACAGCTTGACGATCTGATCGCGCAGTTCGGGCGTCAGCTCACAGTTCTTCTGCCCGAGGTTTTTGCGCAGCGGTGACTTAATTGTCGTCGCGTCGATGAGCTGGATTTTGCCCTTGCGCCTTACTTCCTTGCGGTTGGACAGAACCCATATAAATGTGCCGATACCTGTGTTGTAAAACATGTTGTTGGGCAGAGCGATTATCGCTTCCACGAGGTCGCGCTCAATCATATATCGGCGGGCGTTGCTCTCACCTTGCCCGGCGTCGCCCGTGAACAGCGACGAGCCGTTATGCACCTCGGCAATACGCGAGCCCAGTTCGGTGGTTTCCTTCATCTTGGACACGTTGTTGAGCAGGAACAGAAGCTGGCCGTCGCTGACGCGGGGGATCATGGAAAATTCACCCTCGCCCGCAAATGAGGTCACGAAGCGGGTGTCGATGATGCCTTTCTTGCCGCCGAGCTTGTCCGCATCGTTCTTCCACGCCTTGCCGTAGGGGGGATTGGACAGCATGAAGTCGAACTGGCGGCTCGGAAAGCGGTCATCCGACAGGGTGCTTCCGTAGGCGATGTTCTCGGCGCTGCCGCCCTCACCCTTGAGCAGCATATCGGCGCGGGTAATGGCGAAGGTTTCGGGGTTGATTTCCTGCCCGAACAGATGGATGGACACCGCTTTGCCACTTTTCTTCGCAAGATCGAGCAGACGGTCTTGCGACACGGTGAGCATGCCGCCCGTGCCGCTCTCGCCGTCGTAACAGGAGTAGTTCGAGTCCTTGATTTTATCCGCAATTGGCAGGAAGATGAGGTCAGCCATCAGCTCCACCACGTCGCGCGGGGTGAAGTGTTCTCCGGCTTCCTCATTGTTTTCTTCATTAAAACGGCGGATCAGCTCCTCAAAAACGATGCCCATCGTATGGTTATCGAGCGCGGGCAGCCGAATACCGCCGACATCGTCCAGCACAGGATAGGGGCTGAGATTCATCGTCGGCGACACAAACTTTTCGATGACTGCACCGAGAATATCGGCATCCACCATCGTATCAATCTGAACGCGGAACTTGAATTTCTCAAGTATACCCTGAACATTGGGCGAGAAGCCGTCCAAGTATTCGATGAAGTCATTTTTCAGCTTTTGCTGATTGGCGCGGCTCGTGAGGTCTTTCAAACGAAACTGCGACGAGTTGCAGAAGGTCTGCTTCGCGGCTTTACAAAGCGCCTCGGTTTGGTTGACGATCCCGGCGGCGTCAAGGTTTTTCTTCATAGCGAGGACATCGTCTTTCGTGCTTTCCAGCACTGCGTCCAGACGCCGGATGACGGTCATGGGAAGAATGACGTCGCGGTATTTGCCGCGCACATAAACGTCGCGCAAGCAGTCATCGGCGATGCCCCATATAAAACTCACGATGGAGTTGTAGGTTTGATTGTCCATATTCAGTCGCCCTCTCTGTTTGTAGCATTTTTATTTGATTTGGCCTGCCGTGCGTCTTTGGTTCTCCCGTCGATTGGTTTGAGCGCATCCTTGGGGATAAGCCAAACCTTGGAGACCCGCACCGCTCCGTCAACTTTACCCTTTTGGCACAGCGACTGAACCTGCCGTTCCGTGATTCCCCATTTTTCCGATGCCTGTAGTGGCGTAATCCATTCCAGCGACATAAATTGCTCCCTTACCTGCGGTTGCAGCAGATTTCGTGTTGCCAATTATTATACCACGCCATAACGAAGAATACCAGGACCCAAGAATCGTGTTTGGTAAAATTATGTAGAATTATGTGGTATAATAGTTTCATCGTTAGATAACTGGTATTACTGAATCCCAATCATACTATGAGTGTGTTTGAGGTTCATGCATTGCTTTGCTTTTCATCGGGCCAACTTGGCCCGATGTCGAAAAATGACAATTCTTATCCGAGGTGGAGTAAACATGGAAGCAAAAAAGAGCAGGATACTGAGTATCAAGCGGTTTTTAGAGCAACAAACCGACGAGGATCACCCGGCCACAATTTCTGACATCCTTGCCTATCTTGCGGGAAACGGAATACCCGCGCACCGCAGGACGGTAATGTTGGACATTGCACAGCTTGTTGATGCCGGAGTAGACGTTGTGTGCAGCAAGAGCAGGCAAAACCAATACTTCATCGGTGACAGACTCTTGGAGATGCCGGAAGTCAAACTGCTTGTGGATGCGGCGCAGGCATCGAAGTTCCTTAACCACAAGAGGAGCCGCAGCCTGATCGATAAACTGCTGACACTGACGAGCGTCCATCAGACCGAAGGCTTGAAACGCGGGTTGTACTTTGACAATCAGGTTAAGCCCAAGAACGAGAACGCCTACATAAATGCCGATGTGCTGCATACCGCCATCACCACGAACCGCCGCGTCCACTTTATGTATGTCGAGTACACTCCCGATAAGAAGAAGGAATATAAACACGGGCGGCGAGTTTCTGAGTTCTGCCCGTGGAAGTTTGTGTGGGACAACGACAAGTATTACATTATCGGATATTCCAAAACGCACGGCAAAGCTGCCAAGTTTCGTGTTGACCGCATTGCCGCACCCAAGCTGACGGATTTACCCGCCGTCCCCATGCCGGAGGATTTCGACCTCGCCGCATATGTGAAGTCGGTGTTCCAGATGTATGACGGCCCGATGCTGGACGTCACCCTGAAATGCAGGAATGAACTGATGAAGTCCATCATTGACCGTTTCGGCGAGGATGTGGAAACGGAAATAGCCGATGCGGAGCACTTTAAAGCGATGGTGAGCGTGTCGGCCAGCAAGACTTTCTACGGTTGGGTGTTTGCTTCGGACGGCGCAATCGAAATTATGAAGCCCGCCGAGGCAGTCCAGGAGTATGCGGATATGCTGAATCGGGCAAAGGTCATTGCAGTAGATAAATCTTGATACATCGGGACTTTCAGTGAACAATTCTGTCGAGGTGGTAGTTATTTCTACCACCTCGTTTTTATGGGCGTATTCGCTCTTGAAATGCGAATAAAAGAGCGGTAAAATATGTTCACAGTGTTTCCAAGACTGGAAACATAAGAGAGGCGGTTACTATGATTGAGCAAACACTGGGTAACTTCATAACACAAAAAAGGCTGGAACGAGATATAACACTCCGGGGCTTCGCACAGAAGGTCGGCATTTCAGCCGTTTATCTGTGCAACATCGAAAAGGACAGACGGCCATTGACTGCGGAGGATACCCTCGAAAAAATGGCTTCACTCCTGCTGCTGAGCAAGGAGGAAAAGGCGCTGATGCTCGACCTCGCCGCGAAATCCAAGAGCATTTCGACCGTCGCCGCCGATTTGCCGGAATATATTAACGAGCGCGATATTGTCAGAGTGGCGCTCAGAACAGCCAAGGACGCCGACGCCACCGA
>JAVBTT010000011.1:0-81673 GCA_031556035.1 Oscillospiraceae bacterium
CGAAATGAAATACCGCCGCTCCCTGTGGACACACCGCCCACTCACCGATTTCTGGCGCGTGGGCAGAGGATACGCCAAAAAGCTGGAAGATCACGGATTGTTTACGATGGGCGACGTAGCGCGGTGCTCGGTGGGCAAGCCCGGCGACTTTTACAACGAAGAACTGTTGTATAGGCTGTTTGGGATAAATGCCGAACTGCTTATAGACCACGCCTGGGGCTGGGAGCCCTGCACAATAGCCGACGTCAAAGCGTACAAAATGGACCATACGATGATATCATCAATCTGCCCCACCATGTTTCCTCTACCCACTCGCAGATGTCGGTGATCAACAGGGCGGCCCAATTCTCTCCGTTCGCCGCGCTGACCGGCTTCGACGCGGCCATCATAGAAACCGGCAGGCTGACCGACGAGCGGATTGAGCTCGGCGAGAACGCGATGGATGCTCCGGACTTGAAAATGCAGATATTATTGGTCCCACGATTTAGCCTTGCCGCAATAGCTTCTCATACTAATCCCATGTTAAAATCTTCCGTTTAATAATTTGCAAAGGCTTGCAGTAGCAAGCTTTTACAAATTATGACCGTCAGGTTTTAAACAGGTATTAGTATTAGATATCTTTCTCTGGAAACACAACAGGAATAATATGGTGAATGCTGAGTGCATTTTCTTGACATAGGCGCTATGTCGGAAATATAATAAAGCGGAAGTATGCGCGAAGAAAGAATTACGGCAAAGAGAGGGAAATATTATGAAAAGAGTACTATTCGCGTCATCCTCTTACAGCAGATACGACTCGGATTGCACCCTGCCAGCCAAGTTCGGCCGCATGATAGACAAAATGGAGCTGGAGGGCAAGGTTAAGGGAAAACTCACTGCGATAAAGATGCACGTCGGCAGGGGGATAGGCTACAGCACCATCCATCCCCTCTTCGTTAAAATCCTCGTGGACAGGCTCAAAAAATACGGCGCGCGTGTCTTTGTAACCGACAACGAGGTTGAGGACGCCTCCGCCCGCGGCTACCGCGAGGAGTATCTGGGCTGCCCGGTGGTTGAGGTCTGCGGCGTGACAGGGAAGTATTTCTACGAGCACGACGTGGATTTCCGCGGCTTTAAAAACGCGGACGTGGCGGGGCACATACAGGACGCGGACTTCATGGTGGACCTCTCGCACGTCAAGGGCCATGGTAGCTGCGGCTTCGGTGGGGCATGCAAAAATCTCTCGATGGGCTGCGTAACCGACCGCACGCGCCGACAGATACACGGCCTGGAGGGCGGCCTCAACTGGGAGGCGGACAAGTGCATCCGCTGCGACCAGTGCGTCAGGAGTTGCAACCACTACGCCAACTCCTTCGATTCAACCGGGGAGTACGTTGTAAATTTTCACCACTGCACCTATTGCCAGCACTGCGTGAAGGTCTGTCCGACAGGCGCGGTGACCATGACGGACAGCAAATACGACGATTTCCAGACAGGAATGGCCATCGCCACCAAGGCGGTCTTGGACACCTTTGAAAAAGACCGCGTTTATTTCATCAACTTTCTGACAAACATAACGGCGGTATGCGATTGCTGGGGCCTGACCACTCCGTCAATTGTTCCCGATATCGGAATAATGTCGTCCGACGACATCGTCGCTGTGGAGAGGGCCAGCGTGGACGCGATCAGGCTTGAAAACCTGCTGCCAAACGGGGTGCCCGCGGGCATGGAGCTCGGCGGCGAGGGGCATCTGCTGGAGAGGCTGCACGGAAAAAGCCCCTTCGTCCAGCTGGACAAGCTGGAGGAATTGGGGCTCGGGTCGCAGGAATATTTTCTTGAGGAGGTTTTTTAGGTTTTATTTTGCAGGGCCTGAAACTATGCCCTTGTCAGCCACGCGAGAAAACCTGACAAATGTCTGGTCTGATGTCAGGATCAGCTTTTCCGTGCCTATTATTACATGAGTTCCCTCTTTTACAGTTCCGGTTATGACGATGGTGCCGTAACCTGAGGTCATCATTCTCTGCTCTATTTCCGTGGCCTCAAGCTGAAGCTCGGCAAGCCTGTTGCGCATGACGCGCTGTATATCCAGCAGGGTGACAAATTCCTTTGCCCTGTCCTCGTCCAGTTGCCCCTTTGCCTTGCGGGCATTAAAAACCTGAACGAGATTGTCTGTCTGCGTCAGTTTTTTTTGCAGCTCCGCCATCTCTTTCGGGTTACTCATCCTCCGCTGGGTCAGTCCCGGGTCAGAGCCCACCTCCAGCATCACCGGGCGCGCTATGCCGGGAGAGCCGGCGTTCACGCAGTTGATTGTATGACGGGCGGTCAGGCTGGAGTTGTATATCTGGGACTTCGCGCCCAAAACGCTTATTGTGCCGCTGCACCGAACGGTGCCGCCGATTATCGAGCCGGTCTGCACGTTGCCGCCGACATCCACCCTGCAGTTCTGAAGATATTTGCACTTGAGGTCTCCGCCTGAGCTTATCGAGCCCACGTTCAGGCCGTTGAAGCCGTTCTGTATAATGACGTTGCCACCGGCCTCAATCGTGCCGCCGTCCAGTATCCCGTTGACCGTTACATTGCCGCCTGCCTTAACCTTGAAGCCGGTGGTCACGTTGCCCCCGATCTGCACATTGCCGACAAAGTCTATGTTTCCCGTGCCTACGCCTACGTCGCCCTTTATTGAAAAGGTGTTCATGACAATGACGCGCTTGTTGGAGACATCCACCTGCCCGTCGATCGCCGCATGCAGCTGCATGCCGTCTTCGGATATTTTCGTTCCATTACCTGCCGGCAGCGCAATATCACGGCCGGACGCGGCGGGGATATCCTGCCCCGACACGTCCACACCGGGGACTCCAGCGGCAGGAGGAGTCTTTGTGCAAAGTATATCTCCGGTGCGCACGTTCTGCACCAGTCCGAGATCCTTGAAGTCCACTGAGCCGTCCGGCATAACCTTGGGGTGCAGCTCTCTTGTGCCTGTGAAGTGGTACTCAATTATGGCGTCCGCCCCTTTTTCGGGAAGCAGTGCGTTTGCCAGCACTTCCGCCCTCCCGTACGGCGGATCAAAGCCGAACAGCGAGTCGAGGCACTGCCGGGATATGCCGTAGGTCACGCCTGCGGACGCGATTTCACGCTCAACCTCCTCCCTTTGAAGGGGGGGGCCTCCATTTTGAGGCGGTATTGCGGTGATATGGGCGATCTTCCTGTCCCTGCTCACCTGAATCTGAACCCTGGCTCCTACCGGGGCTTTTTCTTTATCCGGAATCGATCCACTCATATTTATACCCTCCCATACAAACAATAAACAGGGCTTGACTGCCTTCCATTATCGCGCTCTGTTTGTAATACTAATGCCATGTATAATGCTTATCGTTAACCCGGAACAAAATATTGAGCGTCAAACTATATTTTCGATGAATACTATACGATATACGGTAAGGCGGGCTAGATGCTTCCGGCAAGCTTCGCGGACAGCCATTCGGAGGTGTGAAACGATTGAAAAGGTTATACGTACTGATCGCGGCTATTATGCTGCTTTCATCCTGCGCCCCGGAGTCCTCGCCTTCGGCTGCTCTGCCTCCGGATTGGAACAACACCGCGTCTCCATCCGTCGAGACCCCCGGAGTCCCGTCTCTGACGCCCTCCGCTTCCCCGTCACAGTCTCCGTCACAGTCTCCGTTACAGTCTCCGTCTGAAGCCCCGTCTGAAGCCCCGCCTTCACCGAGCGACCTGCCTGCGGTATCACCGGGCGAAGACCCTATGCTGGACAAGACATATGAAGGCGCCACTCTCCAGGTCAGGCAAAGCTGGCCCGAGCGTGACGCAGGTAACGGCGCCGTTGTATTCGAGCTGGACGAGGGCTGCGCCGTCATGCTTCAGCAGGTCGAGCACGGCGGGGATAAATCGGATGCGGAGCTCCTCCGCTCCGTTATGGAAGCCCTCGCTCCGGGAGGCGAGCATCCGGAGGCCGCGAGGGACGGATTCCCGGGCATGTCCTGCCGGTATGTCCGCGACTCGGGTAGCGGCAAGCTGCAGTGTATTTCATACGCCTATGTCCACGGAGGAGTGCTCACCACCATATCTATTCTGCTGGCAAGCGAATATATGGATGCCGCCGAGGCGACGCTTCAGCCTATATTGGACTCTCTAAAGCTGAGCAAAGTATAGATCTGCCCCGTCAGTAACGCCGCCATGCCGCAACTCTCCTGAATTGATCGGGATTTTACGTTTCCCGTCCGTTTCCCACGGCTCCAGACCCAGCAGATCCGCGGCGAGCGGGCATATATCGGTTATACAGCCCCCGGACAGGCGATTTCCCGGAGCGATTCCCCGTCCAACCGCCAAATAGAACGTAGTGTAGTCAGGATGGTTCAGCGCGTAGCCGTGCTGCCCCATCCGTTCTTTTTTCCCAAAGCATACCCCGTCCGCCGCTTCCAGTCCGCAGACGTACTCGCCCGAAAAACCCCCCGCATCCATTTCGTCAGAGCTCAGCAGACGTCCAACGCCGCTGCCGCTATCGGTCAGCAGCCGCTTGACCATCATCGCGGCGTCCTTGAGAAGCTCCCTGTTGGACATGTCGTGAACCTTCAGGAAGGCGCAGCCCCCGGCCTGCAAAAATCCGAGTTTGCCATTGAAGCTTTTTGCCTCCTCGCTTAAGTCCACCGCGCGGCTCACGGGCAGGCACGCGTGATCCCCCAATATTATGATATCGGTATTGTCGGACTCACCGGAGTCCTTGACGGCGGAGAGTATCCGCTCCAGCCTGAGCTCATGGCGGTCAAGCGCTTCGTGGGCTTCCGGCGAGCCGGGCCCGTACATATGCTGCATAACGTCAAGCTCGGTCAGGTGAAGCAGCGTGAGCCCCGGCTTTTTTCGCCTCAGGACGTCGCAGGCCGCCGCCGCCGCGAAATTGTCAAGCGCGGGCTGGCCTATTGGGAACAGCTTTTTGCCATGCCTCGCGAGCATTCCCAGCTGGAACGCTTTACCGCCGCTTTTCAAAGACGTCAGAAGCTGGCTTTGCCCTCTGCGCACCTTGAATATCTCGGGCATGTTCCACGTTATATCCGCCCCCGCCGTCACCGGCCAGAGGATGGAGCATGTCGTAAAGCCCGCGCGTTTCGCCTCGCCGTACAGCGTTTTCGCCCGTATAAACGAGCTCTTCCAGCGCCAGTCCGGTTTTTCGCGCTCAGGCTGGTAGAGCAGATTCTCAATCACCCCGTGCCCTTTCGGATGCAGTCCAGTCACTATCGAGGCGTGCGCGGGGTAGGTGTTGCTGATAAACACCGAGCTCACGCCGGTTACGAGAGTTCCTCGTCTCACCAAAGAGGCGAAGGCGGGCATATGCAAAAGCGAGAGCGCGTCCTTCGATGACGCCGAGTCCAGCGATATTACAAGGAGTTTTCGGTTGAGATCAGGCATATGCCACCCTCCGGTTTATACAAATCCAAGCATCAGTCCGTAAAAGAAAGTGTGTTGTCCACTTCGATTGACAACAGCTCGCTGAGTATCCGGTTGCTGACCAAAAACCCCCTCGGGGTCAGCCGCCAGCGCCCGCCCTCCTGTTTGGCAAAGCCGTGCGCCGCGAATATTTCAAGCTTTTTCTCCACCGGATCAAGGGATACCTTGTAATTGTTTACGTATTCGTTGCCGGATATGCCCCGCACAGTTCGAAGTCCGCACATTATATATTCCCCGGCCCTCTCGAGCGGAGGGATCACGTTCATCTCCGATATGACGGCGCCGCCCTTGGAAATGCCCTCAATGTACTCATCAAGGGACTTCACATGCCCGTAGCGGCGTCCCCCGAAGTCGCTGTGGGCTGCCGGGCCGAAGCCTATATACGGCTGAAGCGTCCAGTACTTCATATTGTGGCGGCAAACGCGGTCAGGTCTGGAGAAATTTGAGATCTCGTACTGAGCGAAGCCTTCGCGTTCCAGAAATTCCGCAGCCGCCAGGTATACGAGCGCCTGCTCGTCGTCGTCCGGCAGACTGAGCGAGTCCCGCCGATCAAAGAGCGGGGTGCCTTCCTCCAGCTTGAGCCCGTAGAGCGAGATGTGCTGCACATCCCAGGTGAGTATGGCCCTGAGCGTATCGTACAGGGCCTCGGCGTCCTGCCCCGGGACACCGTACATGAGATCCACGCTGATGTTTTCAAAGCCCGCCTTTTTCGCCTCGCGAACGCAGTCCGCCGCCTGCTCGGCGGTATGCTTGCGGCCCAGCGCCTCAAGCTGCGCCTGATGGGTGGACTGCACCCCGACCGACAGACGGTTGAAGCCCGCCCTGCGGAGCTTTTTGAGGGATTTGGCGTCAAGGCTCTCGGGGTTCCCCTCCATGGATATCTCGGCGCTGTTGGAGATGTTCCACAGCTTGAAAACGGCGCTCAGAACGGTTTTGAGCCGCTTTGCCCCGAAGAGGGAGGGGGTGCCGCCGCCGAAATATACTGTGTCGACAGTCCAGCCGCCTCCTTTTGCTTTTTTGCCCGTGAACGAGGAGGTCTCGCTCATATGGGAAAGCAGAGCCTTGAGGTAGCGATCCATCTCCTGCTCCCCGGCACCGGGGAGCGAGTAAAAGTCGCAGTACGCGCACTTCTGCGCGCAGAACGGTATGTGCACATATAACCCCAGATTCGCCATGGCGCAGCTCCTTATGTTATGTTATCCCATCTTGTTGAAAACGGTAATGCTCTGCTCCCCCTCTGTTGTTAGTATACTTCCCCCGCCTCCGGCGGGGGACAGGCGCAAAACTATATCTCAGTCGTCCACCCAAACGGATCGGGCAGCCTGCCCCACTGGATGCCGGTCAGGGTATCGTACAGCTTTTGGGAGATTTCGCCGATCGCCCCGTTGTTGACAGTCAAATCCCTGCCCCTGTAGCAGAGCTTGCCGATCGGGGATATAACAGCCGCGGTGCCGGAGGCGAAGGCCTCCTCAAGGGCTCCATTCTCCAGCGCCGCGATTACCTCGTCCATGGACACGGGGCGCTCCTCAACCGGGATTCCCCAGCTCCTCAAGAGCTCAATGCAGGACATGCGGGTGATGCCGGGCAGTATTGAGCCGTTCAGCGAGGGGGTTATCACAGTTCCGGAAATCTTAAAAAAGGCGTTGGAGGTGCCGATCTCCTCGATGTATTTGCGCTCCAGCGCGTCAAGCCACAGCACCTGGGTGTAGCCCTTGTGCTTGGCCCTGTCCTGCGCCCTGATCGTGGCGGCGTAGTTCGCTCCAGTCTTGGCGTAGCCGAGGCCGCCGCGCACCGCTCGCACGTCCTCGTCCTCGACCAGTATGTCGGTGGGACTGATGCCGCCCGCGTAATACGAGCCGACCGGGGACAGGATTATAACGAACAGATAGGTGTCCGACGCCCTGACGCCCAAAAACGGATCGGTGGCTATCAGAAAGGGTCTGATATACAGCGAGGTATCCCTGCTGCGCGGCACCCAGTCCGCCTCGAGGCGGACAAACTCGGTCATGGCGCGCATGAAGACCTCCTCGTCAATCAGCGGCACGCACAGCCGCTCGTTGCTGCGGTTGAAGCGCCTGACGTTTTCGATGGCCCTGAAGAACCGTATCGCGCCGTCCTCCCCGCGGTAAGCCTTCAGCCCCTCGAAAATCTCCTGCCCGTAGTGCAGCGTCATGGTGGCCGGGTCCAGAGAAAGCGGGCCGTAAGGCACGATTCTGGCGTCGTGCCAGCCCCTGTCAGGCGCGTAGTTCATGAGGAACATGTGGTCCGTGAAATACTGCCCGAAGCCCAGGGCCGAATCCTCTGGGCGGGGCTTGGATGTTGCCGCGCGCGTGATGGTGATGTCCATATTACCGTCCTCCCTTGTTTGTGTTGTGGGTTTAATGATATATCTCTAATCAGCCGTGGCAGGGAAATACATTTTTTATGGGTTTAACTATCTGCGATAGTTAAACGGCTCGCCCACCGGGCTGTATACGCTGCCGTCAAACTTATAGACGGTTTCTCCTCTTTCGGCCTCCGAAGCAGATTCATCACCGTCATCATAGATAACACAGGCGAAAGCGATATCATACCAGTCTGAAGTCCCTTTGACAAAGCGGTATTCATTCTCATAATAATATACGCGGTTAAGGTATAGGCCTTCCTGGAAAATCAAATCAAATCCGTCGCCGTTGCGCCGATAAATGCTTACACTTGTATCCGTACGCTGCCCGTGCACTGTATCCTCAATAATAATCTCCTCGATAAAATCACCATTTAAGTCGAGACACCTGGAATACGGCTCCTGAGCGTACCGCGAAAACAGAAGGTGATAATCCGGGCTGTAATCTACCGTTGCAAGGTTCTCATATGCGCAGAACAGCGTGTAACTTAATTTGTCCCAATCTGCGACAACCTCTATTTCCAAAAAAAGATCATCCCAATAGTTTATATCCTGGCGTGAAAAGTTGCTATCATGAAAGGTGAGTGTTATGTCTGTAATGCCCTCAAAGCTGCCGTCATCCCATTTTATGAGCTCCAAGACGTCAATTCCGATACTGTTCAAGTACTCGAAGTCGTATTTTTCCAGCCAACCCGGGGATGTTATTTCGATTGACAACAGCTTATCAGTCTCCTGATTTGGTTCGCTTGATGGTGACATCGAGGCTAATGGAGGAGCGGTTGCAATCGACGGGCTTGCCGTCGGCACGTCAGACGGGCCCGACTCCTCCGGTGTTTCCACGGCGGAATGACAGGATGTCAGCACAAATATAAAAAACAAGCATAAACATAGCTTTTTCAATATATCACAACTCCTGCAAATATCTCCTCACCATATCCAGCGCGGTATTGCAGGCCATTTGGCGCACCCGGTGGCGCTCGTCCCCGAAATTGCCGGATTTCACGAGCGTCCGTCCCTCCGCCGCGTCGTGCAGCGCCAGGCACACCGTCCCGACCGGCACGTCCGAGCCGTCCCCTCCGGGGCCCGCCAGCCCCGTGACGCTGACGCCGAGCGTCGCCCCCGTCACCCGGCAAACGCTCTCGGCCATGGCCCGCGCGGTCGCCTCGGACACAACCCCGTCGCACCTCAGCGCCTCGGGGCTTATGCCCAGCAGAGAGGTCTTTAGGGCTGTCTGATAGACGCACACCCCGCCGGCGAAGGTCTTCGACGCCCCGGGAATGGAGGTCAGCCGCGCCGCGATCATACCCCCCGTGCAGCTCTCCGCGACCGCGAGGGTGCGCCTTTTTTCGCGCAGCAGCATGTGCGCCAGCTCCTCCAGGCTCTCCACGTCGACCCCGTACACGACGTCGCCCATGATCTCAAGGATATCGGCGACAAGCGGCTCCGTGAGAGCGCAGGCTTCGTCAAGCGTTGGCGCGGAGGCTGTCACTCTCAGAAGCACCTCGCCGTCCTTCGCGTAGGGCGCGACGGTGGGGTTCTCAGCCGCCTCCATAATCGCGCGCAGCTTCTGCTCGACGGCTGACTCTCCCATCCCGAATACGCGGATGTTGCGGGACACGAGCACGTTCTCGCTCAGAGCCGCCAGATAGGGCATCGCGCAGTCCCTGAACATGGGGCGGCACTCACGGGGCGGCCCCGGGAGTATGATCACATGCTTGCCTCTGGCGAAGAACGCGCAGCCAGGCGCGGTGCCCCAGTCGTTCTCCAGCGCGGCGCTGCCCTCCGGCAAAAACGCCTGCTTGCGGTTGTTCTCGGTCAGCGGGCGGCCGATCTGGGTGAAAAACGCCTCTATGCGCCTCCAGGTGGGCTCATGCGGCAGCAGCCGGAGTCCAAAGGCCTCGGCCACCGTCTCCCTGGTAATGTCGTCGTAGGTCGGCCCGAGGCCGCCGGTTGTTATTATAATGTCGGCGCGGGAGATTGCGGTCTCAAGCGCGGCGGTCAGGCGGTCGTGGTTATCGCCCACCGTCGTGTGGTAGTAGCAGTTTATGCCGAGCTCGCTCAGGCCCTGAGAGATGTCCTGCGCGTCGGTGTTGGCGATATTCCCGAGCAGCAGCTCGGTGCCCACCGCGATTATTTCAGCGATAAGAGGCAAACGGCCTCACCTCTGTCCATTCAAGATTTTCAAGGGCTTCGTTCTCAAGCGTAGCCCAGTCCACGCCCTTCTCGGCGGTTTCCACATCCGGGAGTCTCGGCTTCGTCTTGGGGTGGCGCGGGGTAAACACGGTGCAGCAGTCCTCAAAGGGCAGTATGGAGGTCTCGAACGTCCCGATTTTCCTCGCCGTGGCTACCACCTCATCCTTGTCCATCCCGACAAGGGGGCGGAAGATCGGCATATCCAGCACCGCTCCGGTGCAGGCCATGGCCTCCATGGTCTGGGACGCCACCTGACCCAGACTCTCGCCCGAGACAATCGCGCCGCATTTGTTTTTCAATGCGATTTTCTGCGTTATGCGGCACATGCTGCGCCTCATAATAAGTGTGAAATAGTCCTCCGGACAGTTTTTGCGAATGCTCTCCTGTATCGCTGTGAAGGGTACTATACAGACCCTCAGCGGGCCGGTGTAGCCCGCCAGTATCCCCGCCAGCTTCAGCACCTTGTCCCTGGCCTCATTGGAGGTATAGGGATAGCTGAAAAAGTGCACCGGCAGCAGCTCCATCCCACGCCGCGCCATCCTCCAGCCGGCCACCGGGGAATCTATCCCTCCCGACAGCAGCAGCGCCGCGCGGCCGGACATGCCCGGCGGTAGCCCTCCGGCTCCGGGAGACGGCGCGGGGTGCACATAGGCAAAGCTCTCCCTCACCTCAACCCAGACGGTGCATTCCGGCTTGTGGACGTCCACCGTCAGATGCGGCATGGCCCCGAGTATGTCGCCCCCAACCTCTGAGCATATTTGCGGGGAGGTCATCGGGAAGCGTTTGTCCGCGCGGCGCGCCTCGACCTTGAAGGTTCTCGCGGCACCCAGCTCCGGCAGCGAGAGCGCGGCGCGTGAAATGGCCGGATGGGATTTCTCCGTCTCCAGAGCTCTGCAAATTGCCGCGAGGCCGAACACGCGCGAGCAGGCCTCAAACGCGGCTTCCATGTCGGGCGCCACGTCCAGGGGCTCGACGTAGACGGTGGACTGCATTGAGCGAACCTCAAAGGCCCCGAGCGGGGCCAGATTTTTTTTGATGTTGTCAAGAAGCCTTTGCTCAAAGCGGGCTCTGTTGAGCCCCTTGAGCACAAGCTCCCCCATTTTGAGCAGAATAACCTCGCGCAAAAGAGCTTCCTCCGATCCTAGGGCAAAACCGTATTCAAGGATTATACTATTTTTTGCCCGCCCGCGCAATACGTGTATGACTTATATCATTAAAACGGATTGCCTGTGTCCTCCGGTTTGATTGTGATTCCCCTTCGGTACAGCATACCCGAAACAATCGCGGTCGCGGGAACCGTCATTATCAGCCCAAGGCTTCCCGCCACCGCCTGGACAATCTCGGTGGCAAGCATTTCCCAGCTCAGCACATAGGTCACGGGCATGGAGTTGACGGCTAGCAGCAGTATCAGGTTCAGCGAGCCGCCGACATAGGCTAGAATCAGAGTATTGGACATTGTCCCCATTATGTCGCGCCCTATTTTCATGCCGGAGCGCACCAGTTCCATGGGTTTCATGTCCGTCTGTATGGCAAGCTCCTCCATTGACGTCGCGATTGAGATGGCCACGTCCATGGTTGCCCCCATCGCGCCGATGATGGTCGCGGCGAACAGCAGGCCCGCCATATCGAGGTTGGGGGCCTGAAACGCCAGCGAGGCCGAGTGCTCATCCACATAGCCCGTAAGCTTCATGACAACCTGAGCGAGGCTGGACATAAGGCCGGCGGTCAGTATTCCTATCAGGCAGCCGAGGGCGGACGAAAAGGATTTGACTGAGAACCCGGCCACAATGACCATTGTGACAAGAGTCACGGCTATGCACACCAGAATGGACGACCAGACGGGGCTTCCGCCCCCGGCCACATGAGGAAGGAAAATAAAGAATATCGCCGCGCAGGTGGCTATAAGGGCGACGAGCGCGCGCAGACCCTTCGAGCGCCCGAATATCAGCAGAGCCACCGCGAAAAGCGCCGCGAGAAAAACGAGCGGATTTGTCCTGTCGACCTGGTCATAATAGGTCTTGATATTTCCGTCGGTATCCTCGCCGATGTACATGAACAGTCGGTCGCCGACGCCGACGGGCAGGGGCCTGTACGCCACGTTAGACTCTAAATGCTGCTCGCCCGTGAGTATGCCGCCTTTGAAATCGCCGTGCGTCAATTTAGCTTTGAATACAATGGTTCTCGTCGTGTACACTGCACCGCCTAAATCGTCGGTTGACGTCACGTCAGAGAGGATCTCGGTCACCCTCCCGCGCAGGAGCTCCTCCCTGCCCATAAGGATGCGCAGCTTGACGTCCGTGAGCTCTTCCGGGGGCTCGGACGCGCAGGAGGACAGCAGCATTATCACAAGAGTCATGAGAAAAATTAACCTTTTCAAAAACTTACACCTCATGTATACTGGAAATGCGGCGGTAATGCTTGTTTAATGAGACCGCCGAAGCGATAATCAGGTATGCTTTGCCATGCGAAAGGAGCTCTGCCAATGAGAGAGGAACGGGAGTACACACTGACCCTTCTGGTCGACAACAACATGGGGGTTCTGACCAGAATAACAACCCAGATAAGGCGCGAGGGGCTGAATATCAAGAGGCTTGTTGTGGAGGAGACCGAAAACCCTGAGATATCAAAGCTCACGATGACGTTTTTATGCCTTAGGGGCTTCTATGGCGACGTCATAAAGCGCTTTTCACAAATGAGCTGCGTCAGAGAGCTTACAGAAGAAACGCCCGGGGGTGGACAACAATGAAAAAGTTCCGTATTTTAGCAATAAATCCCGGCTCCACCTCAACCAAGGTCGCGGTTGTCGAGGATGAAAAACCGATGTTCGAGGAGGTAGTGCGGCATCCGCACGAGACCCTGGACCGCTTCGTACCAAACCAGATCGGCATGAGACGCCAGGTCGTCATGGATATTCTGGACAGGCACGGAGTCGAAATAAAAACGCTGGACGCCGTGGTCGGCAGAGGCGGGCTCATACGACCGATTGAAAGCGGCACCTACGCCGTTTGTGACAGAATGCTGAAGGATCTGTCCGAGAGCACCGCAGTCTGCCACGCCTCATCGCTGGGGGCGCTTATCGCTCACCAGCTTGTCGAGGGAA
Organism: Oscillospiraceae bacterium; assembly: GCA_031556035.1. Classification (GTDB taxonomy): domain Bacteria; phylum Bacillota; class Clostridia; order Oscillospirales; family UBA929; genus JAVBTT01. The sequence continues at coordinate 13,113 of JAVBTT010000011.1, forward strand.
TGGATATCCCGTGCTATATCGTCGATCCCATCGTCGTAGACGAAGCCGAGCCGTACGCGAAGCTGACCGGGCTGCCGGGGCTTGAGCGCCAGAGCATCTTCCACGCGCTGAACCAAAAGGCGGTCGCGCGGCGCTGCGCGGCGGATATGGGTCAGGTATACGAGAACTGCCGGTTTGTGGTGGCCCACATGGGCGGAGGCATATCGGTCGGCGCGCACCGGTACGGGCGCGTTATAGACGTAAATGACGCCCTGGCGGGCGAGGGGCCGTTCTCACCAGAACGAACCGGCGGCCTTCCCGCGTCCGAGTTAATAAAGCTCTGCTTTTCCGGGGATTACACCGAAAGCGAGCTCATCGAGATAGTGTCCGGGCGCGGGGGAATGCTGGCATATCTCGGAACGAATGACCTGAAAGCCTGCGACAGGATGATAATGGAGGGCGACGAGTACGCCGACCTGGTGCTCAAGAGCATGGCTTATCAGGTTTCCAAGGAAATAGGCGCGATGGTGGCGGCGCTGGAGGGCCGGGTCGACGCCATCATACTGACGGGCGGCCTGGCATGGTCAAACCGCTTCACCGGAAACATAAAGCAGCATGTCAGCCTGATAGCCCCGGTCAAGACGTATCCGGGCGAGGAGGAGATGCGCTCGATGGTCGAGGGGGTGCTGAGGGTACTGCGCGGTCAGGAGCGCGCGAAGGACTATCTGGCGTAATGCCGGGATTATTTCACCGCTCCCCGCCCACGGAAGGGAGCGGTGGCTTGGGAGGCAATCAATTGAAAGCTGTGCTTTTCGACATGGACGGCGTGCTGGTTGACAGCGAGCCGGTTATAACCGAGGCCTGCGTCAGAGCGCTGGCAGATATAGGCATTATGGCCTCGCACGAAGATTTCAAGCCGTTTACCGGTATGGGCGAGGACAGATTTATCGGCGGCGTAATGGAAAAATACGGGCGCGAATATGACGCCTCGCTCAAAAAAGCAGCCTACGCCATATATATTGATATAGTTGACGAGCGGATAGGGCGCTATCCCGGAGCCCGGCAGTGCGTCGAAAGGCTTTTGGAGAAAGGCTGCCGGACTGCCGTGGCCAGCGCCGCGGACCTGATCAAGGTTGAGGCGAATCTTCGCGCCGCGGGTCTGCCGCGCGAGCTTTTCGGCGCTGTGCTCTCCGCCGAGGATGTGGCAAACAGGAAGCCCGCGCCCGATATATTTCTCAAGGCGGCGGAAAAGCTCGGGGTTCCGCCGGAGGACTGCGTTGTGGTTGAGGACGCGCTTTCGGGACTGAGGGCTGCGAAGGCCGCCGGCGCGCGCTGCGTGTGCGTCACTACCTCCTTTGACGCCAAGACGCTGACGGACGCCGGAGCTGACGCCGTCTGCGCCGACATTTCGGAGGTTGCGGACGCGGTGGAGCGGCTGCTTATACAAATACCTGCAGGTTTTAACATTAGATGAGCATTATATTCTGACAGGCACACCCCGGGCTTTCAGGTATTCCTTGACCTGCATAATGGTAAGCTCATTATAGTGAAAGAGAGACGCGGCCAGCACCGCGTCCGCTCCGCCATCTGCGATCGCGTCGTAGAAGTGCACCAGCTTTCCGGCTCCGCCGGAGGCGATCAGCGGTATGCCGAGATTTTTTCCAACCGTGCGCAAAAGTTCCGTGTCAAAGCCGTCCTTTGTTCCGTCCGCGTCCATTGAGGTGAGCAGAATTTCCCCGGCGCCGAGGCTCTCCGCCTCATGCGCCCACTGAGCGGCGTCGATTCCCGTCGGCACCCTGCCGCCATTAAGATAGACCTCATAGCGTCCCGTCTCCTCAACGCGCTTGGCGTCGATAGCCAGCACGACGCACTGACTGCCAAAGCGACTGGCCGCTTCGGATATAAGCGCGGGATTCCGAACGGCGGCTGAGTTCACTGAAATTTTATCGGCACCAGCCTGGAGAAGGGCGGCGAAGTCCTCGGTAGTTCGCACTCCTCCGCCAACGGTCAAAGGTATGAACACCTGCTCGGAAACCCTGCGAACCATATCAATCACGGTGGGTCGGTTTTCGTTGCTGGCGGTTATATCCAGGAAAACAAGCTCATCCGCCCCTGCTTTGTCATACGCCGCGGCGCACTGCACCGGGTCGCCCGCGTCTCTAAGATCCACAAAATTGATGCCCTTGACCACCCTGCCATCCTTAATGTCGAGACACGGTATTACTCGTTTTGCCAACATCAAAAATCCCCCGCAATTCTTAAAAAATTCTCAAGCAGCCGGAGTCCGGCCGCGCCGCTTTTTTCAGGGTGGAACTGCACAGCGAATATATTCTCTTTCTCGAGCGCGGAGTCGAACTCTATGCCGTAATATGATTTGGAACAAATTGCGCACGAATCGGTAACGGAGCAGTAATAGCTATGAACAAAATAAAAATATGAGTTTGTGGGCAGGTTGGAGAACAACCTGCTTTTCTCATTTGCGATAACAAGATTATGGCCTATTTGCGGTACTTTCAGGCGATTCTCAAATCTTAGAACATCCCCATCCATTACTCCTAGCCCAATGCGCTCCGGAGATTCTCTACTTTGGGAAAAAAGCAGTTGCATCCCCAAACATATGCCCAGCAAGGGTTTCCCGGATTCGGCGAAGCTCTTTATGGCGTCGTACATCCCATTTTTGCGCATAACGTCGGAAGCGTGACCGAACGCCCCGACCCCTGGCAGGACAGCTGCACAGGCCCCATTTAAAGCGTCGGGATCCTCCGCAACAAAGGTATCAGCCCCAAGATACGCAAAAGCCCGTTTTACGCTTGCGATATTTCCTGCTCCATAGTCTATAATTGCGGTCATATTATCTTCTCTCCCGCGTGATTTGTGCGGTATTTATCCATGCTGATTCTGAAAAGCTCCGCGCTTGTGGGCGGTGTCCACGTTATTGCGTTCGCCCCGGCGTCTATTGTCCTCTGTATGTCCGCATCCGTCCGCCCTCCCGTGGCGATAATCGCAAGCTCGGGGAACCTTGCGCGGATCGAGGCGACTATTTCAGGGGTTTTCGCCGCTCCAGAAACATTTATCATGTCCGCGCCCGCTTCCAGTCTGCCCTGTATATCGGTATCAAGGGTGACCACCGTGACCACCACTGGGATATCAACGCTCTTTTTAACCTTTGAAATAATATCATTTTCGGTGGGCGCGTTCACCACCACCCCTATGGCGCCGCGATAATCCGCGTCAACCGCCAGACTTACAACCCGCTCACCCTTTGTTACGCCGCCCCCGACCCCAGCGAAAACAGGCATGTCGGCTGACATCATAACCGCTTGTGTAATAACCGGCTGCGGGGTAAACGGGTATACGGCAATTACAGCGTCCGCGTTTATATTTTTTATTATGGCTACATCTGTGGAAAAAACCAGTGATTTAATGCGACGTCCAAATATCTTAATGCCAGACGCTTTTCGTGTAACCTCCGGAACCTCGATCATATGGCTGCGCAGAACACCCTTGTATTCGGGAACATTCATGCGGGTCCCACCCTTTCACAGAAATTGCATATATATGCATCTTAAATATGAGAATGCTGAACCATGTAATATCGCGAAAGACAATCTGAATGGGCAAATTCATATCAACGGCTATTGCAAAATCGACTTGCACATTAAAGTGCGTTGTCGACTGCTTGTCTGACTTTTAAAATCCAGGCATTATTTCACAGACGTTCCCCGGATCATCAATTTACTAAATCAAGCTTGAATATTTCCCAAATATGATAATTGTGTTGGCAGTTATCCGTCGAATTTCGACTGTATTAGTGTTTTTTCAATTTGAAAGCAGTGGGTTAGTTGCTTACATGACTCAATGACAAATAAATTTGTCTTTAATATAATGGCTACAATTACAGTAATGGGACAGTAAAAAGCAGAATATTTGACAATATAACAAAAACATCGACATTTCGTTGTCGTGCTATTCTGATTGCAAATGCTACGGAGAGCCACGTTGGTTCATTAGCTATCAGACGCACTTATTATTATAATATTGAATCTTTAGAATACATAAGTATACAATAATGCAAAAAAGCCCCTATTGTATATTTTAGCTGACCTCAGTTATTGACCACATTGATCGGGTTTCCACTGATGAAGGCGCGCAGGTTTTCGAGCGCCATGTCGATGAGCCGCGCCCTGCTCTCCCGTTAAGCCCATGCAATATGAGGAGTAATTATGCAGTTTTTCGCGGTGAGCAGCGGGTTGTCCGGAAGTATGGGCTCAATGCAAACAACGTCTATCCCGGCGGCGTAAAGCTTGCCCGAATTGAGAGCGTCGGCGAGATCCTGTTCTACTACAAGGGGGCCGCGCGCGGTGTTTATCAGTATGGCGCCGTCCTTCATAAGAGCCAGCTCTGCGCAAAACGCCGCCTCCATTATAAACGCGCCGGCCGCTTTGCTCAAGCTTTTTTGAAAAAAACTTACCGATCCGACCGCCCAAAGACTTATGGACATTTCCGAGCTTTATGGTAATATGTATATAGTGTTTAATTGGTACCTCAATAATTAGAGAGGTGTTTCGCCTGATGACAAGTCCTGACAAAAGCGCGGCCGCTTCCGGCTGTGAATCCGAATCCCGCTCAGGAAGAGTTTTTTTTGAGCTGTACTGCTGGGCCGGATCGATAATGTCGGCGATTTTAGCCGTTGTATTGCTGTTTGCCTTTGTTGTGAGAATGTATCCTGTCAAAGGGAGGTCTATGCTGGATACGCTGCACGATGGGGAGCGGCTGGTGGTTTCCAGGCTGTTTTACACTCCGTCACGCGGGGATATTGTAATATTATTCAAGGACGGGCTGGAGGACGCGTACGATTCTGAAACAGGAATGTATTCCCCCCTGGTCAAAAGGGTGATCGCCATAGCGGGGGATACGGTGGAGTATGACTCGGAAAATGGGCGGATGCTTGTCAACGGAGCCGCGCTTGACGAACCCTATATACTGCAGCCCATGCGCCGTATGGGGGACATGGACGGCCGGAAAACGGTGCCGGCTGGCTGCGTGTTCGTCATGGGCGACAACCGCAACGATTCCCTCGACAGCAGATACTCCCGGGTAGGATTTGTGGACGAGAGGGAGATACTCGGCAGAACTTTGTTTAGGCTTGTGCCGCTGAGCAAGTTTGGAGCGGTAAAGTGATCCTGCCCCATGCCGGTTTCTCCGCAGGCTGAACAATATGAGAATGACAAACCGCCCTTGTCGCCGGCAATGTTCCGGACAAAGGGCGGTTTTGTAAATTTCTATGTTGAAGGTATTAAACACGCCCTAGTATAACAACACTCCAGAAAATTTTGATTTACTCAGCCGCGCAGCAACTCAGCTATCCGCGCGCCCGCTGTTTCGCAGAACAGCTCTATTGAGAGAATCGCCTCACTCAGCGTGTTGCCGGCGGTGCCGACCTCCAGGATTATTGAGCCTGTCGTCGCGTGCTGATTGAAGCGCTCCTTGCGCAGATTTACGGGCCTCATGAGCGTCGGGTATTTATCCAGCACTGTCCTGTCTATGTCGCAGGCAAAGCTCAGGTTCTGCTTCCAATTCGGGTGGGTGAGCCCTGAGCCGTCGCTGCCAACAACAATCATCATCTGGGCGGCCTTGCCCTTTTCGGTTGGGCTGACGGCCTTGTACATGGAGCCGTCGGAGGCTGAAATCGAGTCGCGGTGTATATCTATTACGACCTGTATTGACGGGTAGTCCTTCATATGCTTTTGTATCGCGGCCAGAGAACGCCCGTAAGCGCCGTTGTAGCTCGGGCTGTCGTATATCTCCCTGTCGTGGATAACATTCAGGCCGAGAGTCGAAAGCCCTTTTTCCATTTCATCGCCGAGCCTTACGACGTTGTACCGGGTGTCCTCGGTGCGCTCGATATCGGTGGGTACATAAAAGTCGCGCTCATCGGGCAGAAAGCTTTCACTTCCGTGGGTGTGTACTATAAGCACTTGGGGCTTTGCTGCGTCCGAGACTTTCAGCGCGGGCTTTTTCAACAGCATATCCTGTGCGGATACCGGGTACTTTGTCTTGTTGTTTATGTAGACGCCGGGGGAGCCCTCCGGCGCTGTCAACGTGACTTCGAGCACACGTTTGGCGTTGGGGTCTCCCGGGCTTGGCGTGGGGAGCACACGGCCGTCCACCGGTTCACTTGAAGTAGTGTCAGGCAGTTCTTCGGGCGTAGCGGACTCCAAGGCTGACGGCGCGACTCCGGTCGGAAAATACCAAAAGCCCCTGGAAAATACCGGAGCCGTCTTAGGAAGCTCCAATAATACCGCGGGTGGGGCGGACGGTATGACGGACGCGGGTGAAACAGCCGCCGGGTCATGCGCCGGACTACCGGCTTCTCCGTCAACGGCCGGAGCTAAAATGCCGAGCGCCGCGCTCTGCGCTGATAGCAGAAGAGTCCAGTCTATGCCGCCCTCGGAGGAGCCCGGCATTCCCGCGCCTCTCATGGAGAGTTCGGCAAATTCCTTGCTTGAAGTCCAGCCCGACACCGCGCCCGAAAGCCTGGCCAAAATGTCTGTTGTTGAAACAAGCCGTACAATAAGAACCGCGCATAACAAAACGGCGACCGGCTTGAGTGAAAAGCTTGCGGCCGCCTTTGACCTGTGTCTGCGGGATGGCGATACAGCGCGCATGATGCCCGCCCCCTTCTCATGTATAGATATTACATGTATATGGGACGCGGGGGCGTGTTTATGAGTGTCAATTTTTGGAGCACCCCGCCATTTGTCACGCCAGGAAGTTTGTTACATCCTCAAAGCTCAGCTCTGGATGCAGCGTCAGATTCAGCGCGTAGCCAATCACGCGCGCGATATCCTCCACATGGGTATCTATCTCCTTCGGCGTGACTATCAGACCCCCGCTGTACGGCGCGACCGCTTCCGGATCCACGTCGCTGAGCCCGGCCTGCTCGGCGAGATCGGCCACCAGCGTAACCGCGTCGACTACGGTCGGTACGCCCAGCGCGATTACCGGCACGCCAAGCGTCTCCCTGTTGAGAGCGGCCCTGGCGTTGCCCACTCCCGAGCCGGGTACGATCCCCGTGTCCGAAAGCTGTATCGTGTTGCAGAGCCGCGACAGCTTGCGCGAGGCCAAAGCGTCCACCATTACAACAGCCTTGGGGCTTGCCTTGCCGATGACGCCCCTGATTATCTCGGCGCTCTCCATGCCGGTGGTGCCGAGCACCCCGGGGGTTATTGCCGCCACGGGCCTCATGTTTCCGAAGGCGTCCGGCAGGCGCTCCACAAGATGCCTTGTCACCATCACCGACTCGCAGGTGAGGGGCCCGATCGCGTCAGGAGTGATAGCCCTGTTGCCCAGTCCCGCTATCAGCACCGTGTCGTGCTGCTCAAGCTGTAACAGTGCGCTCAGCTCCTCCGCTACCGCCTGGGCGGAGCGCTTGAAGACATCAGAATCCCTTTTGGCAAGCCCTGTGAGCTCCACCGTCACATAGCGCCCCACCGGCTTTCCAAGCGCCTCGGAGCCCTGTTCGTTTAATATTTCCACATGGGTGACCCTGCAGCCGTTCCGGTCGTATTCCCTGGCCTTGACGCCCGGGAGCTGAGTTTCCTCCTGGACGCTCTCCTTCCACAATTCGTGGGCTTCGATCGCCAGATCGGTTCTTTTCTGAGCCAAGCGCCGACACATCCTCTCCTGTATAATGCCAATACCTGTTTAAAACCTGACATATTATTTTTTAAAAGCTTGCCGTAGCAAGCTTTTAAAAAATAATGAGTGAAAGGTTTTAACATGGGATTAGTATAAGCCGCCCGGAACCGAGGCCCCGGGCGGCTTGCCCCTTGACGCCCCGCTCAGGCGCCCTGGAACTTGTTCAGCACAGTTGTGATCTCATTGGGAGGGGCGTTCTTAACCTGATACCAGCCGCGCGTCGACATCTCGGTGAACAGCTCGTACTGGATCAGATGCTCCTCGTTCAGAATCTTTAAAAAGTCATCCCTAAGAGCCGTGCACTGGCACTCCCCCGCATAGGTGTTGTAATTGCTGGCGGCGAATTTCTGGCTGGAGAGCAGATCTCCGAGAACTTCTTTATCCCCCATGTTTCCAGCGGTCATATTGTTGTTCATGGATAACCTCTCCTTACTTTAAATGGCTTATAAGCTTGTCGTAATGCTGCTGATGGCGCGACGCGATGGATTCGCACTTCGTCTTAAGGGCAGGATCCGCGCACTGCGTAGCCATTGTACGGTACTTCTTGATAAGAACCTGTTCGCTTTGAAGCTGCTCCTCAAGCGCTGTCAATTCCTTGGTGGTAAGGTTTGGCATAACTTCTCACTCCTTTGTTAAAGTCAAGCCTATTATTTCATTGTTGTGTGGTTTTATACATAAATGTGACCATTGCCTCGGCTATCCTCGACCGCGTCCTGTGTCACGCCACCGTTATCAACATCAACTTTTCGCATTTGCGCGTTGAGCCTGACGCAGGCGGCGGCGGGCGGCGCATTTCCCCGCCGCTGGCGGCAAGGTTTAACTGGTATATCAATAATCGTAAATTGAATAACCGATCTTCTCTTGCTTGTTATGAAAACAAAGCTGTGCTATAATGAGTCGAAATATGTTCCAGACATGATCTAATGAAACGGACGATGCATATATGAATGAAAATTTCCATATTGAAGGACGCCGCGCCGTGCGCGAGGCGCTCGCCGCCGGCAGGACGCTGGACAGGCTCTACATCCTTTCGGGAGGCGAGGGTCTTGGGGAGCTTGCCGCCAGGGCAAAAGCCGCCGGAGCGGTCATTGTTGAGTGCGGACGCCAGAGGCTGGACTCCATGTCCCTCACCAAGGCGCACCAGGGGGTAATAGCGGTGGCCGCCGCCCACAAATACGCCGATCCAGAGGACATACTGCGCCGCGCGGAGGGGCTTGGCGAGCCCCCGTTTATCGTGGTGTGCGACTGCATTGAGGACGAGGGAAACCTCGGGGCGGTTATCAGGAGCGCGGAGGCTGCCGGAGCGCACGGGGTCGTTATCCCCAAGCGCAGGAGCGCGGGGCTGTCCGCCGTAACAGCCAAGGCCAGCGCCGGCGCGGTCGAGCATCTTCCCGTCGCGCGCGTTCCGGGCATACCCGCCTATCTGCGTGAGCTGAAGGATCAAAATATCTGGATATACGGCACGGACGCCGACGCTGATAAATCGGTCTTTGACGCGGACTTTTCCGGAGGGATCGCCATTGTCGTAGGCTCCGAGGGTCAGGGGATGTCCCGACTCACGGCCGAGAACTGCGACTTCATGCTGAAAATTCCGCTGTACGGCAGGATATCGTCCCTGAACGTGTCCGCCGCCGCCGCTGTTGTGCTCTGTCAGGCGGCGCACTTCAGGCACAAGTAGACAGCATCAGAAAAAGACTATTATAGACCGGAAATATCCGGCCGGGGGTGTGGCAGCTTGAACAAAAAGCCGGGGGATCACGGAGATGATCTGGCGGAATTCAAAGAGCTCATAGGCTCGGAACCCTCGCCGGTCGACGAGGAGATATCGCTTGACTCAATAATGGCTGAGTATAAATACGAATCGGTCACAAAGCGCCGGCGTCCGCCGTCCGCCGCTCCGGTGAGCGATGATACCGCGCGCCTTATGAAGGTCGCCGAGGAAATGAAAAAGTTTGCCAGGAGCGCCGAGAGTATGCGCCAGGAGCAGACCCCGGGCACTCAGCGGGTGGGGGAGCAACCCGCCGAAAAATACAGAGCGGCGGAAAAAGCCGAGACCTCTCCTGAACCTCTCGGGGAGAAAGCTCGCGGAGGTTTTGAGGAGCCGTTTGCCCCAGAACTGGAGGAGGCTTTCTTCGGATTGCCGGACGACTTTCAAAAGGCGTTCTCCCCCTCCGGGGATTTCGTCGGCAGCGGCAGTATGGATGAGGACGAGCCGTCCGAGCACGCAAGGCCTAAAAAAAGCATTCTTAAAGCCCTCAGGCGGCATCTGAGAAGAAAGATTGAGCCCGAGGAAACCACCCCGGAGCAGGCGTGCGCCAAGCTGACTCCCTATGTAGCCGCACTGCGCCTTCGGGCGGCGGTAGCCCTTTTCCTGTTTTTACCTTTGCTTTATATCACATTTGCCCAACCATACGGGTGGCCCATGCCCGCGTTTATTACCTATCGCGAACAGCCCTATACTTACCTTCTTGTCACCGCGCTGCTGCAAATACTTGTGATGCTCTGCGGCACCGATATAATCGCCAGAGGATTTTCCGATCTTTACCACTTGCGTCCCGGCACCGAGACCCTGATCAGTATATCCTGCCTTGCAAGCATCCTAAATGTTCTCTCAATAGTGGCCTTCGCCAACGAGGTTAAAACGCTTGCGGACGGCAGCCAGCTCGTGAATGGCTTTATTGGCTTTCTGCCCTACAGCGCCGTCTCGGCCGGTTCGGTTTTCTTCGGCCTTATGGGGCATTATACCATGCTGAACGCGCGCCGCAGAAGCTATAAGACCGCCTCCGCGGTATCTGACCCGGACATTGTGACGCTGGAGGACAGGCTGTGGGACGACCTCTCCGGCTTCTCCCGCAAGCCGGGTGGCACTGCGGGCTTTGTCACTAGAACCGAGCTGCCCGACATGGCCCAGCGAACCATGTCCTTTTTGGCTCCTCTGCTGATAATCGCCTCGCTGGTTCTTGCATTTATGGTGTCCTTCGGTCAGGGTAAGGCCTACCGCTTTTTCTGGGCCTGGTCGGCTATTTCCGCCTCGGCCGCGCCGTTCGGAGCGATGCTGCCGGTGGCCCTGCCGTTTTCAAAGGTTGCGAAAAGGCTTGAGCATATGCGCGCGGCGATAGCGGGCTGGAGCGCCGCCAAAAGCTTTTCGGAGGGCACCTTCGCGGTTGTGGGGGATATCGACCTTTTCCCGGGAGACATGGTCACGCTCAACGGCCTCAAGGTGTTTGGAAGATACAGCTACGAAAAGGTTACCTCGATCGCGGCGTCGCTGCTCGCGGTCTCCGGAAGCGGCATATACAGGGCTCTCAGCAGTGTATCCTCAACCCCCAGCGGAGGACTGCGAAGCGTTACCTCCTTTGAGCATTACGAGGGCGGAGGGGTAGGCGGTGAGATCGACGGTGACAGGGTATTGCTGGGCTCCTCGGCGTTCCTGCTGAGAATGGGCATAAGGCTTCCCAAGGAGCTGAACATTAAAAACGCGGTTTTTGTTGCCGTAAACATGGATATAGCAGGTATTTTCGCGATAAATTACATCCCGGATGAGGACGTCGAGGCAGCGCTTCATCTGCTTGAGCGCCATTCGATAACCGCCGTGCTGGCGGTGAGGGATTTCAATATTTCTCCGCTTATGCTGAAAAAGCTGTTTGGGATAGACTCGGAGCGGCTTGAATACCCCCCGATCGAGGATCGGCTGGCGCTGTCCGACCCGGACAGGGAGATATCCGGCCGGCCGGCGGCAGTGCTGACGCGGGAGGGTCTCACCCCCTACGCCGAGAGCATAGTCGGCGGCTCCAGGTTGCACCGGATATCCAAGATAAACCTGTTCGTAAACGTCATAAGCACGCTGGGCGGGCTGTTCCTGTCGTTTTTGCTGGCCTACCTCGGAACGTCCGAGATGTCGCTCGCGCCACACAACATGGTAATGTACATGCTGCTCTGGCTCCTGCTTGTGACCGTTATATCGCAGACGGCCAGCAAGTATTAGAATCCGGATACAAACAAAGGGGATTTTGGCCGCCGAAGACGGCCAAAATCCCCTTGTGCTAGTATTAAGGCTGTATTCCGGCTTTTGCTGATGTTGCCGCATCAATGCAGCGTGGTAAATTATAGTCCGCACAGGCACTTGAAAACCGTGGTAATATATGGTATGATAAGTTTTGGGTCGATTGGGAGCGGGAATTGTATTTTGTGGAGGTATCGAAATGAAGAGCATTTCCCACAAGCGTGCGCTTTGCTTTCTTCTCTGCGGCATGATGGTGCTGGGCGTCACAGGCACCGCCGTTCCGCGGGCGTCCGCGGCCAACTCATACAGCGCTGAGTTCGTCGTCGCCGAATGGGATTTCGGCACCGGGGAGGCTATAATTCTACCGATAGCGGCGACCAGTACCGATGTGAGCTTTGCGAATCCGGATTTCGTATCATATTTTTCCCACTCGGGCAAAACGGAGCTTACCTATGACGACGACAATTACGCCCTGCGTGCGGACGGCTGGGCTACCGGAGAATACTGGCAGATCGAAACAAGCACCCAATGGGTCAGGGGAAGCTGCGAGAACCTTGTTCTGAGCTTTGAGGCGTTCAGTTCGCTGGACGGACCAAAAAACTTTACGGTCGAGTATTCCACGGATGGCGGGGATGGCTTTTCCCAGGTCGATGACATTGAGCTCGAAACCGAATCCTCAACATTTTCCATGGACCTTCCCGAAGCCGCCGAAGGCGCGGACGAGCTCCTTATACGCCTGCGGATGACAGACGGGGAGAGCGTTGAAGGCGGGGGTGTCTCGCGGGACGGCCTTAGCTATATAAACTGCGTATCCGTCAAATGGACATACATAGGGCCCAGGCTGGCTCCCCCGTCTGCGACTCCCGCCCCGGGCACAGACTTGGACCGAAGCGGATTTCCCAGCGAAATCATACTTAAAGCGCCGTTTCATCCGGATTTCCCCAATTACTCTGAGGATGATTCGGACGCGTTGATAATGTACACCATCAATGATCCCGATATAGAGGGGAACGGCATACCATACACCGGACCGATAACCGGTCTCCCGTCCGGGGATTTTACGATCAGGGCCGTGAGTATTCTGGAGATTACGATGACTATGGAGAACGAAACCAGCGATCTCGCTGTGATGGAATATAAGTTTAATTCAATCGGCACAGACCCAGACCCAGACCCTGATACCGGCAACCCCGGAACCGTTGTTGTTGAGGATGAAATCCCCCTCACCGACCTCCCCGTCAGCTTTGACGACATATCCGGCCACTGGGCCGAGAGCTTTATCGCTGCGATAGCCGCCAAGGGGTATGTCAGCGGGGTCGGCGGCGGCAATTTCGCCCCGGACAGGATGATGACCAGGGCCGAATTCTGCCAGACTCTGTTCAACGCCTTCGGCTCGGAGGACGATGATCTCGGAGCAAAGGCGTTTACCGACATTCTCGCCTCAGACTGGTATTTTAAGGCGGTCATGTGGGCCGCAGGAATGGAGCTGGCAGGGGGCTTCACGGACGGCTCCTTCAGGCCGGATCAGCCCATAACGCGCCAGGATATGGCCGTCATGACAGTAAAGCTTTGTTCCGCTTGTAAAATTCAGCTTCCAGAAGTCGCCAGCGAGGCTTTCGCCGACGACTCCTCAATCGCCGGATACGCGCGCACCGCCGTGTACGCGCTCAAGGCGGGCGGCGTGATCTCGGGCAAGCCCGGCAACAGGTTCGATCCAGTTGGGCTGGTGACCCGAGCCGAATGCGCCGTAATACTGTGCCGCCTGCTCGAGTACGCGCAGCCGACGCCCCCCGATGACAATACCCCGGCGTAATAGCGCCTGAGTCCTCTACATATACACTGCCCCGCGCCTTAAGGCGCGGGGCAGTGTATATGTCCATAATTATAAGTATTACGCGTCCTGCGCGCTCGCCGCTTTCCTGCTTTTCCCGCGAGGGACTCCCGGCAACGGATATACTGCTTTGCCATATGCCGCGTTGACCACCTGGGCGGAGCAAAGATAAATCGCGACTACGCCCGCCGCAAGCAGCGCCCACGCGGAAATGTGGCTGTAGCCCTTGGGAAGAACGCCCAGGTCGGTTAACGCGATAAACGGCAAGGCCAAATCCAGTAAAAGCACTATAAGGGACAGCAGGCTAAAGGACTTGAAAAACGCGGGAGTCCACAACAGTACTATGATTGTCAGGGCAAGCCAGGCGTAGCCGTCAACCCTGGCGTCCAGAGGGTTCCCCGCCAAAATCGCCCGATGCTTCAACAGCATTTCCAGGCCACCTGCCAGCATAAAAAAGCCGCTGAAGAACAAAAACGTGTTGCCGCCCGTGTGGTTTCCCCCTTTTAAATCCAACAGTCCAACGACCAGCTGCACCACAAAGCCGCCCAGCAGCCAGCAGGCCATAAGCGGTAGCGCGGAGGTTTCAATGCGTCCGGTCAGCATCGCGAAAAAACAGAAGCAGGCTACCGCCAGCGCCACCAGTCCCGCCGGGGTGGGATTTGACCATTCTTTGTTTGCTTGATTGCTCTGCATACTCAGTTCCTCCTAAAATTCCGGTGAAAAAGCGCGTCCGCCTCAACAAATACGTTGCGGCGGACGCGCTTAATCGGCCGTTTTCAAGCCTGACTTCGCAATCTGTCCGCAACGGGCCGTATAAAAATAAACAGCGCGGCAAGCAGCGAAATCGCATGAGCAATTCCGCCGCCAACAATATCCATTACTATCCGGCATTGAATCATGACAGGTTCCTCCGTAGGCTGATTGTTTAATAAAATACACTATGTGCACCTGTGTTGTCAAGCCCGCATTATCGCTCCGGAAACAATAATTGCTTTAAAATTGAAAATCGCATCGAGACAAAGCAAATAAATACTTGCATTTTGACGGCGCATCTGTTAAAATATCATTCGTGTCCGGCCTGGAGGCCGTAATAAATCGGCAAGGAGGTGCAAACATGGCCAAATGCAGCATTTGTGACAAGGGCGTTGTCTTCGGTATAGCCGTATCGCACTCCCACAGGCGCAGCAACCGCGCATGGAAGCCCAACGTCAAGCGCGTTAAGGCGATGGTCAACGGCTCTCCGTGCCATATTTACGCTTGCACGCGCTGCTTGCGCAGCGGTAAAGTCACGCGGGCCGTATAGTTGCGGCATGCGTTGTTTGAAAGCGATACCGTGATAATTGCGCCGGAATGAGGGCGGATAGTTGTGTCTATCCGCCCTTTATCTCTATATATCCGCATATTGTGCTTCGGGAGGGTTTGAATTGGTTGAGGTTGTGAAAAAGGGCTGCTATCTGCTGGACGGAAAAATTGTCCCCGCCGATGAGACGAGGGGCGCCGCCCCTCCCGAGTCCGCGCGTGAAAAAACAATGGCGTACTCCATCCTGCGTGCGCACGACAGATCCGCGAACCCAAAAAAAATGCGCTTAACCTTCGACGCGCTGATCTCGCACGATATCACGTTTGTGGGAATAATTCAGACCGCCCGCGCGTCCGGCCTCACCGAGTTTCCGGTGCCCTACGCGCTGACAAACTGCCACAACAGCCTCTGCGCCGTGGGCGGTACAATCAATGAGGACGACCACGCCTTCGGCTTGTCCGCCGCAAAAAAATACGGCGGGATATATGTACCAGCCAATCAGGCGGTTATACACCAGTATGCCCGCGAGCGGCTGGCGGGCTGCGGCAAAATGGTGCTCGGCTCGGACAGCCACACCAGGTACGGCTCTTACGGCTGCATGGGCATCGGCGAGGGCGGCGGTGAGCTGGTCAAGCAGCTTCTGAAAAACACATACGACCTCCCCGCGCCCGAGGTTGTGCTGGTCTGGCTCGAAGGCTCGCCCCGCAGGGGAGTAGGCCCTCAGGACGTAGCGCTCGCGCTGGTAGCGGCCACGTTCCCTGACGGATATGTAAAAAACAAGGTGCTGGAGTTCGCCGGGCCCGGGATTGCCGGCTTGTCACCGGATTATCGAATCGGGATAGACGTTATGACGACCGAGACTTCCTGCCTGAGCTCGATATGGGAGACGGACGGCGCGATACGCGAGTACTACGAGGCTGTGGGCCGCCCGGAGGACTACATTGAGATGAGGACGCGAGACGGGGCGTACTACGACGGCGCTGTGAAAATCGACCTCTCAAGGGTAGAGTGCATGATAGCGCTGCCATTCCACCCGTCCAAGGCGTGCACGATACATGAGCTCCAAAAAAACCCCGAGGGGGTACTCGCCCGCGCCGAGGAGGACTGCAACAGCCAGCTCGGCGGCCAGGTCAAAATGAATCTGAGGCGCAACATAACGGACAGGGGAATCGTCTGCGACCAAGGAGTTATCGTGGGCTGCTCCGGCGGCATGTACGAGAACATCATGGAGGCGGCCGCGATCCTGGACGGCAAATCCATAGGCGACGGCTATTTCGATCTGTCGGTATATCCATCCTCTTCACCGGTGGCGCTCGCGGTGACCAGGGACGGCGCAGCGGAGAAGCTGATGCTCGCGGGAGCGGTCATGAAGCCGTCCTTTTGCGGTCCCTGCTTCGGGGCGGGAGACACCCCCGCGCACAACACGCTGTCCATACGCCACGCGACAAGGAACTTCGCCAACCGCGAGGGCAGCAGGCCCAGGGACGGCCAAATATCCGCAGTCGCGCTGATGGACGCGCGCTCAATTGCCGCGACCGCCGCGAACGGAGGTCTCCTGACCGCCGCGACCGACATTGAATATGACATTCCCGGGATGAAATACACCTTTGACGGATCCATATACGAAAAGCGCTGCTATAATGGCTTCGGCAAGCCCGACCCGTCGGCTGAGCTGCGCTTCGGGCCAAACATCAGGGACTGGCCAACGATGTACCCGCTGGCGGACAACCTGCTCGTCAGGCTGTGCGCCGTGATTCACGACGAGGTGACCACCACCGACGAGCTGATACCCTCCGGCGAGACGTCTGCCTACCGCTCAAATCCGCTCAGGCTGTCCGAGTTCGCGCTGTCCCGACGCTGCCCTGACTATGTGGAGAAATCCAGGGAGCTTCTGGTCATGGAGGAGGAGCGGCAGAACGGCGGGGTTCCCGCAGAGGCCGCCGCTGTGCTGGCCAAGCTGGGCGGGGATGTAAAAAACACCACGGTGGGTTCGTGCGTGTTTGCCAGAAAGCCGGGTGACGGCTCGGCGCGAGAGCAGGCGGCAAGCTGCCAGAAGGTGCTGGGAGGCTTCGCCAACATCTGCTATGAATACGCCACAAAGCGCTACCGCTCAAACTGCGTCAACTGGGGCATCGTGCCGTTCACCATTGACAGGGACACGCCGTTTGAATATTCCGAGGGGGACTGGGTATACGTCCCCGGCCTGAGGGCCGCGATCGCTGGAGGGGTCGAGAGAATCCCAGCCAAGGTGATCACCGCCGCCGGCGAAATTCAGGACATCACCCTCATCTGCGAAGGTCTGACGGAGAGCGAGCGGCTGATCCTTCAGGACGGCTGCCTGATCAACTACTACGCCGCGGGGCGCAGGTGAGGCTTTGAGCGGCGGGAACAAATGGACTTCTCACGAATCTAAATAACGAAGTTTATGGAGGTTTTCGTGATTAGAGGATATATCTCAGATATAAAGCGTGAGTTTAGCCAATATACAATTCGCAAATTCAGAAGTGACATATTAGCGGGCGTAACTGTTGCGACAGTGGCGCTGCCTTTGGCGCTTGCTTTTGGTATCGGGGCGGGGGCGGATGCGGCGGCGGGACTTATAACCGCCATCATCGCAGGCATTGTTATAGGCGGGCTGTCCGGCGCGTCCTTTCAAATTTCAGGACCAACCGGCGCTATGACTGCGATCTTGGTGTCTCTCGTCTATAAATATCAGTTGCCCGGCATGTTTGCCACCTGTTTCATTGCAGGCGTTATCATATGCCTTGCAGGGATTTTTAAGCTCGGGAAGCTGATTGGTTTTATACCGGCGCCCGTTATCATAGGCTTTACCTCCGGAATTGCCGTTGTCATTGCGTTCGGCCAAATTAACAATTTTTTTGGTGTCCACATGGAAGGCGAAACAACATTGGAGAAAGTCTTATCCATACGCACCGTTGGTTTCAATGTGGACGTTAAAGCCATGCTAATCGGAATATTAGTTGTCGCGCTCATGCTTATCTGGCCCAAGAAGTGGAGCCGTATTGTCCCGGGATCACTTGTGGCCATTGGTTTAGCTCTATTAGGCAATATATTATTTGGGTTTAATGTTGCGGAGGTTGGGGCAATACCCAAAACATTCCTGCCTGAGGTAAGGCTCACTTTTTCTTCGATAGCCGAGAATTACCAAAATTACAGCAATTATATTGTTCCGGCACTCAGCATAGCCGCGTTGGGGATGATTGAAAGCCTTCTATGCGGGGCAACGGGAAGCCGCATGAAAAACGAAAAATTTTCACCCGGCAGGGAATTGGTTGCGCAGGGCATCGGCAATATGATAATACCTTTTTTTGGCGGTGTCCCCGCCACAGCCGCTATCGCCCGCACGAGCGTGGGAATTAAGTCAGGCGGGGTGACAAGACTGGTGTCCGTTATCCATGCTGTGGTTTTAGCTTCATTTATGCTGTTACTCGGGGATATTATGTCTCATATACCACTTTCCGCTTTAGCCGGTGTGTTGATGGTGACGGCGTGGCGCATGAATGAATGGAAGGAAATTCAATTTATTTTTAAGCACAGGCTAATGAGCGCAATAGCGAAGTTTCTTGTAACTATGCTTGTCACTATTTTTTTCGATTTGACCATTGCCATTGTAGCGGGTGTTGTGTTTTCAATTGCGCTGTTTGTCATGAAATGCGCCGACATTGAAATTACCGTTGAAAAAGTAAACAAGGAACGTCTGTTGGAAAGAAATGTTTACTTGCCCGAGGAAGTCGGGGACATGACGGTAGTTTACTTATCTGGCCCATTGTTCTTTGGAACTATTGAAAAAATAAGAAATGCCGTTATGATTCAGGGACATATGGATTTGCTCATTTTATCCATGCGAGGCGTCCCTATTGTGGATACATCGGGATTACGCGCATTGCAGGATTTATATGATGAGTTAACGAGAGATAAGGTGGTAATTATGCTTTCGGGTGTTCAGAACAAGGTTCGGCAAATGATGGATAAGAGCGGATTGACTATGGAACTGGGCGAGGAGAATTTCTTTTGGAGCACTGATTTGGCAATATCGGCGTATATCAGCCAGTCGGCTTAAATTGTATATTTTGGAGGGTATTAAGCTTGGAAAAGATAAAAATGACCACCCCGCTTGTCGAGATGGACGGGGACGAGATGACCAGAGTGCTGTGGACAATGATAAAGGACGAGCTTATATATCCCTTCGTCGAGCTTAAGAGCGACTATTACGACCTGGGGCTGCTCAGCCGCAACAGCACAAAAGATCAGGTCACGACAGACTCTGCCAACGCGACCGTGAAATACGGCGTGGCGGTCAAATGCGCCACGATCACCCCGAACAGGCAGCGCATGGAGGAGTACCCGGAGCTGACCGAGATGTGGAAGAGCCCGAACGGCACTATTCGCTCGATTCTCGACGGCACGGTCTTCCGCGCACCTGTGCTGGTGGACTGCATCAAGCCTATCGTCAAGCCGTGGAGGAAGCCGATCACGATCGCCCGCCACGCTTACGGCGATGTGTACAAGAGCGTGGACTTCAAAACAGACGAGCCTGGCGAGTGCGTAATGACATTCAAGGGGGAGTCCGGCGCGGAAAAAACGGTGAGCGTTCAAAGGCTGGACGGCCCCGGCGTCTGGCAGGGCGCCCACAACAAGGAGAGCTCAGTGCGCTCGTTCGCGCACGCGTGCTTCAGGTATGCGATAGACACGAGGCAGGACCTGTGGTTCTCCACAAAGGACACGATAGCCAAGGTATATGACGGCTTCTTCAAGCAGATATTTGAGGAGGTTTTCGAGGAGTACAGCGCGAAGTTCTCGGAGCTGGGGCTTGAGTATTTCTATACGCTGATCGACGACGCTGTAGCCCGCGTCATGCGCTCGGAGGGCGGCTATATCTGGGCCTGCAAAAACTACGACGGCGATGTGATGAGCGACATGGTGTCCACCGCGTTCGGTTCGCTGGCGATGATGACCTCGGTGCTAGTGTCGCCGGGAGGACAGTATGAGTACGAGGCGGCCCACGGTACGGTTACGCGCCACTACTACAAATACCTCAAGGGCGAGCAGACCTCCACAAATCCGATTGCCACCATATTCGCCTGGTCGGGCGCCCTGCGCAAGCGCGGCGAGCTGGACGGCATAGACGGGCTCGTGAAATTCGGGGACGCGCTTGAGAAGGCGTCCCTTGACACGATAAACGACGGCATCATGACGAAGGACCTCGTCGGGCTGGTCGATGAGGGTTTTAAAGCCAGGAGCGTCACCTCCGCCGAGTTTTTGAAGGAGATCAGGGTCCGGCTGGAAAAACTGCTGGCGTAGTATTACAGGATTTATTGAAGCCTGCCGAAAGGCTGATACTGTTTTTATACGCATCTCACAATCTTCCGACGCATCGGGCCGGAAGATAATATGCTCCAAGGACGCCTTTCTCAATCCGCGCTAGTCCTCCATCTTGCTTATAAGCTCCGCTACCTTTTTAAGGCTGTCGCTATCCAGCTTTGCTATGCGCCGAGCCACCTCGGCATGAAAAGCCGGTTCGGATTCCGTGCCGGGACGACCGGTGAGAATCCATTCGGACGGATAACCGTACGTGGTTTCAATGAGCTTTGCCAGTGTTTCGGATATCGTCGTCTTTCTTCCGCTTGTCAGAAGATAAACATAGTTTGCGGAAATGCCGAGCGATTGGGCAAACTCCGCCTGCTTCAGACCTTTTTCTGAAATTATAGACTTCAGGCGCTCTCCCAGACTGGAGGGCGCCTTTTTATTCCTCTCTTCCGACAATGCTCAGTCCCTCCAGTTCTCTCATCATGTTAACATAGACCATCAGTTCGTTCCTTGATGTTACCCTGAGTTTCATGTAAATACGTCTGTTATGAGTCTTGATCGTATTTATGGAAAGGCAGAGGATATCAGTTATTTCCCTCGCATTGTAACCCTCCATGTATAGGTTGAACACCGCGCGCTCAGCGGGAGACAGGGTTTTTATTCCAGCAACGAAAGCCTGATACAGTTCCGACACAGGCTCGCGTACGACTGGGAAATCCGGTTTTGACTCGCGGGCCGTGTCCTGCTCCGCCAGATAGTCAAACAGGTCATCAATTTCCTGTATGTTCGTCTTTTTGTATTCGCTCCCTGATTTTGCTATTACCTGATTGATAGCGCCGATCACCGGCATTAAATATCTCCGGCTTAGAACAAAAGATACCGCCGCGCTCAGCAGGAGCAATATGAAGAGCATCAGCATAACCGCCATATTCTGGCTGCGGATGGCCGCGTCAAAGTCCTCAGACGGCAACACAACGCATACAGCCCACTCCTCATTCGCGTGCGCGGAATCCTTTGGATACAGATTGACGGGAGAATAAAGCCCGGTAAATGTCTCGCCGCCGGGAAACGCGAAGCTGTAAAGATTTCCGTTGCCAGCCGCAGTTGTGATTTCGCCTTCCGTTGATCCGGAGGGGAGAGAGAAATTCCCGGCAAAGAGCGCACGGGAGGCGTCCAGCTTATTGCCGCTAATGGGCGCCAGGACGGAAAGCGCACGGGTATGACGCGTATTGTCCGGGAGGTTCTGCAGTTTAAACAGCATCGCGCTGATCTCAAAGCCGCATACGCCATAAACGCTGCCGTCATACGCGATAAGCGGCACGGTCAGCAAAATCGACTCTTGATAGTCTCCAGCCAGCACCTCGCTGCCGTTCCAATGGTAAAGGCGGGACAGCGGCAGAGTTGAAGCCCTCGCCGCCTGGTCTGTGATGTTAAAAAAATCGCCGTCTGAAATCGTAAACTCCATCCTCCACTGCGGAAGCATCGTCATATTGCGGCTTCTCGCCAACGCGGCAGGTCCGCGCATGAGATGAATCGCCGGCGTTTCGAGATGGACGGCGTTAGGCTCCATATTCTTGAGAAAAAGGCCGGCTCGGGAGTGCGACGCGTCCGGCAACGACGGGTTAACGGTGGCGTTAAGAACGATATAGGCGCCGCTGGCCCTGCCTTTTTCGAGCGCGGAATGAAGGATATCCAGGCATCCGTCCAAAAGAACCTCAATATACTCTGGCGAGGCTTGAAGCTGCGAAGGCAGTGTATTTCTATCGGAAAGCGCTTTATCCAGATGCTCCGAAAGCCTCCGGGATACCGCGACGCCTTCAAGCGATATTGCCGCGAAGTCGTTGCTCACATCATCAGAAATGTGACCCAATTCATTCATCAGAAACGCCCTATGCTCCCTGAGACCCGCAGAGAAGACTCCGCAGGCGAACAGGATCAAAAAGAGCGCCGCCATTACCGCCACGAGAAACAGGAGAAAAAACACGATGAGCCTTCGCTGCAGAGTAACCCCACCGCGGTCAAGAGCTATCGCGTCGCGCATCATACGGAACGGACTCAAGCTGCTTGCACCCCCCGTTTATTGTAGTCGTGGTGCGGCTACCTCAATTCGGATAACAGTGCCCTGGTCTCCGATTCTGCGTCCGCGCCGTTGAGAACGTGCTCACGCCCGGTGCGCATGACTTGCTTCAGTTTTTTCTCGTAATCCTTGCTCATTGCGTCAAATTCATCAAAAACGGGAGCAATCATGAAATCATATTCATGATACATCTCAGCCGCTGTGATTAGTAGCTTCTTTACGTTATCCAGCTGAGCCGTCTCAATTTCCCTTGCCATATCCTCCTCAAAGGCTTTTTTCGTTACGGGCAGGTAGCCGGTCGAGGATACAAACCGCATGTTTTGCGAAGGCTCTGTAAGCCATTTCAGGAAGACAGCCGCCGCGTATTCCTTCTGCCCGGTACTTTTGGAAACGGCCATACCGGCGCCTCGCTGAAGGGCGATCTTGTCCCCCCCTTCAAATACAGGATATGGCAAAACGGTAAAAGTAACATTCTCAACCCGGTTATCGGGATATGTAATCGTGTCGCCATAGAACAAAATTCCGGCAGTCGAACCGGTGGAACATACGATATCGCCAGTTTTGGAAAGGTCAGAGCTGTAGCCGTCCGTTACCGCATACCCGCCTGACAGAGCGGGCAGGACAGAAAAATCCCATACACGCCCGAAAGCCGGAGAGTCGGTTTTTATTCCTTCGGCGGAGATAAACCCGGAACCCATTTGCCTTGAACCCACCATCGCTATATTAACCCATGAGTCTGCGGTATAAAAAGTCTTTCCGTCATTCGGAACGTCAGGAGTTTGCCCGTTTGTCCAATCGTAATACATTTTTGCCGCCTGTGCCAGACCCTCAAAGGTTGCCAAGCTGTCAATTTTTACACCGGTTGCCGTGGAAAAACGATCAAAGAGAGTCTGATTGACAAACAAAACCTCAGTTGATTTGGCCATCGGGAAAACATAGAGCTTGTTGTCCGGAAGCCGTCCTTCCTCAATAAATTGCGGCAAGTAGAGATCCAACTCATCCTTTGAAAAATATAAGTCAAGCGGAGCAAGCAGCTCCTTATCCTTGAGCAAAATTGCCATTTTGGGATATATCGTCACAATATCAGGCATGGCGGGCGCACCGGGGTCGCCGTTTGCCACCATCGTCAGCTTTTCCTCCTGTTCCTTCATTGCCGTCACAGAGGTTACGCTGATCAGGATGCCCCTCCCCCTGCCGACAGTCGAGTTGAACTCGTCGATCAACTGATCCATCGTGGTCTGCATTTGGCCTCCGTAATTATGCCACATGCTCAATGTAACGGGGTTTTTAGGATCAAGACCGCCGTCTCTTGGCGAACAGCCTGAAAAACCAAAGACAAGCGGTATGAGC
The DNA here is from genome assembly GCA_031556035.1 of Oscillospiraceae bacterium. Lineage (GTDB taxonomy): Bacteria > Bacillota > Clostridia > Oscillospirales > UBA929 > JAVBTT01. The sequence goes on from JAVBTT010000011.1 coordinate 36,682, forward strand.
ATAAGCACTGAGAAAAACAGCTTGTTTTTCATATATGTATCCCCTTTTTTCAGAATCACCTGATAAATCACCCGGGTTTTCCATATAAATCACCCTAGGGATGATTACAAGCCCTTAAAAAAAATGTATAGTGGACACTAGGAGGCTTGACATATTATAACATGCTTATCTAACTGAGTCAATATGGGGGGTGGTGGGGAGTGTGGCTGCTGAATTTACATCAAAAAGCAGAGTGATGCGCCATGGAGACAAGTATATCTGCACCTTTTTCTGCGACCTGTGCGACTATGGATACTCCGTGGACTCCGTTGCGGAGGAGAAGCTGAGAGACACTGTGATGAGGGCGGGAGAGGAGGCGAGGCGGCACTTTAACCTGTGTCACCGCTGTAGAAAATGGGTCTGTGACGAGCACTACAACGAAGACGTGATGATGTGCGTGGAATGCGCGCCAAAACTGATTAATTGGAGGAACAACAATGAGACGTAAAATCACCGTAGCCCTGCTTTCCCTGGCGATGGTTCTGTCCATGCTGCCCATGAGCGCGGTGGCGGCGGACAACGTAACTCTGGATATAACCGTTCGCGATTTCAAGGCGGACGGGCTGCTTTTCGAGGGGGAAATCTATGACGGCGAGGGACTTGTGCAGAAAACTCTTGGCACGGACAAAAAACCGGTTTTCGTTCTCGCACGTTGGCAAGAAATATATGGCTCCGCCGTAACGCAAGATATGTTGAAATCTTTTTTTAACGATGTTACGGGCAAAAACATGCGCACGGAAAAAGAGCTGACCATGAGCGCGGCTCAGGAAGCGGGTTATTACGAGATCAACTCTGATATCGATGCGCAGGGTAACCCGGCCAGCGGCTTTTTCCCGATAGACAACGAGCTTTTCGGCAATGAGGGAAATGAGCACAATTTCCACTTTTCGGTGGAAGTTCACACGAGGTTCAAGTATGTGCAGGGCGCGACTTTTGAATTTAATGGAGACGATGATTTCTGGATATTTTTCAACGGCCAGCTGGTTCTCGACCTGGGCGGCGTTCACAGCAACATCGGCGGCAGCGTCTCAGTTGATGAATTGGCAGGACAGCTTGGTATTAAACCCGGAGATACTATAACATTTGACATGTTCTATATGGAACGCCATTTAGACGGCTCGAATCTGCGCATGAAAACTAACTTTGAATTTCTAAACCTCCAAGCCTCGGCCTGGGCGACGGAAAACCTCCAGAAGGCCTCGGATATGGGCCTCATCCCCGACGTACTCATGACTGCCGATCTGACAAAGTCCATCACCCGCGCCGAGTTCGCCGCGGTGTGCGTGAAGACATACGAAAATCTCTCCGGGCTCAAGGCCATTCCCGCCGTGGTCAACCCCTTTAAGGACACGGCCGACGTGGAGGTTCTGAAGGCGTACAACACCGGCCTGATGGCGGGAGTGTCGGCGGACAAGTTCGATCCGGACAAGATACTGAACCGTGAGCAGGCGGCAACGGCGCTTACAAACGTGTTCAAGCGCGTGGCTATACCGAACTGGCAAAGCGGGGTCAGCTACACACTGAATTTCACAATGCCGGCCAAGTTCTCCGACGACGACAAAATATCCTCCTGGGCGAAGGACCCGGTCTACTTTATGGTGTCCAACGGGATTATAAGCGGCATGGGCAACAACACATTCGCTCCCAGGAACACAACTACGGCGCAGGAGGCTCAGCACTACGCCGACGCCACCCGCGAGCAGGCGCTGGTCATCGCCGTGAAGATGGTGGAAAATCTCAAGGGCAAGGCGGCGGACTACACAGCGAAATAATACAAATAAACAGTCGGCGGGCGGCGAATGCCGCCCACCGACTGTTTGTTTATAGAACGCAGTCGAAATTGAAAGGGGTAAATACTGATGGCAGGCAATCTTTTTGGCGGTCTCGGCGGGCTGATGAAGGGCCTTTCCGGCCTTATGCCGCAGGATGACCCGCAGGTCAAGCTGATGAACGCGCAGAGTGAACTCGATGATTTAAAAATGCAGGAGCAGGAGCTTTTCGCCGAAATCGGCAGGCAGGCGTATTCCGCCAATCCGGGCGCGTACCCGCAATCGGATAAGCTTAGACTTGTACAAATGAATATTATGGACGCTGAAAAAAGGCTTGACGCATGTAATCTGGAAAAGCAAGCGGCCGAAGCGGCAAAAAAATCGCAGGAGGAAGCGGCTGCCTGCCCGAGCTGCGGACACGTTAACCCTGAAGGGGTGAAGTTCTGCCAGGAATGCGGCGGAAAACTGACATCGGCTGGCAAAGCCTTCTGTACGTCCTGTGGCGCGGAGCTGGCTGCGGGAACGCGTTTTTGCGGCGAATGCGGAGGGAAACAGGGGGCGTAACGATAAATGGCCACATATAAACAACCATGTGCACACTGCAACGCCCTGCTTGAGCGTGACAGCCGCTTCTGTCCGTCCTGCGGCAGCCACAGCCCGTTTGGGTACGCCTGCCCATCCTGTCTGCGCCCGATTGAAAAAGGCTCGCGACTCTGCTCGGGATGCGGCGGGCCGCTTTATGTGGCCTGTCCTTTCTGCGGCAAGCAGACTTTCGTTCAAGAAAAATGCGAGCTGTGCGGCGTGAGCCTGATGCGTCACTGTAGGAACAAGCGCTGCGGGGTTCCGCAGTTTTTTGAAAACACCAAATGCACAGTCTGCGGGAAAAAAATCAGGGAATAGGAGGAGAACGTATGCTTAAGGCGTTTACGCGCAACTACGAGGACAATTCAACTGAAGCGGGTTTTCAGTTCACCTTTTACTGCGACAATTGTCAGGACGGATATAAATCAAGCTTCATCGAAAGCGAAACCTATAAAAAAGGCAAGGGTATGCGCGGTCTTGCGCAAGGAGCGAGCATTCTTGGAAGCCTGATCGGGGGACGGGCTTACAATCTCGGGTATGCTGCCGAACGCGGCAGCAATGTACTCTCCGAGAGGTTTGAGGGCCGAAGCCCCGAATGGCAGAAGGAGCACGAGCAGGCGTTTGAACGTGCGCAAAACGAGGCGCAGCGGCACTTCCACCGCTGTCATTCCTGTTTTAAATATGTATGCGACGCCTGCCACAACGAGGACGAAGGGCTGTGCGTCGGCTGTGCTCCAAGGCAAGAGATTTTCGTGGCCAAGGCCCGCGCCGACGCCATGCGGAGAAACATTGAGGATGCGGGAGCGTCAGCCACCGTTTGGCAGGACAAAATCGAGAGCAAGACTACAGTATGCCCTTCCTGCGGGAAGCCGGCGGGTACCGGCAAATTCTGTAACAACTGCGGCGCGAGTATGGATATGAATACCTGCGCAAAATGCGGGGCGAAAAATGCCAGATCTGTGCGTTTCTGCAACAATTGCGGCTCCCCTATGGCGCCGCCGCTTTCCGGCAAATGCCCCGGATGCGGGCAAGAGAATCATCCCGGTGTTAAATTTTGCGGAGGGTGCGGAACAAAACTGAATTAGTGTGAGTTCCACCATGCGCTCCCAAATTGCGGATTCGATCAACCAACATCAGGAGGATTTTAATATGAGAAGAAAAGCCACCGTCCTGCTCCTGGCGCTTATACTTTGTATGAGTCTTGTCGTTCCCGCAGTGGCGGCGAATCCCGCGATCATTCCCATTACTACGATTGTGTTTTCACCGTCAACATTTTCCGAGTATACGCATACAGATGCGCAGAGTCCGGATTATCTGGAAATCGAGCTTACTAACGTATATGACCGCTTTGATTTGACAATAACCGAAGGTAATCAGGACGAAGGTGAATTGCTGGGTTCGTATGAGCTGCATCTTTACTTGGGTGAAGGTGGAGCAGTCAAATTTACTCATGATATTTCGGGTCATCTCATTGGTGATATGGATAATCAGGTCATTGCCAGTATTGACGCAAAGGCCGGTGAAACTATTCGTTTGGAGGACTTAATAACCAAGCGGAAGAATCAGCTGGGGCAGCACGGCGTCGTAGAAGGCTGGGATCCGTCCCCAAACCGGATCATTACATATGTACCGAACGGGCTTATCGATGGCATGGCAATGCAGATTGTTGTTTTCTTTGCGCCCGCCAGTAAAGCGATTGCCGACCTCTATGACGGCGGAAATGCAAATGCGCGCGCTTTATCCACCATTGTTAAAGCTTCTCCCGCTCCTGATCAGCCCTCCTCATGGGCTGTTGAACAGGTAAACGCGGCAATCGCAGCAAAGCTTGTCCCACAGGAGTTGCAGTCCAAGTATAAACAGCCTATCACCCGCGCCGAATTCTGCTCGCTGGCTGTGGCTCTGTATGAATCTCTTGCGAAAAATGTCATCACCGAACGCGTGACATTTGCCGACACCGCCGATATCAACGTGGAAAAAGCGGCGGCGATGGGAGTGGTGTCCGGAGTTGGCAACAACAAGTTTGACCCCGCAGGCAAGCTAACGCGCGAGCAAGCGGCGGTCATGCTTGCGGCTCTCGCTAAGGCTGTCGACAAACCGCTGCCCGAAACAGCGGCGACCTTTGTTGACACCTCGAAAATATCGTCATGGGCGGCTGTTCAGGTGGGGCAGATACAGGCGGCCGGCATTATGGGCGGCGTGGGAAACAACACATTTGCGCCGAAAGACCCATACACAAGGGAGCAGAGTATTATTACGATTATGAAGCTGTATAATGCGCTGAAGCAATAGCTTGCACTCTTGAATTTGTTTGTACCGTTAACAGAACAAAAATATGGGGGTCAGTAAAATGAAGAGGCGTATTCTCACACTGGTGCTCGCGTTTGCCCTCGTGTCTTCGCTGTTTTCCGCACTTCCTGCCCTAGCGGAAGAATATGACTCGGTAGAGTTTGGAAAGACATATACAGGACATATCCCACGGGAAAATGCAACTAACAGATATACCATTGTTTTGCCTCAGCCGGGCAGACTGACCATCAGCACAACAATTCTCGGGCTAAGCGATGGCACGGAAGCGCCGTTCACAACACATTGGTATAACAGCGCGGGTGAAGTAATCTGGACTGGCTTCAGAGTGTTTGCCCCGTTCTCGGAAACAATGGATTTAGAGCCTGGTACGTATTACTATGAAAACGAAAGAACTGTCGGTTCAAATAAATACGGAAGCTTTAATATTGTGTTTGATTATATTGCCGCTGCCACCGACCGAACCTATGTACACAATATGCGAGCAAATGCGCCGTCGCTGTACTCAGACCTAGCGTTTACGGGATTTCTCAGTTATCAAAGCGATACCGATCTTTACAAAATTGAGTTATCGCAAGCGGGGAAGCTTACCGTAAACCTCGATTACGAGCCGGTTTTAGGATTGAAGCATCTTACCAGACTTGATGTTTACGGCAGCACAGAGGAGCATATCGTTAGACTGGGAGGAAGCAGTCATTATCCATCTCCGCCCTTTACTGATTCTGTGGATTTGGAAGCGGGTACATATTACATAAGAGCTTTAAGGGATACATTCTCCAGTTTTTCCGGCGGTGAAACAGGCACATATATCATTAGAGCAACATTTCCGTCTTCGCAGAACCCCCCGTCCTCCTGGGCAGCCGATGCCGTCACCAGTGCCGCCGAGCTGGGGCTAATCCCCTACGCGCTCCGATCCGGCTACCCAACCCCTATCACCCGCGCCGACTTCTGCGCGCTTGCGGTCAAGGTTATCGAAGACATTCAGGGCGAGAAGATTGCCGAACGCGTGACCTTTGCCGACACCGCCGATATCAACGTGGAAAAAGCGGCGGCGATGGGAGTGGTGTCCGGAGTGGGCAACAACAGGTTTGACCCTAATGGAAAATTAACGCGCGAGCAAGCGGCGGTCATGCTTGCGGCTCTCGCTAAGGCTGTCGGCAAACCGCTGCCCGAAAAAACTGCGACCTTTGCCGACAATGAGAAAATATCGTCATGGGCGGCGGTACAGGTGGGGCAGATACAGGCGGCCGGCATTATGGGCGGCGTGGGGAACAACACGTTTGCGCCGAAAGACCCGTACACAAGGGAGCAGAGCATTATTACGATTATGAAGCTGTATAATGCGCTAATACTATAAGCACATCAATAACACCTGTATAAAACCCCTCACCCTTTTAGTTCACCGCCATCGGGGCCGTATTTAAGGCGTTTGCCAGTGACGGAAGCTATATCTACCCTCCACACCGCCGTTCTTCCAAGATTAACTCTCAGCTCATCCTCAAACCCCTCCATATTGCCTGGGGTGTGCCGCATGCTGATAAGGCGCAGCGCCCGAATCTTTTCGGTTTCTCCGAGTACTTCCGAAGCTCGCCCGAATATCACCGCCGACTCATATTCGACGCTGAATTTCCCTTCCGGTACGCGCGTCTCACCAACACAGGCCAGGCACACATCGGGTCTGCGGCGCATATTGTCGGTCTTTTGCCCCGACATAGCGCAGTGGAAATAGACGCTCATGCCTTCGCGCGCAATAGATACCGGAACACAGTAAGGCGCTCCGTCATTATTTGAGGTTCCGAGGGTAGCGAACACACACTTATCCACTATTTGAAGCGCAAATTCCTCAGGCATTTCTCTGTCTTTTCTTCTCATCGGCGGCCTCCTGATATTTTAGGATTTCGGCTATACAGCGCCCATGCATGTAGTCTACACTCATCTCATGTCGGAGGGAAGATTTATTATTCCGCCACCTAACAATTGCAGCGATCAACAACTTCGTGTTGCGGAATAATATTGATTTTAACACATATTACGGCGCCTGTGACATCTGCAAAATTGCTACTGTTTAGTGGCGCTGTAATATCATAATCAAAAAACCTCACCGAGGCAAGCTTTTTCCGATTATTTTATCTACACTGCAAATAGCCCTGCAAGTATCGATTTGCAAAACAAAAGAATTCTCCTACCCCTGCCTTCCCCCCGCAAGAGCAGGAAGATTAGGGTGAGCTTTTGGGCCGCCTTGTACGGCCCCAAAGCTCACCCTGGTTTATTTTTTCAAAGGCAAGAAATATAAAAATTTCAGAATTGCCGGGTCGTGCCAGCCATCACCATATAATGAAACATGTTTCACAAGACTCTTGCACGGCAATCGTTTGCCGGATGGGTAGGGCAAAAGGGTAGTATGCCGGTTGCCTGTATTTCGCGCTGGTCTGGTAAACAGACGAGGAATACTACCCTCGATTATTCTTAAAACCACCCTTAAAGGTAGTTGGATTTTATTTCGATCTCTATTATAGTAAGGAAACAATATTGGTAAACGGCGCATACAGTTCAATGAATGGTACGCCGAACCTTACTAGGGGAGTGTTCTTAAATGACGAAATCCAATTTTTTCAAAAAGCTGGCGGCATATAGTCTTACGGCGCTTATCCTGCTTTCGCTGCTGCCAGTGGCGGCGCTCGCGGACAGCGTTGAGGTTCTGCGTCCGACAGCCACCGGCTATATCTACTACTATGACGGAGGAGGCCACACCCCCTCGGGCTCTATCAAAAACATTGTCGTGGGCGGGAGCGCTATTCCCATCGTGCAGTATCAGCTTGTAAACAGGACGCTTTCCTCCGACAAATTCCTGACATACTGCAGCGACTTTTCCTATAAACCCACAATCAGCGACGGAACGGCGCAGAAATACCTTTACAGCCGCGTTCCGATCGAGAGTATAAGCGAGCACGGAAACTACTTTGTCATCCCCCAGGGATCTTCTCTGGAGGAGGTCACCGCGAAGCTCAGGGAGATTTTGATGAACTCCGACCTGTGGCTGAAGGATTTGGAGGATATGCGGGCGGCCTCAGGCATTCCGTCTTTGACAAAGGATCAGGCGATCGCCGCCACCCAGATCGCAATCTGGCAGCTTGTCAACGGCACGGTTGTGGACAACGGCGGCGCTATGAACGACGCGAACGTCAAGGCCTATCTGAATTACCTGAATAGTCTGGACGGCGTCGCCCCCGATGAAATGGCCAGAATCGACCTGACACAGGCTAGCAAGAGCATTTCTGGCGGCAATTACTCCACTGAGCTTACATACGACATCGTCGGGCACGGAGTCGATCCGGCCAAGATTTCAAACAATGTCATTGTTGAAGCCGCCTACACTCTGTCGGGCGGGCAGCCGGTCTCCATCACGCCCGCCGTTGACGGCAAAAAGCTCACCTTTACAAACATCCCGCTCGGCGCGAAGCTGGACGTCAAGCTGACGACGACCCAGACGGACGTGACAAGCGTCTATCTTTTCGTGCCCCAGGGCGGCCGCGCGTCCTCACAGACGCTGGTATCGGTTATAAACGACACAGTTGATTTGAGCTCAAAAATCTCCGTCGACTCCCCCAGCGGTCTCACCTCGCTTACCGTATACAAGGACTGGAAAAACGGATCTGAGAACGGCTTTGTGCTGCCCGGCGCGGTCGTAAGCGGCGACACCTGCAGCTTCACCGTCTCATATCAGTCCGGAGGCTTTGCCGGGCGCGAGGTCGCCAGCTTTTCGATCACCGGCAACGGATCATATAAGACGGCTGACCTGTTTGAAAAGGGCGTCGTATACAAAATCGAGGAGACCTCGGTTAACGGCGTTGCCCCCTCTCCGGCGAAGATCAAATACTTTACCGTAATTGAGGAGAGCAAGACCCTTAAAATCGTCTGGACCGATGAAAATGGAACCGCGCTGAACAATCAGAGCTCGGCCTCGCGCTTTGTAAACGTTAAGAACCTGATAACCGGCACGGCGTCTGTCACAAAGTCCGTGCCGAACGCCTCCGTGAGGCCCGCGAGCGAAAAGGACACAGCATTTACGTTCGAGGTCAAATGGACTGACGCGGGCAAAGCGCCGGCGCTCTATAAGAACGAGGGTTACACTCTTAAAAAAGCCGATAATTCCACCGAACCCGGAACAACCGACGGCAACGGCCGCTTTACGCTGAAGTCCGGTGAGACCGCTGTATTCTCAGGCATCCCGGCCGGCACTTCGCTGAGCGTCCAGGAGCTTGACCTAAGCAATATATCGGATCGCTATGCCCTGGACACCGCCAAGTACGACCTTGCCATACCGGAAACCGGCGGTGAGGTTTCAAAAACGGTAACCAACACCTATAAGACCGGCAGACTGACACTGGAAAAGATATTCGGAACCGGCAGTGACCTGGGATGGGACGCCTTCCCCGATGGCATAGTCTTCACGGTAACCGGACCCAACAGCTTCAGCACCCAGGTAACTCTGACAAAGGCCAATCCGTCCAAGACGCTTGAGAATCTCCCGGTCGGAAATTACGAGGTCGTCGAGGCCGCCTACAAGCAGGGCTACACCCTTGTGGCCTCAACGGTCGGGGAGAACCCGTCCGTGACATACGGCGGTGACTCCGCGTGCTCCTTTACCAACACCTACACAAAGACCAAGGGCTCACTGACGATAACAAAGGTGCCCGACGCGAAAAACGACCTCACAGCCGAGCAAAAATCCGCGGTCGCTGCTAAGTCCTTCACCTTCAGAATTGTGAACGGGAGCGGCGCCCGCGTGAACGACATAAGCGGCGTCCAGGTCGCGGACGTGGTGCTGAGCTCCGGCAACGGCTACACCCATACAATAGGCAACCTTGAACCCGGCACATACAAGGTCATTGAGCTGGTGAACGGTACCGAGCTTGATGGCGTAAACCACAGCGTCACGATAAGCGGCGTCTCCGGAGCAGTCGCGCAGTCGGCGCTGAACGGCAACACCGGATGGGTTTCCGGCGAGCTGGCTGTTCCAAACAGCGCGACACCGGCGTCCGTCACCTTCACCAACACCTACTCCAAGCAGTCCGGCTCGCTGATTGTAACAAAGGCCGTCACCGGAGACCTTTCGACATCAAATGTCGGCAAGAGCTTCGTCCTTGACATCACCGGCCCCGGCGGCTACAGCGCGGTGGTCACACTGCCGAATAACAACAGCTGGTCCGAGACACTGAGCGGCCTGACCCCCGGCGTATACACCGTAACCGAGAGAACGGGAGAAGGAAACAGCCTTATCAGCGTGACAAACTACACGGTGGAGGTCTCCTACTCCACGGCAGGCGGCAGCATTACAGTTCCCAACAGCGGCACGCCTGTCACCGAGACCGTCACCAATAAATACACCCGGCAAAAGGGCGGAATTAAATTTGGCAAGACCGTGTCCGGCGCGGACGCGTCCGGAGCCCCCGCCTATTTAAAAACCGACACCTTTACCTTCACCGTGACGGTGGGTGGAAGCAACTACAGCGGCGACTACTACCTCAACGCCAGCGCCACCGCCAGCAACACTAAGAACGGCCAAATCACGCTAAAGCACGGCGATACCGTTGAGATAAAGAACCTCCCGGCGGGCGCGATCGTTGTTGTCACCGAGAGCGCCAGCGGCTTCTACGCGCTGGACAGCGTGACGGTCACCGCCGGAACCCCGGACAAGGCAAACCGCAAGGCAACGATGACCGTCTCTAACGACGGCGGCGTTCCCGCCGCGCAGTTCACCAACAGCCTGAAGAGCTTTGAGCTGGAGCTGGGCAAAAAGGTCACGGGCGCTCTGGCGTGGAACACGACCAACTTCCCGGACGGCTTCACCCTCACGATAGTCGGCCCGTCCGGATGGATGGAAGGCCTGAGCGTCAGCGGCCTGACAAAGACGAACGACACCACAGCAACGCTGAAGCTGACGTCGATCGCCACGGTCAAGCTCTCTGGCATCCCGGCAGGTAAATACTCGGTCACTGAGGCCGTGATTGAAAAAACCGGCTACACCCGCACCACCACCTATGTGGTCGGCGCCGGCGGCTCCCAGTCCGGCAACCGTTATCCCTCCAGCGGGACGGTTGACCTGAGCTCCAACACGAAGGTCGTCTTCACCAACGACTACGCCCTTATCACCAAGGGACTTACGATAACCAAAAAAGTGGACGGCAAGGGAGGCCCCACGACCGGAACCTTCAGCTTCACCGTCAAGCTCTCTCCCGCGCTCGACAGCGCGCTGCTGACTGAGCTGAACAAAATCTCCGGAGTCACCGCCGCGCAGGGAACCGGCACCGACGCGGGCAAGACTATTGTCACCTTCAATCTGTCAAACGGCAGCACGGTCACCCTGCCGAACCTCCCGTACGGCACCGCGTACGAGATAATTGAGACACCGGACGCCAGCTATGACATAGACCTGAACGGCTCATCGTCCCTGACCGGAACCGTCACTGGAAGCTCAATCACGGTGACTGTCAAAAACAACCGCAAGACGACCGGCAGACTCAGCGTGACAAAAACCGTTACCGGAGACGGGGCCGACCAGAACGATCAGTTTGTGTTCGTCATAAAGGTCAACGGAGCAGTCTGGGCCAACAAGTCCTATACCGTTAACGCCAGCCCCGCCACCGGCAGCACCAACAGCAGCGGCGAATTCTCACTCAAACACGGCCAGACCGCGACCTTCGCCGACCTGCCTCTGGGCGCGAGCTACGAGGTATATGAGAAATCGGGCGTCGCGCCGAACCAGTACTACACGGCAGGCTGGACCTCGGCCTCCGGCACGATAACGACAAATACGGCGGCGAGCTGCGTCAATACCCGCAGCACAACCAAGCTCAGCGTCAGCAAGATACTGGACGGCACCGCCAAAGCTGAGTTCGCCGATACGGCTTTCACCTTCACGCTGACCTGCGGCGGGCAGCCCGTAGCCAATCAGGCGTTCACCGGCAGCACGCTCGATACCCAGACCGACGCAAACGGCAGCTTCCGTCTCAAGGGCGGGGAGACTGCAGTCTTCACAGTTCTGCCGGCCGGCAGCTACACAGTTACTGAAACGGCGGTTACAGTCGGCTCGAACATATCCCACAAGCCGCCTGAGGCGCAGACACAGTCTGTCACGGGCAGCGGCTACACCTTCTCCTTTACCAATGTCTTCAACTACAAAACCGGCTCACTGACCGTCACAAAGACAGTGGATCAGAACCTTCCCGGCTGGTATCCGGCGGTTCCGGCGAGCAAGGAATTCACATTCACTCTCTACTACCGCGCCAACGACCAGGCCGCCTGGGCCACGGTCGCGAGCCACAGCGCGGCTGGCTCCGCCTCGACGGATGCCAGCGGCCAGTTCAAGCTGACACATGGTCAGAGCGCCGCGTTCACCGGCCTGAAGTACGGGCAGTACTATGTGTCTGAGGCGGACGCCTCGGTCGCCGGATACGCCTGGACGGTCTCGGGAGTCGGGATAGTGAATCTCAAGGATGTCACATACAGCGCAAATACAATACGGGTTACAAACGTCTACGCGCTTTCACTCGGCGAGCTGACAGTTTCCAAGGCCCTCAATATGCCCGCCGGGGACAGCAGCGCGGCGAACAAGGAGTTCACATTTACGTTGTACTACAGCGCCGACAACAGCGCCCCGTGGACACCCGTCGCCAACCACAAGACCTTCACCGACGCCAACGGGCAGTTCAAGCTCGAGGGCAACACCTCGGTCAAAATTGACGGGCTGCCTTACGGCTATTACAAGGCCGTCGAAAGCGGCTACGGCATGAACGGATATGTACGTGTCGAGGGCGAAGGCGGCGTCGAGGGCGTCTCGAACGTGTCCGCGACGGCAGGCGGCATAAGCATTACAAACACCTACAGCCGCGTCAAGGGCAGCCTGACTGTATCCAAGGCCATAGGCAAGGGCAACGAGCTGACGCTTGACACTTGGAGCTACAGTTTCCTGATCACCGGCCCTTCCGACTGGAACGGCGCTCATGACGCTGGAACTCTCGCCTCCAACCCGGACGGGGCGGGCTATCTGCTCACCCTGACGAATCTAAACCCCTCCGAGTCACTGACCGGTCTCCCCGGCGGGACATACACAGTCAAGGAGCTCGGCGCGGGCACCAATGAATACTCGCTGGCCATAGCGGCCAACGGCTCAACGGGCGACAGCTGCACGGTGGCCGTGGGCGGCGAGACGGCGGGAGAGGCCTCCTTCGTCAACACATACACCCGCAAGACGGGCAGCCTCTCGCTCAGCAAGGAGCTCAGCGGCATTGACTGGAACAGCCTTGGCAACGCTAAATTCACCTTCCAGCTGGAAGGCCCCGAGGGATGGACCGGCGGGGACAACGGCGGCAATGTCAAAACGATTGAGCTGAGCAGCGGGCTCACAGGCACGTCAATCAATCTGCCGACCGGAATCTACAAGCTCCGCGAGAGCGCCGAGGGCGCGGTCAGCAAATACAGCTATCTCGGCAGGTCCTACACACTGGGCGGAGCATCCGCCACCCCTGACGAAAACGGCTGGATTACCCTCAACATCGACGAGGACGGAGCCAACCTCCAGGTCGTCTGCACGAACGAGTACAAGAAGGACGGCGCCCAGCTCAGAGTCACGAAGCTGACCGAGGGCTACACCGAGGCGGACGCGGAGTTTGTATTCGAGATTAGCGCCAGCAACAGCTCCATCAGATTCCCCAAAAACATAAAAATCCTCACCCCCGGCGTCGAAGAGCCCGCAGAGTTCATAATCGGCGAGAACGGGCGCTTTATCCTCAAGTCCGGCCAGACGGCGCTGTTTGAGGGGCTTGACCCGGATGAGACCTATACCGTGACCGAGATTTTAGGCGCGGGCAACGTCTTTGAGCTCAAGTCGGCGACAGGGCAGCGCTTTGAGGTCGACGCAAGCGGCAACATAATCGGAGACTTGTCCGACCTGACAAACGAAGCCGATGGCCTGACCTTTGAGGCCCTGATGGCCTCCAAGAACCCTGATACCGAGACCTTCCCCGCAATGGCCTACACATATACAAACACCCGGCTGACCGGCGGCCTGGAGCTTGACAAGGCTCTCGCCGGACCGGAAACCGGAGAGGTGTTCGACATCTATGTCACCTTTGACCGCGGCGCCTTGGACGACTTCCCGGGCCTGGCCGTATCAGCGAACGGAGAGATCGACACGGTAGGCAACCGAGTGATTCTGCACCTGAAGGCAGGGGATTCCGCAAGCGTTACAGGCATCCCGGCCGGCGTTAAGTACTTCATCTCCGAGAAAAACGACAAGCTCATCTACGACGTTGATATTAGCCTCGATACCGACACGATCCCCGCCGGGGATTCGGCGGCCTGCACGGTCACCAACACCCGCAAATACGGCAGCATCAGCATTTCCAAGCTGGTGGTCGCGTCCATGGACGTCGAAATAAACTCTGACGAGTACTTCCCAGTGCGCGTCACCTTCGCCTCCGGCACCGACGATATCAGCGGCTATGTCGACGAAAACGGCGAAAGCGAGTTCTTCCAGGTGGTGGGCAACCCGCACAAAATAACGGGAGCGGACGGCAAGGTAATCATTGATTTGAGCATGAACCACGGCGCGTATGTGGAAATCAACAAGATACCGACCGGCCTGACCTATGAGCTCGAGGAGCTGCTCAATGACGAGCAAAAAGACCGTTACACCCCGCTGATCAAAGGCGCGGACGGCAGCGTCGACCCGGCGGTGTTCACCTCCGGCAAGGAACTGGCGGATACGGACATCGTCACGATCTACAACTACGACATCCCCCGCAACAGCCTGGTCATATCAAAGGATGTGAGCGCAAGCCTCGGAAGCCCCTACCTGAACGAAAAATTTGGCTTCACCCTCAAGCTGTTCAGCGCCGGGGAGGGCTACGCGGACTATAAAATGCAGGTTCAGGAAAAGCTGGATCAGGTCATACAGCTTCTCAAGGATAAAAGGGAAGCCCTGCCCTCGCTGGGAACGGACGTTGAAAACGCCTGGAACGAAGGCCTTGAGGCCGCTTACAACGAGGCGCTGGCCGTGCTCCGGCTGGTTGTCGACGAAAACGGCGATCCCTCGCAAGCCCTGCTGAGCGAGGCCACCGAATACGCTCTGGCAAACGTCACCGACATGATCACCACCACCGAGCACAGCGACGGCGGCGAAACCGAAGAGCCTGACGATCCCGAAGCCCCCGTCTGCGATGTATGCGGCCAGCTGCACCTGATCAGGGACCCCGCTGCGCTTCAGGCGGCGATTGACACTTATGTAAACGACACCATCAGCGCCGCTCAGAGCGGGTTTGACGCCGACCAGCGCGTCATAGACTACGGCAGCCACCAGAGACTGGCCGCTCAGCTCGCAAAGCTCGAAAGCGAGATTGCCAACCTTGAAAAGATTGAAAAGCTGCTCAGGGCCGGTAAAAACGTCAGCTTTGACGGTGACTTCAACTACCAGACCGACAGCGAAGACCTTCAGGCTCTGCCCTTCGACGGGGACATCTCCGGCAAGGTATCAGCTCTTGACGCCGACAACAACCCGCTCACCCTCGCCGACGTCTCCTTTGAGAAGACCGGCGACGGAACCTACACCTTCAAGCTCTCAAAGGGCCAGCAGCTTATCGTAGCCGATCTGCCCCAGGGGACGCTGTACGAGCTGGTTGAGGACGACGTGCCGCAAGGCTACGAGGCGTTCGAAGGCAGCAAGATCAAGGTCGGAGACCTGGATGAGATCGACGGGCCCGAGGCAAGTGGCATAATCTCTGCGGACGCCGACAGCGGGATTGTTTTCATCAGGTACACCAACATATTTGAGACCCTCAAGGGCGAGCTGTCCGTCACCAAGAAATGGCCCGGCGAGAACGCCGACAACATGCAGGCGGTCAAGGTCTACCTCGTGATTGACGGGACGAAAACTGATCGTTTCATAACACTGAGCATGGACAACAGCTGGACCGACAGCTTCAAGGACTTGGAGTTCGGGCACAAATACAGCGTCTCCGAGGATGTCCCCGCAAACTTCAACGTCAGCTACAGCTCCACCGGCATTGATATCAACTACAACAGCCGGAGCGGAAGTATTGATGTAAGCAACACCAGAAAGCCGAAGGAAGAAGACCCCAAGGATCCTAAGGATCCTAAAGACCCCAAAGACCCCGAGGACCCCGAAGAGGTAATCCCTCCCCCAGACGACAGCCCCAATCCGCCGGATGAGGAAGCCCCCGAACCCGACGTTCCCCTTGGCCCTCCCCCCGCCACAATCCCGGAAGAGCCCGAGCTCCCGGAGGTGGATGTTCCGGAAACCGAGGTTCCTCTCGACAACCTCCCCTACACCGGCGGCTTCAATTTCGGCTTCTTCGGCTTCATAGGCGCCGGACTTGCCGGACTGGGTCTCCTGCTGGGAATAAAAAAGAAAGATGAGCAATAAAGTCAATATGGCAGAATGATTACGGATGCCCCCGGCCTAAGGCCGGGGGCATCCGTACAATCTTTGGAAAAAATTACTGCTCCTCCATCGGCGAGTTCTCTATCCCGAATATCTCGCCGTTCCAACTCCTGAACACCGCTCGGTTTTTAGCTAGATAGAGCAGATAATTGGGGTTGATCGGCGTCTTGCCAAGCCCTCCCGGGCCGTTCACGATATATGTCGGCACCGCCATACCCGAGGTGTAACCGCGCAGGCGCTCCATTATCTCCATGCCAGCGCCAAGCGTCACCCAAAAATGCGCCGTTCCGCGCACCTGCTTGGGGTGGAATATGTAGTACGGCTTCACCCTTATGGCCAAAAGCGCCTGGTTCAGGCGGCGCACAATGAACGGATGATCGTTGACCCCCGCCAGCAGCACCATCTGGTTGCCAAGAGGCACACCCGCGTCCGCAAGGCGCGCGCAGGCGGCGGAGGACTCCTCCGTTATCTCCATCGGAGCGTTAAAGTGCGTGTTAACATATACCGGGTGATACTTCCTCAATATGCCGCACAGCCTCGGGGTCACTCTCTGCGGCAGCGTAACGGGTGTGCGCGTCCCGAACCTGATGATCTCAACATGCGGGATTGCCCTGAGTTCTCTAAGGAGCCACTCTATCTGGCTGTCCGAAAGCATAAAGGCGTCGCCGCCCGTTATAAGCACATCCCTGATCTCAGGCTGGCTCCTCACATACTCCACAGCCTCTTCCAGCCGCGCCTTTGCCGTGTGCGTGTCGCGCTCCCCGATCCTTCGGCGGCGCTGGCAGAAGCGGCAGTACATACCGCACATGTTTGTGACCTTGATAATCAGCCTGTCCGGATATCGGCGCGTAATGCACGGCGCCGGGGATGAGCCATGCTCGTCCATCGGGTCGAGCTCTCCGCGCTCGTCCAGCTCCTCGGCGGACGGCATGCACTGAAGCCATATCGAGTCCCTGGGCGAGTCCGGGTCTATAAGCGACAGATAGTACGGGGATATCGCGAACCGGAAGCTTTCCCCAACCCTCTCCAGCTCGTCGGCAGTCTCCTCGGGCAAGCCCAGCACGGCGCAGATGTCCCGGCCATTTGTGAACCGGTTTTCCAGCTGCCATCGGTACGAGTCCCAATCGGCCTCATCCGCCCCGAGATACTCCATTATCCTTTGCCTTTGCCGGCTGATTCTGTCCCGACATTCCATGCCGGTGGGTATTGCACCTCTCGCGTCAAGATAGTCTCTGATCGTCTCGGGAAGGATCGACAGCTTGTCCTCCCGTGTCCTCGGCATTTTGGCATGCAGTTTTTTCTCGCTCATTTGCGCCTCCTTTTCTCCCCAAAAGTCCCCCAAGCCTAACATTCGGGAACTGTCTCTAAAGTGTTTTTGCGTAAATCTCGGTATAAGTCAGTCTTCCGTTTATCCGTTCGGATTTCATAAGGCTCACCCTGGAGACCTCCGTATCAATCGCTCGAACGCCGCGCGAAAACTCACCCGCGCTGAAATCTGTGCGCGTTACAACCTCGCGGGCAAGCGTCAGATGCGGCGCAAATTTTCGCCTCTCCAGCTCAAAACCCCCGTCCGTCAGTCTCTTTGAAAGCCGCTGATGAAGCGCCGACAGACTTTCATTTTCCTCAAGCCCGAGCCACCATATATCCCCGCCCTCGCGTTTAAAGCTCCCCGTTCCCCTCAGGAAAAGCCGGAAGGACGGCACAGCCGCGCCGTCAATAATTCCCCGCAGCGCCTTCACTCTCTCCGTCCGCACCTCCCCTAAAAACACGAGTGTCAGGTGCAGATTTTCATACAGCGTGAAGCTTCCCCTGATACAACTCTCCCTGAGCCTGTCCTGAATACCGGAGATTTCGTTCCGGATTTCCGGGGAAAAGTTGATAGCTATAAACAGCCTCATGGCCGCTTCCTATCCCCGCACAGCGCCTTGAAGCTGCGGTCATACTCCCTCTCGGCCTTCTCGGAGAAGAAGCAGGCAGGGAACTCCCCGTCGCGCCGGTGGTACGCCACACATTCGCAGCATTTGCCGCGCTTGGAGCACGAATACGTGCACGGGCACTTCATCGCCTTGTTGCTTTCGCAGGACACGTCAAGCCCTCCCCCTCACATATATTTGAGGCCTATCCCTCAAGGGTTTTAACAATGAATTTTCTCTGGCGCGGCCCGTCAAACTCACAGAAATAGACGCCCTGCCAGGTGCCCAGCACAGGTCTTCCTCCGCTGATAACAAGGGTAACGCTTGACCCGGCGCAGCTTGCCTTCAGGTGCGCGGCGGAGTTGCCCTCCATGTGCCGGAACTCAGGCCTGTCCGGAAACGCCTTGGAAAGCCCCAGGCGCAAATCCCTTACGACATCCGGATCCGCGTTTTCATTGACTGTTATGCCCGCCGTGGTGTGCGGGCAGAACACGACGCATATGCCGTCCTGAACCCCGCTCTTCGTTACAGCCTCGCGCACCTGCCGTGTTATGCCGTGAAAGCCCTCCGCTTCCGTTTGCAGGGAATAGTACTCAAGCATTGTCCCTGTCCCCCCTCAGCTCAGCTTGAACGCCGTGTTGATCTCCTCAACCTCGGCGTCGGATATGTGCACCAGACGGCCGATATCACGCGCGGACAAAATCGAATGCGCGGTCGCCTCCATAACCTCAAGGCGGTCAAACGCGCCCAGCAGCGAGCCGCCGGTGGCCAGTATCTGGTTGTTCTCGCAGATTAGCACCGGGGTTTTATCAGAGAACATCCCCGCGACCATCTCCGGCTTGAGGTAAATTGACGCGAACGGTACCTTCTGCACCTGGCGCAAATTGATGTAGCTCTCCGGTATCGTCCTGGGATCAAACGGCTCTTCGGTCACGGCAAAGGCCATCGCGTGAGGCGGGTTCGCCCCGAGAACCGAGCGTATATCGGGATGCTGCCGGTAAATGAGCTGATGCAGCTTTACCGAGCGCGACGGAACCTTGCCCTGCTCCTTCATCCCGCGCTTTATAAGCACCAGGTCGGACTCGTCCATATACGCCCTGTCGACCCCGTAGGGCGTTATCAGGAAGGAGTCGTCGGACAGCCGCACCGAGTAGGTTCCCTGCGTGCTGCCGAACAGCCGCTGGTTATACGAGCGGTGTATCAGGGTTATCATGTCGCGCCGCGCCGCGCATTCCTCCGAGCTGTGCTTGTTGGGCACAAAGTCGTCCATTGTCAGGTGGTCGCGCGTGGCTGTCAGGTTAATCTCGGACTCCTGAAGCGATTTCGGGCTCCCGAGCTTTCTGGCGCAGATTTCAAGATTCGCGCAGGATTCAAGTGTCTCGAATTTTTTGAACGCGTCAAAGAGATCGTCAGCTCCGATCACGACGCCGTGGTTCTCCATGACCACCACATTAAAGCCCTTTTCAAACTCTGCCGCGATATTGTCCCCCAGCTCGGACGACCCGGGAACGGCGTACGCCGCCATAGTAATGCTGCCGCAGGTGCGGCGGGCGTTCGGGACGAGGTTGACGTCAGGCAGCACCCGGGCGACTGAGAAAGCCACCAGCGCCGGAGGGTGCGCGTGCAGCACGGCGTGTATGTCCGGGCGGCGTCGGTAGACCGAGACGTGGAACGGAAGCTCAACTGACGGTCTGTGCGGGCCGATTATCTCCCCGTCCGGCTTCACCCGGCACATATCCGCCCTGGACAGGGTGCCCTTGTCTATTCCTGAGGGGGTGATCCAAATGTCCCCGTTCTCGTCCAGTATCGAGAGATTGCCTCCCGATGTGGTAGTCATCCCGCCGTGATATATGCGGTTCATCATCAGCACAAGCTGATCGGCCGGGTGCAAAAGCTCAAATTTCATTATTTATCTCCTTGTATTGGTTTGAAAAAGGGCAGGGGAAACCGTTTTCCCCCGCCCTCCTCTTTTGTCGATTGCTTTCAATTTATATAATTGCTATAAAAATAATTTTGTGCTGAGATACTTCTCTCCCCTGTCCGGAAAGATCACCACGACAAGGCCGGATTCCAGCTTTTCCACCACCCTCAGCGCCGCCAGCATCGCCGCGCCGCTGCTCATGCCGACGAATATGCCCTCCTCGGCCACAATGCGCCGGGCCGTTTCGTAAGCCTCATCGGTCTCGATCATTATGCTCTCATCAATCTGCGAGGGGTCGTAAATATCCGGGATAATGGCCTCGTTCATGTTCTTTAGTCCCTGAATATAGTGTCCCTTGACCGGATGGGCCTCTATCACCCTTACTGCGGGATTTTTTTCCTTCAGCATCTTTCCAACGCCCATTAGCGTCCCGGAGGTTCCGAGCGACGAAACAAAGTGCGTGAGCCTCCCCCCGGTCTGGCTCCATATCTCTTCAGCAGTGGTCTTGTAGTGCGCCAGCTTGTTGTATACGTTTGAAAACTGGTTGGGATTAAAGTACTTTTCGGGATTTTCGGCTATGAGCTCTCTTGTCCTCATTATAGCGCCGTCGGTTCCGAGCTCCGGCGGCGTCAGGATGATTTTGCCGCCAAACGCCCGTATCATCCTCTGGCGCTCCACCGATACCGCCGAGCTCATCACAATCTCGACGTCATAGCCCTTGACACGTCCGATCATCGCAAGCCCTATGCCGGTGTTGCCGGAGGTGGCCTCTATGATCGTCTTGCCCTTGACCAGCGTGCCGTCCTGTTCGGCCTGCTCTATCATTTTAAGGGCTATTCTGTCCTTTATGCTGCCGGTTGGATTGAAGCCCTCCAGCTTCGCGTACAGCGAAACTGCGGGATTTGGGTTCATGCGGTTTATCCTTACCACGGGTGTGTTGCCAATCGCGTCCAATATGTTGCTGTACATATATTTGGGTTCGCCCCCCTTTTTAATGCTGATATCTGTTTCATCACGAGGTTGGTGCAAGCAGCTGTATTCGCTACCATATTGCTGAACAAACGTGTACAGCAATATTTAAATGATAATCATCTTAATGCGCCATGCAGCCTTGTGTTTATCGTAGCGCGCTGGCGCGCATGATGATTATATCATATTATGCCAGCACAGACAAATCAGTTCGTCTTTCCATAAAAATATCCGAAAAAACATCGGCGGCGGACGGATTAATTCCGCCGCCGCCCGTAAATGACCTTTCAGTTTTCAAGCCCATCAACAACAGACGACGAGGCCGAGCAGCCTATGCGATCCGCGCCCGCCTCAAGCATCGCCAGCGCGTCTGCGGTTGTGCGTATGCCTCCGGCGGCCTTGACCTTCAGGCCGCCCGACGCGGTTTTCATCAGCCGGACGTCCTCAACAGTCGCTCCTGCCTTGCTCATGCCGGTCGAGGTCTTTACGAAGGCGGCTCCAGCCTTGCGGCAAAGCTCGCAGGCAACGCGCTTTTCCTCGTCGGTCAGAAGGCAAGTCTCAATTATGACCTTGACCAAGGCCGGAGCGGACGCCTTCACGACGGCTTTTATATCCGCCAGCACATCGTCAAATCTTCCGGCTTTAAGCCAGCCGATATTGACAACCATGTCGATCTCCCGAGCGCCGTCGGACACCGCCCCTTGGGCTTCAAACGCTTTGGAATTTGTCGACATAGCCCCTAGCGGAAAACCCACCACAGTGCAGACCAGTACGCCGCTTCCATTGAGGAGCTCCGAGCACATAGTCACGTGGCAGGGATTGACGCACACGGACGCAAATCTATATTCCAAGGCCTGCCGGCATAAAACCGCGATGTCCTCGGGGGTCGCGTCGGCCCTCAAAATCGTGTGGTCTATTTTAGAAGCCAGTTGTTCTTTTGTCAACATAAGCTCTGTTAAATGTTATCGTCGATGAACCTGGCCACATCTCCGACCGTCTTGAAGCCCTGAACCTCTTCCTCGGCGATGGTGATTCCAAATTCCTCCTCTACCGACATCATAAGCTCGACTACATCCAGGGAGTCGGCGCCCAGATCATCCGATATAAGGGTGCTTACAGTAATCTTATCCTCATCGATATCAAGCTGTGCCGCCAGTATTGAACGGACTTTTTCCTCAGTGGGACTCATTTCATATGCCTCCTTCAAGCAATTCTATAATGCAGTATACCTTGTACCCCTGCCCGTGACAAGTACTTTTTGAAAAAAAATAATCATCACCACTCCGGCGGCTTTAAACGCGCCCAATCTTATGATATAATCGCCACTGGGAAGATATTCATACTTTCCACAAAGACTTGCGTACGGGGGATGACAGCATGAAGCTTGGTTTCATAGGCGCGGGCCGTATGGCCGAGGCGATTTTTTCAGGGCTTGTCTCAAAAGGGGCGTTCAATGCGGAGCATATATCAGTCACAGACATATCGGCCGCACGGCTTGAGGATATGGAACGCACGCACGGCATTAGGGCCATAAAAAATAACCGATCCGGTGACGGCATCAGGGAGCTGCTCGGGATATCAGATGTTGTTTTTCTCGCTGTCAAGCCCCAGCTCTGCGCGGAAGTACTTTCGAAGACGGGTTGCTTCTTCACATCCCGCCATACCGTCATATCAATAGTCGGCGGAATACCCACCGCCGCGCTGGAGGGCTACATCCCGGACTCACCGGTCGTCAGGGTCATGCCGAACACCCCGATGCTGGTGGGCGAGGGCGCCGCAGGTATATGCGCCGGCAAATCGGCGTCAACAAGCCATACCGATATCGCCCTTGACCTGTTCTCCAGGCTCGGCAGGGCGTACATCCTGCCCGAAGCCCTGATAGACCCGCTGACAGGCGTCAGCGGCTGCGGCCCGGCTTTTGTATACATGTTCATTGAGGCGCTGGCGGACGGCGGCGTGGCAGCCGGGCTGCCCCGCGACATTGCGCTTGCGCTCGCGGCTCAGACTGTCCTTGGGGCCGGAAAGATGGCGCTTGAGACCGGAAAGCATCCCGGCGTCCTGAAGGATGAGGTCTGCTCGCCCGGCGGCTCCACCATCGCGGGAGTAGCCTCGCTCGAGGCCTCGGGATTCCGCGGGTCGGTTATGAAAGCTGTAGCTTCTGCGGTGGAGCGAATGGGCGAGATCGGAAAAAACAGTTGATACTGTTACATTCAAGGCTTTGAAGCTGCGAGCGATCAACGATTCAAGCCTCAGCAAATTATTACGACGCACTCGAAGAGTAGATATACAGTACAACTTCTGTGCGTCGTAATATGTTATTATAATACCGTCAGGTTTTAAACAGGTATTAGTATGAACTTGAAATGTTGAAGAGCAGTAAAAAATAGAGAAAAATAAAGGAGAAGTTTTTTTGTTATTCTTTATGAAAAGAACGAAGCGGGTGCTTGCATTCAGCCTCGCGCTGATTACGCTCATGTCAGCATCCGTGCTGGCAAACGGAGTAGTTTCAGTGAGTAACTTTACCGATGTGAAGTCGTCAGATTGGTTCTACACTTCGGTTAAATACGCGGTCGATCATGGGATGGTATCCGGTACATCCGCTACCACCTTCTCCCCTCAGGGGACGATGACGCGCGGGCAGTTCCTTACTATCCTTGGGAGAATGGATGGATATGACGCCTCGAAGGAAGCGAGTGTTTCGATTTCGGACGTGCCCGGCAGCCAGTATTACGCCGAACACTCTAAATGGGCCGTAAACCAAAAGCTTGTTGCTTTGGCCAGCGGGAAGCTCTATCCAGACCGGAATATTACCCGCGAAGAGATGGCGGTTATCATGTATAACTACATCAATTACAAAGGTGCAAAACTATCTGACGAAAAGAATGCGGTAACCAAGTTTAACGATATCGGCACAGTCAGTGCAAGCGCGAAGGATGCGGTCGAGTACCTTCGAAAGGTCGGTATGATGGCCGGCGACAACAAGGGAAACTTCAACCCGAGCCAGAGCATGACAAGAGCTGAAGGCGTAACCGTCTTTATGCGTCTGTCTGAAAAACTCACCGCAGCCGGCATCAAGCTCAGCGATCAGACAAACCAAGGTGGTCCTGGCGCAGGGGCAGCCCCTGCGGGCAAAGATTGGTTTAAGGTAACTGGAGACAGTTTCACAATCGCACTTGACGACAGATCAGTGGGTATTTACTCTTTCCTTTCACCTGATGCGCAGGGGAAATTGAGCAATGACGATTATATCTTCGGACTCGATATCTCTGACAGAAGCATTCTGAATACGAAAAACGGGTTCTTCGCTCCGCAGAAAGTCGGAACGGTTGATGCCAAATGGTATTGCGTCACCCCGCAGAACGAGACATTCTATACATCGGCCAAAATCACAATCGGTGAGAATGTAACCGTTTATTGCGAGAGCCTCACGGCAACAATCGGCAACAGCAGCCTTGCTGGAGGTGAAAGCTCGCAGATAACAGTGGCGTTCAACCCTGCGAACACAACGAACAAGAAAGTGACGTACACCTCCGCGAGTCCAGGGATCGCATCCGTAAGCTCTACCGGTCTTGTTACCGGCATGGCTAAAGGTAGTACGTATATTCAGGTCATGGCTCCTGACGGATGCTTCTGCAATGTGAACGTAACTGTCACGTCGACACCTGAGATCGTTGTTCCGGGCACTCCGAACAGTAATTACACGGTCGACAGCACATACATTCAGAAGTTCAACGATGAGGTTATCAGGCTTGTGAATATTGAGAGAGCAAACAATGGGCTTGTAGCTCTAAAATACAGCGACTCTCTACAATCTGGAGCATCTATCCGTGCAGAAGAGCTTTCTGTTAGCTTTTCTCACATGAGACCTGACGGCAGCGCGTGCGGGACAGCGTTCGAGGGAATTGTTCCGGATGTCTATGGCAGCATTGCAGAATGTGGATATAAGTCAGGAACAAACGATGATTGCAGCGATCCTATAGCGGTGGCAAAGATGGCGGTTGACACATGGATAAATTCTCCCGCCCACAAAGCCATCCTGCTGAAAGACGTCAAAAATGGCGATGTTGCTTGCGGTATTACAAAGGCTCCTTCAGGAGGCCGTGCATACGCCTCTTTCGATCTTTACAAAAAATAGTTATACTCACCTCATGTTAAAGAGTAGATGTATCATAATCGGCAAAAGCTTGCCGATTATGATACATCTACTCTTTAAACAGATATCAGTATTCCAGCAATAAGTGACACACTGACAGCAACCGGAGGCGCTGTTCACATCAAAGCCTTACTTACAGAGCCTATATGCCCAGCTTCTCAAGCCGCATTTTCTCAAGGGTTGTATAGTTCATCTTCGCTACATGCCCGGGCAGCGGCAGTATCTTCTCGCTTATCGCGTCAAGTATCCAGCCAGCCTGCGGGTAATACCAGTGCTCAAGCTCAGGGCAGGGGCTTATCACATTTGGGGCGCCGATAACGACCGGGGGAGCGTCCAGATAATCGAAGCAGAACTCTGTGATGTTGCGCGCCATGTCGCTAGCGTGGCTGCCGCGCTCGCAGGCGTCGCTGACAATCACGATGCGGCCGGTCTTCTTCACGCTCTCCGCCACGATGCTGTAGTCAAACGGCACCAGGCAGCGGGCGTCGATCACCTCGGCGGAGAGTCCGTACTTCTCCTCAAGCTGTTTTGCGGCCTCGATGCCCGCGTACAGCGCCGCGCCGATCGTGAGTATCGTGATATCCCTGCCGGTGCGCTTGATGTCAGGCTTTCCCAGCTCGATCTCATAGCTTCCGTCCGGCACACCGCCCTCATGGAACATCTCGCCGATGTCGTAGAGCTTCTGGCTCTCAAAGAACACCACCGGGTCGGTGCCGTTCAGCGCGGCGGCCATCATACCCTTGGCGTCGTAGGGGGTGGCCGGGAAGCAGACCTTCAGCCCCGGGATATGCGCCACCAGGCTGGTCCAGTCCTGCGCGTGCTGCGCGCCGTACTTCGATCCCACAGACACCCGCAGTACCACCGGCATCTGGAGCGCGCCCGCGCTCATGGACTGCCATTTGGAGAGCTGGTTGAACACTTCGTCTCCGGCGCGCCCGAGGAAGTCGCAGTACATAAGCTCAGGTATCGCCCTGCCGCCCATCAGACCGTAGCCGACGGCCGAAGCCACAATGGTTCCCTCGCTTATCGGCGAGTTAAAGAAGCGGTGATAGGGAATGGACTCGGTGACTCCTCCGTAGACGCCGAACGCGCCGCCCCAGTCGCGGTTGTCCTCGCCGTAGGCAATCAGCGTCGGATCCTCGTAGAACTTGTCTATAATCGCCTCGAACAGCCCGTCGCGCAGGGAATACTGCCTGATCCTGCTGACCGGCTTGCCGTCCTTGTCCAGATGAAAGCGGGACTTTTCCGCGATCTTCTTCAGGCGGGAATTCTCGGCCTTGGGGGTCATAACGTCCGGATTTCCCTCGCGCATTTTCTCCCTTCGTCCGTTGCTGAGCATAAACCTGCGTATCGCGTCCGGATCCTTGACCAGATCCATGCGCGGGGAGACGTCCTCGTCAATCGCCAGCTTCATGATGCGTGTGATCCGAGCCTTGATGGAGCTCTCGACCGCGACGAGCTCGTCAAGGGTGGACACGCCGGCCTTGATGAGGTTGTTTTTAAACGCGGCGATAGCGTCCGCGTGCTGCCACGCCTCGATCTCGTCCTTTGTGCGGTAGGTGGAGGCGTCGGTCGCGCTGTGACCCACAAAGCGGTAGGTGATCGTGTCCAGCAGAACCGGGCCGCGCTTTTCCTCAATGATCTTCTTCTTGCGCTCAAACGCGTCGATGACCGCCAGCGGGTTGTAGCCGTCGATGCGCTCGGCGTGGAGCTGGCTCGGGGACACCCCCGCGCCCACTCGGGCAAGTATATCGTAGGCCATCGTCTCTCCCGAGGTCTGGCCGCCCATTCCGTAGTGATTGTTGAAGATGTTGAAGATAAGCGGCAGGCCGCCCCTCATGTCGCCCTCCCAGAGCTTGGTGAACTGATCCATCGCAGCGAAGTTAAACGCCTCCAGCACCGGGCCGCAGCCCAGCGAAGCGTCCCCGATGTTGCATACCACCAGCCCCGGCTCGCGGTTGATCTTCTTGTACATGGCCGCGCCCACCGTGATGCCCGCGCTGCCGCCGACTATCGCGTTGTTGGGATAGATCCCGAACGGTGTGAAGAACACGTGCATCGAGTTGCCCAGGCCCCTCGTGAAGCCGTTCTCGCGCCCGAACAGCTCGGCCATAAAGCCGTAGAGCAGGAAGTCAAAGGCCAGGTCGCGCACGCTTCCGGTCTTGTTGCGCTCCTCGACTGGCTTGAGCACGGCCCCGTCAAAAAAGCCGCGCATGATGTCCATAAGCTCGCTCTCGGCCAGATTCTTGATGGCGGCGCAGCCCTTGGCCAGCACCTCGCCGTGGCTGCGGTGGCTGCCGAATATAACGTCGTCCTTGCCAAGCGTATAGGCCATGCCGACCGAAGCCGCCTCCTGTCCGGTCGAAAGATGGGCGGGGCCGGTGTAGACATACTCGACGCCGTTGTACTGCTTTGTGGTGCGCACCGAATACAGCATCCCCTCGAACTCACGGATTGTCTGCATGTCGGAGAAGATGCCCATCAGATCGGCCTTGGTGTACTTCTTCGCTCCCTCGGCAAAGGGGATATCGTATTGGTTGAGCGGGATCGGCTCAAAGGTGAGCATTCCCTTGGCGCGCATTTTCGCGGGGTCTACAAACTGGCTCTGTGGCATTTTCGCCGCCTCCTAAAATATAAAATGAAAAGCAGTATTCAGTGTTTGCCCCACCGGAGGCGGGGCAGACACATCAGTTCACGCGTGCCAGGCGGCTTCCCTGATGATCTCCGCCACGGTCGGATGGGGAAACACGATCTTCTTCACCGCCTCAAGCGGCATCTCGCGTCCGATGATCGCGGCGGCTGTGGAGATTATCTCGCTGCACGGATTGCCAAGCATGTGCACGCCCAGCATCCTCTCGCCGCAAAGCACCAGCTTGCACAGCCCGTCCCCGCCCTCGTTCTCGGCCAGGAAGCGGCCGGAATAGCGCATGGACAGCTTGACCTCTCTTGCGTCAGAGCCCTTTGCCTGCGCGGACTCCAGAGTCTCGCCGCAACCGGCGGCCTCGGGGTTCGTATATATGACGGACGGTATCGCGTCGTAGCTCATGCGGTCGCGCCTTCCCAGCAAGGTATTGACGGCGACCTCGGCTTCGCGGTAGGCGGTGTGTGCCAGCATGGACTTTCCGTTGACATCCCCCGCGGCGAACACGCCGGGGATGTTGGTCTTCATCTGCTCGTCGGTGACAACCGCTCCGCGCTCGGTGACGATGCCAATGCTCTCTAGCCCGATTCCCTTTGTCACCGCCCTGCGGCCCACGCTGCAAAGCGTCTTCTCCGCGCCCAGCTCGGCCACGTCCTTAACCGCCGCTCCCAGCACGAACTTAACGCCCTTTGTCTCGTAGCTCTTCTGGAGCATCCCGGATATCTCGCGGTCGGTGGGCCCCGCGATCTTGTCCAGCATCTCGTAGACAGTGACGGCGCTTCCGGCCGAGTTAAACACCGAGGCCATCTCAAGCCCGATTACGCCGCCGCCAATAATCGCGAGCGTCTTGGGTATCTCGGTCAGCGCCAGTATCTCCCGGTTTGTCATGCAGTCCTCTATTCCCTTGATCGGCGGCATGACCGGCTCCGAGCCGGTGGCTATTATCAGGTTCTTGCAGTGCCGCCCTCCCACGATGAACGAGCCGTCCGGATTGCGGCCCTCTATCGCAGCCTCCTCGCGGACAATTTCAACATTGAGGGCTTTGAGCGTCGCCTCCACCCCGGCAACCAGCGTCTTGACGACCTTGTCCTTGCGCTTTATAACAGCGGCGTAGTCCAGAACCGCGTTTTCAGACCTTACGCCGTATTTGGACGCGCCGCCCCTGGCGTAATCGTAGAGCTTGGCGCTGTGCAGCAGCGTTTTTGAGGGTATACAGCCCTCGTTCAGGCACACCCCGCCCACCGCGCGCTTTTCAAACAGCAGAACCGAAAGTCCGCCCTGCGCCGCGCGCTCGGCTGCCAGATAGCCGGCGGGGCCACCTCCAAGAACAATTAAATCATAGAGCATTTATTGTAACCCTCCTTACAGCAGCATCAAATCGAAACTCTCCAGCCTTCCGCACAGGTCCTGCATGAAGCGGGACGCTGGCGCTCCGTCAATCGCCCTGTGGTCGTAGGTCAGCGAAAGACCCATCGCGGGGTAAGCCGAGCCGTCGGCCCTGACGCGGTAGGTGATGCCGCACACGCCGAGTATACCGACCTGAGGCGGATTGATGACCGGTGTGAACATCTCGACCCCGAGATTGCCGAGGTTGGACACGGTAAAGGTCGCGGTAACCGACGTGTCCAACTTGCCCGCCTGCGCGTCCTTCGCGGCGGCCTTGCACATGATCGACAGCTCGCGCACGCTCCTCGTGTCCGCGTCCGGCAGAGTGGGGACGATCAGGCCGCGCGGCGTATCGACAGCCACGCCAAGGCCGACGCGGGCGAAGCGGCGCAGATGTGTGTCAAGGTAATGCGCGTTGACGTCCGGGTGGGACGGGAGCGTCCTGGCCACCGCGTACAGCACCATGTCGCCCAGGGTGATGCCCCTGACCGCCTCGTCCTTCGAGTCCTTGCAGCGCTTGCGCAGGCTGAGCAGGGCGGTGGCGTCAAAGCTGTGGTGGTGCGTGAGCTGGGCCAGTGTCTGGAGCGAGGCGTGCATGTTGGCGGCGATGACCCTGCGGATGGTTGAGTGGGGAATATCGGTGTACTCCGGCTGATCAGCCAGCTTTGGGGCGGCGGTCAATGGTTTGCTTTCCGCCTTGGAAAGCGTTTCCGCAGCTCCAGACTCAATCAGCGCGCGCACATCGCGCTCTATTATACGGTTCTCAGGCCCTGTGGGAGCAGCCATAAGCGGATCCAGCCCCGCCTTGTCGGCCAGATTTCTGGCGCGGGGGGAAACGCCATGCGCATCTGAGGAGTTCGTCCTCTGTGCAGGGGCGGCTTCAACTTTCCTCGGAGCCTCTGCGGCATGAGCCGCGGGAGCTTCGGGTGTCACGGCGCCGGACGGGGCCTCAACGGTTTCCCCTTCCATGCCTATCGCGCACACAGGCGCCTTGATCGGCTTCTCCTCGCCCTCCTGGACGAATATGGCCAGCACGACGCCCTCGGCCTCGGACTCCACGTCAAACGCGGCCTTGCCCGTCTCAAGCGAGAACAGCACATCGCCGACCTTTACCACATCGCCGGTCTTTACATTCCATTTTGCAAGAACCGCGCTCTCCTCCGAGATGCCTATCTGCGGCAGGGTGATGATTGTAGCCATTTTAAGACCCCCATATCATATAATTTTCACGTGCGCGTCCATCAGCAGCTTGCGGGCTGCCTGGGGAAGCTCGCTGTCGGTGACCACGGTTTCAAGATCGCGCGGGCGAGCAAACGTATACGGCATGCTTATGCCGTATTTAGCGCTGTCAAGCAGCATTATAACCCGCTGCGCCCGGGCTATTACTGCGCGCTTTACGGTGCATTCCCCCCAGTCCCCCACTGTGAAGCCCGAGGCAGTCGTCAGCCCGGTTGTCGCCATGAAGGCCATATCTATGTTCAATCCGTCTATCTGGGATACCATAGAGGGCCCCGAGCAGGCCAGTGTCTTGGGATTCAGGCTGCCGCCCAGCAAAATCACAGCCAGCCCCGGCTTTCGCGCCACAATCTCAAGGGCGACGTTGGGGGCGGACGTCACCACGGTAAGGCCGCTGTCCGGCAGACGGCGTGCGAACGACATCGCGGTAGTCCCGGCGTCAAGGTATATGCAGTGTGTGTTTCTCACAAGCGGAGACGCCTTGGAGGCGATTTCGGCCTTTTGCGGCGCCCTGGCGTTTTCGCGCTCCGTGTAATAGGCTTCAAGCGAAGCGGCGTGGTAGGCCCTCGCGCCGCCATGAGTGCGGGTAATAAGGCGCGCCGACTCCAATTCGGCCAGATCGCGCCGGATTGTCATCGCGGAGACCTGGGGAAACAGGGCGCAGAGCTCGTCCGTGCGCACCTCGCCGTGCTCCAGGATATAATCCCGTATATACGCGGTCCTGGGTTTCATGAGCCCTCCTCCCTTCTGTTGAGATTTTAACAGTGTTTTCGTTTATTCGCAAGAGATAATGTTTAAATGAACATTATATTGCTTTAGATAAACGTTGAAGTTTCAGGGGCACGCAAAAGGAGGTATTTTCTTGCCTGTAGGCCAGTTTCCTGATATAATAGCGACGCATCGGCGGCGAAGAGCCGAGCCGGGCGGGTCTGAAAATATCCAAGGAACAGCGAAGCGCATGACGCGGGATATTATCAGACAAAGCGCAGTACCCGCAGAAGCAGGCGCAGCCTGCGCAAGCGGGGACGGAGCGACAGCCCGCGCAAGGCTTGACAATACCGAAGAGCCGAGCCCACTCAATTCACACATCTCCCACACAAAGGAATGAGCCTCATTATGAAGCAGATGGTTATAGAAAAGCAAAAGCTCAAGGGCAATATAGCCCTCACCAGGGAGCGCGCACAGGGAGTTCCGCTCTGTGGGGTGCTCAAAAACGACGCCTACGGCCTGGGACTTGTCCCTGTGGCAAGGCTGATGCGCGACGAGGGCATACGGCGTTTCGCGGTCTCGGAGCCGGAAGATGCCGCCGCGTTGCGCCGCGAGGGCTTCACGGATGAGGAAATTTTGCTCCTGCGCTCCACCGCAGACCCCCGCGAGATCGAGCTGCTGCTTGATCTGGGCGTCATCGCCACCGTCGGCTCCCAGGAGGCGGCGATGGCTCTGTCCGGCATCGCGGAGCGCAGAAGCACGGTGGCCGAGGCCCACATAAAGGTTGACACCGGCTTCGGTAGATACGGTTTTTTACCCTCCGAGCCGGATAAAATAAGCGCGGTAATTCAGTACATGCAGAGCATAGCCGTCTCCGGCGTTTATACCCATCTGGACGCGCACGCCTCCTCCAGAGACATCATGCAGCAGATAGACACCTTCCAGGGCGTGCTTGCCCACCTGACGGAGCGCGGGCTCGAGACCGGGATCACTCATGCGGTGGGCTCGACGGCCCTGTTCAGATTTAAGGACATCCCACTGTTTGACATGGTGCGCGTCGGGGCGTCGGTTTCCGGGCGCGTCGGCGGCAAGACCGGACTCCAGCGAGCTGGCACAGCCGCTGCTCAGATCGCGGAGGTGCGCTGGATTCCGGAGGGGCATACGGTTTCACGCGGTAAAAAACAGCGCAGACCCGTGCGGGTGGGGATAGCGCCGCTCGGCTACGCGGACGGCTTTGGGCTGGAGCGTCCGGTATACTCAAGGGCGCAATACCTCGGCAGGTTTATCTCCCCTCCGTCGGAAAACCGTTTTGTCCGAACCGGCAGCGGCGAAAAGCTGCGCGTGCTCGGAAAGCCGGGACAAAACCACATCGCGCTCGATCTGACCAAGTCGGACGCGGCCGTCGGCACCACCGTGTATGCCGACGTGAATCCTCTGTTCGCCTCGCGGCTTTCCAAGAATTATATATGACGCCGGGCCGGAATGTCCCACTGATATCGGCCCTGCGCGATTACGCATCCCGGGATACGGCGCGTTTCCACATGCCAGGGCATAAGGGCCGTATGCCGCCGCCCTTTTCCGAGCTGGCGCGGCTTGATTTCACCGAGCTGGACGGCACGGGAAATCTCTACACCGAGGAGGACGGCGCCATAAGGCGCTCCGAGGCGCTTACCGCAAGCCTGTACGGCGCGCGCGGCTGCATGTACCTGACCGGCGGGGCCACGCAGGGCGTGCTCGCGATGCTGGCGGCTGTCACAAGTCCGGGAGACAGGGTGCTGCTGGATCGCTGCTGCCACAGGAGCGTGTTAAACGCCGCCGCGCTGCTTGACCTGCGTCCCGTCTATCTTCAGCGCCCCATTGTGGAGCCGTTCGGAATATCCGACGGCCTGCGCCCGGAAGATATCCCCGACGCCAAATGCCTGCTTGTGACCTCACCGACCTACTATGGGGTGACAAGCGAGCTGAGGCGGCTGCGAGGGCTGTGTGAGGAGAAGGGCATGCCGCTGCTGGTCGACGGTGCGCACGGCGCGCATCTGAGATTTTTATCCGGGGACGCGTTTGTTCCAGATATCGCGGTTCACTCCGCGCACAAGACCCTGAACGCCCTCGGGCAGACGGCCTTTCTGCTTTACGGCCCTGGTGTTGACGCCGACCGTCTGCGCGGCTTTACCGCCGTGTTTGGCACCTCGTCCCCGTCCTATCCGCTGCTTTGCTCGCTGGACGCCTCCAGGGCTGAGCTTGAGCAGTCCGGGCGCGAGCGTTGGGAGAAAACCGCGGATTTTGCGGCACGGCTGCGGAAAAAACATTCCCGGCTGCTGTCGGAAAGGCATCTCTCCTCCGGCTCGCTGGACCCCGCCCGGCTGTGCCTCTTCTCTCCAAACGGGTACGACACCGCTTTGCGCTTTGAGCGTGAGTTTGGGGTTGTCTGCGAAATGGCGGACGCCGGAAACGTGGTGTTCATACTGACCCCGTCGGACTCCGCCGAGTCACTCTCTAGGCTTGACAGCGCCCTCACCATAGTGCCGGACATTGCCGTCACGGCGGGCGGCGTTCCGCCCTCCCCGCTTCCGCAGGCCGTCATGACCCCCCGCGAGGCGATGTTCGCCCGCAGGGGGTATGTCCCTCTCAGGGAGGCGGGAGGCAGGATAGCGGCCCAGCCGGCGGCGCCCTATCCGCCGGGAGTGCCGCTTGTATGTCCCGGGGAAAGGTTTGACAAAAACCATCTCGAAATTCTCAGGGAATTGTGGTATACTGATGATGAACCGGTAAGTGTTGTATTGGAGTAACTCTTTTGTTCCGTAATAGCAAACGGGAGGGTATGTTTATGAAGCTTATTCTCGCGATCATAAGCCATGACGACGCGCACAGCGTCATCCAGCATCTTACGCAGGGGGGCTACGCCGTCACCAAGCTCGCCACCACAGGCGGCTTTCTCCAGGTGGGCAACGTGACCATACTCATTGGCGTAAACGACGACAAGGTCCAGAGCGCGCTGGACATAATCGGAAAATACTCTAACTCGCGCCAGCAGGTTATCCCCACCACCAGCGAGATGGGTCTCGGTTTCTACTCGGCCATGCCCGTCGAGGTGACCGTGGGGGGAGCCACAGTCTTTGTCCTGAGCGTTGACCAGTTCCAGAAGTTCTGACGGCTTTCACGCGCTGATTGTCGAGGGCGAGCTGCGGGACGGCGGGCAAGAGGCCGTCCTGCGGCTCGCTGCGGCGCGGCTTTGCCTGTCCCCGCAAGGCGCCTCGGCCTGCCTGTCCTGCCCGCAATGCCGCAAGGTTATGGAGGGCGTCCATCCGGATGTGAGCGTGCTGGATATTGGATACGGCAAGGAGATCACTGTCGACAGGATCAGGGCCATGCGCTCCGACGCGTTCATACGGCCCTTCGAGGCCGAGCGCAAGATATATGTCGTCTTTCGCTCGGAAAACCTGAACGTATACGCGCAGAACGCCCTGCTCAAGCTGCTCGAGGAGCCGCCTCCCTACGCGGTCTTTCTGCTCCAGGCCTCAAGCGCGTCTTCCCTGCTGCCCACCGTGCGCTCGCGCTGCGTCACGCTCAGGCTTGCGGACAGCGAGCCGGTTGTGATGAGCCCGGAGGCTGACGAGCGCGGAGAAGCGCTTTACACGGCTTTTCTCAAAAGGGATGAGCTGGCGCTGGCAAGGCTGCTCTGGCCGTGGGACAAGCTGCCGCGAGCCGAGCTGTCCGCGGCGCTTCAGGCGTTTTGCGCGACGCTCAGAGAGCGGCTGGGGCGGGATATCTCGCCTGAAGAGACCGCCGCCGCAATTGAAAACACAATAAAGATCATAAAGGCTCTGGACGGCAACGCGGCGGTCGGAATTTGCTGCGCTGCGCTATGCGCTAGGCTCTCCGCGATGTGGACTTAGGATAGTATGCCTCCGGCGCTTGTAGGGCGGGAAATATACAATTTGTCCCACGATTACACCTTGCGCTGTCCGGCTCCTTATAACGCTTTGCCTGCTGCGCGTTTTCCCCGACTAGCGCACAAGGTTTAATTGGTACCTCAATATAATAACGTTAGGACGGCGAATAAATGACTACAGTTGTTGGAGTGCGCTTCAAAAAAGTCGGTAAAATGTATTACTTCGATCCAGGAGAATTTCAGTTAAAAAAGAACACTCCTGTCATTGTCGAGACTCAGCGCGGAGTGGAATACGGGGAGTGCGTCATGGAACCGCGCGAGGTTGATGACGAAAAAATCGTGCCCCCCCTCCGCAAGGTGGTGCGCATAGCCACCGAGCAGGACCTTGAAATTCTCCGGCAAAATTCCGAAAAAGAACGTAAAGCGATGGAAATCTGCGTAAAAAAAATCGACGAGCACAAGCTTGACATGAAATTTATAGATGTCGAGTACACGTTTGACGGCAGCAAGGTCATCTTTTACTTCACGGCGGATGGCCGCGTGGATTTTCGCGACCTGGTCAAGGATCTGGCCTCAGTGTTTCGCACGCGTATTGAGCTGCGGCAGATAGGGGTGCGTGATGAGGCCAAGATGCTCGGAGGGCTCGGCATCTGCGGCAAGCCCTTCTGCTGCTCAACCTTCCTGGACGAGTTTCAGCCGGTCTCCATAAAAATGGCCAAGGAGCAGAGCCTCTCCCTTAACCCTACCAAGATCTCCGGCACCTGCGGCCGCCTGATGTGCTGCCTGAAGTACGAGCAGGAGGCCTATGAGCAGCTTATAAAGACCACCCCAAGGGTGGACAGCGTGGTCAAGACACCGGACGGTGAAGGAACCGTCGTCGACGTCGCCCTGCTCCGGGGAAACCTCAAGGTCAGGCTGAACAGCGCACCCGACGCGCCTCTCGGAGTCTACCACAAGCTTGACTGCAAGCTTGTGAAGCCCGCGCGTCCTGCCAACGGCAAACGCGGGGAAAATGGCGACGCCTCCGCCCCCGAAGTGGACGACTGATGTATTTCGACACTCACGCCCACTATGACGACGAACGCTTTGACGCCGACAGGGACGAGATGCTGGCCTCTCTGCCGGCAAAAGGTGTAAGGCTTGTCGTGAATCCCGGCTGCGGCCTCGAATCCTCCAGGCTGGCGCTGTCATACGCGGAGCGCTTTGGGCATATGTACGCCGCGGTCGGTGCGCACCCTCACGAGGCGGCCGAAGTAACGCCCGAGTGGCTGGACTTTTTCGCCGCGTCTCACGAAAAGCGCGTCGCGATAGGCGAGATAGGCCTCGACTACCACTACGACTTCTCCCCCAGGGAGATTCAGAGGTCGGTGTTTAAAGCCCAGATGGAGATAGCCCGCGCCCTGAATCTGCCTGTGATTGTTCACGACCGCGAGGCCCATGAGGATTGCTTGAATATCGTCAGGCAGTTCCCGGGAGTCAGGGGAGTTTATCACTGCTACTCGGGAAGCCTTGAGCAGGCCAAAATACTTGTCTCCCTCGGCTGGAGCATAAGCTTCACCGGCAGCGTAACCTTTAAAAACGCGAAAAAAGCCGCCGAGACGGCGGCCTGGCTTCCTGCTGACAGGCTTATGATAGAGACAGACAGCCCGTATATGACGCCGGAGCCCCACAGGGGCAAGCGCTGCGACTCGACTTATCTGCCGTATGTCGCGCAAAAGCTCGGCGAGCTGAGAGGCGTTTCCTCTGATGAGATAGAGGAGCTGACATGGAATAACGGCAGGGCGTTCTTCGGCATAAACATCAACTCAAAGGAGTCAGACAGATGACCATTACCTATCAGGTGGCCGACGGGCTTTATATAAACATGACAAACCGCTGCAGCAACAGCTGTGAGTTCTGTGTGCGCGACCAGCAGGACGCGGTGGGCGACACCGACAGCCTTTGGCTTGAGCGCGAGCCGACGCGTGAGGAGATGTGGGAGAACATTCGGAGCAGGGGCGACCTGTCCGTATACTCCGAGATAGTTTTCTGCGGCTACGGTGAACCCACCGAGCGCCTTGACGACATGCTCTGGCTGTGCGGAAAGCTGAAAGCCGCCGGCGCCCCCCCAATACGCGTCAACACAAACGGGCACGCCAGTCTGATCGCCGGACGGGATGTGACGCCGGAGCTCGAGGGCCTGGTCGACACCCTGTCTGTATCCCTGAACACACCTGACTCCGACGAGTACATGCGGTTGTGCCGCCCTGTGTTTGGCTGCAAGACATACGGCGCTCTGCTGGATTTCGCCGCCAGGGCAAAGGAGCATGTACCAAACGTAGTCCTCTCGGCAGTCGAAGGCACGACCGACATCGAGGCCTGCCGCAGGGTCGCGGAGTCAGTCGGTATTCCGCTCAGGGTGAGGAGCAGGATACAGTAGAAACGCTCCATATCCCATGTTGTTGATCCCACGATTAAACCTTGCGTTCAGGTTTTGTCGCCGCCCGCCGCAGGCATAGCACCGAGCAGCTGCCAACTATGGAGGGAGCATGGCATGTGACGAACTTATCACTGGGGTTAATTCTTCTGATATTTACATGCATTGGCTTCCCCGTGCTGCTGTTCAGCATAATCCGCAAAGACGAGAGCGACGCCTCAGTTTTTTACATGCTCATGTGCGCAAGCAACGCGCTGTGGGCAGTTTTCAATGCGCTTTTTTATTTGCTGCCCGACGAGCGGACAGCGCTGCTTTTTTATGAGCTGAGATTTGTGTTTGTGTGCTATTCCAGCATATTCACATATCTGTTCGCGCTGAAAAGCCTGAGGCATGTTTCTCTGAAAAACAGCTCGCTTTTTGTTATAAATATCTTCCCTCTCGCCACAATGGCGCTTGTTCTCACCAATAAATATCACGGGCTGATGAGAACCGGGCTGAGTGTCGTCCTCGTGAACGGTGTACGCACGATCAGGAACTCTAACGGAATATGGTTCTGGGTGCATTGCTCCATATGCTACGCTTGCCTCATGATGGCTGCGGTGTTGATGATACGGCAGTTTTTAAGGTTGCCGAGAAATTACAGGCTGCCTGTCACGGTAATGTTCTCCGGCATCTGCATGACCATGCTCACCACATTGCTGTCGGTGCTTGATTTTTTGCCGTACTCGTTTGATGTTGCCCCAATCGTTGTACAGATATCCCAGATCATATTCTTTTACGCATTGTACAACACCCACTCGCTTGACATGCTGTTCACGTCGAGGGATACAATATTCGAAAAGGCCGGTTACGCGATATTTATTCTGAATAACGACGGCGGTATAATGGACTACAACCTAAAGGCGGCCAAAATCGGCAAAGAAACCGGAATTATCAATCTGTACGGAACCGTCTTCGCCACTCTTCTTGAGAATTGGATGAACGCCTATTCCGGAAGGGCTTTTGAAGAGGACCCATCCATCTTCACGGTACACCGCGACAATGCCGACGCCCACTACCAGCTATCATCCACCGCGATATCCAACAACCGCGGGAAGGAGATAGGCTCATACGTTGAGATCACGAACATTACGCCGATCATGTCGTTTGTCCACCGGCTCCAGGACTTCGCATATTACGACCAGCTCACAGGACTGTACAACCGGCATTCCTTCACCTTGAAACTTCCCGAATTCGGCGAGGCCTCCAGCCTTCCGCTTGGAGTAGTGGTCGGCGATGTGAACAGACTCAAACAGGTAAACGACACTTTTGGCCACGCCGTTGGCGACGAGCTGCTCAAGACCATAACCGGGCTGTTAGTCGATTCCTCCCCGTCACGCGCCTCGTGGTTCCGCACCGGCGGAGACGAGTTTATTGGCCTTGTTCCCAATACGAGCGCGGATGAAATGGAATCCCTGCTGCATAAAGTCTGGGCGGGATGCGAGGAACTGAAAGACCCCCGCTTTCTCAGTTCTGAAATCGCGTTGGCCTACAGAATAAAAAGCAGTGAGGAGCAGGATATCTCAGCTCTCATGAATGAGGCTGACCGCTTGATGTATGAGAACAAGTACAATCGCCGGAAATGAAGCCGGGAACATGTTGCTCGCACTGACATTTGCTCTTTAACATGAGTATGATACTCCCCGCCACAGGCGGCAAGGTTTAACTTGTACATCAATACAAAGAGGCATGGCGGGGAGCTCCCCGCCATGCCTCTTTGTATGAAGTATTACGCCGGGGCGAACATATCCTTGCCAACGCCGCACATCGGGCAGACAAAATCGTCTCCGATTTCCTCCCAGGGGGTACCGGGCTCTATGCCCGCATCCGGGTATCCCTCGTCCTCGTCGTATACCCACCCGCAGGCCCCGCACTGATACTTTGCCATATTGTATCCTCCTCTATATTTACATTTGCGAATTATTTAAGATACACAAAACGCTCAGCCGCGTCCGCTCAATCCGCGCTGCTGCCATCGCCAGCTGTCCTCGCACATGCGCTGAAGATCCAGCTTCGCCTCCCAGCGAAGCTGCTCCCTGGCCTTGGACGGGTCGGCGTAAACCTCCGCCACGTCTCCGGTGCGCCTTGGCGTGACCTCGCAGACGATCTTTTTGCCGCTGGTCTTTTCCATGGCGGCAACCATTTCATACACGCTGTAGCCTATCCCGGTGCCCAGATTGAACACATGGCAGCCCGCGTTGGCTTCGGCGAACTCCAGAGCGTTTACATGCCCCTGGGCCAGATCGCAGACATGGATGTAATCACGCACCCCTGTGCCGTCCCTGGTCGGGTAATCGTCGCCGAACACGGTTATGCTTTTCCACTCGCCTGACGCAGCCCTGAGCAGTCTGGGCATAAGGTTGTTGGGGATACCGTTCGGATCCTCCCCGATCAGACCGCTCTCATGAGCCCCAACAGGGTTGAAGTATCGCAGAAGACAGACGCTCATCTCCCTGTCAGGTGCGCAGGAGTCGGTCAAAACCTGCTCCACCATCGCCTTTGAGCGTCCATAGGGGTTGGTCAGTCCGTTCATATCCACGGGCGAGTTTTCGCTTAGAGGCAGACTTTTCGGATTTCCATACACCGTCGCGGACGACGAGAACACAATTTTCTTAACCCCCGCTTTTTTCATTGCCAGCAGCAGCTTAACACTCCCGCCCACGTTGTTGTCGTAGTACTCGGCAGGCTTCTCCACCGATTCTCCGACCGCCTTCAATCCCGCGAAGTGTATGACCGCGTCTATCCTATGCTTTGAGAAAACGGCGTCCAGGCCGGCCTCATCGCGTATGTCGCACTCGTAAAACGGAAATTCCCGTCCTCCGAGCTCAGTTATTCTGGAGGTTATCTCACGCTTGCTGTTGGAGAGATTGTCTATAACCACAATATCCATGCCCGCTTTTAAAAGCGAAATGCAGGTATGGCTTCCAATATAGCCGGTACCCCCGGTTACCAAAACCGTCATATTCCCATCCTTTCTCCGGCGGCGCTTTTTCGATTCCCGCCTGCCGCCCGCCGCCGGCGACGCGGCAGAAAGCTTTTTTCCTGCGTACCTTGACAAACGCGCTAAATCGCGTAACATAAGTCTAGCATACTCAAATTATAATGTAAAGTCGCATTTCGTAAACTTTAGCCCTCCGGCGCAATAGCATGATCCAACCGATTGGACCACAGCTCATTTTCCTATTATATGCGTCATCCCGCTTAGGTGTCCGCCGTATCCGTCATTGTTAGAAATACCTGAGAATTTTAATGCGAGGGTTGATCAATTGTGAACTCTGAAAACTGGAGCGGCAAGGCGTTCGCTTTTTTTAGCAACAAAAGATGCGAGGCTTTCCCATGCCACGAAGTGAACAACGCGGAAGATTTCAACTGTCTTTTTTGCTACTGTCCGCTTTACGCGCTTGACGACAAATGCGGGGGATACTTTTCCTATTTGGACAACGGCACAAAGGATTGCAGCCAATGCGCTATGCCGCACAAAAAAGAAAACTACGGCCTGATAACCCGGCGGCTCGTTGATGTTTGCCGGATGATGCAAACGCGGAGAAAAACGGTACAAAGCCCCGGAGAAAACACCGCATCTCCAGAGGGGCATTGACATAAGCGCCACGGTTTTCAAAAAAGTGACCGCGCGTATGCGCCATACGGCTAAACATTTCACAAAAGTCAAGGTTGTCTGTTGCGTAAACCCAAACTTTGCGTATACTATGGATAATGCATAATCTTTGCGGAGCGAGATGATACACGAGAGGGGCGGACGCCAATGAAACAGACGCTGCGGGAACCGAGCCTGCTGAAGGTGAGCCTTCCGACAGGGGAAACCACCACCGGCGGGTCGCAGGAGTGGTATACCGACCAGTGGCGGCGGATGTCGGGCTGCGGGCCGACTGTCGCAGCCAATATAGTCTGGTATCTCGCCCGCTCCCGCCCGGAATTTAAATCACTGTGCGAAGTGGGAGATGCGGATCAGGCGAGCTTTTTGAGGCTCATGCTGGAAATGTTCGACTATATTACGCCGGGGCCTGGCGGAGTTAACAGGACGCATATTTTTACCCATGGCGCGGTCTCTTATGGCGACGCACGCGGTGTTTCCATACTCGCCGG
Organism: Oscillospiraceae bacterium; assembly: GCA_031556035.1. Lineage (GTDB taxonomy): Bacteria > Bacillota > Clostridia > Oscillospirales > UBA929 > JAVBTT01. The sequence continues at coordinate 78,212 of JAVBTT010000011.1, forward strand.
GACAGTCGAAGTGCCAGGAGTGCCGCGCTGCGGCGCCGGATCGGAACAGATAAGGGATTTTATCATGGATGCGCTCGGGGAGGATTTGCCGGTGGCGTTTCTCAACCTCTCCAACGGCTCGCTGACGGATCTGGAGGGATGGCACTGGGTGACAATCATCGGGCTTGAGCCGGAGAGCATGACCGCGTCGGTCTGCGACCAGGGGCGCGTCTTCGACATAGACCTCGGCCTGTGGCTGAAAACGACGATGCTGGGCGGCGGGCTGGTGAAGCTGTTCGCGGAATAGTACCTTATACAGGGGCTAACGCGCCGCCGAAGGCGGCGCGTTAGCCCCTGTATCTTGCCCTACGAAAACGTGACCGTCCTCTCGTCCGGTATAATGCATATATAGCTCTTGCCCCGGCCAAGCTCAAGCGCCTTGCCGTCCTCAAACGTGAATACGAACGGGTCGTTGCGGGATTTCTTGCTCCATCTTATCGGAACATACTTTCCCCCACAGGCGTAGAAACCGGTTCCCTCGCCAGTCAGCCGCACCGATATGCGGCCCTCCTTGTCCCCCGGGATGGGGGCTACGCCTGTATAGAGGGTTATGACGTTTGTGACCGCGACTTGCTGTTTTTGCGCCTCGTCCATGAATTTATCATTATATTCCTCTACATAGTAGAGCTTTTCTTCCCCGTTGTACAGGAATTTCGTGATCTTGCTGGCCGTGAACGGGGCGGAGACGGTCAGAGCCTCCCCTCCCGTGGCGGGCGTTCCGTCGTCCACAAAGCTCCAGCCGAGCCTGTAGCCCTCCTCGTGATCGGTGCGTATCTTTAGCTTTTCGAGCATAGCTGTGATTTTTTCCCCCGAGGTGTATACGCTGTGCTCCGAGCCCGCGCTTTTGATCCTGGCCTTGTCCCGCCAGAACATGTCCGCGACCTTGTTGTTGCGCACATAGTCGAGGTTATCCACCTTCCAGGCCGCTATTTCGTCGTAGGCCATATAGCTCGCGCCCGCGTGGATAAGCAGGGCATCGTGCCCAAGGGCGAGCTCAAGGTAATATGTCCTTGTTGAGCGCACTGTGCCGATGTTCCCGGCCTTGGATACATCCTGGAAAAACGCGAGCATCCGGGTTATGCCGCCCTCGGCCAGGCACTCGTAGATGACGTCCGCCTGAGATACCCCCGACATCGGCAGCGCCTTCTTGAGGTTGTTCATCATGATTGCCATGGGGCGGGCACCTATGAGCTCTGTGTCGTTCAGGCCGGTCAGCGGATTGTATTCGAGCGGCTCCGGAGTGGGCGAGGGCGAGGGTGAGGGAGCCGGGGTTTTCGACGGGGACGGAAGTTCAAGAGGCGACGGCGACGGCTCCGGGGATTCCTCAGGTGACGGCGAGGCCTTCGAGCAGGCCGAAAACAGCATAATCAGGCAAAGGCACAGCGCCGGCAGTCTTTTCATAACGCAACCTCACAACCGGGCAACCGGCGCGGAGCGCCATTGACCGTAAAATCATTATGTCAACTATTTTACAGGGATTCGACAAAAAAAGCAATACGCGCACTGTGTAAATCTTCCTATTTTAATTGGTGCTCTGTTGGGCATAATCTTTCAGGGAGGTGATACTGGTGTTTAAAATTCTCGTTTATGGCGACCGGAATATTTTATCCGCTCTTCCTGAAAATATAGCCCGGTACTGCGAGGGGGACGAACAGCCCGACGCGGCTCTCGTTATGCCCGGACATGATGAGGACGAGCAACCCGACGCGCCGACGGTAATCGCTCCTCCGGAATGCCGCGCGAGAGCGAAGCAACTCATCACCTATGGGCACAGTCCACGGGATACGCTCACATTTTCCAGCGTCAGCGGGGACTACCAGGTTTTGTCCCTGCAAAGGGAAATTGTTACATTAGGCGGAAAAAGGCTTGAACGGCAGGATATTCCGCTCCCTCCAAACGGAAGGCCGCAAATGACCCTCGCGCTGTCCGCGCTCATGCTAGCGGCCGACATCCCGCCGTCCCGCCTGCCGGGGCTTGTGAAGGGAGCGTTTTAGAGAGTTTGGATGAGTCGAGTCCGATTCCTTCAGTTGCAGAAGCTTGCCGCGGCAAGCTTCTGCAACTTTTTAGACGGAAGGTTTTAAATAGAATTATGCTAATGCCTTGACATCTTCGGACTATTGTGATAGTCTATAATAAACTATTGCAATAGTCTGGAGGCACGGTGATGGAGAAGATAAAGCTGTTCGACGGCGAGCTCAAGCTGATGGAGCTCCTTTGGGAAAACGACGGAGTGACGGCAAAGGAGCTTTCGCTGCTTGCAGCAGAGAGAATCGGCTGGAATAAAAACACGACATATACGGTCATCAAAAAGCTGGTGGACAAGGGCGCGATAGAGCGAAGCGAGCCCGGTTTTACCTGCCGCAGCCTGATCGTTCGTGAGGACGCCGGACGCGAGGAGGCGCGAGAGGTCGTGCGCTCGTTTTTCGGCGGTTCTGTAAAAGCGCTGTTTTCGTCTTTTATGTCCGACGGCACTCTGTCGCCCGACGAAACCGAAGAGCTCAAGAAGCTGATTGACGAGCGCGGCAAAAAGGAGTGAGTCTCATGCCGGACGGGTTCTTTTACTTTGTTCTGAATATGAGCATCGCCGGCAGCTTCGTGATCGCCGCGCTCCTTCTCATACGGCTGATAAAGCCGCTGCCGAGGCGCATCATGTACCCGTTGTGGGCACTTGCGTTTTTCCGGCTTGTGCTGCCGTTTACGCTCTCGACAGGCTGGAGCCTTTTCAACTACACCGGCAATCTCGTGAAGCGCCTTGTCACCATTGAGACAATCACACAGGGGACGATAACGCTGCCCGCGCCAGAGCTTTGGACGGCAATGAACTATATAGGCGCCGCCGAACAGTATGCTCCAATCGAGTATAAAACGCAGTCCTTGCGAAGCATCTTCACCGTCGGGTCAGTTGTCTGGCTGATCGTGGCGGCGGCGGCGATACTGGCGGCTATCATTCTATACGCACTGACCCGCTCCGAGCTGAAAAAGGCTGTGCGGATTAGGGACAACATCTACAAGTCCGATATGCTGCTGTCTCCCGTGCTCGTTGGCATCATTCGCCCGAAAATCATCCTGCCGTCCTCCCTCGATCCGGAGAGCGCCGAGGGAAGGATGGTTCTGGCGCACGAGAATATCCACCGCAGGCGGCTCGACAACGCTTGGCGGGTGTGCGCCATCACCGTCGCCTGCGTCCACTGGTTTAATCCGCTTGTGTGGGTTTTGCTGAAAGCGTTTTTCACCGACATGGAGCAGAGCTGCGACGAGGCAGTTCTACGCCGAAATAACTACACAAGCGGCGACCGAAAGGCCTACGCAGGTACTCTTCTGCGCTTTGCGGAGGACAAGAGAATCTACGTCTCGACCGCCTTCGGGCGATCCGGAGTCAAGGTCAGAATACTCAATATACTCAATTACAAACGGATGACGCTA
>JAVBTT010000023.1:0-112425 GCA_031556035.1 Oscillospiraceae bacterium
TACCACCCTTAATAATAATATACAACCCTCCTACATTTTAAAACCCGCACGCACGCCGGCGGGCCGCACCAGGGGCAGCCCCCCGCCTCAGGTATTAATGAAAAACCGACCATGCCGGAAAGCGTTACCGTCCTATCGGTTCAAGCCTTGCCTGGAAGTGCCGCAGAACGGGCGGTTCCCAGGTTATCCTGTAGCCCCGCTTTATCTCTTCGCGGCGCGCCCATACCGCGTTCACCGCCTCTATCACGACGTCCAGATGCGATTGCGTATAGACCCTGCGTGGAATCGCGAGGCGTGTAAACTCGTTAGCGGACTCAATCTGCTCTCCCGTGTCAGGGTCGTTCCCGAGCATGTACGAGCCCACGTCGCAGCCGCGTATCCCCGCCTCGACGTACAGCTCAACGGTCAGAAGCTGCCCGGGGTACTCATAATACGGCACTGAGGGGTAGAATTTTTTCGCGTCCAGGAACACCCCGTGCCCGCCGATAGGGCTCTGGTACGGAATGCCGTATTCGTCCAGCCGCTCCGCGATATATTCCATCGTACCTATTCGGTAGCTCAGATAGTCCTCATCCAGGCCCTCGTACAGTCCTGCCGCCAGGCACTCCAGGTCACGCCCGTTCAGGCCCCCGTAGGTATAGAAGCCCTCGTACGACACACAGTTCGCCTTAATTTTCAAAACAAGCTCGGAGGTTCCGTCCCTGACGCCTATGAGCCCGCCCATATTGACTATCGCGTCCTTCTTGGCGGACATTGTGAACATGTCGGCCAGCGAGAAAAACTCGCGGACGATTTCGCGGATGGACATATTTTTGCAGCTCTCCTCACGGAGCTTGATAAACTGCGCGTTTTCCCCGTAGCGAGCCGCGTCGATGCAGAGAGGAATTCCGTATTTCCGGCATACGCCTGACGTCTCCCGCATATTTTCAAGGGATACAGGCTGGCCCCCGACGGAGTTGTTCGTTACAGTCATCACGACAAGCCCGATGTTCTCAGCGCCCAGCTCAACAATGCGCTCCTCAAGGCGTCCAACATCCATGTTTCCCTTGAACGGCGCGCGCAGCGAGGTGTCCGAGGCCTCAGGAACCGAGCAGTCCACCGCGCGGGCTCCGGCAAGCTCGACATGCGCCCTGGTGGTATCAAAAAACATGTTAGAGATTGCGTACTTGCCCCGACCCAGAAACAGCGGAAGCAGCACCTTCTCGGCGGCCCTGCCCTGGTGAACCGGCTGGCAGTATGAGTATCCGAAAATATCCGCGGCCGCCTCCGTCAGGCGGTAGTAGCTGGACGCGCCTGCGTACGCCTCGTCCCCCCTCATGAGGGCCGACCACTGCCCGGAGCTCATCGCGTTTGTCCCGCTGTCCGTCAGCAGATCGATATAGACATCCTCCCCCCTGAGGCCGAAAACATTGTAATCAACTTCCCTTATTTTTTCCGCGCGCTGCTCCCGCGTCAGCATTTTGACGGGCTCAACCATCTTGATGCGGAAAGGCTCGGCTATGAACTGCGCCATGCTTGTCCCCCTTGCTATTTATTTTTAAAATTCTTGCCGGATTAAGGCACATATCGTATAATAACACCTCACACCTGCGGCAGTCAACCTGCCGCGAAAGGGAGAGCGGTTATGGCTTTGTCTTCATTCTGAAGATTGCCGCAGCAGGCTTATGCAAATTATACCGTCAGGTTTTAAACAGGTATTGGTATTACATATCCCTTACAATCTTGTTCACAACGCCCAGAACAGCGCAGTTTGAACCGTCTATGGGCTCGTAGTCCGGGTTTTCAGGCATCAGCCATATCTCGCCGTTCTTGACGAGTAGACGCTTGACCGTCGCCTCATCCTCAAGCAGAGCGACAACTATCTGCCCCGAGTCGGCGGACTGCTGCCTTTTGACCACCACTACGTCCCCGTCCAATATCCCCGCGCCTATCATTGAGTCGCCCTTTATCCTGAGGGCAAAGTAGTCCTCCGGCCGCGCAGCCGCCACAGGAAGAACTCCCATATCCCGCTCAACGGCGAAGATAGGCCTTCCCGCGGTCACCTCGCCGAGTATGGGTATCCACGCCGGCGAGCGCCCGGAGCCGGTGCTGATAGCCCTTGTCTTGCGGTCGTCCTTGTTGATGTACCCCTGTGCCTTCAGGGTTTTGAGGTGGGTGTGCACGGTGGAGGGCGAGCGCAGCCCCACCGCCTCGCCAATCTCCCTCACCGAGGGCGGATATCCGTGATCCCTTGTGAAGGTTATTATGAAATCGTATATCACCTGCTGTTTGTAGGAAAGCTTTTTCATACCAGTCATCTCCTTGTACATGGTTTTTATATTATATCACAGACTTTTCCGAAAAGCAAACGAACGTTCCAAGGATATTTAAAGCTTATTTAATATTTGGGCTCATCTTTTGTAATATCTGAGGGATATTATATTTACGCAGGCAGTAATCCAACAAACAGGCGTGCGTAAGTTTTACATGTCCCCTCCTATTTCAAAAGAGCAGGTTTACCTGCTTTATTTTTTTGCATACAGAGGATTGATGTTATGCGCGAGGAATATATGCGCCGTGCGCTGGAGCTGGCCGGGCAGGCTGCGGATGAGGGAGAGGCTCCCGTGGGCTGTGTCATAGTCAGGGAGGGGGCGGTTATCGCCGAGGGCTATAACCGCCGTGAGACAGACAAGGACGCGCTGGCCCACGCGGAGCTCATCGCGATCTCAAAGGCATGCCGCAGGCTGGGAAGCTGGCGGCTTGACGGCTGCGAGCTGTACGTAACCCTGGAGCCGTGCCCGATGTGCGCGGGCGCTGTCATAAATTCCAGGGTGAGCCATGTGATATTCGGGGCGGCGGACCCCAAGGCCGGCTCCTGCGGAAGCGTGTTAAATCTCTTTGACCACCGCTACAATCACACCCCTCTGCTGACGGGCGGGGTGCTGGCGGAGGAGGCTTCGGCTCTTTTGAGGTATTTTTTCCTGCGGTTGCGGGGAAAGTGACACCGCTCACCCATAAAGCAATTTCCCGAGTTAAATCAAAGACTTTTAACATGATTTAATATAATTGTAATATCTGAAGTATTGTTTTGTAACAGACGGGTGGTAGACTCTAATCAATGAGATGAGCAGATGCCAGACTGCTTGACTCGCAGAAGTTGTTTTCATCTTTTCCCCTCCTATTAATGACCAAAGCCCTTGCCGGAAAGCAAGGGCTTTGCGTTGTTTTCTGCCTGATTTTTATGCTGGTGCCAGCTTATTATAATATATGTTTTAACAAGGAGTATTGGATATAATCAGGGAATTGTCGCCGGAACGCTGCAAACAAGCGTTATCTACCCCAAAACCTACCCATCCTTTCATAGGGGATGGGTTTTTTTTGTTGAAAACCACCCCCTCAAAACCGTCCGGCAGGGATAAACCACCCGTTTGTGTAGTAGTCAGCCGGGGGATGGCCGTGCTACGATTACAGACATAAAGCAACCCCGTTGTCAATCGGGGAAAACAATAAAAATATTTTAAGGAGTGTACCCACATGAAGGTAAAAAGAATGCTGGCCAACGCGCTCGTGTTACTCCTCGTCATCGCGATGGTGCCCTTCAACTTCCAGGCGAACGCCAATTCCGACTGGCAGCAGAGTGGAACCCTCGGCGACTACGAGTTCGGATCAAAGGCCGACGCCGTCACTCAGCCTCCCTCATCGATGGCCGACGGTCAGGTCTGGACCGATAAATCGGTTGTTGCGAACGCCGACGGCACCTTTGACATAACCCTCAGTGCGCTTGGACGCCAGTTTGGAACCGAACAGACCACAAGCAGAAGCAAGTATGTCGACGTCGTGATCATATTGGACGGTTCCTCCAGCATGAACGGCACAAAGTGGACCAACGCCAAAGCCGCCGCCAGAAAAGCCGCCGAGGACATACTCAAGGCCGCGCAAATAGAAGGCGGAGCGCTCAGCAACAACCGGGTGGCGCTGGTCACCTACGGTACGGACGCCTCAGTCAGCTACAGCTTTGACGCAAACAGCAACAGGATTTCCGGAACAAACAACCGCCCGGGGCAGGTGGGCGGAGTCAACCAGCCCACTCAGTACACAAATACGCAGAAGGCGATATATCTGGCCGAAAAAACGCTGACTGGGCGCGGGGCGCTGGCCAGCCGCGGCGGAGAGGAAGCCGCACCTATCATTATTCTTCTCACAGACGGCGTCCCCACGGTTGCCTATAACAGAGTGCTCGAAAAGGACACCGACTACGCGAGCGGCAACAGGGTGGGCGCCAGCAGCGCAAGCTTCAATGAGAACTACTCCTCCATGACCGTTCTTCAAGCGGCCAAGGCCAAGGAGAACATAGAGGGCTTGAAAATTTATACTATAGGCTTTGACATTTCCGCCGCCAACACCACCGAAGGCAAGCAGCAACGCGCTTCCATGAACCCCGACGCGGACAACACCGCCATCCTGACCACCCTGCGCCCGAGCTATTACACCGGGGAGGTCAGGACAGGAACCGCCACGCAGACAAGGTCGGCCCTGGAATACCAGACCAGGAGCAAGAGCGGCGGCACCTGGAGAGCGTGGAGCAGCGTACAGACCACGAACACCGACGGAAGCTGGGTTACAGCCTGGGGAAGCTACTCCTCTCTTGACAGGACTTACAGCCAGACCGAGACAAGACCTTCCAACAAGACAACTCCGAGCAACAGCGTATCCTGGGGCAGCCCTCTGACGACGAGCGCGTATACCTACCGCACCGGCACGGGCGGCACTTCCTCAATCACAACCGACGAAAACGCCGCCGCCCGCAGGGAGCGCACACTGACATATTCGCGGCAGGACAGCCTCGTTGAATACAAGTGGACGACCGCGCAAACAGCGTTTGACGACAAGTGGGCATACAACGACGGCTTTTACACGAGCGACACCGGTATAGACGAGATTATCAGGGCCTTTGAGCAGATTACAAACAGCATACTCAACAACAACGGGCCCGTCGAGACGCTCTCCGTCGCCGACGCGCTGGGCGAGGGTTTTGAGCTCGCCTCCGACATAAGCTCAATCGCGGGCCTGACCAACAGCAACGGCGTCCTCACCTGGAACGTGACAAACCTGCCCTGCTGGAGCTCGTCGGCATGGGAGACCGCAAACCCCGGCGAGACCCCTGAACGCCCGGCCCCGGCGACGGTCACCTTTAAGGTGCGCCTCAAGAGCAGCTCTTACGCGGCCGGCACCTTCTATACAAACCTGGACAGCAAGGCCGGGGCCTCAAACCCCAACAGGGCAGTATTCACTCCGGTCGAGGGCAACCCCTGCTATAACACCACGGCGCAGCAGACCCAGCTCCTCACAAACCACGGCGAGATACTGCTGAGCTGCACCGTACTCCAGCCGATAAGCATAGTCCTGACAAAGAATGTTGTCTCTGAGGTGATCAATTATCCCGCCGCGAGCGCCAGCTACAGCTTCGCGCTGTACGCCGATCTCAGCGGAGCCGCTATTGCCACCGCGGAAATAACGACCGCGTCAAGCGATACCGCGACCATCACGATCCCGTCGAGCTATCTGAAATTCGGCGCCGGGGAATCCAGCAAAACCTTCTACCTGAAAGAGCAGGGAACAGCCCCCGCCTTCTGGACGTACGACACGACCGTCCGCACCGTCACGGTCTACAAGAACGGCACATACGACATCTCGGGCAACGGGAAAATATTTACGAATACGTACCATCCGCTTGGCAGCCTCAAGGTGGCCAAGGAATGGATAACAACCCCGGACGGCAAGGAGGAGCCCATAGACATCCAGCTCATGGTCAAGTCCGGCGACAGCTTCGTAAACATAGACGGCCGCACCGCCACCCTGGACGAGGACAGCGGCTGGAGCGCCACCTTCAGCGGGCTGGAGCTGGGGAAGACCTACAAGGTGGCCGAGATAAGCGCACTGGGCGACAGCCATTTCCTTACCACCTATTCGGACGACGTGGTGCTCGCGATAACCGACCCGGTTCAGCAGCTCGTCATAACAAACACCTTCGCCCAGACGGGCAGGGTGATAGTGCGCAAGACATGGAACGACACGGGCTTTGAGGAGTTCCGTCCCGAGGAGCTGGCGTTCACCTACGACGGCGGCAACTATTCAATGAACGGTACCGACAACTATGTCGACGACTATACCTGGGAATATGTCTTTGAGGAGCAGGAGCTTGGCACCCACGCAATCGACGAGACGGTTCCGGCCGACTACAGCCTCAACGGGGCCTCGAAGCTCTCCGGCGAGCTGGTCTACGGCACTGACCTGGTTCTGACTCTGATAAATGACATAGACGATATAGACTTCACCCTCACCCTGGTCAAAAACTGGGACGACAATCTCAACGAGTTCGGCGACCGCCCCGCGAGCGTGTTCTTCACGGTCTACAAGGGCGGGGAGCTCTACGGAAGATACGAGCTCAGCGGCGCGGCAAACGCCGCGCAGTGGACGCTGGATATTGAGGCCGAGCGCGGAACCTTCACCGTTGAGGAGGCCGCCGGGGACGTCCCCGTGGGCTACACCGAGCAAAACCCGGGCGACGAGGTCACGCTCGACAAGGATACCCGCAGCGGCGAGCTCAGCGACACAAACGGGTATGACAACGACTCGGGCTCCGTAACGGTCATCAAGTCCTGGACCGGCGAGGCGCAGGGCATTACGATCTGGCTGACAAAGGACGGCGCGGATTATCTGTCGGTCGAAATGCCGATCGCGGGCAAAACCGGGGATGAGGCATGGACATACACCTTCACCGGCCTTGAGCTCGGCTGTACATACGGCGTGCGCGAGGAGCCCGTCGCGGGCTTCGACACCACATACTCCGACGAGGATGGGGTGGCCCTGAGCGCGGAAACCCGAGAGGCGAGCTTCACGGTTTACAATACAAGCACCGTTGGCGAGCTGAAATTCATCAAGAGCTGGAGCCACGGCTGCAACCCCAAGAACGAGCGCCCCGCGAGCGTCTATATCCAGCTCTGGAGGGTTGACGGCATCGACAACGGCGACGGCACCTTTTCCGACGAGCCTGTAGGCGATTTGGTGGAAGTGAAGGGGCCCTCCTGGTCCCACACCTTTGAGGGCCTTGAGGCCGGAGCCCAATATTACGTCACCGAGCAGGATGTTCCGTACTATGACGGCGAGGACCTCACGGGCGCCCCGGCAACTATTTCGAACACGGAAACCGTATACTACAGGATTAAAAACACCTATACAGACCCCAAGGGCAGCGTGAAGGTCATTAAAAAGTGGCTCGGCAGCGTTGACCCCAACCGTCCGGCTTCCATTGAGATAACCCTTTACAGGGTCGGAAGCAGAACCCCGGTGGGAACCAAGACCCTTGAGACAAGTGTCGGCTACGTCGTATTTGAGGGGCTTGACCTCAACGCCGTCTACTACGCGCGGGAGAGCGGCGCGGGGCTTGGCGACTACGCTATTGACAACGGCTCGCCGGTCAGTATCGGCAAGGATAATCAGAACGGCGAGATAACCGTAAAGAATACCTATAAAGTCCCCACCGGTTCGGTCAAGGTCGTCAAAAAGTGGAACAAGGAAGCCTATCCCAAGGCCGACAACCCGTCAAGCGTGACGGTTGACCTGTACCGCAAGGTCGGCACCGCAATTGACAGAGGGTTCCGCCTCTCTTACACCCTGAGCAGGCAGAACGCCTGGAGCCACGTCTTCTCCGGACTTCCCCTCTATGACAGGGACGGCAACACCTATACCTACTATGTGGTTGAGCGCGCCGTCCAGGACTATACAGCCTCTTATTCGGCGGAGGTTCAGCTTGAGAAGTGCAAATGCTCAACGATTACCGTGACCAATACCTTCCAGCTCCCCACCGGCAAGCTGACGGTAACAAAAAAATGGAATTACAGCAAGAGGGACGACGTAACTGTCCCCTCCTCGGTCACGGTCGTCCTCTATAAGGACGGAGAGCCTGTCGAAAACAGCCAGGTTGAGCTGAACGCGGGCAACAAATGGCAGCACACCTACAGCGGCCTGGAGCTTGACCGCACCTACAGCGTCAGGGAGCTCGGCGAGAGCGAGGACTGGTCGGCAAGCTACTATCCGCAGGGCGTAAAGCTCACCGTCAACGGAACTCGCTGCGGCTGCATCACTGTCAAAAACAGCTACATAAAGCCGGTGATCGGCGGGGAGATTGAGAAGACAGCTGAAACCCCGAAGAGGCTGCTGATTGACGGCAAGGCGTTCATAGAGTACAAAATTGTCGTGAAAAACACCGGCAACCGCACGCTGAGCAATGTCAAGGTTACGGATGTATTCACAGGCAAGCCGGACGGCAGCTCGGTCAAGTACGACGTGAGCGACGCGTACGACTTCGACGAGGCGAGCGGCGTGTTCACGATCGGCTCCCTGAAGCCCGGGGAGACCGTCACCATCACCTATTCGGTTGAGGTCGACAGGGTCGGCGAATACGAAAACAACGCCACCCTGACCGGCGAATACAAGGAGAGCAAGGTCGAGGTCAGCGATGACGCCGAGGCGGTTGTGGAAGACCCAGAGCTCGGAATTGAGAAGAGCGTGGACGCCGCCTCCAAGACCATCGGAGATGGCCCGGTCAGCTTTGCCTACACCCTGACGGTACACAACGGAGGAAGCGTTGACCTGAAGGATGTTACAGTCAGGGATACCATGCAGGCGGGCGCCACCCCGGACTACAGGAATTTCACCGTTGAGCCGGTCGGCGCGGCTGTCTACAACGAGACTGAGGGATACTTTGAGATAGCCGCCCTCGCGTCCGGCGCCACCGTGATCATCAGGTACACCGCGAGCATGAATGCGGAGGGCAGCTACAAAAACGAGGCCACCGTCAAGGCCGTCTACGACGACAGAGAGCTGAGCGACAAGGATGACCAGACCGTGACGGTCAATGAGCCCTATGACCCGCCCACTCCCCACAGCTACACCATTACCGTCAACTACCTTGAGAAGGGCACCGATCAGGTTCTCAAGACCCGGAAATACTCCTCCGGCCACGCCGAAGATTCAGGCTACGGAGAGAATCCCGCGGTGATCAGCGGCTACACCTACACCGGAGAGCACACCGGGGACGCGCTGATCGGAACCTTCACAAAGAACATTGTCATAACCTTCTACTACACGAAGGACGGGGAGGTAACTCCGCCCCCGACCACCGAAGAGGAGGAGACCCTGCCCCCCGACGACGAAATACCGCTGAGCCCGACCCCCGCTCTTCCGCCCGAGGAGACCGACATAGATGAGGATGATATTCCTCTTGAGGACCTCCCCTACACAGGCGGCTTCCCGGCGGGAGGAATGATTGCCCTGGCCGGAGCTGCCCTGCTTGGAGCGGGCGCAGCCCTGGGGAAGAAAAAATAATCTCAAACTGCTGATTATTATTTATTGGTCCAACGATTAAACCCTGATAGTATTAATTTACAGGAGCTTGCCACGGCAAGCTCCTGTAAATTTTTGGAAGGAAGGTTTTAGCATGGGATTAGTATTAATGGTCGTTTTTTTGTATAATATGGCCGATTATAGCTTGATTCATGTGATGTAAATAGTTTATTATGGTAATAATTAAATGTGCAAAATGGTAAATGGACTGGGACGTGTTCGATAATCATCAGAGATTGCCCGAGCGTTTATACTTGTATCTTTTTAAAGAGCAGACTAAATAATCGGCAAATCGGCAAAAGCTCGCCGCGGCAAGGTTTTCCGATTATGACGCATCTGCTCTTTAACATGACATGAGTATAAAATACAGAACAGGGGAGGTGGTGCGCGCCGGAGAGGATGTTTCCCGACACATTCAACTTGCGTCATCCAAAATCTTGATCTGCGGCAAATCAAAAACCGAAGGAGAAGGGAACTATGAACACATCCATGCGTGGCAAATCCAAACGCGGGTTATCACTGCTTATGGCATTTGTATTCGTCCTATCATTTATCCCGGCCACATTGGCGGCGCCAAACAGCGGAGGCGGCGACGGTGAGCTGACATACAGGCTCACCGAAGACTTTGAGACAAATCTGTCTTATGAGTGGCCATGGACCCTCTCACCCGGCGCCTGGGAAATCCGGCCAAGCGAAAACGACAGGATGTGGACAAACAACAGGATCAATCAAAGCCTTTCCAATGGTCCCGCCGGCAGCGGCAACGAGACCAGAACAGCCGCGTACGTGCCAAGCGGCTCCAGCGCGAGGGCGTCCCGCCTTCACCTTATAGAGCCGCTCCAATCCGACTATCGGATCAACATAAAATTTGACTGGTATCCCGGCGCCGCGCCCAGCGCCGGAGGAATCCTGGGGTTGAAGGACAGCTCGACGCAGGACGGCTCCATTGAGGAGTTCTGGACAAAGTACCTCACCTTTGCCGTACACAGCGCAGGGGTCTATTACAGGGTCGGTTCCCTGACCAGCGACACCGTTGAGAATACGACTCCCCCCATCCAGGGCACAAGCCACTCAATGCGGGTCGGCCAGCCCGGGGTAACGGAGATCAACACCGCCGAGGGCTCCAACACCCAGTGGTATACCGTTAACGTCGACCTCAATTTCAGAAACAACACCCTCGACCTCCTGGTCACCAATCTTGACGGAACCGTTACATACACAAATGTTGTGGACGCGCCCTTCCTGGAGGAAGGAGAGGCCGTTGACGGCACATTCCGCAGCTTCTCCCTGATGGCGCCCAACGGCGGCAATACTTGGACCACACGCATTGACAATTTGGATCTCCGGACATACTCCGCCTGCCCGAAGCCCGCAATCAGCGATATCACCAATCCTCAGCCCCGCACAGGCTCGTTCGGAATGACCATCGGCGCGTATACCCCAATGTTTCCAGCGAACAACATAGTCTTCAACGTCTATGCGAAAGACAACGCCACCGGAGTGGAATACGCTGCCGGAACCGCCAGCGCTGCGGGCGCCCATACGTTCACCGTGCCTCGCGGCAACGCTACATACACCGTGACCGCGGAGGCGGCTGTGGACGGCGTACGCACCATAAGGAGCGAACCGCTCACGCTTGTCATGAACGAAGCGGGCCTTTTGCCGCCGTCAGGACTCGTGACTGACGTGACAATACTGCCCAACAACGGCAAATACGAGCTGAACTGGGGCGCCGTTACGGTCGACGACCCGGCGGTTGATCGCTACGCCGTCTACCGCTCCTGGTACGAGAGCGGCCCGTATGAGCTGATTGCCGAGGTTAACGGCACATCCTACACGGACGTCAACAGCAGGCTCAGCTCCAATCTGCGGACCTATTACAAATTTGTCTCCATGAGTCCCGGCGGCACGGGTGCCGTTATGTCGGCCGCGTTCTATCCCTCAAGCATACCCGCCATATCGATGGCGCAGGGCAAAGACCGCGCGCTGTCGGCGGTATACCTTGGAGGCGACAAGGGCGCGGAGATCAATGTCTCGGCCACCGGACCCGACGGCGAGGAGCTCACCAGCGGCGTCTATCTTAACTGGCGCTGGTACGGGGCAGACGAGGCCCTGAACACCACATTCTCCCTCTACCGCAAAGACTCGGGAGCCGAATGGGAACTGATCGCCAGCGACCTTAGTGTTACAAATCTGGTTGATCCGGCCGGAGACCAGTACAGCCTCTACCGCGTGGTGGGAACCGGGGACGCGGCGCAGAACCTCCTTGCCCGCGACACGGTGGTCTGGAGCGATTTCTTCCTCAGGCTGCAAGTGTACAAGCCCGCCGACCAGCATATGACACTCGGAAGCGCCGCAGGCGAATACGCCCGCTACGAGGCCAACGATTCGCTGCTCGGCGACCTGGACGGCGACGGCTCTATGGATATGGTCGTGAAGTGGGCTCCAACCAACGCACAGGACACCTCCAGAACGAACCTGGAGACAGGCACCACGTTCTATGACGGCTACAAGGTCAACTGGCAAACAGGCGAAACCCGGCTGCTGTGGCGCGTTGACCTTGGCAGGGGCGTCCGCTCAGGCGCGCACTACTCCCAGTTCGGCGTGGAGGACTTCGCGGGCTGGGGGTACTCCCAGATGATATTCCTGGGAGCCCAAGGCACCACAACCTACAAGAGCCTGGACGGCACCGACCTGACATTGGTCAAAACCGGGCACGTGATCGACGAGACCCACGCCAGCGTGCCCATTAACGGCCCCGGCGGAATCACCCGCGTCATCGCGATTGACGGCAAGACCGGCGAAATCATCGACGCCACCCAGCACACCAAGGGCAGCGACGACGGACGCGAAAACGTCACCGTGGCGTGGCTGGACGGCCACGATCAGCGCCCGGTCTTCGTGACGGGCGGCCAGTACGCCATCAACGCCAATAACAGGCCGAGAGCGTACCGCCTCAGCAGTGAGGGGGTATTCACGACGCAAATAGGCGCGGGCAGCGCCGGCGGCAACGCCAACCACCAGATGATGGGCATCGACCTCAACGGCGACGGCAGGGATGAGATCGTCTTCGGCGGTTCGATTTACAACAGCGACCTGACGCTGATGAGAACCAACGCCGTCCATGTCTGGACAGAGACCGGATCCGGCTTCTACAACAACATAGCTCACGGCGACGCCATGCACATCAGCAACTGGGTCCCCGACGATATCCTGGCCAATTTGCTGGGCATATCCGTGGAGGAACTGCGGGCGCAGACCAACGGACAACCTCGGCAGTACATTATGCAGGTCATTGAGGGCAGCACCCAAGTCATCCACTGCTTCGTGCGCGATGCTCTCACCGGCACGATAGTCGCTGGCTACCAGGCAAACGGCGACTGTGGACGCGGCCTGGCGATAGACGCGTTCCCGAACTGGAGAGGTGCCGAGTTCTGGGGCAGCAAGGCTCCGCACTCCGCCGACGGAAACTGGGATACGCGCTACGGCGGTGCCTACTCAACGGAGAACCCCGGCATCAGTCTGGGAAGAAACGCTTCAAGCATAGTCGACTACGGCAACATGACGAAGGCCTCTGATCTCAGCGGCTCAATGAACTTCTCAATCTTCTGGTCCGGTGACCTGCTGAAGGAAATGCAGGATCACACATTCCTGGAATCCGGCGGCTACAGGCCCATCTCGACCAATATTACCAAGATGGACTGGGTGCTTGGCCGTGAAATAACTCTGTTTGAGACCACCGAGGCCTTTACGATCAACGGCACAAAGGGCAACCCGAACTATCAGGGCGATTTCCTGGGCGACTGGCGCGAGGAAATGATCCTCCGTGACGCCTTTGACCAGAGCGTCCTGCGCGTATATCAAACTACGATCCAGACCGACTATGTGCTGCCCTGGATGTTTGAGGATTCTCAGTACAAAAGCAGCGCCCTGGCCCAGCAAGCGGTCTACAACCAGCCCCCGAACCCGAGCTATCTGCCCTCCCAGGACGTCATAACGGCGCGCGACCTGAAGCAGGTATGGAACTCCGACAACAATGTGGAGTTCAGCTACACACCTGCCAACGATGGGCTCTACGGCAACGGCGTCGCCGGCCACCAGCTGTGGCGCAGAACCGGCTCTGACAACCTGGCTGAGATTGATCTCACCCCGAAGGGCACATTGTCCAACACCACGGAGCTGGCTCTCAGAGCGATTGGCTACGAACCGGTGGCCGCTGTGACCGGTGCTCAGAACCTGATTGACGCGTCGGCGTCGGCGGGTACTCAGTACAGCTATCTGGTCGTCGGTATTTCGGCGGACGGCAAGCTCAGCTATGTCCCGGACGAGAGAGCCGCGATAACCATCACCCTTACCTCGAAGATCATCTCCGTCGACTACAGCGGCTTTACCAGCCTGGTCGAAGACTGCGCGGCCAACATTCCGGTGACTGTGAATGCGTATAATCCTGGTGGTCTTGACATTGTCGCCGGCCTGTTTGTAGACGGTGAGCTTGTCGCTTCCGCCCCGGTCGCAAAGGGAATGGCTGTAATCAGGGCAGCGAGCGGTCTCATTAAGGCTCCCGCGGATATAAGGGCCTGGTTCGACGGCGGCGAAATCCCCACGGCGGCCGGGAAGGAAGTACCCATTAAAACCCTCGCACCTTCCATCTGGGCTCCCGAGGTTATTGTTCCGGAACTCGGTGCCGTGACAATAGTCCGTTTCTCCGAAAATATAACGCTCAACAGCGCTAAGGCGGAGGTAACCATTGACGGGATCAAGGTGACCGGCTTTAGGGCCGAGGGCAAAGACCTGACCATTGACGCCGTGGCGGCCGAGGGGGCCAATATCGTGGTGAAGGGCGTCAAGTACCCCGAGCTCTTCCCGAGCTACAGCTTCACATTTACACTCACGCGCCAGGGGATGTAATACTATCTCCATGTAAAACTCTCCGCTTAGAAATTTGCAGAAGCTTGCCAAGGCAAGCTTCTGCAAATTTTTGCTTTAAGGTTTTAGACAGAATAGCATTACTCTTTTTGACGGGCTTCAATAATTCCTGCAATATGCTTCCGGCGTGATATTCACAGAAACAGCATCATCGCGAAGTGGCATATGCTTCCGAGCAGTATGAATATATGAAAGACCTCGTGAAAGCCGAAGTACCTGCGCTCCCGCCCCGGCCAGCGCAGCGCGTAGAGAATGGCTCCAGCCGTGTAGAAAAACCCGCCCGCCCCGAGCAGGGACAGCGCCACGGGACTCATTGTCTGAACAAGGGGCACTATCGCGATAAGCGCCATCCAGCCCATGCCAATGTACGCGATGGCGGATACCCAGCGCGGCGCGCTGAGCCAGAAAAGCTTCACAATTGTGCCCGCGATGGCCAGGCCCCATATTACCCCAAAGATGCTCCAGCCCCAGGCCCCCTGGAGCGTTATCAGGCAGATAGGGGTGTATGTCCCGGCTATCAGCATGTATATCATGATATGATCAAGCTTGCGCAGCGCCTTCCTGCCGCTCGGGCGCACCCTGAGGCAGTGGTACAGGGTGCTGGCGGTGTACAGGCCAATAAGCGTAACACCATAAACCGAATAGCCGATTATGTGCAGTGCGCTGTGCATAAACGCGGCTATGACGATCAACACCGCAATGCCGACCGAGAACAGCCATACCCCTATGCCGTGTGTGAGCGCCGAGATTACCCGCAGCCCGTCGTATGGAGTGCGGATTTCCTTTTTCCTTCGTTCGCGTTGCATGGCGTTGTCCTTTCCGGGGCGCTCTTGGGCCCCAAATATGACGTAGCTGCGGCCGCGTTATTACGCACAGCCGCAGCAAAAGCATGACAAATTATAACGCGGATTTGGCTTTTTCGACAATAGCCGCGAACGCGGCCTTGTCGAAGACGGCCATCTCAGCCAGCACCTTGCGGTTCAGGTTCAGGTTCATCTTCTTAAGAGCGTACATAAAGCGGGAGTAATTCATCCCGTACTGCTGCACGCCGGCGCTGATGCGGGTGATCCAGAGTCTGCGGAAATCGCGCTTTTTAAGGCGTCTGCTTATATATGCGTACTGAAGGGACTTCATGACCGCCTGGTTGGCGACCCTAAAGTGCTTGGAGCGCGCACCCCAATAACCCTTGGCGAGCTTTAATATCTTGTTGCGTCTCCTGCGCGTGGTGACCGCGCCTTTAATGCGAGCCATATTCTAAACATTCCTTCCAATTGGATGATCTTGTGTGATGTCATGAGGATCAAACCTGCGGACAGGCAACCGCTCCGGCTTTGGCTTCGCCCCTCGCGGGGCCTACGCCAAACGCCTGCGCTTTGTTACAAAATATCCCGCGTCGTGCGCTGCTCCTTGGATATTTTGTAACCCGGCCAGCTGCGCCCTTCGGGTAATGTCAAGCTCCGCTCGGCCTGCCGCTCCGGCTTTGGCTTCGCCCCTCGCGGGGCCTGCGCCAAACGCCTGCGCTTTGTTACAAAATATCCCGCGTCGTGCGCTGCGCTGCTCCTTGGATATTTTGTAACCCGGCCAGCTGCGCCCTTCGGGTTACATGTACGGTATCAGAGTCTTGACGTTCTGTTCGTTGGTTCTATCGCAATAAGCGCCTTTGCGAAGACCGCGTTTGCGCTTGGTTGTCTTCTTGTTCAGAATATGAGAGCGGTACGCGTGACCTCTTTTCACTTTGCCGTTTTTTGTCACACTGAAGCGTTTAGACGCGCCCGAATGGGTTTTTAGCTTGGGCATGGGACATATCTCCTTCCTGTGTTATGGTTTTGTCGCAGGCTTGGGGGCAAGGAACATGGTCATGCTGCGCCCTTCCAGCTTTGGAGCCTTTTCGACGTTGGCCAGCTCCGCGCACGCCTCCCCGAACTTGACGAGCTGGGCTTGGCCAATCGAGGTGTGAGCCATTTCGCGGCCCCGGAAGCGCACCGAAACCTTGACCTTGTCGCCGTCCTGCAAAAAGCGCTGCGCGTTCTTCAGCTTGAAGTTAAAATCATGCGCGTCAATGCCTGAGGACAGCCGTATTTCCTTGATTTCGACGATCTTTTGGTTCTTTCTCGCTTCCTTGTCTTTTTTGGCCTGTTCAAAACGGAACTTCCCGTAATCCATCACGCGGCACACCGGAGGGGTTGCCTGCGGGGCGATCTTGACAAGGTCAAGGTCTTTGGATTGGGCTACTCTGAGCGCTTCCTTCAGCGGGAGAATACCTAGCTGGGAGCCGTCCTCGTCTATGAGGCGCACCTCCCGGTCACGTATATCCTCGTTGATTTGATGAGCCATGTTGCCGATACCCGATCACCTCCAATAAAATAGAAAAACGCGGTTGGACAAACTCCTCCCGCGCAACAAGCATATTATGGGCGAAACCCATAATGACACCATATTGACCCGAGTGCGCTGAGCGCACGGGTGAGGGCGGGATTTGCCCTTCTTTATTTTGCAAAATTGAGTATACCATGCGCCCAGGCACCATGTCAAGCGTCATTTGCTTGGAACGACAGGACTGGCGCAATAAATGCGGAGGGAGGAGAATCCAGGAGTTTGAGGAATTTGAATTGCGGGCTTTTATAAACCATGTTATAATATATCAAGGTAAATGCATAAATCAGATTTTATACTGATATCAGTATAATTATACAAGCATTGTGTCATTGGAGACATATGTGTATTTGCTGCTGTTTGATTACGCCGTAATAATTTGGGGGGTATCCGCTGTGAACGCAGAGTTTATGAAGAAGGCCGCGCTTGAGGCCGGCGAGGGTGTCGCGCGGGGAGAGGGCGGGCCGTTCGGCGCGGTGATTGTCAGAAACGGCGCGATTGTCGCGTCGGCGCACAACACGGTTATATTATCCGCAGACCCAACCGCTCACGCGGAGATGAACGCGATACGCGCCGCAGCCCAAAAGCTGGGCCGCTTCGAACTGGACGACTGCGAGCTCTATACCTCGTGCGAGCCCTGCCCGATGTGCCTTGCCGCTGTGCACTGGGCGAGGATTCCGCGGCTGTACTATGGTTGTACTGCTGACGACGCGGCTAACGCGGGCTTCGATGACAGGTTTATATACGATGTTATTCGCGGCGAGACCGGGGAGCGGCGCGTAGAGATGTCACAGACCGGCAGAGAGGAGTGCCTAAGCGCCTTCGAGCTGTGGAAGAATAAAAAGGACAGGGTGAGATACTGAGGCCGGCTGCTTTGTATGGCTGAGACGGGATCAGTATTGCGCCCTTCGGCAAATCAAGCCTGTCTGGTTTACCACTGATAAGTGCCGGAGTAATAATCACCAAAGGAGACGCGGCCATGCAAGAGAAGTCAGCCTTCCAAAACTGGAGGCGAAACGCGGGCATGTTCATTGCGGGCCAGTTTTTGTCCATGTTCGGCTCCATGCTGGTTTCCCACGCAATCACCTGGCATATCACCCTCAAGGAGCAGTCCGGCGGTCTAATCGCTCTTTTCACATGTGCCGCGATGCTGCCGCTGGTGTTCGTGTCCCCCTTTGCCGGGGTTTGGGCGGACAGGTATAACCGTAAGTTTCTGGTAAACGTCTCTGACGGCGCGATTGCCCTGATCACGCTCATCGTCGCAATACTCTATACGTCGGGATTTCAGAGCGTTTGGTTCCTCCTCGCCGCGGTGACGGCGCGAAGCATCGGGCAGGGAGTGCAGCAGCCTGCTGTCAGTGCGCTGATTCCGAAGATCGTTCCTGAGGAGCACCTTGCGCGCTTCAACGGGATTCAAAGCGCGGCGCAGTCTCTGACAATGTTTGCCGCGCCGATGGCTGCGGGCGCGTTGCTTGCATTTGTGCCAATAGAAACCATCTTCTTTATTGATGTCATTACCGCCGCCATCGGTATCACCGTGGTGCTCTTCTGCGTTAAAGTCTCCGGCGTTACCACCACGCGGGAGCACGCTCCGGGAGCGAGGGCATACTTCCATGAAATGGCGGAGGGACTGCGCTTTATCAGAAGCGCGGCGTGGCTTAAAACGCTGTTTATCGCCACGGCGGCGTTCTGTGTGCTGGCGTCGCCCGCCGCGATGCTGACGCCGCTGCAGGTGACACGCTCGTTCGGTGATGATGTCTGGCGGCTGACAGCGATTGAAATCGCGTTTTCCGTCGGCATGATGGCAGGCGGCATCCTTATCTCCATCTGGGGAGGATTCAATAACAAAGCGCACACCATGGTGCTTGCCTGGCTGCTGTTTGGCGCCGCCACGGTATTGTTCGGAGTAGTCCCGAATTTCTGGTTGTATCTGGGAGTGATGATCTTTTGCGGATGCAGCATGCCTCTGTACAACACTCCGAGCATGACGCTGTTGCAGACGAACGTACCTGCCAATATGATGGGGAGGGTGTTCAGCGCGATCGGAATGATCAACGGGTTGGGGATGCCGCTTGGCATGGCGCTGTTTGGCCCGCTTGGAGACACCATCCAAATCGAGTGGCTTCTTATCGTCACCGGAGCGCTGCTTCTCGTCGGCGGGATTTCGCTTGGTGCGCGGAGAGAGCTGGTTATGGCTGGCAAGGTACGGGCGCCGCAGATTCCGGAAGCCGAAAACGGGCTGGCGCAGTCATGAGCAAAAACATGGGAAAAGAAAGCCGAAACATCGGTTCGCCAGTATATTTGCCAGGCGCTTTGAAAATGAGAGAAAAGCTGCCCGTAATCATTCTGAGGATCGTAGCGCTTTTGTTCACTCTCGCATGTCTCCTGGTGTGCGTTTTTGTCCTGCCGGCATGTGGGACATTCTTGATAAAGTTCTATCCGGCACATGCTTTTTGGCGATACCCGATGTTCATAGGGCTTTATGCGGCGGCGGCGTGCTGTTTCTTCGCCATGTTTCACTTTTGGATTTTGCTCAACAGCGTTGATAGGGACGGAACCCTTGCGGCCAAAAGCTTGAGGGCAATTCGTCACAGCGCGATTGTGTTCAGCGCTCTTTACGCTTTATTTGCGATGCCTTTAATTTTTCTGGCGGCGGACACGGACGACGCGCCTGGGCTGATCCTGATCGGGGCGTTCCTGGATACGATCCCGGTGGGCATTGCCGCCATCGCGGCGATCTTGGAAAGGCACAAAGGATAAGCAGCACTGATGTGTGACGGAGGTTGACCGTATGGAGAGTCATCCCGTAGTATGCAGATGCCTCATTGCGGAGGATAACCGGTTTGCCGCAGACTTGCTCGCAACCTACCTGGAGAGGAACGGCATACTCAGCGATCTGGCTGAAAACGGACGGATTGGCCTCGACAGATATCTGGAGGAGCCCACGCGCTACGACTTGATTCTGGTCGACATTCAGATGCCGGTTATGGATGGCTTTGAGATGGCCAGACTCATCCGGGAAAGCGGAACCGCAAACGCGGAGTCGATTCCGATTATCGCAATGTCGGGCAGCAGCCATGGCGATCAGGGAGGCGTCAGACTTGTGAATCGATTTGTAAAAAAGCCTTTTGAACTGCCCGCGCTCCTGGCATTAGTCAGGGAGGAGGCGGGGTTATGATGCTGCCGCAGTTTTTTTATTCGGATTTCGCGTATACACGCACAATGGAGGTTCTTCTCTTTTTTATTGTGAACATCGCTAATTTCATCTACGCCTACATCGTCGTATCAGTCTTTCTGGTTCTCTTCGCAGCGAAGATATCCAGGCTGATGAAGCTGTTCTTCGCGTTGTCGTTAGTGGTTATTCAGATTTTCACAATATACATCCCCTACGCGCTTAACGGCTTTCAAGGCCTGGGGATATACGAATATATTTTTGCGACTCCAAATCCTATCTTATATCTCATCGAGTTTTTTTTCTGCTCAAAGTTATTTAAAATAGCGAAACATCGCGTTATCAACATGATGCTATGCATATACCTCTTCGCGCTGCTCGTGCTCTGCCTGTCGAGGATTGTGAATTTCTCTTTCTTCGAGCAGACAGCAGGGCAATACAACTACATGATCGACGCGGGATCCGCGATTGCGGGCGCTGCGGTAAATGTGGTGCTTTACGGCGTGATTCTTCGCCTCTTTAAATCGAATGGCGTAGTGGTCAAGATGACTGACAATGTCTTTTCCGGCTCAATTGTCAAAAGCGTAGTTTCAATATCGGGCATCATGTTTCTCGCCTATGCCGGAGTGACTGCCGCGCAGATGACCTATGATAACGACGCGCGGGGCATGCTGATGGTGACCATCATCCTTGTTCTCTCCATAGCGGTGACGATACAGAGGCTGAGGCTCAACGCGGATGCGGTTAACCTCCAGAACAGCGCGGCGCACATCAATACGCTCAACAACGTCATTGCCGATTTCCGCGCGGTAAGGCACGATTTTTACAACATCCTTGGGACTTACAGCGGATACATAACCATAGACGACCTCGGGGGGTTGAAGCAATATCACGAAAAGCTGCTTAGCACTACGGTTGCGGCAGGGGGCCAGCTCGACATAGCTAATATGATGGATCAGAACCCCGCGCTCTGCTCGCTGCTCATACAGAAAAGCGAACGCGCGGAGAAGCACGGGATCATTATGAACATCGCGCTGCACTGCCCGATTGACGATATCTCCATGGACAATTTCGACCTAAGCAGGATATTGGCAAATCTCCTTGACAACGCGATTGAAGCCGCGCGCGAAACAAAAAGACGCAACGTCAGTTTTTCTATTGAGGAAAAGCAGTTTGGTGATAAGCTGATCGTAATCACGAACGCGGTGAAGGCGGATATAGAAGTGTCGCAGATAACGACCATGGGCTATACAACAAAAGAGAAACACAGCGGTATAGGGTTAAATCAGGTCAGGGACATAATCTCAAGGTACCACAATTGCGCGTTGCATTTTGTGTGCTACGGGTTGCAGTTTTCGGCTTTCGTTGAGATCAGGGATATCTCATTTGCTGAGTGATGCCGTCGGGTTTTAAACAGGTATTGCGAAAGACTGATGATTACCGGCGAGCTAAGGAATAAAGTTGACCGGCTTGGGAAGGCAAATGAGCCCTCCCATAGCGCGACCAAAAATATTTAAAAACCCCCTTGACATTAACGCAACGTCATGGTTTATGCTTTGCATATAAAGGAGGCGGGGTTTATGGAATACACGGTAGCGGGGCTGGCGCGGCTGTCCGGGCTGAGCGCTCGCGCCATACGGTATTACGACGGGCTGGCCCTGCTGCGCCCCGGGAGAAAAACCTCCGCAGGCTACCGAGTGTATGGCCCGGAGGAGGTCGAGCGGCTGAGGCAGATAATGCTCTACCGCGAGCTGGGTTTTCCGCTGGAGGATATCAAGGAACTTGTGGACATCCCCGGCTTCGACACGGTGACGGCCCTGCGCGGGCACCTTGAGCGGCTCACGGAGCGCAGGGAGCGGCTGGACGCGCTTATCGCGAACGTAAAAAAATCAATACTGGAAACGGAGGGGGCTGTCACCATGACGGACAGGGAGAAATTTGAGGGCTTCAAGCGGGAGCTTGTCGCGGATAACGAACGCAAATACGGCGGGGAGATACGTGAAAAATACGGCAAGGAGACTGTGGAGCGCTCTAACAATAAGCTGCTTAACATGTCCGAGGCTGAGTACGAGGAGGTGCAGCGTCTTTCGTCAGAGGTCGACGAATCGCTGGCCGGGGCGCTGAAAACCGGAGACCCGAAAAGCCCGGAGGCCCTGGCCGCCTGCGAAAAGCACAGACAATGGCTGTGCCATTTCTGGACCGAGTACAGCCCGGAGGCCCACGCGGGCCTCGGCAGGATGTACGTTGACGACGAGCGTTTCAAGGCATACTACGACAGAATAGCGCCCGGCGCAGCCGAGTTCCTGCGCGACGCCCTGGCAGAGTATACAAGAGCTCTATAAGCAGGTATTGGTATAAAGAAGTGTTGCGCCCCTTGGAGCCATAGTGGTTTCAAGGGGCACGCCGCTTCAGGAAACAATGAAGCGGCGCTTTGTACTCTGGCAATCTGACCAGAGTTGAAACCGGTACTTACGGCGGTGATCCTCATGCAGTGTACGAAGGATGGATTTACATGTAAGGCTTTTGACGGTTTCCTAATTATAGCTTTCTGACCTTTAGTGAGCGCAGACTCAAGACGGAACCATGCCACGGCCCTTGAAAACGATTGAGTTTTCAAGGGCCGTGTGGTATGATATATCAGAATTTGTATCTTAACGGCGGGACGGAAAAACAAAACCAAGCTCGCCGGAAAGTGGGTTTGCTATGCCAAAATCTCTTGTGCTGGCCGAAAAGCCGTCCGTGGCCCGCGAAATTGCGCGGGTGCTCGGGTGCAGGCAGAACGGCCAGGGCTTTATATCCGGGGACAGGTATGTCGTGACCTGGGCGCTGGGGCACCTGGTCACCCTGGCCGACCCCGAGTTTTACGACAAGAAATATCAGCAGTGGAGCCTGGAGACTCTTCCGATGCTCCCGAAGAAGATGCAGCTGGTCGTCATCAAGGAGAGCTCGCACCAGTTCAAGGTTGTGCAGGGACTTATGAACAGGGCGGACATCTCGGATATCGTCATCGCCACCGACTCGGGGCGCGAGGGCGAGCTTGTCGCGAGGTGGATTATGATAAAGGCGGGCTGCCGCAAGCCTGCCAAACGGCTGTGGATATCGTCGCAGACCGACAAGGCGGTGAAGGAGGGCTTCAACAGCCTGAAACCGGCGGCGGATTATTACAACCTGTTCCTGTCCGCGCAGTCCCGCTCGGAGGCGGACTGGCTTGTGGGGCTGAACGTAACTAGGGCGCTGACCTGCAAGCACAACGCGCAGCTCTCGGCGGGGCGTGTCCAGACCCCGACTCTGGCGATGATCGTCGAGCGTGAGCAGGAGATCAAGCGCTTCGTGCCCAAGGATTTCTATACGGTCAAGGCGCAGTTCGACGGGCTGTACGCCACCTGGATGAGCGCGGACAAGCAGTCCCGGCTGTTTGACAGGGCCGCCGCCGAGGCGGTCGTGACGAGGGTGACCGGCAAGCCGGGGACGGTTGCCGAGGTGACAAAACAGTACAAACACAAGGCGCCTCCCGCCGCCTACGACCTCACAGAGCTCCAGCGCGACGCCAACCGCAAATACGCCTACTCAGCCAAGGAGACGCTGTCCTACATGCAGTCGCTCTACGAGAGGCACAAGCTGCTCACATATCCGCGCACCGACTCGCGCTACATCACGGATGACGTGGCCGCGACCCTGCCCGAGAGACTCAGAAGCATCGCGGTGGGAGGCTACAAGGAGCTGGCGACGGCTCTTTTAAGGAGCCGGCCGCTGTCGACCAGATATATTGTGGACAATTCAAAGGTCACCGACCACCACGCGATAATACCCACCGACGAGCCGGTCAACATTCACGCGCTTACCCCGGAGGAGCGCAACATATACGACCTGGTGGTGCGCCGCTTTATCGCGGTGCTGTCGCCCGCCTTTGAGTACGAGGAGCTTAAAATCACGGTGCAGATAGACAGGGATCGCTTTTACGCCCGGGGGAAGACGGTGAAGTCCCTGGGCTGGAAAGGCGCCTACGGCTCGGCTCTGGGCTCGGACGACGAGGACGACTCGGAGCTGCGCGAGCAGCTTTTGCCGCAGCTCAGGCAGGGGGAAAAGCTCAACCTGAAATCCGCCGTGGTTGAGACGGGCAAGACGAAACCTCCGGCCCGATTCAACGAGGCGACCCTGCTGACCGCGATGGAGAACCCCGCCGACCGAAACATGAGCGGGGAGATGCGCGAGGTGCTGAAGGCCACGAGCGGCCTGGGGACGCCCGCGACAAGGGCGGACATCATTGAAAAGCTGTTCTCCGCGTTTTATATCGAGCGGCGCGGCAAGGAGCTGGTGCCGACGTCCAAGGGCATACAGCTCATCTCGATTGTGCCGGAGGATCTGCGCTCGGCGGAGCTGACCGCGAAATGGGAGCAGGAGCTGTCCCTTATCAGCAAGGGCAAGGCCAGGAGCGAGGCGTTTACGGAAAACATGCGCGGCTACGCCGCCAAGCTGGTTTCCATGGTGATCGCAAGCGACGCCAAATATGTGCACGACAATGTTTCCCGGGAAAAGTGCCCGGACTGCGGGAAATTTCTGCTGGACGTCAAGGGCAAGAAGGGGCTTATGCGCGTCTGCCCGGACAGGGAGTGCGGCTACCGCAAGAGCATGTCGCTTCAGACAAACGCCCGCTGCCCCAACTGCCACAAGAAGCTGGATCTGCGCGGGGAGGGGGACAAGCGCATGTTTGTGTGCGTCTGCGGACACAGGGAGAAGCTTTCGGACTTTGAGAAGCGCAGGGTGGATTCCGGGGCCAACAAGCGCGACGTGCAGAAGTATCTCGAAAACCAGCCGGCGGAGAGCGGGGGGATGTCCGACATGGCGCGGCAGCTGGCCGAGTGGATGGAGAAAAACAAGAAGTAATGACAAATGACAAATGGTGTTTTGGACAGCATGTTGGGATGTAGCCCCTACATTCATTGAAAAACAGTTTTTGTAGGGCGCGGTTTCCATGCCGCGCCGCTTCATGTTTGCCAATGTGATCCACGTCTCAAACAATTAACATTTACCCCCTTTTAACAAGCCGCGTTTTGTATTATAATCTTCTGTGAATGTGCCGGGAGCCGCAGACAAAGATATTGAGAGAGGTGGAGCGATGAGCGAGCCGCAGTATAAAAGGGTACTCATCAAAATCAGCGGGGAGAGCCTTGCCGGGGGAGACAAGGGCAAGATACTGAACTTTGAGGTAATGAGGAACGTTGCCGGGGTGATACGCGATGTTGCCGGAATGGGCGTTCAGGTGGGAATCGTTGTGGGCGCGGGCAACATATGGCGCGGCGCGCGCGACGGCGGGGGGAAAATGGAGCGCACCCGCGCCGACCACATGGGGATGCTCGCCACCACCATAAACTGCCTCGCGCTGGCCGACGTGCTTGAGCAGTGCGGAGTGCCGGTCAGGGTTCAGACCGCGATCGAGATGCGCTCTATAGCCGAGCCCTATGTCCGCGGCAGGGCGATAAGGCACATGGAGAAGGGACGGGTGGTCATCTTCGGCTGCGGTCTCGGGAATCCCTACTTCAGTACGGATACGGCCGCCGTGCTCCGCGGAGCGGAGATAGACGCGGATATCATACTGCTGGCCAAAAACGTGGACGGCGTGTACGACGACGACCCGAACAAGAATCCGGCGGCGAAGAAATACGAGTCGCTTTCCCCGAACGAGTTTCTGAAAAACAATCTGGCGGCCATGGACGCCACCGCCGCCAGCCTTTCGATGGACAATCACATCCCCGTCCTGCTGTTCGCGCTCGAGGACCCGCAGAATATTAAGCGTGCCGTGCTGGGAGAGAAGGTCGGCACCATTGTAAGAGAGGAGATTTCAAAATGAGTTATCCGGAACTTGAGGCAAAGAACAAAAAAGCCCTTGACGTGCTGTCCCAGAGCTTTTCCACCATCAGGGCAGGGCGCGCCAACGCGGCCGTGCTGGATCGCATAAGCGTGGACTACTACGGCGCGCCGACCCCGATAGCCCAGATCGCGTCCATCTCCACTCCGGAGCCCAGGATACTTGTCATCCAGCCTTGGGACTCTTCCGCGCTCAAGCTGATCGAGAAGGCGATACAGATTTCCGACCTGGGCATCAACCCGACAAACGACGGCAAGGTTATCAGGCTCGCGTTCCCCCAGCTCACCGAGGAGCGCCGCCGCGACCTTGTCAAGCAGACGCACAAGTACGCCGAGGAGTGCAAGATACTGATTCGCAACCATCGGCGCGACGAGCTGGAGAAGCACAAGGCGATGAAGAAAAAGTCTGAGATCACCGAGGACGACCTGCGCATTGTGGAGAAGGAGCTCCAGGAGATGGTCGACAAATACTGCAAGGACATAGACGACCTGCTTGCCAAAAAGGAGAAGGAGCTCAGCGAGGTTTGAGGAATAAATACGACCTGCCGGAAAAGCTGCCGCGCCATATCGCCGTTATACTGGACGGCAACGGGCGTTGGGCGGCAAAACGCGGTCTGCCCAGGGCGGCGGGGCATCTCGCCGGGAGCGAGAATTTCCGGCGGATATCCACCTTCTGCAAGGAAATCGGCATTGAGTACCTGACCGTATACGCCTTTTCCACCGAAAACTGGAACCGCCCCAGGGACGAGGTGGACGCCATCATGAACCTGTTCAGGCGGTATCTGAGCGAGTCCATTGAGAAAATGGAAAAAAACCGGGTCAGGATCAGGATAATGGGCGATTTGTCTCCAGTGCCGGAGGATATACGCGAGCTTATAGACAGAACGCAGGAGCTCTCGAAAAAATACGACGGCGTGAGCCTCCAGATATGCATCAACTACGGCTCGCGCGACGAGATAACGCGGGCTGTCCGAAGGCTTGCGGGCAGAGCGCCGGAGGATATAACAGAGGAGCTGATCTCCGAAAGCCTCGACAGCTCGGGCATACCCGATCCGGACCTCTGCATACGGCCGAGCGGGGAGATGAGGCTTTCAAATTTCATGCTCTGGCAGCTGGCCTATTCGGAGCTGTTTTTCTGCGATAAATACTGGCCCGATTTCAAGGAAAAGGACCTTGTAAAGATACTGTGGGAATTTTCCGGGCGCGACAGGCGCTTCGGGGGGCTCAAGTCAGGCGTATAGCAAGGTGCAGGGGGGATTTCTGCCGTGAGAGCTCGCGTAATTGTTGGCTTCGCGCTGGTGGCGCTTTTGATTTTCGTGCTGTTTTTCGCCCCGGACTGGGCTATGGCGCTGGGGCTCTCGCTGGTATCGGTGCTCGGGGTGCAGGAGCTGCTGGGAGCGACAAAGTACATCCGCAAAAAAAGGCTGATAGCCTATTCGGTCGTGATAGCGGCCGCAGTTCCTCTGTGGTATTTTTTCAGGACCCCCGACTGGCCAAGCGAGATTATGGTCGCGGCGATGTTCCTCATCGTCCTGCTGCTGTTTGTCGAGGGGTTGCTTGACCCTGAGAATGTGAAATTTGAGATGATCAGCGTCGTTTTTGTCGTCTCGCTGATTATCCCGATGTTCTTTTCCGCGCTGATACGCATAGACGACCCGAATGACACCCTGAGCCAGTATGTTATTATCATTCCATTTATCTGCGCCTTCGGCTGCGACACCTGCGCGTTTCAGGTGGGCAGGAAGCTGGGCAAAAGGAAGCTCGCGCCGCTAATCAGCCCGAAGAAAACGGTGGAGGGGGCTGTCGGCGGGGTTGCGGGCACGCTTGCGCTTATGGCGGCTTACGGGCTGATTATGCAGTTCGGCTTTGACCTGAGAGTAAATTATTGGCTCCTGACGCTGTACGGCCTTTTGGGGTCGGCAGCGGCGCAGCTCGGGGATCTTTCGCTGTCCTTTATCAAGCGCGAGTTCGGCCTAAAAGACTTCGGCGCGATACTGCCGGGGCACGGCGGCATAATGGATCGCTTCGACAGCCTGCTGTTCGCTGCCCCTGTCATTGAGCTGCTGCTGTTCTTCCTGCCGGCGGTGTCCCGATGAGGGATATAATTTTGCTGGGCAGCACCGGCTCGATTGGCGTCCAGGCGCTCGAGGTCATGGAGGCGCACGGTCTGCGCCCCGCCGCGCTGGCGGCGAGGCGCAACGTAAAGCTCATGGAGGAGCAGGCCAGAAAGTTCGCCCCCGATATTGCATGCATGTCAGACGAGGCCGCCGGGCGGGACCTGGCGGTCAGGCTTAGGGATACGCAAGTCAAGGTTGTATGGGGCGAGGCGGGGCTGCTTGAGGCAGCGTCGTACCACAGGGCGGACGCCGCGCTGAACGCGCTTGTGGGGCTCTCCGGCCTGAATCCCACCCTCGCGGCCCTCGCGGCGGGGCACAAGCTGCTGCTCGCCAACAAGGAGAGTCTGGTGTGCGCCGGGGAGACAGTAACCGCGCTTGCCGGGAGAAACGGCCTCGAGATAGTGCCGGTGGACTCGGAGCACTCGGCAATCTACCAGTGCATGAGGGCCGGGCGCGCGGGGATAAGGCGGCTGATACTCACCGCGTCGGGCGGCGCGTTCCGCGGCTGGAGCCGCGAGAGGCTGGAGGCCGTAACCCCGGCAATGGCTTTAAAGCATCCGAACTGGAGCATGGGCGCCAAGGTGACGGTGGATTCGGCCACCCTGCTCAACAAGGGCCTTGAGGTCATCGAGGCGATGTGGCTTTTCGACGTGCCGGTGGATAAAATTTCCGTATTGGTGCATCCTCAGAGTATTGTCCACTCGCTTGTTGAATATAATGACGGTGGGATGCTGGCGCAGCTCGGTGCGCCGGATATGCGCCTTCCGATACAGTACGCGCTGCTGGACGGCGCTCGGGAGCCCTGCCCGGGGCCCGGGCTTGAGCTCTCCGAGGCTGTCGGGCTCACGTTTGAGCCGCCGGATATTAAAAGTTTTCCATGCCTCGCGCTGGCCTTTGAGGCGGCGCGGCTGGGAGGCAACTCCGGAGCGGTGCTCTGCGGGGCGGGGGAGGCGGCGGTCGAGCTGTTTTTGGACGGAAAAATCGGCTTTATGGATATTCCGAGGTCGGTTGAGCGCGCGATGAGTAGCGTCGCGCGTATTCAGTCGCCTGGCCTTGAGGATATACTCGCTTCGGATTCCGAGGCGAGAGAGATTGTGAAAACGGGGTGCTCTTTTGTTTAACGCGTTGATGGTTGTCCTTTCCGCTGTAATCGTCATAGTCATGCTGGCCATATTGATCACGGTGCACGAGTTCGGGCACTTTATAGCCGCCAGGCTCTGCGGGATAAAGGTGCGCGAGTTCGCGATAGGCATGGGGCCGGTCATCTGGAAAAAAGACCCGGCGCCAAGAGCTACTGTCACCGCGACCGGCGAACTGATCGCGAGTGCGGAAGAGGGGGGGGCACTGCCCACTACCGGCACGCGCTTTTCAATCAGGGCAGTGCCCTTCGGCGGCTTTTGCGACATGGGGGAGGATGAGGAGTCCAGCGACCCGAACCATTTCCGTAATAAGAAGCTATGGCAGAAAATAATCGTGCTGGTCGCGGGCTCGTTTATGAACCTTGTGATTGGCGTTGTGTTCATAGTGATATTAGCATTACTTTCAATAGGGACATGGCAGACAGATTCAGTAATATCGAGCCTTTCCGAGGGCTTTTCATATTCAGATATTCAAGTGGGCGACAGGATCGTAAAAGTTAACAGCCATAAAATATATGGGGAGGACATAAGCATGTTCCTTTCCATAGAGAAAGATAAGCCTTATACTCTCGTGTTGGAGCGCGATGGCAAAACCTTTGAGGTTAACGGTGTTGAGCGTAAGCTCACTGATAAAAGCGGCAACCCGGTATTTGGAATTTCATTTGCAAGATTTGAGATGCAGACTGGCGATATTCCGTATTATGTGCTTACAAAATCGATAAATTATGTGCGTTATGTGTGGGTTTCACTTGGAGAGATGATAAGCGGGCGGGCGAGCCTTAAGGATATGATGGGGCCGGTAGGAATTGTCAATGTGGTCAATGATGTCATAACAACGGAGACCGAAGGTGTTACATCCGGAGTTAAGTTCGCTGCGATAATGGATTTTGTTGCGATGATTGCAATAAATCTGGCGGTGGTCAACATGCTGCCGATACCGGCGCTGGACGGCGGCAGGATACTGTTCCTGTTTATCTCCGCGTTCCTGCTGCTTGTGCGCAAGCGCCCGCTCAGCGAGAAGGTGGAGGGCTATATCCACGGGATAACCTACTTTCTTCTCATAGGACTGATGGTGCTGGTGCTGTTTGGGGACATCCGGCGCTGGATAGGGTTTTGACATGCCGTCGTCTCAGATTAACGTCGGCGGAGTGAAGATAGGCGCGGGCGCGCCCGTGTCGGTGCAGTCCATGACCAACACCGACACGAGGGACGCGGACGCGACTCTCGCCCAGATCAAAATGTTATATAGTTCCGGCTGTGACATTGTGCGCGTCGCGGTGCCGGACGCGGACGCGGCGGCGGCCATGGTGAGGATTTGCGCCGAAAGCCCGCTGCCGGTGGTCGCGGACATACACTTCGACTACAGGCTGGCGGTGCTGTCGGCTAAAAACGGCGCTGCTAAAATACGGGTTAACCCGGGAAATATCAGCTCTAAGGACAAGCTCCGGGAGATTACCTCGGCCTGTCTCGACAGGGGCATCCCCATCAGGATCGGCGTCAACGCGGGCTCTCTCCCGAGGGAGAGCGTCGCCAGGCTTGGGGTGGTGGACGCGATGCTTGAGTCCGCGCTGAGCCAGATGAGTGCGCTGGACAGCTTGGGGTTTTACGACGTGTGCCTGTCGCTCAAGTCCTCGGATGTCATGGAGACTATCGACGCCTACAGGGCTGTATGCCACAGGACGGACGCGCCGCTGCACCTCGGGGTGACCGAGGCGGGGACTCTTATGAACGGCGTAATACGCTCCTCGGTCGGGATAGGCTCTCTGCTGGCTCTCGGGGTGGGCGACACGATACGCGTGAGCCTCGCCGCCGACCCGGTTGAGGAGGTGCTGGCGGGAAGGGCGATACTTCGCGCCTGCGGTCTGCTGAACGAGGGAGCGCGCGTCATTGCATGCCCTACATGCGGGCGCTGCCATTACGACGTGATAACGATGGCCCAAAGGGTTGAAAAGGCGCTTGAAAACGAGCGGAGGAGCGTCACCGTGGCCGTCATGGGCTGCGAGGTGAACGGCCCGGGCGAGGCGTCGCACGCCGACGTGGGTGTCGCCGGAGGCAAAAACTGCGTGCTGCTCTTCAAAAAAGGCGAAATAATTGAAAAAGTCCCTGTGGACAATGCGTTTGACAGGCTGATGCAGGAGATTAACAGCCTATGATGATTTATGTATTTGCCCCGCCGAAGGCGGGGCAAATACATAACTTTAGTTTTGAGATCGGGTGTCTGTATAATGGAAGAAAAGGCTTTTGCAGAGGTTTTTGCCGAGGTGCCCCTGCCCCCGGGCGGGGGACAGGCTCTTGTAAGGAAAATTACAATCAGTGAAAATGAGGATTCGATGGAGGTCGAGGCTTACGATCCCGCCTCCAACATAACGCCCCTCTGGGTGACCAGGGCGGAGACCACGCTGATGTCCTACTTCGGGATGCAGAGAGTCGTCCTGAGGGTACATAACATGAGGGAGGTCAAGCCGCCAGAGAGGAAAAAGACGCAGTTCATCCTTGGAAAGCAGCACGGCAAAAACGTGGTGGCGCTTGAGGAGCTTGGCGACAGCGAGCAGCTGTCCACCGTAACCGGACGGGTTATAGGAATGCAGCCAAAGCTTTACGAGCGCAGGTTCGGCGAGGTCACCTTCTGGTTTGATATCGCAAACTCCAGGGGCTCGGCCAGGATTGAGGCCCGCTTTCCGGCGGAGGAGGCGAAAAAGCAGTACGGGATAGTCTCCGGGCTGCTTAAAAAGGAGAGCTGGGTCACGGTGACCGGGCGGGTCCAGTTTAAGCCCCAGCGCGAGGAGTATCTTTTCGCGCCGAACGCGATCTCGGTAGCCGAGCCGCCCGCGCAGCGCGAGGACGACTGCGGGCTCAAGCGCGTCGAGCTGCACCTGCACACAAAGATGAGCGCCAAGGATGCCACAAGCGACGTATCCAAGGTGGTGGCGACCGCCGCCCGCTGGGGGCATCCGGCTGTCGCGATAACGGATCACGGGGTCTGCCACAGCTTCCCCGAGGCGGCGCTGACAGCCGCGAAATGCGCGAAGAGCGGCAGCCCGATCAAGGTGATATATGGCTGCGAGGGCTATATGCCCGCCGGCGAGGGCAGGAGAAACTATCATATAATACTTCTTGCGGCTACCCAGACGGGACTTAAAAACCTCTACACACTTGTCTCCAAGGCGCACATTGACCATTTTTACAAGCGCCCCAGAATACCCAGGGAGCTGTTGTCAGAGTACCGCGAGGGGCTTATTATCGGCTCCGCCTGCGAGGCGGGGGATCTGTTCAGGGCGGTCGTGGAAAAAAGGCCGCGCGGGGAACTCCTTGAAATCGCTAGTTTCTACGATTACCTTGAGATACAGCCGGTCTGCAACAACGCCTTTATGATCAGAAACGGCTCCGCCGCGGACTATGAGGCGCTGAGGGATTACAACCGCGCTATTGTAAGCCTTGGCGACGAGCTTGGCCTGCCTGTCTGCGCGACCGGGGACGTGCACTTCCTGGAGCCGGAGGACGAGATATACCGCAAGGTCTTGCTCAATTCAATGGATATGGACCACGGCGAACCGCTGCCGCTTTATTTAAAGACCACAGGGGAGATGCTCGAGGAGTTTGCGTACCTCGGGGAGGACAAGGCCCGCGAGGTGGTCGTGGACAACCCGCAGCTGATAGCGTCACGCTGCGAGCCGCTGAGCCCTGTGCGCTCGGGGGAGTATTTCCCAAGGATCGAGGCCTCCGCCGAGGAGCTGAAGCGGCTTTCGGTCACACGCGCACATGAGCTGTACGGCGAAAAGCTGCCGAAGATACTTGAGGAGCGCATGGAAATCGAGCTGAACTCGATCATCAAAAAGGGCTACGATATAATATACATGATCGCGCAGAAGCTTGTGCTGCGAAGCCTTGAGGAGGGCTATCTCGTGGGCTCGCGCGGCTCGGTGGGGTCGTCGATCGTGGCGTATCTGTCCGGGATAACCGAGGTAAACTCCCTGCCCGCGCATTACCGCTGCGGCAAATGCCTGTATTCCGAATTCTCCGATCCGCCGCCGGCCGCCTGCGGGGCCGACCTGCCGGACAAATTCTGCCCTGTCTGCGGCGAGGAGCTGATAAAGGACGGCTTTGACATACCCTTCGCCACATTTTTGGGCTTTGAGGCGGACAAAAAGCCGGATATTGACCTGAATTTTTCCGGAGAATACCAGGCCAGGGCCCACGCGCACACTGTTGAGTTGTTTGGGGAGAGCAAGGTGTTCCGCGCCGGAACGATTTCCACCCTCGCGGAGAAAAACGCCATCGGCTACGCGCTGAAATACCTCAAGGACGAGAGGCGCTTTCCCGCCGAGGTGACCCGCCACGCGCGCGGCTGCGTCGGAG
Organism: Oscillospiraceae bacterium; assembly: GCA_031556035.1. Classification (GTDB taxonomy): domain Bacteria; phylum Bacillota; class Clostridia; order Oscillospirales; family UBA929; genus JAVBTT01. The sequence goes on from JAVBTT010000023.1 coordinate 33,333, forward strand.
TTAAGAGCACGACAGGGCAGCATCCGGGAGGGCTCATCGTCCTGCCGCAGGATAAGGACATCTACGAGTTCTGCCCGGTGCAGTACCCGGCGGACAAATCCGAGAGCATGATAACAACCCACTTCGATTATCACGCCATAGAGGAGAACCTGCTCAAGCTCGACCTGCTCGGGCACGACGACCCGACGGTGCTGAGGATGCTGGAGGATCTCACAGGGGTGCCGGTGAGATCTATCCCGCTGGACGACAGGGACACGATGAGCATATTCAAATCCTCGGAGGCGCTGGGCTTCAAGGAGGACAAGCTGCTCGGGCCTACGGGCGCGGTCGCGGTGCCGGAGTTCGGCACGCGCTTTGTGCGGGGGATGCTGGTCTCAACACAGCCGACAACTTTTGACGAGCTAGTCCGCATATCCGGCCTGTCGCATGGCACGGACGTCTGGCTCGGCAACGCCGAGCCCCTCGTCGCGGAGGGGAAGGCGACGCTGCGCGAGGTTATCTGCGCACGGGACGATATCATGATATACCTGATAAGCAGGGGGATGGAGCGTAAGCTCGCCTTTACGATAATGGAAAGCGTCCGAAAAGGCAAGGGGCTGACGCCCGACTGGGAGGCGGCTATGCGCGGGGCTCAGGTGCCGGAGTGGTACATACAGTCCTGCCACAAGATAAAGTACATGTTCCCCAAGGCGCACGCGGCGGCCTACGTGGTCATGGCGTTCCGGATTGCCTGGTTCAAGGTGCACCGCCCGCTTGAGTTTTACGCGGCGTTCTTTTCGGTGCGCGCGGTGCAGTTCGACGTGGGCTGCTGCTGCGCGGGCAGGGACGCGGCGCTCAAGCGCATCAGAGAGATTGAGGAGAACAGGGACGCCACAGACGCGGAGAAGAACCAGATTGTGACGCTTGAGGTGTGCTACGAGTTCTATACGCGCGGATTTTCCTTCGCGCCGCTTGACATATTCACCTCGGATGCTGTAAACTTTATACCACTGCCGGACGGAAGGCTGCTTCCGCCGCTGGTGGCGGTGCCGGGGCTCGGAGAGGTCGCCGCGAGGGATATCGTGACCGAGCGCGAAAAGGAAGAATTCTGCTCCATAGAGGATGTGGCCTTGCGGTGCAAGGTGAACAAGAATCATATTGACACGCTTATGAAGAACGGGGCGTTCGGGGATTTGCCCAAGAGCTCGCAGCTGTCTCTGTTTTGATATGCCAATATTGTCCCCGCCGGAGGCGGGGACAATATATTATAATTTATCGAGATACCATAAGGAAGCAGGTGAGTTACATGCGGAAGCTGTACAGCGGTACCCCTGTCGGCGCCCGGGACGTGCTCTGGGACGACTGCGACAGGATCAGGGCGCTGGAAGGCGCGCTGGTGGACAAATTCAAATCGGCGGGCTTCAGGGAGATAAGGACGCCTCTGTTTGAGTATTACGACCTCTTCCTAAAAACCGGGCTGCCCATCCCGCAGGAGGCGATGCACAAGGTTACGGACAGGTCGGGGCGGATACTGGTCTGCCGTCCGGACTCCACAACCCCGGCGGCGAGAGTGGCCGCGACAAGACTGGGGATGCGCCCGCTCAAGCTGTTCTATATCCAGCCGGTGTACCGTGCGGACGACGCGCACACGGGGCGCGGCATCCAGACCCTTCAGGCGGGTGTGGAGTGGATTGGCACTGAGGCCGCCGAGGCGGACGCGCCGATGCTGAGGCTTGCCAGAGAGTCGCTGTCCGCGCTGAACGCGGGTGAATTTAAGCTTGAGATAGGCCACGCCGGGCTTTTTGGAGAGCTGACGCGGGACATGGACAGGGCGGAGCGCATAGCGGACGACATGCGCGAGCTGATAGGCCGCAAGAGCTTCGCCGCCGCGAAGGACCTCATAGAGGCGCATTTCGACAGCCGCACTGCCGCCCGCTGCCTTTCGATCATCTCAATGTACGGGGGCGCGAAGGAGCTTGCGGAGGCCGGGGCGCTTCTGCCGGGTTCGCGGGCCGTGGAGGAGCTGGCGGCGCTTTATCACGCGCTCGACGGGAATGTGTCCATTGATTTTGGACTGGTGGGCGACATGGATTACTATACCGGGCTCATCTTCCGTGGCTATGTGTCAGGCGCGGCGGACGCAGTGCTGACAGGTGGAAGGTATGACAGGCTTATGAGCGGCTTCGGCAGGGACGAGCCCGCCGTCGGCTTCGCGATAAATCTGGACGCGGCGCTTGGGGCGCTGTCCAAGTCCGAGAGGGGGGTGGAGTGATGGGCGCTCTGCGCGCGGCCCTCACAAAGGGCAGGCTGGAACGAAAGCTGACCGAGCTGTTTTCCGCTCACGGGGTTGACTGCTCGTCTCTGCAAAATCCCGGAAGGAGGCTGATCCATCCGTTCGGCGATTGGGAGGCGGTGCTGGCCAAGTCCCCGGATGTGCTTACCTATGTGGAGCACGGCGTCTGCGACCTCGGCATTGTCGGCAAGGACACGATTATGGAGCACGGGGGCAGCTTCTACGAGCTGCTCGACCTCGGCCTTGGAAAATGCCGGTTTTCGCTGGCGGCCAAAAAGGGCTCCGACTTTTTCGGAACATACGGACACAAGCGCGTGGCCTCCAAATATCCCAATGTGACAAGGGTCTATTTCGCCTCCAAGGGCTTGGACGTGGAGATCATCAAGCTGGAGGGCTCTGTTGAGCTCGCGCCGCTGATCGGACTCGCCGACGCGATAGTCGACATTGTGGAGACCGGGGCGACGCTGTTCGAGAACGGGCTGGAGATTATTGAGGACATCCACCCGGTCTCCGCCAGACTCATCGCCAACATAGGCGCGATGAAGACGCGCCGGGCCGAGATGATTGAGTTTGTGCGGCTCTGCGAGGAGGTGGCCGTATGATGCGGGTGGTCAGATACGACTCTCCCGAGGCGAAGAGCAGATTTGAAGAGATCAGGGCTCGCGCCGGGAGCTCGGCGGAGGCTGTCCGCGCCTCGGTGAAAACGATTTTGGACGACATATCGTCAGGAGGCTGGGGCGCCGTATGCGCCTGGTCAGAGAGGCTGGACGGCGCGGCTCCCAGGCGGGTGTCCCGGGATGAGCTCGCGGCGGCTGTGTCGGACTGCGGCGCGGAGCTTGTAAGGGCGCTGGAGAGGGCCGCGCGAAACATTAGGGATTACCAGACGCGCCTTATGCCGAGGGCTGAAATGTGGGATAATCCGGACGGCGGCAGGGTCGGGCAGCTTATACGCGGCCTTGGCTGCGTCGGCATGTATGTGCCGGGGGGGACGGCAGCGTACCCGTCCACCGTGCTGATGAACGCGATACCGGCAAAGGTGGCCGGGGTCGAAAGGCTTGTCATGGTGACGCCGCCCACGGCGCACATGAAAAAAGAGGTGCTGGCCGCCGCCGCTGTCGCCGGGGTAGACGAGGTGTGGGCGGTCGGAGGCGTTCAGGCGGTGGCCGCGCTCGCGTACGGCTGCGGGGATATGCCTAAGGCCGACAAAATTGTCGGGCCAGGCAACGCGTATGTGGCGGAGGCGAAGCGGCAGCTCTTCGGGCATATCGATATAGACATGATAGCCGGCCCGTCAGAGATACTTGTGATCGCGGATCACGCGGCAAACCCGGAGTGGGTAGCGGCCGATCTGCTCAGTCAGGCCGAGCACGACAGGCTTGCCGGGGTTACGCTGGTGAGTACATCGGCGGAGCTGCTTGAGGCCGTTAATCAGTCTATGAAAGCTCAGCTCCAGTCTCTGCCCAGAAGGGACATCGCAGAGGCGGCGCTGCGGGACTATGGGGTCGCCGTGCTGTGCGACAATCTGGCGCAGGCGGCGGCGGTCGCGAATGAAATCGCGCCTGAGCACCTCGAGCTTCTCGTGAAGGACGCGGGGGCGGTTTTGCCGGGGATATTAAACGCGGGCGCGATATTCGTCGGCCCATATTCCCCGGAGCCGGTGGGGGACTATATCGCGGGGCCGAGCCACGTGCTGCCCACCTCCGGAACCGCGCGCTTTTTCTCGCCGCTCAGCGTGGACAGCTTTTTGAAAAAGACAAGCGTAATAGAGTATTGCCGCGAGGCGCTTGAGAAGTCGGGCGCTGAGATAATCGCTCTGGCCGGACGCGAGGGACTTGAGGCCCACGCGAACGCTGTAAGGTTGAGGGTGGGCCTATGAAAACGCCTGAAAAGCTTAAGCTATTGACGCCCTATACGCCCGACACGAACTCGTATGATATCCGCCTGGACGCCAACGAGAGCTTTATAGAGCAGCCGCACTGGCTGGCGGAAAAAATTTTACGCGCGCTTTCGGACGTGAGGCTCAACCGCTACCCCGACCCAATGGCTTCGGCGCTCTGCGCCGCCGCGTCCCGGTTGTACGGCGTGCCGCCGGAGTGCTGCGTGGCGGGCAACGGCTCGGACGAGCTGATCTCGGTCATCATTTCCGCCCTGCTTCCGCGCGGCGGGCGTATTGTCGTAGCCGAGCCGGACTTTTCCATGTACAGGTTTTATTCCGAGCTCTGTGAGGTTGAGTGCCTCGCCACCGGCAGGGATCGCGGGTTTCCGTCCGTAGAGCGGCTGCTGGAGACCTCCGGGAGCGCGGATATGCTGATATTCTCAAACCCATGCAACCCGACCGGGCAGGGCATTCCTGCCGAGGACGCGCTCAGGCTGCTGGACGGGGCCAGCTGCCTGGTCGTCGTTGACGAGGCGTATATGGACTTCTGGGATCAGAGCGTCGCCCGCGAGGCGGCGGGCAGGGACAACCTGATTGTCCTGCGCACCTGCTCGAAGGCCTTCGGCATGGCGGGGATTCGGCTGGGCTTCGCGCTGGCCTGCGAGCCGACGGCGCGGCTGCTGAGGACGGTCAAGTCCCCTTACAATGTTTCGGCGCTGACGCAGGCGGCGGGGCTGGCCGTTCTTGAGGAGCGGGAATATCTTGAGGAGTGCGCGAGGAGCATAGTTCTGGCGAGGGACGAGCTGAGCGCCGGGCTTGGGCGTCTTTTGGCGGGGCGCGAGGGCTGCGAGGTGATCAAAACCGTCACAAACTTTGCGCTTGTGAGGCTGCCGGACACCGCAGGCGCTCATAAGGCGCTGCGGGACGCGGGGATATCGGTGCGGTACATAGGCGGAATGCTCCGCATAACCGCCGGAAGTCCGGCCGAAAACGGCAGGCTGCTTGAAACGCTAGGGGAGGTGCTGTCAAAATGAGCAGGATTGGTAAGGTGACCAGGACGACCAGGGAGACAGACATTAGCTGCTCGCTGTGCCTGGACGGGGGCGCGCAAAGCATCGAGACCGGGATCGGATTTTTCGACCACATGCTCACGGCCCTGTCCTTCCACGCGGGCTGGGGGCTTGATTTGAGCTGCAAGGGCGATCTGCGCGTGGACGGACACCACACCGTTGAGGATGTGGGCATCTCGCTGGGCAAGGCCCTGGCGGGGGCGCTGGGAGACAGGCGGGGTATAGAGCGCTTCGCGCACGCCTATGTGCCCATGGACGAGGCACTGGGCTTTGCCGCCGCGGATATGGGGGGGCGAGCCTATATGTCGGTGGAGGCGGAATTTCCGCAGAGCACGGCGGGGGACTTCGATTCCTGCCTTGTGGCCGAGTTTTTCCGTGCGCTTGCAGCCAACGCCAACATAACCCTCCACCTTAAAGCGGAGGGCGCCAACACGCACCATATGGCGGAGGCGCTTTTTAAGGCCGCCGGCCGCGCCATGAGCTCCGCGTGCCGCGTTACCAGGGAGGATACGGCCTCTACCAAGGGGGTTCTGTGATGGATATTATTCCCGCCATAGACCTCAGGGACGGGCGCTGCGTCCGGCTTGAGAAGGGCGACTTCGCAACGACCCACCAGGTCGCCGCCGACGCGGCCGAGGTGGCTCGGGCGTACAGGGCCAAGGGCGCGAGGCTGATACACGTTGTCGACCTTGACGGCGCGAAGGACGGGGTGAGGCGCAATTCCGAGCTTGTGCGGGAGCTTGTCCGCGCGGCGGCACCCGCCAGGGTGGAGCTGGGAGGCGGGCTGCGCTCCATTGAGGATATCCGCGCGGCGGACGCTCTCGGGGTGCGCCGCTTTGTCCTGGGCTCGGCGGCGGTCGAGAACCCGGAGCTTTTGAGCCTTGCCGTGGCTGAGTTTGGGGAGCGCATCGCCGTTGGAATAGACGCGAAGGACGGCGTCGTGAGAACCAGGGGCTGGCTTGGGGACAGCGGTCTGGACTTTTTGGAGCTTGCTAAAAAAGTGTCGGATATGGGCGTGAAAACCATTATATTTACCGATATTGACACGGACGGGATGTTATCCGGACCGCCGGTGGATTCCTTGAAAAAGCTCCGTGAGGCCTGTGGCTGCGAAATAGTCGCCAGCGGCGGTGTGGGCTCACCGGAGGATATAAGAACGCTTCGAAAGCTGGGTGTGGACGCCTGCATTGTCGGAAAAGCACTGTATTCGGGCGACGTGGAGCTCGCCGACGCTTTTTTTGAGGCCCGCTGTGGCGCGCTGTTTGACAAGTCTGAGCTGGTTCCGGCCGTGATTCAGAACGCTGACACGCGCGAGGTGCTGATGCTGGGCTATATGAGCAGGCAGTCTCTCAGGCTGACGCTTGAGACGAGAAGGGCCACTTTTTTCAGCCGTAGCCGCCAAAAGCTGTGGGTGAAGGGGGAGGCCTCCGGGAATTTTCTGCACGTCTCCGCTATCTCGTCCGACTGTGACGAGGACGCGCTGCTGCTGCTCTGCCGGCCGGACGGCCCGACCTGCCATACCGGCAGCGCGACATGTTTTTTCAGGGAGGTTTTGCAGCCGTGAATACGTTGGAAAAGCTTGAAAAAGTAATTGCCGGGCGCAGGGAGAACCCCGAGCCCGGCTCGTACACCGCATATCTGTTTGAAAAAGGCCTGGACAAGATGCTGAAGAAGCTGGGCGAGGAGTGCTCCGAGGTCATAATCGCCGCCAAAAACGGAGTCAGGGAGGAAACTCTTGGCGAGATGGCGGATCTGATGTACCATCTGCTGGTGCTGATGAACGAGCAGGGGATAGGGCTCGCCGAGCTGCTGGACGTGCTGGACGAGCGCGCGAAGAAATCCGGAAACCTGAAGCCGCCCAGATAATAGTTATCCCCCCGCTGAAAGCGGGGGGATAACTCAGACCGATGACAAACTACAGTTTGTCATCGAAAACGAGGGTGAGCTGTCGCCGCTGAGGCGGCTCATAGAGAAAGGCTTTCCCGGAGTGAATCCGTGAAAGCCTTGAATTTCAAGCTTTTTCACTCTTGCGGTCAAGCAAGAACCTGCCGCCTCCGGCGTCAGGCTCGACGCGCAAAAGTGAAAAAGGACGGAGGTCGCGGACTTTGTCTTCACTCTGAGTTATCCCCCCGCTGAAAGCGGGGGGATAACTATTACTAAGACGTTAGCTCATGGTCAGTATCCTCGCCGTCTCGTACATCGATTCCTGGAGATCCTTTTTCATGTTCAGCGCCTCGGTGATGTCAAAATCCTGAAGGTTTCCGTCAATAATGCCCACAACTCTGTTGGTTTTTCCCTCGATAATGCCCTCGACGGCGTGCCTGCCCATGCGTGAGGCAGTGACCCTGTCTCGCACACTGGGGGAGCCTCCGCGCTGTATGTGGCCCAATATGCTCACGCGCGGGTCGAGCCCGGTGGCTTCCTTGATTTGCAGGGCCACGTCCGTTGCTCTGCAGGCGCCTTCCGCCACAATGATGATGAAGTGCGTCCTGCCGTGAATTCGGGCGCTGCGTATCTTTTCCACCACGTCGCGCTCAAAATCATATTCGCGCTCAGGGACAAGTATCGCGTTCGCGCCCGCCGCTATGCCGACATATACCGCCAGATGCCCGGCGTGGCGCCCCATCACCTCGACTACGGAGCAGCGCTCGTGGCTCTGCATTGTGTCCCGCAGCTTGTCTATGCAGTCCACCGCAGTGTTGCAGGCCGTGTCGAAGCCGATGGAGTAGTTTGTGCAGGCGATGTCGTTGTCAATCGTTCCGGGAATGCAGAAAACCGGCACTCCGTATTTGGAGATATCCCTCGCGCCTCTGAAGGTGCCGTCGCCGCCGATGGCGATTATGGCGTCTATCCCCAGAAGCTTGCAGTTGTTCCTGGCCTTTTCGAGTCCGGCCTCGGTGGTGAATTCGGGGCAGCGCGCCGTGTAGAGTATGGTGCCGCCCCTGTTTGTTATTCCGTTCACGCTGGAGGCGTCCAGGGTGGTGATATCTGCGTTTATAAGGCCGTTGTAGCCCCTGCGGATGCCGAGACACTCAAGTTTATGGTATATGGACGTGCGGACGACCGCGCGCACCGCCGCGTTCATACCGGGCGCGTCCCCCCCGCTGGTGAGCACCGCAATTCGGTTTATAGCCATTATAAGTCATCCTTTCAAGCCGCCCGTCAGGGCGGCTGTGTAGTATATCGTCAAGCTTCGTATTAAAGTATAGATTAATACATGGAAAATTTCAACTTTAAATATAGATGAAAAACGGTCGATAGTCAGCCAGATGCTCTTATTATACAATTTAGCAAGAAATAGTTGTGCATAAAGGATAAAAATAACTTTAAATACAAAAAGCCTTGACAATTCATTAGGGGGGGGGGGTATATAATGTTATTGTAAAAATTTATGAAGGAGTGGTATAGTGAATAGCAAGCTACGCATGGTTTCATGTCTGGATCTGTCCGTTTTGATAGTCGCTTCGACATGCGCTGCGGCAGGGGTAATCTCATATTGGAATAGTGACGCAGGCAGCATAGGGTATCAGCCGACCCAGGTTCGTTATTACTCCAACAAGATTAACAGTTCGTTCACGGAGTATAATCTGGCAGTATCACATGCCTACACACAGTGGACTAATGCACTGCCGATGATATCCATGACATCCGCAAGTCAAGCCAACGCAAACACATTTTTCTACGGGGGTACATATTCCCAACTTCTTACGTACTTTCCTGATTTGACTAGTGACGCCGCTGGGCAGACAGCATATAGGCGCGAATATGAGACGAATGTGCGATACCAGTCCAGCACAATGGATGTATACAGCATGTACACAAATTCAAAATGCTGCTTGGTTCTGAGAAATGGGGGGATAGAGGCGGAGTACCTTAAAACAATGGCGCACGAGGTGGGACATTCGCTGGGATGGTTTGGGCACTCTTCAAATTCAAGCGATGTTATGTATTATTATACAACTTCAAATAAGTTTTTGACTACCAGAGACAAGCAGCATTTGAGACAGATTTATGATCTTTTTTATTAAAAGGGGGATTATGAATGAAAAAGCTTCTAGTATTGCTTCTGGGTCTGCTCTTGACCACGACACTATTTTCCTCAGCTAGAACGGACGCGTCTCTGAAGAAACAAATTGGCAGCAATTCGTTCGCGGAATATGAATATGCTGTTCCTTTCAACACGGTGTACGATATCATAATTCGGTCCGACAGCATGGTCAAGGCAACAATGGTTTCAGTAGAAGATTTCGATGGCTACTGCTACGTTTATCAATTCTCGGTGGAAGAGGATTATGCCGGAAACGCTGAGAAGACAATAAACGTTTACGAGGCGGATAACAAACTTTTTGAAAAAGATGGGTCATATCTACTTTTACTGTGTCGAAATGAGACGATATTCTACCCGCACCCAATATATACTTCTGTTTACAAAGAGTTTTTGGCTAAGCTGTCACCGGAGAAGCTTTTTGTGATGGACGGAGAGAAGCTGAAAACCTCAGAAGAGGCGATTATCAAGGAAATAAAGACAGCGCTGGACGGCTACAGGGAAAAGAATGGGCCGGATTACAACTCACTGATCTCATATTCTGAGGATATCGCCAAGGACGCGGAGCAGGCGGATTTGATCGGGAAGGTGAGGGTGTACAATGAGTTCCCCGTCAACCGGTATGCGTCGTCCTATCACATCGAACATCTTGAGACTCTCAAGGGTGAGGGCGAGGTGTGGAATACACAGGCTCTTGCTCCGGAGCTCAAGTCCGACGCGGAGTACTATATTATGTTGAAGATTGATCCTGAATTTGGAGAGGCCAATTTCCAGTTCTCGAAAAAATATACGTGCGTAGCAGTCGATTCAGAGGACGGAAAGGCGCTGGAGGAGTATTTGGGAATCAAGAACTGAAAGATATTCAGGCAAATGGGCCGCCAAAGGCGGCCCATTTGCCTGCTACTTCAGCACCACATTTTCCGCGCCCAGAAGTTCTGTTGGCGAAAATATGAGTCTGGCGTCCGGCTCGCAGCTTGCGCTGAGCTTTTCCGGGTGTCCTCCATATCGATCACCACAGGGGTATCCCCGGGGAACATCGCGATGCTGGACAAGGCGCGTTTGGCGTTGGGCGAGCTTTCAGAGGGAAGTCTGACATACAGAAATCCACTTCGGGAAGCAGATTGAAATGGTGCCTAGTCTTTTCAAATCCAGCAATCATAGAATTTTACAGCGCAACCATATTACTCTTACAAAAGCCCTTGAAAGCAAAGGTTATCCACTTTATCCACAGAGTTGTGCACAAGCATTATGTCAATCTAACGCCCGTGCGCTCAAGTTGACAAGGTTTAATTGCGGGGACAACAGCGGCTCTCCGCCGACGCAAAGCGCAATAAATACAGAGCTTGCAGCGACAAATTTTATAAATCGTTAAGGGTTTGTTTTATGTTAATTAATAAGCGGCTATTATAATATGGATGCGACGATCAAGCCTTGCCGCAATAAATCCGCAAAAATGCTCTGCCCGCCACTGGCGGCAAGGTTTAACTGGTACATCAATAATATGCTTCCGGAGCAATACCACATGCCCATGGGAGGAAACTAAAATGCGCAAGGGCGGATGCCTTTTTGCCTCATTGCTGCTAATAACCGCGGCGGCGCTGCTGTGGAGCTTTTCCGGCGTGGGGACGCAGCTCTACACCGAGCCCGTAAGTATATACAGGGCGGACAGGGCGCTCGAAGGTGTCCGGGAGATAACCCCGGATCCTTACTCAGGCGCGCTGCTCTTGGTCAATGCGCAGCACCCGCTGCCTGAGGACTTTTATCCAAATAACCTTACTGACATATACGGCAACCTGTCGAACCGACCCTTCGCACTCGCCCGCGCGGACATCTCACTGAGAGCCGACGTTCTGGATGCGCTTGTCAAAATGCTGGGCACAGCCGAAAGGGAAGGCAAGAAAAACTATTTGCTTTTGTCCGGCTTCCGCGACTACGCCAAGCAGACCTCGCTCTTTGAAGCGGCCGAGCCGCAGGGAGACTATCTGGACACCCAGCCGCCCGGGGCAAGCGAGCACCAAACCGGGCTGGCCGCGGACTTCTGCAAGCAGTCGGTTGACATGAGGGGATTTCTCGACACCTCCGAAGGCGCGTGGGTACTGAATCACGCGGCAAGCTACGGCTTTGTTCTGCGTTTTGAACAGGGCAAGAGCGAGTTCACCGGCGTGATATATGAGCCGTGGCACTTCCGGTATGTTGGGACACCGCACGCGCAGATAATGGTATACAAGGGGTACTGTCTTGAGGAGTACATCAGGTGGCTGCGTCTCGAGGGTTGCGTAAGAGTTGTTGCCGACGGGCGCGAGTATGAGATAAAGTCTGTAAGCTCGGATACTGTTTCCGTGGCGGAGGGCGCTGTCGTATCAGGGGACAATTGCGGCGGATTTATTGTGACCACACCAATCTCCGGGTAGATCACTATTCCGCAGCAATTTATTAGTATTAAAGCGCCCCGGGATAACGGGCAAAAAGAAACTCCCTCCCCTAGGGGAGGGCAAGTGATGATAAAGAAGAATGGAGAAAAACAAAATAGAGAAGGCAGTGTTTGTTTCGCTATTAAGCTTTCGCAAATAATGCAACGCAAGACTCACCGCCGAATGCCGGACGCAGGAAATCTCGAATGTATTATATCAGAAGGAATTCGTTTTGTCTCCCATGTTTTTTAAAAATTCATATGTTTTTTAAAAAACATGGGTTATCGCCGCAAAGGTCTTTTGGGCGCTCGTTTCCCATTCTGTCCCTATGTTTTTCAAGTGAAATTTTGGGGCAACGGCTTCCCTTCCGGGCAGACGATCCAAATGTGGCCCAAACCGGGGTTAAATCAGATATTTGTTTTTGTTTAATCCAAAAACTTGTTTTTTGCTTGACAGATGCCTGGCGCTGTGGTATTTTGTAGTTTAAAGGTGGCACTCACCTGATGAAAATTCAATACAGCAAACCGATGATGCGGAATAGTAGTCTTTGAGCACAGCCCACAGAGAGTCGCCGGCGGTGGAATGGCGGCGGTATGTACAAAGCCGAATGGCCCGCGGAGGGCGGAGCGAAAACGTGGAAACTAGAAGAGCGGAGCCGGGCGTGTCTTGAAAAATCCAAGGAGCGACCTTCAGGTCGCGACGCGGGATTTTTTAAGACAAAGCGCAGGGTCGCCGGAGACCGCAAGGCGGGCAAGGGCGAACCGGAGCGGCAGCCCGTGCGCAGCTTGACATCCACGCCAGTAGTGGCCGACGGGATTCCGGCCCGTAAAAAGCGGACATGATTGCCGGATCATGACTTTTGGGTGGCGTTATCGCTTCGTCCGCGCGGGCTTTGTTCTGCCCGCACTCGGGCTCAAGCGATAGAAGCGGATTTTTTATCCGTCCCTTTCTGAGGGGACGGATTTTTTGTATCCGCGTTCCCGCTCCGGACACTGTTTGAAGGAGTGCGCGACCATGAAAAACATCCCCTACAAGTTCTATCTGCCGGAGGATAAGCTTCCCACCGCCTGGTACAATCTGCGCGCCGACATGCCTCCGATAGACCCGATGATTCATCCGGGCACAGGCGCCGAGCTCAGAGCCGACGACTTAAAGCATATTTTCGCGGATGTTCTCAGCGAACAGGAGATGGACGATAAAACCCCGCATATCGACATACCGGGCCCCGTGCTGGACTACTACAAATCCTACCGTCCGTCCCCGCTGTGTCGCGCCTACAACCTGGAAAAGCTGCTGGACACCCCGGCGAAGATATATTATAAATTCGAAGGCAACAACACCTCAGGCAGCCACAAGCTCAACTCAGCCGCCGCGATGGCATACTACGCAAAACAGCAGGGGCTGCGCGGCCTCGCCACAGAAACCGGAGCCGGGCAGTGGGGCACCGCAATGAGCATGGCGTGCGCCTTTTTCGGGCTTGAGCTGAAGGTGTTCATGGTTAAGATATCATCTCAGCAGAAGCCCTACCGCAAGGCGATCATGGAGACCTACGGGGCTTCGGTCACCCCCAGCCCGTCCGACACCACCGAGGTCGGGCGCGGCTTCCTCGCCGTCAATCCGGACAGTGCCGGAAGCCTGGGCTGCGCGATCTCGGAGGCGATAGAGTTTGCCTCGGGCAGCGAGGGCTACCGCTACGCGCTGGGCTCAATGCTGAACCAGGTTGTCCTTCACCAGAGCGTTATCGGCCTTGAGGCCAAGGCCGCGATGGACGAGCTTGGCGAACGCCCGGACATAGTCATCGGCTGCGCCGGCGGCGGAAGCAACCTTGGGGGGCTGATCTCCGGATACATGCGCGACAGGCTACAGGGCAGGGCGGCGCCCAAATTCATAGCCGTCGAGCCGCAGTCCTGCCCCTCCATGACGCGGGGCAGATACGAGTATGACTTTGGCGACACCGGAGGAATCACGCCGCTTGTGAAGATGTACACCCTCGGTTGCGGCTACATGCCGCCCGCCGAGCACTCCGGAGGGCTGCGCTACCACGGCATGAGCCCGATAGTCTCGAAGCTTTACCACGACGGCTATCTGGACGAGGCGGTGGCCCTGCCGCAGAGCCGGGTATTTGACGCGGCAATTAGCTTCGCGCGAGTTGAAACCATACTCCCAGCCCCGGAATCGGCGCACGCGATATGCGCCGCGATGGATGAGGCGGTGCGCTGCCGAGAGAGCGGCGAGGCGAAAACCATCCTGTTCGGCCTCACCGGGGTCGGCAGCTTTGACATGGCCGCGTACAGCGCCTATATTTCAGGCGCTATGCGCGACACCCTGCCCACCGACAGCGATATTGAGGCGGGCTTTGCGACGATTCCGAAGCTGAATTTCTCTAAGTATTGATGTACCAGTTAGTACTAATCCCATATTAATACCTTCCGTTCAGAAAATCGGCAAAATCTTGCTGCGTCAAGGTTTTGCCGATTGTTTTACCTACTCTTTAAGCAGATATCAGTATGAGCTTTCCTGGCTTTATACATGGATGCCCTCGTCCGCGCCAAAAAGTCACCCGCCCTTGCAATGAATTGCAGCGTATGGTAAAATATTTGCGTCGCGCCACTGTTGCACGGGCGGGGCAGTCTGAGGCGGAGTCCATTTCCGCCCGTAATTCCTGTGGTTTCGTGGCGGATATAGAATCCGTCACTGTGGATTAATATACTTTTATAGGGGATATTATCTTGACCGAATGGCTGATAGCCGGGCTGGGCAATCCGGGCCGGCAATACGAACAAACCCGCCACAATATTGGCTTCCGGGTGATAGATCTGCTGGCGGAGCGGCTGAGCGTAAAGCTTAAAAAACTGAAGTTCCAGTCCCTTTACGGCGAGGGAGCGGGGCTGGTGCTGCTCAAGCCGCAGACCTACATGAACCTGTCCGGGCAGGCGGTGTCCGCCGCGCAGCGGTTTTACAGGCTGCCGCCGGAGAGGGTGCTTATTGTATTCGACGACGTGTCCCTGCCTACCGGGAGACTCCGTGTTCGCGCATCCGGCTCTGACGGGGGGCACAACGGCATAAGGGACATTCTGTACCATCTGCAAAGCGATAATTTCCCCCGCGTCAAGGTCGGGGTGGGCGGCAAGGCGCATCCGGACATGGACCTGGCCGACCATGTGCTGTCCGGGTTTTCGCCGGAGGAGGCCAAACTTATGAGCGAGGCTGTAATCAGGGCGGCGGACGCGGTGGAGATGGCTGTCAAAGAGGGCGTGCAAAAGGCGATGAACGATTTTAACGGAGCCGGGGACTGATTGATGCGGGCATTATGTGACGCGCTGCTCAGGCTTCCCGAAATAGAGGAGAGCCTGTCGCGCATCGCCTCGGGGGACTGCCCCGTGGCGCTGGGCGGCCTTTCGCCTGTCCACAAGGCGCATGTGATCGCGGCCGTGCGCCGCAAAACCGGACGGCCGGTGGCCGCGCTGTGTCCTGATGAGCAGGAGGCGGCCCGGCTGGCTTCCGACGTCGCCGTGCTGTGCGGCGAGGAGGCCCTGACCCTGAGAAGCAGGGATTTCACGTTCCACCCGGTCGAGACGGTCTCCCGCGAGTGGGAGCACAAGAGGCTGCCGGTGCTGTACCGGATGGCGGCGCGAACCGCCCCGGTCGTCTGCGGCGCGGCGGACGCGTTCATGCAGCGCGCCATGCCGCCGGAAACGCTGCTGGCGCAGAGCGTGGCGCTGAAGCCGGGGCTGAACCTCCCCCCGGAGGAGCTGACGCGCCTGCTGGTCTCGGGCGGCTACAAGCGCGGCGAGCTGGTGGAGGGGGTCGGGCAGTTTTCGCGCAGGGGCGGTATAGTCGACTTCTTCAGCCCCGGCGGGCCGGAGCCGGTCAGGCTTGAGTATTTTGGCGATGAGATCGACACGCTGGCCTATATCGACCCAGCCACCCAGCGCCGAACCCAGCCGCTGACGGGGGCTCTGCTGCTGCCCTGCGCGGAGACGCTGGCTCACGCCGCCCCCGGCGGCGCGGAGGGCCTGGTAAGAGCCATCGAGGGCATCGGGCTGCAAACCGACGCGGACCGCCTGCGCGACCTGGGCTCGATTCCGGATATCGACCGCTTTATGGCGATGGTTTCCCCGGAGCTGTTCACCGCGCTGGACTATCTGCCGCCGAAAACGGTGGTGTTCGTCTGCGAGCAGGCGCGGGTGTCCGAGCGGGTCAAAAATACGCTTTGGCAATGGGGGCAGGATATAGAGACTCTGCTTGAGCAGAAGCTGATCACCCCGGAGCTGGCCGTGTTCGGCGAGGACGGCGCGGGGCTCTGGAGCGCTGTCGGGGAGCGCCCGGCGCTGTTTCTGGACTCGTTTATCGCCTCCTCCTATCCGCTGCGGCCGCACGCCATCCTGAACATCACCGCAAAACAGCTGCCCTCCTTCGGCGCGAGCCTGGAGACCGCCGCCGGGGACGCGCGGCACTACGCGGGGATGAATTACCGCACGCTGGCGCTGGTGCCCAACGAGCGCAGGGCCGCCCACCTGGAGGAACTGCTGCGGGACAGCGGCGTCTCCGCGGCGCGGTCGGACGGCGAGCTCCCGCCGCAGGGCGGGGTGTTCATCGGGGTGGGCACGCTGTCCGCCGGCATGGAGTACCCTGCGCTGGGGCTGGCGGCGCTGACCGAGGGGCAGGCCGCGCCCGAGCGGGCTAAAAAGCGCAGGATTTCCTCCGTCAGGGAATCCAGCCGCAAGCGCATATCCTCCTACACCGACCTGAGCCCCGGCGACCTGGTGGTGCACGAGCACCACGGCATAGGGCGCTTTGTGGGGATCGTGCCGATGCCGGTGGACGGCATAAAGCGCGACTATATTAAGCTGGCCTACTCGGGCACGGACAGCCTGTATGTACCGGTTACCCAGCTCCACCTGGTCAGCAAGTACATCGGTCAGGGCGACGAGGACGGAAAGCCCGCCAAGCTCAACAAGCTGGGCGGAACCGAGTGGCACAAGGCCCGCAGCAAGGCCAAGGCGGCCGCGAAGGAGCTGGCCAAGGGTCTTATCGAGCTGTACGCCGCCCGCAGGCGGCTGGACGGCTTCTCGTTCCCCCCGGATTCTGACTGGCAGCTCAGCTTTGAGGAGAGTTTTGAGTACGACGAGACGGACGACCAGCTGCGCTGCGTGAGCGAGATCAAACGCGACATGGAGGATTCCTGCCCGATGGACCGCCTGCTCTGCGGGGACGTGGGCTTCGGCAAGACAGAGGTGGCGCTCCGGGCGGTGATGAAGTGCGTGCTGGGCGGAAAGCAGGCGGCGATACTGGTGCCTACGACAGTGCTGGCGCAGCAGCACTACCAGACGGCGTCGCGCCGCTTCGCGGGCTATCCGGTCAAGATTGAGGTGCTGTCCCGCTTCCGCACCCCCGCCCAGCTCAAGGACGCTGAGAAGCGGATTAAAAACGGCTCGGTGGATCTGGTGATCGGTACCCACAAGCTGCTCCAGAAAGACGTCAAGTTTAAAAACCTGGGGCTTCTCATAGTGGATGAGGAGCAGCGCTTTGGGGTCGGGCACAAGGAAAAGCTCAAGGAACTTTCCACCCAGGTGGATGTGCTGACCCTGACCGCTACGCCGATCCCCCGTACGCTGAACATGGCGCTGAGCAACATCCGCGACATGTCCACCATCGAGGAGGCCCCGCGCGACCGCTACCCGGTGCAGACCTTTGTGCTGGAGCACAGCTGGCAGCTGCTGGCGGACGCCATCCGGCGCGAGCTCGGGCGCGGAGGGCAGGTCTATTACCTGCACAACCGGGTGGAGACGATCGACCGGGTGGTATCCCGGCTAACCGAGATGCTCCCGGAGGCCTCGATAGCGTCCGCGCACGGGCAGATGAAGGAGGAGGAGCTCAGCGAGATGATGCGGCGCACGGCCGACGGGGATATCCAGGTGCTGGTGTGTACGACGATTATTGAGACGGGCATCGACATCCCCAACGTCAACACGCTGATCGTGGAGGACGCGGACCGCCTGGGTCTGGCCCAGCTCCACCAGATACGCGGGCGGGTGGGCAGGTCAAACCGCCACGCCTACGCGTACCTGACCTACCGGCGCGGCAAGATACTTTCCGAGGTCGCGACCAAGCGCCTGAGCGCGATACGGGAGTTTGCCGAGTTCGGCTCCGGCTTCAAGATAGCGATGCGTGACCTGGAGATACGAGGGGCGGGCAACGTGCTGGGCGCCGAGCAGCACGGGCACCTGATGAGCGTCGGGTACGACATGTACCTCAAGCTGCTGGAGGAAGCCGTGCTGGAGGAAAGGGGCGAGAAGAGCGCCTCGGCGGTGGACTGCTCGGCCGACCTGTCGATCGCCGCGTCCATCCCCGAGGGCTACATCCCCCACGCCGGCATCCGTATGGACATCTACCGCAGGATAGCGGCGCTGGAGAGCTCCGAGGAGGCCGAGGACCTCATCGACGAGCTTATCGACCGCTTCGGGGACGTGCCGGACGGGGTCCACTCGCTGGTGCGCATAGCGCTGCTGCGGGCCAGGGCCGGGCGCGCCGGCATCACCGAGATCGCTCAGAAGGCGGAGAGGGTTAACATTAAATTTACCTCCCCGGACTTCGCGCGCATATCCATGCTATGCTCCCGCAAGGAGTACAAGGGGCGCGTCCTGTTCTCCGCGGGAGACGCGCCGTACCTTTCTCTGAAGCTGCTGTCCGGGGTGTCCGTGCTGGACGCCTGCGGGGAGCTGGTGGACGCGTACGCCGATACGGAAGAGCGGAGCCCCCGCGTGTGAGCAAATAAGCGACGAATAACGAAGTGCATGAGGAAGCTTATTCGCGAACTGCGCGCAGGGCCCGGCGAAGCCCGCAACGCGGGCGCAGGCGGGATCGGAGCGCAAGCGGGGCGGGAGCTTGACATCACGCCCTGCCACGGAAACCAACCACACCATAAAGACCGAGGTGTTTTACTTGCTGAAGAAACTGGCCGCCCTGCTGCTTATTGTGCCGCTTGCGGGCGGCTGCTCCGGGCCGCTCTCCCCCTCCCCGTCCGGGCCGCTTGTCACGGTTGACGGCGAGGCTGTTCCGGACGCGGAGGTTAGGCTCGCGCTGCGCCTCGCGATAGAGGACGCAGAGGCCTACGGCTCGTACGTCATAGACTGGGACGGGCAGATCGACGGCGTACCCTCCCGTGAGTACATCCGCGCTCAGGCGCTGGAGCTGATCGCGGAATTTCACGCGATAGCCGCGAACGCCGAGCGGCTGGAATGCAACCTGACTGACGGCGAGAATTCGGACATAGACGCCCGGGTGGAGCAAGAGGCTGATTTCGCAGGCGGAAAGGATTTGTTTCTTGAGCAGGTGGCGGAGCAGTACGGCGGAATGGAGCTCTACCGGTTCTATATGCACGAGGTGCCTTATCTCTACGACAAGCTGTCGACCGCCCTCTTCGCCGAGGGCGGGCCGTACGAGCCGTCGCGGGAGGACGTGGAGAGCTACTACAGGGAGAACTATACAAACTGCGCCTATATCCTGCTTTCCGCGCTGAACGACGACGGCTACCCGCTGGAGGGAGCAGAGCTTGAGACGCTGCGCGGAGTGGCGGAAGCTCTGAGAAGACAGGCTGTGGACGGCGCGGATTTCCTGGAGCTTGTTGCCAGACATGGGCAGGACTACATCATGTCGGCACACCCGGAAGGGCTCCCGATAGAAAGGGGAGTTCACGGGGAGGAGTTTGATGAGGCCCTTGCCGCGCTTCCGGAGGGGCTCATAAGCGAGGTCGTTTACACGGGCGACGCGCTTTACGTGATAAAGCGTCTTCCGGATAACGCTGGCTATCTTGATGATAACTATGAGGAGCTTCTGGGCTCCTATGTGTTTTCCAAGCTGCAGGAGCTTATCGAAGAATGGCAGGGGGAGCTTGCGGTGACCCCGTCTGCCGCCTATAGGGAGCTTGACCCGCTGCAGTACGCCCCCGGGGTCGGTTAGACGGCAGCATAAGGAGAATTTTGTACAGTGAAAAAAAAGCAGGAGCCCCAAATTAACAGCTGGCGGTTTGAGCGCCTGACGCCGGAGCCCCGGGAGGGCCTGACCGGCGAGCAGGCCCGCGTCCGCGCTCAGGCGGGCGCGCGCAACGAGCTGCCACAGGGCATAACTCCCACGGTCGGAAAGATAATATTTAAAAACATCTGCACCCTGTTTAACCTGATAAACCTGATACTTGCCGTCACTATTCTGATTGTCGGCAGCCCGGAGAACACGATGTTTTTCGGCATCGCGATCTGCAACACGCTGATGGGCATCATCCAGGAGCTGCGTGCCAAGCGCACGCTGGACAAGCTCTCGGTGCTGGCGCAGAGCAAGGTGCTGGCCGTCCGGGACGGGCATGAGACATCGCTTGACCAGGAGCAGGTCGTCCTGGACGACATAGTCGTCCTCTCAACCGGAAATCAGGTCTGCGTCGACTCGGAGGTAGTGCTGTCTGAGGGGTTCGAGGTCAACGAGGCCCTTTTGACCGGTGAGGCGGACAACATACCCAAGAACGAGGGCGACCGCGTTCTCTCCGGAAGCTTTGTCACGTCAGGCCGGGCCTGGGTTCGCGTCACCGCGGTCGGGGGAGACAGCTACGCCACCGCCCTGACCGTAGAGGCGCGCAGGGAAAAGAAGGCCACCACTCCGCTGATGCGCACCCTGAACAACATAATCAGGGTGCTGACGGTCGCTGTCGTGCCCATCGGCGCGCTGCTGTTCTGGAGCCAGTACAGCGGCCCCGAAAAGCTTCAGGAGGCGGTGCTCGGCGCGTCCACCGGCGTGCTTGGGATGATCCCGGAGGGCCTTATACTGCTGACCGGAGTCACCCTGACGGTGGGGGCGCTGCGGCTTGCCGGACACAAGGCGCTCGTGCAGACGCTGCCCGCTATAGAGACCCTGGCGCGCGTGGATGTGCTGTGCCTTGACAAGACGGGCACGATAACGGACGGAACCCTTACGTTTGAGGAGATACTGCCGGTAGGAGAGCACAATCTCCAGCAGGCCGAGACCGCGCTTCGGGAGCTGATGGGCGCGCTGAGCGATTCCAACGCGACCGCCGCCGCGCTGCGCGGGGCGCTGGGGGAGAAATCCCTGTGGCGCGCGGACGCGAAGGTTCCGTTCTCGTCGGCCCGGAAGTGGAGCGGGGCGTTTTTCGAGGGCAGGGGCAGTTATATACTCGGTGCGCCGGGCTTTGTCTTCCCCGCAAAAAATCTGCCATTTTTTGATACGATCGGCAAATACGCGAAAAAGGGGCAAAGGGTGCTGTGCCTCGCGCATTCGAACGCCCGGCTCGCTCCGGGAACGCTTCCGGGCGGGCTTGAGTGCGTGGCTCTGGTGGTGCTGTCCGACACCATACGCCGTGAAGCCCCCGACACCTTCGCTTTTTTCGCGTCTGAGGGGGTCACGCTGAAGGTCATTTCCGGTGACGACCCGGTCACCGTCAGCACAATAGCGGCGCGGGCCGGCATCCACGGCGCTGAGCGCTGGCTGGACATGAGCGCGGTCGGCGGGGATGTGGACTATCTCTTCCTGGTGGAAAACTACACCGTGTTCGGGCGCGTCTCGCCGCAGCAGAAGCGGACACTGATAAGGGCGCTAAAGCACAACGGGCACACCTGCTGCATGACCGGCGACGGCGTGAACGACGTGCTGGCCATGAGGGAGGCCAGCTGCAGCGTCGCGATGGTGGGAGGAAGCGACGCGGCGCGCGGCGCAGGGGATTTCGTGCTGATGACCTCGGATTTTTCGGCTATGGTCGAGGTGCTTCAGGAGGGGCGAAGGGTAATAAACAACATTGAAAACGTGGCCTCGCTCTACCTCGTCAAGACAATTTACTCCACCATACTTTCAGTACTGTATATTTTTCTGCCGTATCCGTATCCCTTCGCGCCGCTTATGATGACACCGATAAACGCGCTTACGGTGGGCATACCCTCCTTCTTCCTCGCGCTTAGGAGAAACCTCGCGAAGCCGGAGGGGAAATTCCTGATAAATATTCTGGAAAACGCGCTGCCCGCGGCCCTTACAGTGGTGTTTAACGTCCTCATAGTGCTTTTGGCGGGCATTTGCTTCGGCCTCTCCTCCAGGGAAATATCAACGATGAGCGTGCTGCTCACCGGAAGCGCGGGGCTTATTCTTCTGCTAAAGGTGTCCGCCCCGGCTACGCGCCGCATTCTCGCGCTGAACATCGCCCTGGCGGTAATGTTTCTGGCGTCGTTTTTCGTGCCGCCGTTTGTGTGGCAATTTGAGAACCTTGTCTCCCGGAATATATTCTTCTACCTGCCTCTGCTGTACACCACCCCCCGCATGTTCAGCTTTCTCAGCGGGCTCATACGCAGGCTCGCGGGGATGGCGGACTCAAGAGTGGAAGTCTAGAAGAGCGCAGCCGGGCGGGTCTGAAAATAAGCAAGGAGCAGCGCAGCGCACGACGAAGGTTATTTTCAGACAAAGCGCAGGCGTTTGGCGCAGTCCGCGAAGCGGACGCAGCCAAAGCCGGAGCGGCAGCCCGCGCGAAGCTTGACATCACCCCGAAGAGCGGAGCCGGGCGGGTCTGAAAATAAGCCGTGGAATGGCGCGTCAGGGATGCCGCGCCCTACACGCAAAATACTGATAAATGCTGAAAGGACTGACACACCATGCCCAAAAAGGCCCTTGTCATTGAGGATGACGGCAACATCGCCCAGCTTCTGCGCATGTATCTGGAGAAGGACGGCTTCACCGTCAGCAACGCGTCCGACGGGACACGCGGTCTCCAGCTTTTCATACATGACGAGCCGGACATCGTGCTGCTTGACCTGATGCTGCCCGGCAAGGACGGCTGGGAGGTATGCCGCGAGATACGCGCCAGGGCCGGAACACCGGTGATTATGATTACCGCCAAGGGCGAGACGCTGGACAAGGTGCAGGGCCTTGAAATGGGCGCGGACGACTACATCACCAAACCGTTTGACATGAAGGAGGTCATGGCGCGCCTGCACGCGGTCATGCGGCGCTTTGACGCCGCCGAACCCGCCCCTGCCCGCCGGCTGGAGTTTGACAGACTTGTTATTGACATGGACGCCTTCACTCTGACCGTGTGCGGTCAGACGGTCGACACCCCTCCCAAGGAGCTGGAGCTGCTGTTTCACCTCGCTTCGTCCCCCAACCGCGTCTACACGCGCAACCAGCTTTTGGACGAGGTGTGGGGCTTCGACTACTTCGGGGACTCACGCACGGTGGACGTTCATATAAAGCGTCTGCGCGAGAAGCTCGAGGACGTGTCTCCCTCGTGGAGCCTCAAGACCGTCTGGGGCGTGGGATACAAGTTCGAGCTGCTATGAGAAGCAGCTTTGTCAAATACTTTTTTCTGATCTCGGTGCTGCTGTTTTTCAGCTTTACCGCGCTTGGGATATCATTTTTATCGGCGGCTTCCAACAGCGTTTCTGAGCAGAGGCTCCAGAGCCTGCGCAGCTGCGCCGACGAGGTATGCCGCAGCTCGGAGCGTTTCGTACAGGCCGGGATCATATCGCCGGACGAGGATTTGCGCGAGACGCTCAGAACCCTCTCCGCCGTTATTAACGCGCACGTGATGGTGTGCGACCCCTCTGGGAAAGTCCTGGTCTGCTCGGACGGCGCACACACCGGGGCAAGACTCGCCGACAGGCTGACCGCCGCCGCGCTGCGCGGTGAGGGCATGCTCTTTGATCAGATTGAGGGATTTGCCTCCGACGCGCAGACAATCGCGCTGGGGCTGGTGCAGAGGGGCGGAATTACATACGGGATAACGGTGGTCAACTCCTCACCGGAGTTTGAGAGAACCCTGCTGGCGGTTTTTTCGCGCTCCTATATGTTCAGCGCGGTCATAGTGCTGCTGGTCGCGGTGTTTTCGGTGTACGGCACGACCCGATTTATGGCCCGCCCGATGCGCGATATGGCTGTCTGCGCACAGAGCTTCGCCCAGGGAAACTTCACCGTGCGGGTGAACCGCTGGACGCACAGGACGGACGAGCTGGGCGAGCTCGCGTGCGCTTTCAACGCGATGGCGGACGCGCTGGCCAAGCAGGAGGAGCTGCGCCGCGGCTTCATCGCAAACGTCTCGCACGAGCTCAAGACTCCGATGACTATCATCGCGGGCTACATCGGAGGCCTGCTGGACGGCACGATACCCCGCGAGAGGGAGTCCGAGACGCTGGCGCTGGTCAGGGACGAGGTGCTTAGGCTTTCGCGCATGGTAAGCTCAATGACGCAGATTTCGCTGCTCCAGTCCGGCCAGGAGGACGCGGTGAAATTCAAGAGCTTCGACCTCTGCGAGATGGCGATGCGGGTGCTGCTCGGGATGGAGGGCAGGATCAACGCCAAGGGCCTGAAGGTGGGGCTGGTGCTGCCGGAGCAGCAGGAGGCATATGTTTTCTCCGACCCGGACGGCATGACGCAGGTACTGACAAATCTGCTGGACAACGCGGTGAAGTTCTCGGACGAGGCTGGCGAGCTCACCGTTTCTATCGTGAAGCGGGGCGGACAGTATATTGTCAGCGTGCGCAACCAGGGGCCCACAATACCCCCGGGTGACATACGCTATATCTTCGACCGCTTCCACAAGGCAGACCGCTCGCGCTCACAGGACAGGAGCGGGCTGGGTCTGGGGCTTTACCTTGTGAAGAACATCCTCGGGGCGCAGAAGGTGGATATATTTGTAACAAGCGAAAACGGCGAGACTGAATTTAAATTCGCGCTGCCGGAAAGCAGGGAAGAGCGCAGCCGGTCGGGTTCCGAAAAATCCTAGGAGGGCACGCAGGGCACGACGAACGTTATTTTCAGACAAAGCGCAGTACGCGGCGGAGCGGCAGCCCCCGCGTGTGCGCAGCTGAAAACGGCGGGCCCCAAAAGGGGCGCCGCCGTTTCTCAGAAAAGGAAGAACAATCAGTTGGAAAGGAATGAGGAGGGTTCTTTGGTTACTTGCCTCTCTCGTAGCTCTCGATCATCTTTTTGACCATCTGGCCGCCGACCGATCCGGCCTGGCGGGAGGTCAGGTCGCCGTTATAGCCCTGCTTCAGGGTAACGCCCACGTCGGACGCGGCTTCCATCTTAAATCGATTCATAGCTTCCTTGGCTTCCGGGACAACGTACTTGTTGCTGGCCATCGTTTAATTCACTCCGTATTCTTTCGATTGCGCATCCAAGACGTTTTTGAAGCGTCTTCGATGCGGCGCTCTTGTTTAGCGCAGACATATTATATGCCGCAGATGTGCTATTATTCGAAAAGATATGACCAAAACCCCCAATGTTTGATACTGCGTATACCTTGGAAACCCTTTTTTTATTGATTGGCTATGGAGCCGAGACGAAATTGATCAACATTTCCTTAAGCGATGGAAGTTTTAATTCGATATACAGGATGCATGGTTTTGGTGCTGTGGCGCTGTATATTATCCCTGCCCGGCGAACCGGAACAATCTGATTTTAATCAATATTACGCCTTTCGCCAGACTTTAAAACTCCTGAAATTTGCCCCGAGGCGTAATTTTACCCGGTATGCTTTTGAGGAATGTGTGATGAACGTTACTGCAACGGCGCGAACTCCCCTCAACCGCATTCGCGCGGCCGTTCTGTCGGCCGTGATGTTTGCGCTGCTCCTCAGCGGCTGCGGTGCGCGTGTCGCCGACAACGAGACTCCGATTCCCGACAGTGAGCGGATAAATATCGTGTACGCGGCGGACTTTGAGTTCGCTCCCTTCAGGGTGTCCACCGACCAGGGCTACTTCGGTTATGAGATTGACGTCAACACCGCGATTTTTACAGATACAAAGTATAAGCTCGAGTATGTTTTCAGGGACTTGGCGATAGATAACCTTGAGGAGCTGGCCAAAAGCGATGAGATCGACATATTCGGCTGGAGGGTTATCACCCCGCTGACAAAGCAGTACATGCTGCTCAGCGACCCGGTATATGAGTTCAACTGGGGCGCCGTTACGCTGCCCGACATCGGGGAGCTGACCGAGAGCGACCTGTTCAATTATAAAATCGGCATCGTCCACAAGAAGTATCCTTACAATTACCTGGTTTCCAATCTGGGAATCGGCAACTATGTCATTTTTGACAGCTACATCGAAGCGGCGGAGTCTCTTATTGACGGTGATATCGACATCTGGTTCGAGGAAAGGGAAATATCCAACTACTATCTTATAAGAACCAGCCATTACGCCACCACCGTTTTTCATGAGGAAACGAATATACCGGTTCCAGTGGGCTTGCTGATACGTCCGGATCACACAGAGCTGCACGCGGAAATCAACAGACAGATCGCGAAAATGAAGGAGATCAACCAGCTTGAGTCGTTTTACTACCGCCATTTCCAGAAACACAGCCGTGAGTATTTCAAGGAACAGGAGAGAAATACCCGGAACATAATTCTGATATGCGTTGCCTCCGTGATAGTGCTTATAGCTATCACGCTGTACATTTACTATATAAACCGCAAATACCGCAGGACGGCAAAGGCGCTCTCCGTGGTCAACATCTCCCTGGAGGAGGCCAAGGAGCAGTTCTCGGCGGCTGTTGACGGCGCAAACGACGGAATACTCTATTATTCAGAGCGCACAGGACGGCTGATACTCTCTGAGCGTTTCTGCGAAATACTGGGGACAGGGCATAAAAAGAGGTTTGAGCTAGGCGAGCTTTTTGAAATACTGTTCAGCGTACTCCAACCCAGGCATCACGAGCGTGTTCGCGAGTTCGCCTCATATTTCTCCGAAAAAAGAGAGGGCTTCTTTTTTGAGGAGTTTTCCACCGCTGACGCGGCTCAACCGGCGCGCTGGGTGTCTGTCCGCATAAAGCTTGAGCGCAGACACGGGAATTGGACGGCAGGGGGTACGCTCTCCGACATCACAGAGCGCAAGGAGGCGGAGGCGAAGGCTCTTTACTATGCCCAGCACGACTATCTGACGGGAATATACAACCGCCTGTATCTGATGAGGCTGGCCAATGAACGGATATCGGCTGCCAGGGAGCGGCGCGAAGCGTTTTTCGTCATGTATATAGACCTCGACAACTTCAAGAAAATAAACGACACCTACGGGCACGACCACGGTGACGACGCGCTCAGGGCGGTGGTCGGGGTTGTGCGGGATATCCTGCCGGAGGACGCGGTATTCGCGCGCGTGGGCGGGGATGAGTTTGTCGTGCTGCTGCCCGCCAAGTACCAGGCCGACAGCATATGCGGCGAGATGACCCGCAAAATCTCGGCGCTCAGCGTCAGGGACGTGCGCATCGGGGCGTCGATAGGGATTTCCTGCTACCCGGAGGATTACGAGACGATCGAGGAGCTCATCGTTTCGGCGGACAC
This sequence comes from Oscillospiraceae bacterium, assembly GCA_031556035.1. Classification (GTDB taxonomy): domain Bacteria; phylum Bacillota; class Clostridia; order Oscillospirales; family UBA929; genus JAVBTT01. The sequence goes on from JAVBTT010000023.1 coordinate 60,332, forward strand.
GGCCTCCAGATTCTCAAAGGATAACGGCAAAAACCGGTGGAGCTATTACGGCGGCATCTAACAGTAGTAATTTATGTGGCTTATATAGCCGCCGTAACATGTGTTAAAATCAATATTACTCGGATATAGTATAACAGTCCCCCATTCCGGCTGATCCGGAATGGGGGCTGTGCCGTTATGCTCCCGTATCATCCTCCCCGCTGCCGGGAGACGGATCGGGCTCCGGTTCCCCGGACGGGGACGGAGAGGGGTCATCGGGCGCGGATGGAGAAGGGGATGGGGATGCAGACGGGGATGGAGACGGGCTCGGCGCCGGCTCCTGAGAGGGGCTTGGGCCGACCGGCCCCCCTGTAGGCACCAATCCCGGGCCAAGCTCGGTGACCTTGTCGACCTTGCGGTATGTGCTCTTGGCCTCCGCGGAGCGGGAGACAACATTTCCGAGCGAATCCTTCACCACCCGGTAGGTCTGCACGACCGCGCCGCTGTGCCCGTCCACGGTCACCTTCTTTGAGCCTGGGGCGAGGGCATCGTTGACCTTGGTTATCTCCTGGAACGGGGTGCTGCTGAGCACGTCCCGCTCAATCTCCACAGTGTAATCGCTGTCCCGGTACCCGATTATCGAGGTTTTGACCTGCTTGCCCTCGACGCTAGCCAGTATCTGCACCGGGTAGGCGGTGTTGTTTTCAAACCTGAAGTCGATAGTGCCCCAGTTGACTGTGGCGTCCCTGCCGCTTTGCAGATAGGCTACCGTCATGGAGTGGTTCTGGCGCTCGACTATCTTGAGGTTTGCGAGCAGCGCCGCGTTATACAGAGTGGAGGACATCTGACAGATTCCTCCCCCGATTTCGTCGACCAGCCTGCCGTTGACGTATGCGCCGGCGCCCTTGAAGCCGCGCTCGGCGGTTCGCTCGCCCACTGTCCCGTTGTAGGAGAACACGTCCCCGGGGAGCAGTATTGTCCCGTTTATAAACGAGGCCGCCAGCCTGATGTTGTCGGTGCGGTCGGAGGATGAGCTGGCAAGATTTGTTGAGAACGAGGCCAGCGTGTCCTTGAACAGGCGGCTCTCAAGCGAGGCCTGAGTGAGCGCCGGGGGGGTTATGACCAGCGGTATCGAGAAGTCCCCTCCCTGCCCGGCTCGTCGCCTGGCGTCCTCCATGTCGAAGCCGATTCCGTCCACATGGGGCATAATTTTCGGCTCGGCCGGGTTGGAGGTGTCGAGATACGCGTCCTTGGGCTCGGTGCGCACAGAGTCGTAAAGGCTTTGAAGGGGAAGCGGCTCCGGCTCCACGAGCGCCGTCTCGGTGGAAATGTCGGAGAAATCCCGCGAGAGAAAGCGGCTTACGATAAGGTCGGCAAGCGCCCCCTCGTTCAGGCTGCGGCCAGGGCTTCCGCCGCGCACGAGTATTTCGGAGCTCTTGATTTCCCAGGAAAACTGCGCCGGCTCCGAGTTCACAAGAGCGGACAGCTCTTTTATCCGTGAGGCCACCGCCGCCCGGTCTATGTAAAACTCGTCGGAGCCCCCCATGTCCCTGGAGGCGAAGGGAGAGGACGCGACAAAGAGCGCACGGCTGAAAACATTGCCGACGCGCCCCATTTCATACGCGCCGCGCGCGTGGCTTTCAGCGGAGAAGCCGGCTCCGGCCTCCTCCGCTGTTATTTTTGTCGATTGTCCGTCCACGTTCAGGCTTATTGAGGCCCCGTCGTACACGCCCGAAAGCTCCAGCTCCAGCGTCAGCCTGGCATCCTCCTCGGTGAGGCCGCCCAGGGATATTTCTCCGGCGTGTATCCCGGGATATATTTTGTTGTAACCAAACATCGCCCAGATCAGGACGCCCAGGAGAAGCGCCGTGATTGAGCCGAGGACTATGGCGGATATTTTGGCCAGCGCTCGTCCCGCGCCGCCCGGTTTTTCCGCCCTGGTGGGTGGCTTCCTGTTTTCGCCCGGGGGTTTCAGTGTCACCGTCTTGCCCATACGTATTGAGTGTCCTTTCAAAAATAACATCATACCTCATATTATATTATAGCTTCCCGCTACGCTATAATACAATTACAGTTTGGTAACACATGGGCAACAAACGGAAAATCCTCTCGCGCCGCTTCGACAGATTTCGACCGGATACGCCGGTCAGCGGAGTTCAAAGCATATCCCCTCATGTTATTGGTTCCGCGATTAAACCCTGCCGCGATAGCTCCTCATAATGCTCTGCCACAGTCGGCAAGGCTTAACTGGTACATCAAGGCATTACAAGTGACGAATGGTTGGTGAGGGTTTTCATGGCGATAGACATATACGCGCCGGCTTCCTGCATTTTCGGGACGCCTGTTTCGGTCTGGCCGCTTCTGTGCAGCTGGTCGGCGGCCTCGCCGCTGATACTCCGATACTCATTGAGCTGGCTGCTGAGCTGGTCGCTGAAGCCCTGATCCTCCACCTTCGGGGTGAGCTGCTCAATCGCTGTAATCCCCATTTGGGAGTTTTGATAGATATAGTTTAATATTTCCGTGTTGTGATCCATTGAAAGCTCTCCTTTCTCTGTTCCTTGCCCTAGTATGGGCGTACGGAAAAGATTTATGAAGGAAATCATAAAAAAATCGCTATCAAAGCAAATTGAATCTTCCAAAACCTTGACAGCCGAGACCCTTTCTTATATAATGACAACCGATGCTTTTTTGCTTTCAGCGAAAAAGCAGGTGACCAAGGGTTACTATACTATCCTCCGGTATGGAAACGAGGTGTGAGGCAGAATGGTCAGACCGTATCAACCCAAAAAGAGGCAGCGCTCCAAGGAGCACGGCTTCCGCAAGCGCATGTCTACCGCCAACGGGCGCAAGGTGCTCGCCCGCAGGCGCGCCAAGGGCCGCAAGAAGCTGTCGGCGTAGTTTTTACGGAGGTCTTGGCACCCTATGCGCTACACCGTTTCTCTGCGCTCCAATAGAGATTTCAAAAGAATGTACGCTCGGGCTACCAGCGCCCCGGGCGCGTGTCTGGTACTCTTTTTGAGAAGGAACAGGCTGGGAAAAACCCGCCTGGGCGTCACAGTGGGGACAAAGCTGGGCATCGCCGTGCGGCGCAACCGTATACGCCGCCGCTTGAAAGAGGCTTACCGGCTGGTTGAGGACAGGCTGCTTCCGGGCTACGACATAGTTATGGTCGCGAGGTCTGGGGCGGAGCACGCCCCTTTTGAGTTGCTGAAGACCGAGGTCGTCAGGCTTTTCAACAGGCTTCTCAGTCAGCAGGGCGGGAGCAAGCCCCCCCGGGGCGCGGTAAAGAAATGAAAAAGCTTTTGCTGGCCGCCATTCGCTTTTATCGCGGGAAAATATCCCCCAACACCCCGCCTTCCTGCCGCTATATACCCACCTGCTCCGCTTACGCCCTGGAGGCGATTGAGAGGTACGGGGCGGGGAAGGGACTGTGGCTGGCGGTCAGGCGTATCCTGAGGTGCCATCCCTTTCACAGGGGAGGGTACGATCCCGTGCCGTGAGCCGATAATACTAATAATTGATATTTATTGGAGTGTAGCGCTACATGTGGGATACCCTGATAGTCAAGCCGTTTGCGTGGCTTCTGCTGACTCTTTACGAGTTCACAAGCTCTTACGGCGTCGCGATAATACTCTTCTCTATTGTAACAAGGCTCATAATGCTCTTTTTCTCTGCGAAGGGGAAAAAGGGCATGATGCAGCAGCAGCGTCTGGCGCCCAAACAAAAAGAGCTTGAAAAGCAGTTTAAAAACGACAAGCAGAAGTACAACGAGGCACTCCAGAAGCTCTATCAGGACGAGGGCGTCTCAATGATGGGCGGCTGCCTCTGGATGCTGCTGCCGTTCCCGGTGATGATTGCGCTTTACGGGGTGCTGCGCGCGCCGCTCACCAACCTGATGAAGCTGGCCGCGGACAAAATACAGGTTATCGCGGACTATCTTGGCTTTTCCGCAATCTCAAACGGCACTTTCGACGAACTCGGTCTTGCGCAGGCGATGCAGACCGAGTTCGCCAATCACAGCGGGAGCTTCGCCGCCTTTTTAAATAAGACCGGTATTGTTTTTAACGAGATAAACTTCTACTTTTTGGGCTTGAACCTGGTTCAGGTTCCGCCGCTGCCCTGGGTGGAGCTCAGCCCGCTTATACTTATACCGCTGCTTTCGGGAGCGACCGCCTATCTCTCCTCCTGGGCCACCAGAAAATTCAACGGCCAGCAGCAGGATCCGACTCAGCAGGGCAGCATGAAGATGCTGAACTATACGATGCCGCTCATCTCGGTTGTAATCGGCTTCAGCATGCCCGCCGCGCTCGGACTTTACTGGATCATGGGCAACCTGCTCAGCATTGTCCAGGACTACTTCCTCACGAAGTACTACAAGAAAAAGTTCGACGCGGAGGACGCACGCAAGGCGGCTCTTGAGGAGCGCCGCAGGGCGGCCGAGGCGAAGCTGAAGGAAGAGCGCCGCCAGGAAAAGCTGGCCGCGGTCGAGGCGCACAAAAACAAGCACAAGGTGTACAGGGTTTCCAACCAGCCGGGCAAAAGCAAGCAGCCTCCCAAGGGGGGCCAGCCCAAGAAGGGCGCGGAGGGCGAAGGAAACTAATGAGGCGGTATTTCCGGCGCATCTTATAACCGCCCGCGTTACCGCAGGGGGCCACACCCGGGCTTCTCCCGCGCTTCGCTTCTCCTTGGATATTTTTTTACACGCGGGGGCTCCGCTCTTCGTAAGATGAAAGGGGAATCCTACATGGAAAAGGTTATAGAAACCACCGGCAAAACAATAGAGGACGCCATTTCGTCGGCGCTTTCCCAGCTTGGGGTCGAGCGTGACGCGGTGTCGGTGGAGGTGCTGGAAAAGCCCAAGCCCGGCTTCCTCGGCCTTGGAGGCACCCCCGCGAAAATCAGGGTGAGCTTCAGCGAATCCAGGCTGGAACGTACCGCCGGTTTCCTGAGGGAGCTGCTTAGCCGCATGGACATATTCGCGAGGACGGAAGAGAGCGAGGACGCCGACGGCAACATTGCCATAAACCTCACCGGGGATAACATGGGCATCCTTATAGGACGACGCGGCGACACGCTTGAGGCGCTTCAGCATGTTTCCGGATACATCGCCAATAAAAGCGAGGAGACAAACGTCCGCGTCACAGTTGATACCGAGGGATACCGGGCCAAGCGCGAGGAGGCCCTTGTCAGCCTGGCGAAAAAAATGGCGGCCAAGGCCGTCAAGTACCGCCGGAATATGGTTCTTGAGCCAATGAACTCCTACGCCCGCCATGTGATACACTCCGCCCTTCAGGACAGTCCCGACGTCACCACCAAGAGCACGGGAGTTGAGCCGAACCGCCGGGTGGTAATCACGGTTCCCGGGGGGGACAAGCCGACCAAGTCAAGACCCTTCAATCCCCAGCCTTACTCGGGCGGATCAAGACCTCCGCGCCCCGGCGGACAGCGCCGTCCCGGAGAGAGCAGATTTCGCTAAATCCCAAAATAACGCTAAAGGTTTTATGAAAAAACCCGATATTTTTATAGCGGGCAATATTGATGAGACAATAGACGCAGCGCATGCGTCTATTATTTTTTCACATTGAGGCAATACTATCAAGAGGCCGTCCGTCGGCACACTGACAAGGAGGCTGTACGCGCATGAGAAATATGAAGGTAGCGTCGAAACTGATCTCGGGGTTTATGGTTCTGGCCATACTTTTGGTCATAGTTGGCGCAGTGGGAATACTTGGCATTTCCACCTTGAGGGATAACGGCAACCGGCTTTACGAGTCCAACGCGAAATCCATAATTTACATCGGCAATATCCAGATTAACCTGGAGAAGCAGCGCATTTACGCGCGCGAGGCCATTTTCACGGCCTATGCCGGGCAACCTCTGAACGATATACAGAGCGATTTTGACAAGGCCGACTCCGAAATGAGGCAGCTGTTTGCCGACTATGAGAAAACGATTGAGGACGAGAGGGACGAAGGAGACTACCTGACGGCGAGGGACATATACCTCAACGAGTATGTAAAGCAGAGCGAGCAGATCATGGCCCTCTGCGAAGCCCGGGACTCGTCCGCCGCCAGAGCCCTGCTGACTGGCGCGATGCGCGTCACCGTGGATAACATGGTAAAGGGCTTCGAAGATGCGGCCGACAGAAATGAGACTCAGGCCCTGAACAGGGACACCGAAAACGCCAGCACCGCCCAAAAGATGACATGGCTCCAGGTCGGGATAATGCTGCTGGCCGTCATTGTCGCTGTTGTGCTGGGACTGTACAACGCGTCTATAATCGGGAAGCCCCTCGTAAAGCTCAAAGACATCATGACCGAGGTGGGTGTATCCGGAAACCTCATTTTCACCGAGGAAACGAAGACCAGCTTCAGGGCCGCCGCGCAGTATAAGGATGAAATCGGCCAGCTCACCGGCGCGTTCTGTATGATGATGGACAGATTCCTCGCCTCCTCGCTCACAATGAGTCAGATTGCCGAGCGCGACCTGACCATGGATGTGACCGTGGCTTCGGAGCAGGATACGATGGGCGCCGCTCTAAAGAACACCGTCGACAACCTAAACGGCATGTTCTCCGAGATAAGCGCCGCCTCAATACAGGTCTCGACCGGCTCGAAGCAGGTCGCGGACGGCTCGCAGGCTCTTGCCCAGGGCAGCACCGAGCAGGCCGCGGCGGTGGAGCAGCTCAGCGCTTCGATATCCGAGATCGCTGAGAAGACCAGGGAGAACGCCGGACAGGCGGGCCGGGCAGCCTCGCTTGGCAACACGATCAAGGGCAGCGCGGAAAAGGGCAGCGCACAGATGAACCATATGATGCAAGCGGTGCGCGAGATAAACGAGGCCAGCCAGAGCATTGGAAAGGTCATCGGGGTCATAGACAATATTGCTTTCCAGACCAATATACTTGCGCTCAACGCTGCCGTCGAGGCGGCGCGCGCCGGGCAGCACGGCAAGGGCTTCGCGGTCGTTGCCGAAGAGGTCAGAAGCCTTGCCTCCAAGAGCGCGGACGCGGCCAAGGAGACCGCCTCCATGATCGCCAACTCCATCGAAAAGGCGGAGCTCGGCTCCCGAATAGCGCAGGAGACCGCGTCCTCCCTGTCCGAGATTGTCTCGGGCATCAACGAATCCAGCAGGATTGTTGGCGAGATCGCGAAATCCTCCGAGGAGCAGGCGCTGGCGATCGCGCAGATCAATAAGGGCATAGAGCAGGTCGCGCAGGTGGTGCAGCAGAACAGCGCCACCGCCGAGGAGAGCGCGGCCGCTTCCGAGGAGATGAGCGGGCAAAGCGCGCTTATGAACGATCTGGTGTCTCAGTTCAGGCTCAAAAACCAGCCCGCGCTGGCGGCTACGACCCGAGGCGGAAGATCCCGCAGGCTTGAGATGCCGGAGCGCGCCTCATACGCCCCCCCATCACACGAATACGAGAACGATTACGGAAAATACTGATAAACCCGGATAAATGTATCCCCGGGCCGAAAGGCCCGGGGATACATTTCAGACCGATGACAAACGACAGTTTGTCTTCACTCTGATTTGCAAAGGCTTGTCACAGCAAATCTTTTCGATTATAATAATACCTGTTTATACTAATACCTGTCTAAAACCTGACGGTAATTACAGGAGTAAACAGGGGGTCGGCCATGAACCTTATAAAGCCGCTTCTGAACAGGGAGGCGCGGAGGAATCTGCTCTTTGCCCACAGGCTGTTTAACTCTGACCCAAATTATTCAATAGGGCGCTTTGTCGCGTATACGAACAAAGTGCTGAGAGGACGCAAGTTCAGGAAGAACCGCTTTACCTTTGGCGTGCCTCCGCTTGACTCCGCCGCCTTCCGAAGCTTTTTGCTCACCGCGAAATCGCGTGACGCCGCCTTTACCGACCTGGTTCTCAACCGCAAGAGGGCGCCCGACATTATCTCCCTCGCCGTTACCGCCAGATGCCCGAACGACTGCGTTTATTGCAGCCTCACGGACGCGGGCGGCGAGGAGCTCACCACGGGCGAGTGGGTTAGCGTTGTTCATCAGGCGCAGGAGCTCGGGAGCTGCCTGATTGAGTTTACGGGCGGAGAGCCTCTCACGCGGACGGATCTTGAGGACATTATACGCAGCGTCGACGAGCGCAGCCGTACCCTTGTCGCCACCAGCGGACAGGGGTTTACGCCTGTCCGCGCCCGCTCGCTCAAGGCGGCTGGCCTGGACATCGTTATGGTCAGCCTTGATTCACCCGATCTGGACAAAAACGCCCTCACGCGCGGCCCGGAGCTCTACGGCGTTGCGCTGGAGGCTATAAAAAACGCGCTGTCCATGGGACTGTACACCGTTATCAGCGCGCTGCTGCCCAGGCAGGATATCAGCGAGGAGCATGTTTTCAGGCTTTGCTCCTTCGCGGAGGGGATGGGCGCGGACGAACTGCTGCTGGTCAAGCCCATCCCGGCGGGAAAGCTAAGGTCGCGAGAGGCGCGGGCGGATTTGTTTTTTGACCATGAGGCCCTTGAATTCCTGGAGAGCATATGCAGCAAGGCGTCGAGGCGTTTTCACAAGCTCAATATATGTTCGACCGCGCTGATGGAATGCGCGGAGCGAACCGGCTGCGCGGGCGGAGCGCAGCTTACCCATATAAGCTCCACGGGGGAGCTGTTCCCCTGTGACTTTCTTCCGCTGTCCTTCGGCAACGTGCTCGTCGAGCCGCTGACCGAGCTTTGGCCTGAAATGAACGAGGTGATGGGTATACCTAAACGCAACTGCATGTGCTATACCCTGATGGATGCTTTGCTTGCCGGCGACCTGCCCATTGCGAGGGAGCGGTCTGTGGATCTGTGCGGCGCCATAAGGGAAACCGAATACCCGGGGTTTTACAGGAGCTTCTTAGAGGGACGCGGACATGCTTGACATAATAAAGACCGCCCTAAGGGCCGAGAACAGGAGGTTTTTCCGGACTGTTCACCGAAAGTTCAGGGAGGACGCAAATTATTCGCTCCTCAATCTTTTCCGTACATTCTGTCACTTCGGCAAGGACAATAAAATCACGGTTTTCAACAACCGGCTTGTGATGGGCTTCGTTATTCCCCCCATCCCCTCAAAGCCGTTTATGACATATTTGAATGCCACAAGGAATGACGGCGGCCTTTTTACGCAGAACGCGCTGCTGCAAAAGACCGCTCCGCTCACCTTCAGCCTGGGGGTGACAAGCCGTTGCGGCTACAACTACTTATATTGCAGCGCGAAGGGTCGACAGGGCGGCGAGGAGCTCACCACGGGCGAGTGGGTTAGCGTGATCCGTACTCTGCAGGACATGGGAACGGCGGTTCTCTCTTTTACGGGAGGGGAACCGCTTCTGAGAGAAGACCTCGAAGAGCTCATCGGCTCGGTGGATGATCGCTCCATGTGCATTCTGTTTACATCCGGGCAGGGGCTGACCCGCGAAAAGGCCAGCGCCCTCAGGCGCGCCGGACTGTATGGCGTTACAATCAGCCTTGACAGCTGTGATCAAAGCGAGCAGAACCGGCGACGCGGATCGGATGACGCGTACAGCAACGCCATCTCCGGCGTTAATAACGCCCTGCTGGCGGGACTTTACACCTGTGTCTCCTGCGTGGTAACCAGGGACATGCTGAATAAGAAGGTCTTGTTTCGCACACTGGCGTTTTTCGAGAGGTTGAAGGCGCAGGAGGTCATCCTGATACCTCCGTTCAATTCGGGCCGGTGGATGGGAAAAGATGACGAGTTCTACACGCGCGGGGAGAGGGAGGCGTTCGTCAGACTCTGCAGAGCTTGCAACCGCAGGTTTAAGCATCTGAAGGTCAGCTCGGAGCTGAACAACTGCAGCACTGAGCATTTCGGCTGTGCCGCCGGTGTGCAGCACTCGCATATCAGTCCGGTCGGCGAGCTGTACCCCTGTGAGATCGCTCCGATGTCCTTTGGCAGCATATGCTCCGGAGATCTGAAGGCCTTGTGGGGAAAAATGAGGGATGCCGTCGGAACGCCGCATCTCCGCTGTCTCGCGGACGAAGTCTTTTGCGGCATGAGCGGCGAATCGCTGCCCCTGAGTCCTGAGAGATCCATGGATGTCTGCGCCTCGTGCAGGCCCGCTTCGCTGCCGGCCTTTTACAGAAAGCTGATGGGCGGGTAATATAAACCCGGATAAAGGTATCCCCGGGCCGAAAGGCCCGGGGATACCTTTTTAAACTATTTAGCCCTCTTTGCTTTCGCGGGAGCGGCCTCGGGGCCGAACTGCTTTTCAAGGTCAGGGAAGTCGAATTTGGGGCGAGGCACCTCGGTGTCCTGCTCTCTCTCCCATATGTCCTCGTCAAGAGTGCCCGGCGCGAAACTCACCTCGAAGCTCTCCAATATCTCCTCCTGCTTTTTGCGCAGATCGTCTATGGAAACCGCAGTCACCCCGTCCGGCTTTTCCAGGTTGAACTGAAGGGTGCTGGCCTGGAGGTCGGTTGTTACATCCTCCGGCTCTCCTGCCTCCTCCAGTTCGGGCGCCAGGGACAGGCCAATGGCCTGAACCGTCTCCTGGATGGCCGCATCGCGCTTTTGCCTGGGGGAATCCTTTATCTCCATGTCCGGGATCATGGACAGCTTGTCCATCTGGGAGGAGTAGAGCTCCCTCAGCGCAGAGACAAAGGTCACTGTCTGCTCGCGGGCCAGCTCTAGGCGCTTTTCCTCGTTGGACACCTCGGCGGCAAGCTTATCCCTGCGGGCGTTCAGCTCCCCGGTGGCCTCGTCCATAAGGCGGGAAACCTGGCCCCTCGTGTCCTCCAGCTCCTTTTCCGCCTGGCGCTTTATCGCCAGATAAGCCTGGCGTATCGAATCGTCGTTCTCACGGTACTCCTCAATCTTTTCAACGAGCACCTTCATCTTGTTTTTGAGCACCGCGTTTTCCTTGAACAGGTTGGTGTAATCGCCTGTCACGATCTCAAGGAACTCGTCCACCGCAGCCATGTCATAGCCGCCGACAAACGCCTGCTTGAATTTCTTCTCCTGAACCTCCTGCGGTGTAAGCACAATAAAGCCCTCCCGTCATTCGCGGTGTTTCTATGCTGTCAAGCTGCGCTCGGCATGTCGCTCCGCTCTTCTATACGAAAGCGCGGGCAGCGTTAACTGCCCGCGTGTCCGCGGTCATATATTCCAAGTGTTATACGTACCAGCCGTTGCTCTCCAGCTCATCCATCAGGTCGCCGCCCATGATGTCGACATTGTAGGGGGTGATTATGTACGTATTGCGGGCCACCGGCTTGATTTTGCCGCCCTGGGAGTAAACAACCCCGGATAGAAAATCCACCAGACGGCGTATCGCGTCCCGGTTGGCCTTTTCCAGGTTGAGCACCACCGTGCGCCTGTCGCGCAGATGGTCGGCTATGTCCGAAGCGCTCTCGAAGTGCTCCGGTTGCACAAGCACCACCTGCAGCTGGGTGGTGGTGTGTATGTTGAGAACCTTGCCGCTTTTGCTGGTGTCCGCCTCGGAGGTAGCCGCACGCTGGCGCGGCTGCTGCGGAGGGAACTCGGGGTATTCCTCCGGTTCGTCGTCCGGCTCAAATTTCGTAAGTCTCTTCAGTTCGTCAAGAAAGCCCATAGCCATCCTCCTGCTTTTGTGCTGCTGCACGTACATCCGTGTATGCCGCGTCTATGCCCGCGGCCCGAATATCGCGCTGCCGACCCTGACGAGGGTGGAGCCGCATCTGACCGCCGCGGCGTAATCGCCGCTCATCCCCATTGAGAGTATATCGAACCTCGGGGTGAATTTTCCCACAATGGTATTATCACAGAATTCTCTTGTTATGTCAACATAAAGTTGCTTCATTTTCAAAAAAGAATTTACAGAGTCTTCCTCACTCAGGCCAAATGGCGGTATGCACATAAGCCCGCGCACCCTTGCGCTTGACATTGCGCGAAGCTCACTAAGCGGCAGCGCGTCCGGCTCCGGAGGAAAGCCGCTTTTCGATGCCTCAAGCCCTATATTGATTTCAAGCAGTATGTCCTGCACAATATCTTGCGCTTTCGCGCACCTGTCTATCTCCAGAGCGAGCGCCAGGGAGTCCACTGAGTGTATCAGCGCGGCCTTCCCGACAACCTGCCTGACCTTGTTGCGCTGAAGGACGCCGATAAAGTGAAGCGGAGCGCCCCGGTACGCGTCGAGCTTTTGCAGCATTTCCTGCACCCTGTTTTCGCCGCACGCGTCCACTCCTGCGGCTATTGCCTCCCGTATTCTGTCAACCGGCTGTGTCTTTGTGGCCGCGAGCAGCGTGACCTCCTCCGGACGCCTTCCGGAGGCAAGCGCCGCCCTCGCTAATTCCGACCTTATGCGGGCGATGTTCCCGGCTGTTGACATGGCATGAGCGCTCCTTTCGACACGCGGGGGCTCCGCACTTCTTGTTGTCAAGCTCCCGCCGGGCTACCGCTCCGGCTTTGGCTTCCGGGGCCTGCTGGCCCCTGCGCCAAACGCCTGCGCTTTGTTCAAAAATAACCCTGCGCGTGCCCGCTTTGCGGCCATGCTCGGTTTATTTTGGAACCCGCCCGACTTCGCTCTTCTAACGTATTACCTTCCCGTCGTACAGCTCCTTGCCGGCGATTATCATCTCGTCGCCAGGGAGCAGGTTTTTGGAGCTCCCGGGCCTGTACTCCACCAGGAAGAAGTTCTCCCTGTCGACGCCGTGCAGGATGGTAACCGGCTTTCTCTTCACCTGGGACAGAACAACGCAATAGACGAACGTACCCTCCCCGTCGCTGCGCATTGCCTCCTTGGGGACGCGTATCCCCTCGCTCTGGGACAGTATTATTTCTCCGGACAGCCTTCGCGAGGATACTACGCGCGACAGCTCCTCGGCGCACGAAAAAACGACCCTGCATACGCCGCCCTGACCTTTATCAACCGAATCCACCGTCATGGGGTGCTCGAAAGCGCCGTCAAACCTCATGTCGGCGCGATTGCCCGCGGCTGGCGCGGCATCCTCAGGAAGCTCAGTTACAAGATACCACTTCATGCCGTATACCAGTTTTCCCTTGTCCCGCACCGGGGCAATTTGCGGCCTTTTAAGCAGGCTCTCCAGCTCTTCCGGCGTGAGCCCGTCCATGCTTTGCGGGGTTAATGTCTCCTCAAGCCCGTCCGTGTTAGGGGAAAACACGCCTGCGGCGGGCGCGCGCACCTGGCCGGAGGCCTCCGACGCCTGCTGTCTCAGGGACTCCGCCTGTAGCCTGAGGCTCTCAATGGTCTCCGGAAGACCGTCCAGATTGCCGAAGGCGTATTCCCTGCGGAACAGCGACGATTTCAGGGCCAGCGCTTGCTCCCTGGCCGCATAGACCTGCCCGTCCGCGGCGCATGACATTATCCCGGCGAGGCTTTCGCGTATCTCCCCTTCGAGGTTGGTCGCGTCAGCGGAGGAGGCGCTGTGTGACGCTATATATTCAAGCTGCTCAAGCCGAGCCTCAACAGCGCGAATATCCTCATTCAGCCGCATGGCCGAGGAATCGGGGTAGGTGACGGCAATGACCTGGCTCCTGGCCACCTTTTCGCCCTCAGCCACCTTGAATTCCATAAAGCCGGAGGGCAACTCAATGGCGGCCTCGTCCCGGACCACAAGCCCGGAAAAGGCCGCCGTTTCTTCCGTTTTATAGAGAATAGCGGTTTGTGTGCGCACAGGTACAGTCAGCGCGGAGACCACGTGATAGCCCATGTACGCGACCACAAAGGCGCATATGGCCAGCATAACAATACGCGTGACCCAAACGCCCTGATTTTTCATCTATAACCATACCTTTCCAGAAGTCGCAGGAGAGAACGCGCGGGCGCGGCCCGCCGTCCCGCCGGGTTATACCAGTCTCTCGGCAGGAGGGGCCTCGGCCCCCGCGACGGCTTCCTCAGTGATCTTTATCGGACGCGCGGGACAGACGGTGGATATGGCGGACTTGTAGATGAGCTGCTGCTTGCCGTCACTGTCGACCACCACCGTAAAGTTGTCGAAGCCGCGAACGATCCCCTTGATCTGGAATCCGTTGACGAGAAATACTGTGACCGGAATCCTGTCGCGCCGCGCCGCGTTTAAAAACAGATCCTGAAGATTGACGCTTTTCTGCATTGCAAATTCCTCCATACTCTATATATTTTGCATACTCCCAAATACCCTAACGCATTATATCACGCCTTGAAAAATTTTTCCATCACTAAAGAGGCTTTTTCACTGAATTCTTCAAAATTTATCCATTGGACGCAATGCTGGCCGCGAAACCATGTGAGCTGGCGTTTTGCGTATCTGCGCGTGCTGAGCTTTATCAATCTTACAGCGGAGTCCAGGCTGAGCTCTCCGTCAATACAGGCGCTGAGTTCCCTGTAGCCGAGGGAGCCCATCGCCGGGGCGCCGCGCAGGACGCCCGCGGCTCTCAGGGCGCGCACCTCGTCCAGGAAACCGGCCTCAAGCATATCGTCCACGCGCCGCTCAATGCGCTCGTACAGTGCCTCCCGCTCCCACAGCGCCCCAAGGCAGACAGCGTCGTACTTGGGCGCCGGGGTCTCCGCGTGAAAGGCGGAGAGCGGCTTTCCCGTGTGAAGAAACACATCCAAAGCGCGGCTTACGCGCTTCGCGTCGCCGGGGGAGAGGCGCCTGGCCGTCTCCGGATCGGACTCCATGAGCGTTTTATAGGCGTCCGGGCCGTGGTCGAGGCGGGGGCATTCGGGAATGTCCGCCATAGCGCCCGTCAGAGCCCTGAGATACAGCCCGGTGCCGCCGCAGACAATCGGAAGGCCGCCCCTGGCAAATATGCCGTCGATCACCCTGCCCGCGTCGCGGGCGTAGCGCCCGGCTGAATAGGTCTCCGTGGGCTCCATTATGTCCAGCATGTGGTGGGGCACGCCGCGCCGCTCTTCGGGCGTCGGCTTGGCGGAGCCTATGTCCAGGCCTTTGTATATCTGCACCGAGTCGCAGCTCACAATCTCCCCGCCCCATCTCAGCGCGAGCTCCACCGAGAGCCCGGTCTTGCCGGAGGCGGTCGGGCCTACCACACAGAGAAGCTTTCTCATCGCCCGAACTGCCTCTCAAGCTGCGAGCGCGTCAGGCGCACCGCGACCGGCCGCCCGTGCGGGCAGTGGCGCAGCTCCGGGGTCTCCATGACGATCCCGGCAAGCCTCAGCATGTCCTCGGGCCCGGACGACTTGCCGATCTTGACGGCGCTTTTGCAGGCGATTACATGCAGTATGCCGTCGCGTAGGGTGATGCTTTTCGCCCCGCTCAGAAGCGTTTCGGCTATTTCCGACAGCGTCTGCGCCAGCTCCTCGGGCTCAAGTCCCCCCGGAGCGCCGCGCACAATCAGCGTCCTCTCCCCGAAGCTCTCAATATCGAAGCCCAGCCCGGAGAGCAGGTCGAGGTTTCGAAGCAGCGCGTCGTGCTCGGCGGGCGGTATGACTATCGTTTTGGGCTGCATAAGCTGCTGGGACGCCTCGCCGGTTTCCAGCGACCTCAGCCTGTCAAACAGTATCCGCTCATGGGCGGCGTGGCGGTCTATCATGAAGAGCGCGTCCTCTGTCTCGACGAGAAGGTAGCCCCCCAGAGCCTGCCCGATATAGCGCCAGTCCGGAACGGATTCTTCAGGGCTTGTCTCCGCCGGGAGAGAGGGTGCGTTTCCGGTCAGCGAGGCGGGGATGCCCGGGGTTTCCTCCCGGCTCTGCGGGGGAATACAAGGCGCCTCCTGCTGCGGGCGGGTCTCTGAGCGGGCATCGGAGCGGGGCATGTCCAGCCTGTATGTGAGCTCGGGCTCGCGCACGGTCAGTATGGTCTGATCCCGGGCGGCGGACCTGTACTGCGCCGCGTCCATACTGCGGAAGGCCAGGCCTCCCGGGGACGGGGCGGCAAGCTTTAGCTCGGGCGCGCTCCTTCCCGCGTTCAGGGCGCCCATGACCGCGAAATAGAGCGCGTCAAATACGGCGCGGTCATTTGAAAACTTTATCTCGCTCTTGGCGGGATGTACGTTTACGTCCGCAAAGCCGGGCGGCAGATGCAGATGCAGCACGCAGACCGGGTAACGGCCCTGAGGCAGCTCGTTTTTATACGCCTCCTCCAGAGCGGCGGTCAGCGTGCGGGAGCGCACCGGGCGGCCGTCCGCCATGAATATCTGAAGACTCCGGGCGGCTCTGGCTATCTCCTCGCGGCCCGTGAAGCCGGACACGGCTATGTCGTTCCTGACAGAATTCACCTCGGCCATCGAGAGCGCGAGCCCGCTGCCCAGCAGGCTGTATATGCATGAGCGCAGATCCCCGTTGCCGGGGGTGTGCATCGCCTCCGCGCCGTCCTTGATCAGCCTGACCGATATCTCCGGATGGCTCAGGGCGGCGCGCTGCACCGCCTCCTGGACATGGGCCGCCTCGGTGGAGTCCCGGCGCATAAACTTTGCCCTTGCGGGGGTGTTGAAGAACAGGTCGCGGACTATTATAGTCGTCCCCTCCGGGCAGCCCGCCTCCTCATTTTTAACGACCCTTCCGGCCTCCAGCGTAAGCGAAGCCCCGGAGAGTGCGCCTCTCTCCCTTGTTATAAGATCTATCCTGCTGACGGCGGCGATAGCGGCCAGCGCTTCCCCCCGGAAGCCCAGCGAGCGCACCGCGAACAGGTCGTCCGCGCTGCGTATCTTCGAGGTGGCGTGGCGCAGGAATGCCGTAGCCGCCTGCGAAGCCGGAATGCCGCAGCCGTCGTCGGTGACGCGCATCAGCGCCGCCCCGCCGCGCTGTATCTCGACCACTATGCTGCCCGCGCCCGCGTCTATTGAGTTTTCAACCAGCTCCTTTATCACCGAAGCCGGGCGCTCGACCACCTCCCCGGCGGCGATAAGGTCGGCAACGTGCTGAGGAAGCTCTATAATGTCGTGCGGCATGAGGATATCATTCCTTTTTTGGTTGATAAGACGAAGAAGTGCATAATGGGACAAGAGTCAAGCATAACATACGGATGTGGCGGCGCAGGCTACAAGGCATTATCAATACACAGCACCAGAGAGCCGTTACCAAATTATCTTGACTTAAAAAATAAGAAGAACTACAGATGCCGAATTTTACAACACCGCTGAGCAACATAAGACAAGTTATGATTTATCCCAACCCCTCAGCAAAAACTATGGCTACCATCCAAAGTGAGCAGGGGGCGCATGGTATTTGCAATGGTACATTATTTAATTCCTCATTTCAACCCATCGGTAATGCTTTATGGATTGATGGAGTCAAAAAAGTAGCCGTTACATACTTTGACGGGTACGAGATCGGCAGTACGCTTACATTTCAGTCTCATACTGGTAGCCATACGGACTATATCGGAGGCTTTTCTACGTTTAATAATGGCAATATGGATACGAACCCGAACGTTAATGCAGGCCCGCGCATGGGTTTCGGTATTAAAGGCAGCAATATGTTCTTCTATCACTGGACCGCCAATCCGACTTCATTCACTACCGTTAAATCGGACTTAACTAGCTTCGGTGCCCAAACGGCTATAATGCTGGATGGAGGCAATAGCATACAGTACAATTTTGGGAGCCGCTTATCCCCTAAATCAAGCGCAACCGTAGTCGCCAATTTCGTTTTATTCTACTTTAAGGATCAGGCGATGCCGGTACGTAGCCAGGGGAGCTCGGGTCCTGTGATTTCCTATATGCAGAAACTGCTCAGAAATCACGGCTTTACCATAACGGTCGACGGAGTATTCGGAACAGCTACCACGTCGGCCATAACGGCATTTAACGCGGAAAACGGAAGATCGTTAAGCTCTTGTGACGCGACAACCTGGCAGCAGCTGGGCGCGTAAACACTTAATAGAATAGTTCATGTCTTACCGCTTGGGGACACCTTGTCCCCAAGCGGTATACTATTGACAATGAGCAACACGACATGTAAAATAATACCAATGAGGAGATGTAGCTATGAGAAGAATTATTTTATTGTTATCATCGCTTGCCCTGTTGGTTTCGTGCTCAAGTATTCCAAATGTTTCACAGACGCCTACCGTTGCAAACAGTGCTGCCGTTACTCCTTCCCCGTCAATGCCGTCAAGCGTCCCGTCCGCTAGCCCCGCCCCGGAAGTATCCTCGCTGCCTTCGGATTTCCCATTTCCGTCCGCGACGCCTTACTCATTATATCCAATAGGAATTCAATTGAGTGACGCTCTGGATGAAAAGAATTTTGTCGTAAGTGACGACGGCACGGCGATAAACTACAAGCCCTGGCATGATTTTGCCTGTAGGGCGGAGAAGAATCAGGATGCGCGCTTGACCGTTTTGATATTTCATAAGGAATTTGACCCCATAATTCCTGAAACTCAATCTAAAACCCATGTACAGGTTGCGCGTTACGAGCTGTTGAATAACAACGGACAAGCTTCATGGGAGGATACGACAGACAGCGGCAACAACCGCTCGGGGAAACTGTCATTCACTTACGATGAGGAAAGCGGAAGGCACGAAATTCTGATTGGTGATAAGATTGTATTCGAGTTCAGCTACTTTCCGCCGGATCCGGATAAGATTGCGCGCTACTACGGGTATACGCCGCTGGAAGAACTTCCGGACATATATACCAAAGAAGACGCCGCCGCGGACAAATGCCTGGTCATTGTTAATGGCGTCATACAAAACATCGAGGTGTTTATCCAGTATATGAATGACCCCGGTTCTGCGAAACCGGGCGGATTTATAAGGGTTTTTTCAGAGGATGAAGAGGGCGTTACTATAACGGATATCAGTTACAAGGGCCGCATTGACGGAAATTTTGATGAAAGAGTCGTTGTTGAAACGGATTTTTCACGCCTCGTCAGTCCTCCCGGGGATTTATACTACACGGATATTCACGATCAAACTATCATAGGCATCGGGGGCGGGTTCGGTGCGGACGGATTCGACTCAGATGGGTTATATTCTCTGTTTCTAAACCATGCGGGGAGTCAGCCGGAGTATATTTTCAGAGACCTTCCTTCGGTAAAGCCGTGACGTTTATTGCGGCATCCCCCCCCCCTACCCCTCCCGCGCCCTCTTCCCCAGCTCGAACAGCACATTCAGCGCCTCAATCGGGGTCAGCGTGTTCACGTCCAGGGACTTCAGCCGCTGCCTGATTTCGTCGGCGGCCATTGAACCCATGGACATCTGCGCGTCCTTGGCCTCAAGCGTTTTCTGCCGCCTCGACGCCGCGCGCACCGGCGCGCCCGCCTCCAAATCCTTCAGTATCGCCTTTGCCCGGGTGATGACGGCGTCCGGCAGGCCCGCAAGCCCCGCCACCTCGACGCCGTAGCTGTCGTCCGCGCCGCCGGGGACGATCCGGCGCAGGAAAATGATGTCCCCGCCGCGCTTTTTGACGGACACATTGTAGTTCTTAACGCCCGGAAGCTGCTGCTCCAGGTCGGTGAGCTCGTGGTAATGGGTCGCGAAGAGGCATTTCGCCCCGATTTTCATGTGGGTGTGCTCCAGCACGGCGCGGGCGACGCTCATGCCGTCGAATGTGGAGGTGCCGCGCCCGATCTCGTCCAGGATAATCAGGCTGCGCTTTGTGGCAAACCGCAGGATGTCCGCCACCTCGGTCATCTCAACCATGAAGGTGGAGCGCCCTCCCGCCAAATCGTCCGACGCGCCGATGCGGGTGAACACCCGGTCGACAACCCCGATTCGCGCCGCCTTGGCGGGGACAAACGAGCCGATCTGCGCCATAAGCACGATAAGGGCCACCTGGCGCATATAGGTGGACTTTCCGGCCATGTTGGGGCCGGTGATTATCGCGGTGGGCTCGGCGGACGCCAGCCTCGTGTCGTTCGGGACGAACAGCCCGCCGTCCAGCATTCTCTCCACCACCGGATGCCGCCCGTCTGTGATCTCTATCGCGTCCGAGTAGTCCACGACCGGCATGCAGTAATTGTTTTTGTCCGCCGCCTCGGCCAGGGCGCACAGAGCGTCCGCCTGCGCGAGCGCCGCCGCCGTGCGCTGGACGCGGTGCGAGTTTTCGGTCAGCCAGGAGCGCAGCTCCTCGAAGAGCTGGGCCTCCAGCGCCGTGAGCCTGTCCCCGGCGGAGAGAATCTCCGCCTCCATCTCCTTGAGCTCCTGGGTGATGTAGCGCTCGCAGCCGGCCAGCGTCTGCTTGCGTATGAAGTGCTCCGGCACCTGCGAATAGTAGGATTTGGAGACCTCGATATAGTAGCCGAACACCTTGTTGTAGCCGACCTTCAGCGTTTTAATGCCTGTTTCTTCCTTAACTCGCGCCTCCATTGAGGCGACAAGCGCCCTCGCGTCCCGCACCGTCGTGCGCAGGCTGTCCACCTCCGCGTTGTAGCCCTCGCGTATAAAACCCCCCTCGCGTATCGAAAAGGGCGGCGCGTCCACGATTGCGGAATCAAGCCGGGAGCTTATGTCGGTCAGCGCGTCCATATTGTCCCGCAGCTCGCTCAGCAGCGCCCCGGAAAACGGCTCCATCCAGTTCAGCGCGATCGGGGCCCTGCCCGCCGCCGCCGCCAGAGAGCGCATGTCCCTGGCGTTGGCTGTGCCGTAGACGATGCGCGAGATCAGCCTCTCCATGTCGGGAAGCCCCTTGAGGGTGCCGCGCAGCTCGCCCCTCGCGATGACGTTGTCCACAAGCTCGCCGACCGCGTACTGGCGGCGCATGATGTCCCCCGCGCCGGTGAGCGGCTTTTCGATCCAGCTCCTGAGCAGCCTCGAGCCCATCGCGCAGCCGGTCTGATCCAGAACCCAGAGCAGGCTCCCGCGCTTTTCGCCTCCCCGGAGCGTCTCGGTCAGCTCCAGGTTGCGACGGGCGGTAAGGTCGAGCTCCATAAAGCGCGCCTGGTCGTAGACGTTCAGCTCACGAACCATCAGCGCGTCGGTTTTGGAGATTTCGGATATATACGACAAAAGGCCGCCGACCGCGCGGAGCGCCGCCGGACGACCTTCCAGGCCAAGGCTTTTCAGATTGCCGGCTTTGAACTGCGCCACGGCTCTGGACGCCGCGAAGTCCTCCCGGAAACGCCCCTCGCCGCCGTGCTGGACAAGGCAGCCCAGCCGCTCCACCAGAAACTGGACTATACGTCCGTCGTTCATCGCGGCGTCGGACAGTATCGCCTCGCGCGGCGCGAAGCGCCCCAGCTCGCACAGCAGCGCCTGCGTCAAATCCTCGCCCTGAGCCTGGGTGGCGTGCACCTCCCCGGTGGATATGTCGGCGGTGCAGACCCCGGCGCAGGAGGAGTCCATGTACACCGCCGATATGAAGTTGTTGCGCCCCTCGTCCAGCAGGCTCGGCTCCAGCACGGTGCCGGGCGTGATTATCCTCACCACGTCGCGCTTCACAAGCCCCTTGGCCTTGGCCGGATCCTCCGTCTGCTCGCATATCGCAACCTTGAGGCCCTTCTCGATGAGCCTGGCTATGTAAGCCTCCGCACTGTGGTAGGGCACCCCGCACATAGGGGTGCGCTCGTCCTCGTTTTCTATCCCCCGGTCGCGGGTCGTCAGCGTGAGGTCGAGCAGGCCGGACACCAGCCGCGCGTCGTCGTTGAACATCTCGTAGAAGTCGCCCAGGCGGAAGAACAGGATGCAGTCCGGGTTTTGGGCCTTTATTTCGTTGTACTGCCGCATCATCGGCGTGTTTTCAGCCATTTCGCGCCTCCGTGGTGGGAAAATTCATATTGATCAGCCCGGCCACTGCCCCTTGTCGCCCTCCTCGTCCCGCCAGAGCCTGTTTAGCTTCAGGCGGCTGCGCAGGACGTCCGACACCGCGAACAGACCCCAGGCGTGGAACAGATAGTCCAGGATGTAGTGTTGTATATCGGTTGTCGTGAAGGTGATCAGCAGAACGGTGTCCAGCGCGTAGACCGCGAGGAAGGCGATTACAAACCGGACGTCCCTCTTTGAAAGCAGCCACATTACAAGCATGGAGAGCAGCACAACCGCGCCCAGTATTATCAGGGCCCCGCCCATGGCCCGGTTGCCCGTCCTGTCCACAAGCAGCCTGGCCCAGAGTATGGACTGCTGCGGCAGCGCCATGCTGAAGGACATGGTTGAGTTGCCCGCCATCAGCAGCAGGATGTTCAGCATTGCGGCGCAGAAAATTATCAAAAGGCTTCCGCGCCCGCCGTTCGCCTTGCGGATCAGCTCCTCGTGCCGCTGGGCGAACGTCTTGGGAGGCTCGGGGGTCTCGCGGATATCTTCCCCGCCCTCAGTCCCGTCTTCCGGGGGGACGCCGTTTTCATAGTCGGTCATGGTATCACATCCTGTATTATCTGTCCCACGGGTCTTCCCCGCGGGGCTTTTTTGACTTTTCGTCGAGCTGTGTGGATTCGTCCGTTTCCGCGTCAAGCCCCCGCTCTATCTCCTTCTGTGTTTCCAGCAGCCGCGCGAAACGGTCCTTAACGACGGCCTCCGGAATATCCGACGGCATTTTCGCCGCCTCGGTGCCGGCGCGCGGGGAATAAATGAAGGTGAACAGCTGATTGAATCTGACGGTTTTCAGCATTTCCAGCGTTTCCTCAAAGTCCTCGTCTGTTTCCCCGGGGAAGCCGACTATGATGTCCGAGGTCAGGTTCAGCCCCGGCATCGCCCGCCGGGCGGCGGCGGCCTTATCCAGGTACTCCGCGCGGGTGTAGCCCCGGTTCATGGCCCTCAGCACGTTGTCCGAGCCGGACTGGAGCGGAAGATGCAGCATCTTCGCGACCTTTTCGCAGCGGGCCATAGTCTCAAACAGCCGCTCCCCCGCGTCCTTCGGGTGCGAGGTCATGAAGCGTATTGAAAAATCGCCCGGAATCGCGTTTATCCTCTCTAAAAGAGCCGGAAAATCCGTTTTTTCGCCCTCTGGACGGTAGGAGTTTACGTTCTGCCCAAGCAAAAAGAGCTCGGTATAGCCCATCGCCGCCAGCTCCGCGCACTCGCGCAGAATATCGTCCGGTGTCCTGGAGCGCTCGCGCCCCCGCACGTAGGGCACGATGCAGTATGAGCAGAAGTTGTCGCAGCCCTGCATGATCGTGACCCAGGCGCGGGTTGAATCGGCACGCAGGGCGGGAGCGTCCTCCGGATATTGGGAGTCGGGAGCGGACAGAGCGAAAGTCCTGGGCCCGCCCTCCATTCGCTTCAGAATAAGCTCCGGCAGAAGCCCGGGCGAGGAGGGGCCGAAGGTGAAGTCCACCTGCGGATAGGATGCCTTGAGCTTTTTCTGCACCCTCTCCTGTTGCGGCATACAGCCGCACACCCCGAGCAGGCTGCCCGGCTTGAGCGTCTTTTTCATCGCGCCCAGTATGCCCAGCACGCGCTTTTCCGCGTGGTCGCGCACCGCGCAGGTGTTGAGCAGTACGACGTCTGCCTCCCTGTGGTCGGCGGTCATACCATAGCCGAGCGAGGCCAGCAGCCCCCGCAGCCGCTCACCGTCCGCCTCGTTCTGCTGGCAGCCGAACACCATAACGCAGGCAAGCGGCGGGAAAGGCAGGGACGCGTTGATGGCGCGAAGGCGGGCGGCGGAGCTTGTGTCGGTCATTTGGCGATCTCCTGAACGGATATTTTCAAAACGGAATCCCTCCACCATCTGCGGATGGTTCCCCTCCCTTTAACAAGGGAGGCAGGACTCAGGGAGAGGCGAGATATCTTTGGCTCTCCCCTTGGGAGAGCTGGCCCCGCAGGGTCTGAGAGGGTGTCGTGCGCTTCACTGCTCCTTGGATTTTTGCTCGCGCGCGGGGGCTCCGCTCTTCGCTTCTGTCAAGCTGCGCTCCCCGCTTGCGCTCCGGCGTTGCCTGCGTCCGCTTAGCGGACTTCGCCAAACGCCTGCGCACAGTTCGCATAAATCCCGCGTCGCGACCTAAAGGTCGCTCCTTGAATTTTTGCTCACGCACGGGGGCTCCGCTCTTCTTTTAAAGCATACTTGGGTTCGGCGTATAGTTCGGGCTCTCCTTTGTAATAAATACGTCGTGCGGGTGGCTCTCGCGCAGGCCCGCGCCGGTTATGCGCATAAACTGCGCCTTCTGCTGGAGCTCCTCTATGTTGGCGGTGCCGCAGTAGCCCATGCCGGAGCGGATGCCGCCCGTAAGCTGGAATACGGCGTCCGACAGCGAGCCCTTGCTCGGGACCCTTCCCTCGACGCCCTCGGGGACAAATTTCTGAGCCGACTGCTGGAAATACCGATCCGCGCTGCCCTTGGCGCGTTGCATGGCCCCGAGAGAGCCCATGCCGCGGTAGACCTTGAAGCGGCGGCCCTGGAACAGCTCGCTCTCCCCTGGGGACTCCTCGCAGCCCGCAAACAGCGAGCCGATCATGACGACGTCTGCCCCGGCGGCTATCGCCTTGACTATGTCGCCCGAATACTTCACCCCGCCGTCCGCTATGATCGGAACGCCGGCTTTAGCGGCCACGCAGGCGGCGTCATAGACTGCGGTTATCTGAGGCACCCCGATTCCGGCGACAACGCGCGTTGTGCAGATGGCGCCGGGGCCTATGCCCACCTTGACGACGTCCGCGCCCGCGTCGATAAGAGCTCTTGCCCCCTCGGCGGTCGCGATGTTGCCCGCGCAGACCTGCGACGACGGGAAGCGGGCCTTGACGGCTTTCAGAGCCTCTATGATATTGCGCTGGTGGCCGTGGGCCGAATCCAGCACGAGAAGGTCAACCCCCTCCTCCAGCAGGGCGGCGGCGCGCTCCAGCACGTCCGCCGTGGCGCCTATCGCGGCGCCGACAAGCAGCCTGCTCTGAGTGTCCCGCGCGCTGTGCGGGAACATGACAGCCTTCTCAATGTCCTTTATGGTTATAAGCCCCTTGAGCCTTCCGGTTTCGTCCACCAGCGGCAGCTTCTCTATCTTGTGCCTGCGCAGTATCTGTTTGGCCTGAGCGAGGTTTGTTCCGACCGGGGCGGTGATCAGCGGCTCTCGTGTCATAACCTCGTCTATCCTGCGGGACAGGTCGTCCTCGAATTTAAGGTCGCGGTTTGTCAGTATGCCCACAAGGTGGCCCGCCTCGTTGCATATCGGCACGCCCGAGATGCGGTACTTGGCCATGAGCTCGTCCGCGTCTGCCAGCGTGTGGTACGGAGAGAGGAAAAAAGGATCGGTGATGACGCCGTTCTCCGAGCGCTTCACCCGATCCACCTCTTCGGCCTGCTGCTCAATTGTCATGTTCTTGTGAATCACGCCGATTCCGCCCTCGCGCGCGATGGCGATGGCGAGGCGCGACTCGGTCACGGTGTCCATGGCCGCGCTCATAAGCGGGATGTTGAGGCGTATGCTTTTGGTCAGACTCGTGGACAGGTCGACGTCCGAGGGCACAACCTCGCTCGCCGCCGGCACCAGGAGAACGTCGTCAAACGTGACGCCCTCCTTTGTAAACTTGCTGCCGAAATCAAGATTCACCATCGCGGCCGCTCTCCTTTCGTACAGGGGCATGGCGGAGTACGCCTTGCCAAGCATTTTGTTTTATAATATAATAGCTGAAAGACGTCCGCGTGTCAACGGGAACATCCCCCTTTTGAGCACATGAATCCGGTTTGATGAATGAACCACCCCGCCGTCTGCAAACGGCACCCCTCCAGGGAGGGGCGACCACCCCGCCGTCTGCGGACGGCACCCCTCCATGGAGGGGAATGGTGGCGGGACAAAACGAGAAAAGCATCAGGAGCTTCTTTATGAAAGAGCAGATATACACCATACCCATAAACTCAAGCTTTGAGCAGCCGGGCGGATGCCCGGTCTGTCGGCTTGCTTCCATGCTCGAATCGGAGAGCCTTGAGTACTCGCTCGGCCCCGCGATGATGGAGCCGGACGTGCGGCAGGCGATGAACAGTCAGGGGATTTGCGCTGGCCATTACAGAGACCTGCTGGGCATGCAGAAGCGCCTGCCCCTCGCGCTGACGCTGGAGAGCAGGCTCAAGTATTTGCAGGGGCTGTCCGACCTGTCGGGCGCGGCCTCCGGTTGCTACGTGTGCGGCAGGGTGTCGGCCTTCATGGACAAAATGTACTCCAACATCGTCTACCTGTGGCTTACCCAGCCCGAGTTCCGGCAGAGGCTGGACAGGGCAGAGCGGATATGCCTTCCCCACATCTGCGGGCTGCTGAGGATCGCAAAGCGCGACTGCGGCAGAAAAGAGTATCCCGTGATCGCCGCCGCCCTTAACGCCAAGGGAAAGGAGTCCCTTGAGCAGCTGGGGCAGGGCGTGTCCAGCTTCTGCAAAAGCTTCGACCACCGCTATGCCGGCATCGAGCTGGGCGAGGACAGGCGGGCGGTCGAACGCACGATAGACTATCTGAACGGAGGCTCAAAATGAACTTCACTGCGCTTGACTTTGAGACCACCGGCTTTTATCCCGGGCAGTCCGAGGTGGTGGAATTCGCCGCCGTAAGGGTGCGCGGGGGCGAGCTGGATTTAAACCTGGCCTGCCTGTGCCGCCCGCTGCGCGGCATCAGCTTCGACGCGATGAGGGTAAACGGCATCACCTACGGCATGGTGGCGGACAGGCCGACCTTCGCCGAGCTGCTGCCCACCCTGCTCGGCTTCCTGGGGGGCGATACCGTTGTCTGCCACAACGCGCCGTTCGACATGGGGTTCATGCGGCGGTACTGCCAGGACGCCGGGCTTACATACGAACCCGAGGTGCGCGACACGCTCGCGATGGCCCGGAGCCTGCTGCCGCGCCTTTCCTCCAAGAGCCTCCAGCCTGTGGCGGATTATCTTGGAGTCGGCGCGGACGGCTACCACCGCGCGCTCGCGGACGCGACCGTGACCGCGCGTGTTTATATGAAGCTCTGCGAGCTGGCGGAATTGGGAAAGTGGTGAGGTTTCACACGCAGGGAGGTCGGGCTCACGAGTGGGCGGTCTATGGCCCCCTCCCTCTCCGGCGCTTCGCGCCTGTTCCCACAGGGAGAGGCGAGATAACTTTGGCTCTCCTCTTGGGAGAGCTGGCCCCGCAGGGTCTGAGAGGGCGTTGTGCGCTGCCCATGCTCGGCTTATTTCTCGACGCGCGGGGGCTCCGCTCTTCGGCATTGTCAAGCTCCCGCCCCCGCTTGCGCTCCAGTCCCGCCTGCGTGGGCTGAGGCCCACTCCGGCAGGCCCTACGCGCAGTCTCCAAATAACCCTGCGCGTGCCCGCTTCGCGCCCATGCCCGGCTTATTTCTCGACGCGCGGGGGCTCCGCTCTTCCTCAAACCAGCGCCGGCAGGAAATCCTCCACTTCGGGGTATAATATAAATCCCCTGTCCATGCCCATGCGGAGCGCCGCCTGAGATTTGCTGCGGAAGCTCTGCGCGTCGTCGAACAGCACGAAGTGTGTGCTGCCCTTTGTATCCTTGTATGTGAAGTAATGCGCGCACATCTCCTGAGAGTAGAACTTCACCCCGCCGCGCTCGCTCAGGAGCGCGTCCAATTCCTCCTTATGCAGCTGCATCCCCTCGCTCTGCGGGCCGGGCAGCAGTATGTCGCGGCGCAGGCGCTCCATCTCGAGCACCACGCGCGGGCCGTAACGCTCCCTCGCGTCCCTGAGCCTGGTGTGCAGCGAGCCGCTGCTCATCGCCGTCGGAACCAGCACCTGCGCGTCCGTGCTTGCGCGGGCGTAGCGCTCCGGGATCACGACGGAGAGCCCGTTTTTCTTCAGGTAGGGCGCAGCCTCCGCGACAAGCTCCTCCAGATGCCTGGACGGCCTCTGCTCGAAGTCGAACACGACCCCCTCGAACGCGCGCAGGGAGCATTCGCGAAAGCAGGCGTCCGTCAGGCGGGACGCGTCCCCGCCCCGGCCGTCGTACATCGCGTCCCCTATGATCATGTGACCGCCGCGCATGGATGAGCTCACGCCGCTCTCCACCAGCCGCATCCCCTCGCCGAGCTGCCAGCCCATGTGAGCCAGCGTCTGCCCGAAGCGGGAGGCGTCGCGTGTCTGGCCCGGCGCGGCGCAAAGTATGTAGGTGAATCCCGAGGACATAGAGCCGCCTCCTAGGATGTTTTTCGACTTGCGCGGGGGCTCCGCTCTTCTGTGATGTCAAGCTCCCGCCCCCTCTTGCGCTCCGGCTTTGGCTCCGGCCCCTGTGGGCCTTCGCCAAACGCCTGTGCGCAGCTCACAAAAATCCCGCGTCGCGACCTGAAGGTCGCTCCTTGGATTTTTGCTCGCACGCGGGGGCTCCGCTCTTCTCATATAATAATACTACAACCGGGACTGATATATGCCGTGATAATGCCTGTACCAAAATATCTTCTTAAAACATACTCCGACATCACCCCTGAATGGCTCCGGCAGCGGGGTCTTTCCGCCGTGATCGCCGACCTGGACGACACGCTGGCCCGCTACGGGGACAAAGCGCCTCCGCAGCGGGCCGCCGACTGGATAAATTCTCTTAAGGAGGCAAACATACCTGTCGGGATAGCGTCAAACAACAGCGTCTTCAGCAGGGTTAAAACCCATGCCGAAGCCCTGGGGATACCCTATGTCTGCCCGGCGCGCAAGCCCGGGCCCGACGGACTTCTGAGGCTTGCCGCCGCGCTCGGGGCCGAGCCCTCCAGTACCGCTGTGGTGGGCGACCAGATATTCACGGACACGCTGGGCGCGATACGGGCGGGCATGGTGTCCGTACGCGTGCCGCCGCTGTCCCGAGGCCCGTGGGTGCTCGCGAGATTCCCGTTGGAATGGCCGTTTTTGCTGGCGGCGGGAAAAAGGGCGCGGCGGGGCGAGTAGGGCGCGACGCCCTCGGCGCGCAGTTGTCCGGCAAGGACACATACCGGGAGGTTCCCGCGACTCGGCGCGTCCGGGAGGCCGCGCCCTACAAGGGACGGGGATGCGCGGGGGCTCCGCTCTTCAGCTATAATCCCATAAACAGCATAAGCCCGAGCATAATCAGCAGCTCCTCGTCGTCGCTCTCCTTGGACAGGAACAGTATGATGAGTATCAGCAGAATATCGTCCGAGTCGAAGTTCAGGTTTTTCAGAAGCCCTCCCAGAAACCCGGAGCCACTTCCGCCGCGCCCGGTCAGCCCGGAAAGGCCGCTCAGAAGCCCTCGCGGCGCGGGCATACGCTCCTCCCGCCTCTCTTCCCGCCTCTCTTCGCGGCGCGGCTCAAAGCGCTCCTCGCGGCGCTCCTCACGGCGCTCCCCGCGGCGTTCCCCCTGCTCCTCGCGCCTCAGCCTGTTGTTCATCGGAATGAACGGCTGGTGCTCGGAATACCGGCTATACATTTTCGTCACCCCCAAAGCTTCCCATCGCCTTGCGGGCGGTTCGGGCTATTTTTACAATCTGCGCGGCGCGGTCCATCTTGCTTTGCCGTTCCGGGCGGACGTAGGGCTTCAGTGCGCTGAGAAAATGCGTGCGCCTGTCGTCCTCCCTGGTATATTCGCCGACAAGCCCCATCATTTTGCCGAGCGTTGCGGGATCCATCCCGCCGATAAGCTCACCCAGGCCTCCGAAGCCCCCCGGGGCGTCCGCCCCGCCCTCATGGCGCTCCGCATCCTCTCGCCGGCGCGGCTCGTCCCGCTCAGCCTGTTCCTCATGCCTTCCCGAACCGGTAAGCGATTTGGCCATCTCAAGTACCGACCCCAGGGCTTCCGGGTCGGACAATATTTTATTAAGCTTTGCCTCCAACCCGTCCATATCAATCGTCCATTCCGCAAAAAATGTTCACGGCGCTATGGGCGTCCGCCCGCGGACGCGCTGCGCGCCCCTACTTCTGACCCTTTGTGATATCCATGACCTGCTTGGCCAGGGCCTGCCCCTCCTTGGTGGACAGCAGACTTCCCAGCAGCCTGCTCACGGAGCCCTTGTCTCCGTCGGCCGCCGCGGCCGCGGCTTTTTTCAGGGCGTCCCCTCCGCCGCCGGAGAGCTGCTTCAGCAGGGCCTTGCCCTCCGGGCTGTCCATTATCGCGGAGACTGACTCCATGTTGATTTTGCCCTTGTTTTTGTTCAGCAGCTCCTGCGCCGCCTGTGACATATCCTTAGCCATACAAGCGCTCCTTTTAGAGTTATTGAGGTACCAAGCCGTCAAGGGGCAGCGTGAACGGCGGCGCGGGCCGTTTCCCGCCTGACAGAGAGAAACTGCGCCTTCAGACTGCCCCTATCGCATTATATGCCGGGGCAAGCCCGTTGTGACCAGAAAGTATAGCATAACTTTGCGCAAAGCTTTAATCAACAGAATGTACAGGGGCGCACAACCAGCGCCCCTGCAACTTCAAATACCACAGGAGGTGATCCGGATGCTTCTCGCGATAGACGTCGGCAACACAAATATTGTATTCGGAATATTTGAGGGAGATACCCTCAGGGCAAAGTTCAGGATGTCCACGCACCAGGGGCGCACCGCCGACGAGATAGGGCTGCTGGTGACGCAGTTCTGCGGCAATTTCGGCTTTGAGCTGGGCGCGATAGAGTACGTTGTGGTGGGCTCGGTCGTCCCTCCGGTCATGTATACCCTCCAGCACGCGCTGAGCAAGTATATAGGAAGGCCGGTCTGCGTGCTCGGGCAGGATCTGCCCATCCCGCTCGAAAACCGCTGCGAGGAGCCGCTCGGGGTCGACAGGGCCCTGACCGGGATCGCCGCGATGCGGCTATACGGGAAGCCCGTGATAGTAATCGACTTCGGCACCGCGACGAAGTTCGACGCCTTTGACGCGGGCGGGGCCTATCTGGGCGGCCTGATCTGCCCCGGTGTCAGCATCTCAATGGACGCGCTGTTCGCGCACGCCGCTGCGCTGCCCCGGATAGAGATCAAAAAGCCGAGCCGCGTCATCGGGATAAACACTATAGGACAGATGCAGGCCGGCGCCGTCTACGGCTTTGTGGGCAGCGTCGAGGGGGTTGTGGCCGCCATGAAGCGCGAGATGGGGGTGCAGCGGCTGCCGGTGGTGGCGACCGGCGGACTTGCCAAGCTGATTTCCGAGCACACTCCGGCGGTTGACAGGGTGGATCAGAACCTCACCCTGCATGGCCTGAGGCTCGTGTGGGAAGGCCGGTGACAACTCCAGGGCTTGAGCGGGCGAGTGCTCTGCTTGCCTGCCCCGTATGCGCGGGCGGGCTGTCGGCGGACTCGGGCAGCCTGCGGTGCGAAAAGGGGCACAGCTTTGACATATCGCGGCAGGGCTACGTCAACCTGCTGATGTCAAAGCCTCCCGATGACTACGGGAAGGCCATGCTGTCTGCCAGGCGCGAGCTTGCCCTGGCCGGGCTCTGGGACGGCGCGCTGGACTCCGCCGCAGAGCTCGCGGGCAGGTTTTGCGCGGACGGCCCGGTTCTGGACGCCGGCTGCGGCGAGGGCTCACACCTGTCCGGCTTTGTGGGCAGACTGAAAGCCCCGCCGGTATCGGCGGGGCTCGACATATCCAGGGACGCAGTATCGCTGGCCGCGTCCGCTTACAGGGACATATGCTGGGCGGTGGGCGACCTGAGCCGCGCGCCCTTTCTCGCGGGCTCGTTCGGGCTCGTGCTGAATATTCTGTCCCCCGCCCGATACCGCGAGTTTGCCCGCCTGCTGGCCCCGGCGGGCGTGCTTGTAAAGGCGGTTCCGGGGCGGGATTATCTCCGGGAGCTGCGCGAGGCGTTCTTTGAGGATTCCCGGCGCGAGTATTCCCCGGGAAAGGCCGCCGCACGCTTTGAGGAGAGCTTTGAGCTTATCGGCAGTATTGATGTGAATTATAAGCTGCGCATAGGTCGCCCTCTGCTCCCGGCGCTGACCGAGATGACCCCGCTGGGCTGGAACGCCGACCCCCAGAGGAAGCGCGCCCTGTCGGAGACGGACGGCATGGAGGTCACGGTGGACATGAGGCTGCTGGCGGGGAGGGCGCGGGGCGGCCATTAATCATGCACTGCGTATTGAAATTCTTTGGGCCCATAGTAATTGTCATGGCAAAATGAGTTTGAGCAATAATAGTAATAGTAGTAATATACAGCGGAATAACCCCTGCACGCGGGCCCGTGTGCAGGACACGGCTGGCCTTCGAGGCTTACGAGCTGAGTTTTCTGCCGAGTGCCATTGGAACAGGAGGAGCATGTCTCTTCCTCCTCGCTGTGAACATGTTCCGTTTCTTTGGCCTGAGCGAGCGCCTCTCTGTAACCACACTCCATTTTTTCGATTTCGGCGGGATTCACTTCCGCGCTTCCAGGAGCCGGGATTGGTTCATCCGCTTCGGAAGCTTGCTCTTTGAGCTTTGCAAGCTCATCCTTATAAACACGCTCCGCTTCTTCAATTCTTGCGGAATCATCTTCCGCATCCGCGGACATAGGCACTAGCGCAATCGCCAACAAAATGCACACCGCACACGCAACGATTGCTTTCGGTTTCATACTAACACCCCTTTATAATAATATGTCTGCAGTTAATTTTCTGTAATTTAATTGGAAGACATTTTAAATCTTATTTGGGAATAAATATATTATATTCTCTATGGTCTTATGTGTCAATTCATATATTTTAATATTGTTTTAGGATATTGTTGTTTGTTTTCCACAATGCTCTGATGCATCCAGACCTGCCGGGCTACCGCTTCGGCATTGTCAAGCTGCACTCCCCGCTTGCGCTCCGGTTTTGGCTTCGTCCGTTGCGCGGACTTCGCCAAACGCCTGCGCGCAGTTCGCAAAAATGCTTCCTCGTGCGCTCTGCTGCTCGTCGTATTTTTGCTCACGCGCGGGGGCTCCGCTCTTCGATAAGAGCCTCATATATCTCCCGGCGGCTCACCCCGTCAGTCTGCGCTTTACGGGCTGCGTCGCGCACGCTGTCGCCGGACGCGACATACTCGCGCGCCCTGGTCAGCGCGTCCTCGAGGCTTCCGCCCTCGGGCTTGGGTGCGCCCTCGACAATCAGCACAAACTCGCCGCGCGGCGGAGTTTGCGCGAAGTATTCCAGCGCCTGCTTCAGGGTGGTGTGTATTGTCTGCTCATAGAGCTTCGTGAGCTCCCGGCAGACCGTTATCCGCCTGTCGCCCAGCTCAAGCAGCAGGTCGCCCAGCGTGTTCTGAAGCTTATGCGGGGCTTCGAAGAACACCATTGTCCTGCGCTCGTCCCGCAGCTCCCGCAGATGCTCCCGCCTGCTCTTGCGCGCGGTCGACAAAAAACCCTCGAAGCAGAACCTGCCCACCGGCAAGGCGGACAGCGCCAGCGCACAGGTAAGGGCGCTGGGCCCGGGCACGGCCTCCACCGTCACCCCCGCCTGAGCGCAAAGCTCGACGAGTGAGCCCCCGGGATCGCTGACCGAGGGCATCCCCGCGTCCGTCACCAGGGCGCAGCTCTCACCCGCGAGCAGCCGGCGGACTATGGTCTCGCCGCTGTGGGCGGCGTTGTGCTCATAATAGCTGACAAGCGGCCTGTGTATGTCGAAATGGGTGAGCAGGCCGCGCGTGACGCGCGTATCCTCCGCGGCGATGAAGTCCGCGCTTCGCAGAGTCTCAAGCGCGCGGGGGGATATATCCCCGAGATTTCCGATCGGGGTGCCGACCAGGTACAGCTTTCCGCTCACGGGCGCAACCTCCGGACACAAAAGTAAAGGCGGGGTTTGCCCCCGCCCTGTGTGCGTGCTCTTCGCGATGCCCTCCCGCCGCTGGCGGGAGGGCATGGTCTATACTCACTTCTGCTTGGGCGCGTCCACCGGGCAGACGTCGGCGCACGCTCCGCACTCAATGCAGACGTCCTCGTCGATAACGTATTTGTCGTCGCCAGCGGAAATGCAGCTCACAGGGCACTCGGCCTCGCAGGCTCCGCAGCTTATGCACTCCTCATTGATAAAAAACGCCATATGAAAACCTCCTACAAATGATAATGTTATTCTACCACGTTATTTTTAAAAATCAAGAAAAAATATAAGAAGAGCGGAGCGCCCGCGTGTTGAGAAATAACCGATGAACAGCGAAGCGCATGAGGAAGGATATTTCGAGACTGCGCGAAGAAGCCGGCTGGAGGCGGGCTAAAGGCCCGACAAAGACGGAGGCTGAGCGCAAGCGAGGGCGGGAGCTTGACATCAGTATGCGCCGGCCTATATCCTCTCAACCGCGCCTCTAATCCCGTATTCGTCTATCGCGTCCAGGCACTCGGCCAGATATCCGGTAAAGCCGTCCAGCCCGTTCAGATCCACGCCCCAAAAATCCGCGTTCCCGGCGACTCTTTCGGCGAGCTGCGCGTTGGACAGAGAAGAGGCGCGGAGTTCCCTGAAAAACTCCAAAACCCCCGCTTCGTCGCATATCCTGTATGGCTCGCCGCCTCTTGTCCCGATAAGGGCCCCGTCCTCTATGTCGCTTCCCGCGTAAAAGTTTATCAGCGCCGCCATGGAGAAGCACAACCGCCCGGGAAGCTCCCCCTTTTCACTCACATAGTCGAGTATAGAGGGCAATACTCGGGCCCTGAGCTTTGAGACTGAGTTCAGCGAGATCGAGAGCAGATAGTGTTTGATGTAGGGGTTAAGGAAGCGGTCGAACACCGAGTCCGCAAACATCTTCAGGTCATCGTACGGAAGATATTTCAGCAGGGTGGGAATGACCTCCTCAAACAGGGCTCCGCGCACAAAGGCCTCGAAGACAGGGTCCCCCATCATCCCGGCCACGGTGTCGTGCCCGGCCAGGAAGGCCGCCAGCACGCTCGCCGTGTGCGCACCGTTCAGAATGCGCACCTTGCGGGCCTTGTAGGGGGCGGCGTTTTCAGTCCAGACCACATTCATGCCGGCCTGCCCGAACGGAAGCTCCCTTGCCAGCTCCTCCGGGCCCTCCAGCACCCAGAAGTGGAACACCTCGGCCGTGTCCAGCAGGCTGTCCTCATAGTCAAGCTGCTCTGTCAGCGCCTCGGCCTCGTCCCGCGGGTATCCGGTCACAATCCGGTCGACAAGGGTGCCGACAAAGCTGTTCGCGTTCTCCAGCCACTCCGTGAAGCCCTCCTCAAGCTCCCAGAGCGCGGCAAGGCGTAGCACCACATTTTTCAGGATTGCGGCGTTGTCCTCAATCAGCTCGCAGGGGATGATGATAAGACCCTTGGAGGGGTCTCCGCCGAAATGCCTCCATCGGCGGTACAAAAAGGCGGCCACCTTTCCGGGAAATGACGCCTGCGGCGTGTCCGACAGCCTGTCCGCCTCGCTGAAGGCGATGCCCGCCTCGGTGGTGTTGGAAATTATCACGCGCAGCTCCGGCTTCTCCGCGCACCCGATAAATTCATCATAGTGCGAGTAAGGGTTAATGCCGCGCGTGACAGAGGTGACTATCCTCCGGTCGTCGACCTCGAGGCCATTCTCAAGTCCCCGGAGTATCACGGTGTAAAGCCCGTCCTGGGCGTTAAGAGCGTCCACAAGGCCCTTTTCAAGAGGCTGAACCACCACTATTCCGCCCCCGAACCCGCCTGTTATATTCAGCTCGTCTATCATCGCGTCGGCGAAGGCCCTGAGAAAATTCCCCTCCCCGAACTGGAGAACCTTCTCGGGCAGCGGCTCGGGGCTTCCAAACCGGACGCCGGGCGGCGGGCTGGTTCTCAAAAGCTCTCGGTTCAGCTTTCGCATGTCGATCCCTCCGTGTGGTATATGATAGGCATATTTTAACGGCTTGCGGGTCGTTTGGCAAGGATGGGTTTTTCTGCGGTCTGAACCGGGCAGACACAAGGTCTGCCCCTACTATGTCACGCCCCTGTACAGAAGCCCTCGCGTATAGCCCTCGGGCGGGGCGCCGCCGTCCAGATGCGCCCGGACTATGCGCTCGGGCTCCTTCTCCCGGTCAAAAAGCAAAGCTATGAAGTCAAGTCCCGCCAGCTCCGGCAGGCGGTCTGCCATCCAGAGCGTGTCCGCGTTGAGCAGCTCGACCGCGTTTCCGTCGCAGCGCAGGGGGAACGCCTTGCCAAGGCGGTCGGTCAGCGGCCCGCAGTCCGGGCAGCCGCCCGTCGGCCTCCCGCCCCGCGCGGGGCAGCGTGCCAGCAGCATCAGCGGCAGGCGCCCGTAAGCCACGCGCCCGAGCGCAAGGGATGAGCGTACGCCCTGACTTAGCTTCAGCTCCGGGCTGAGCGTGAGATCGCATAGGCCCATGGCCTCAAGCTCCAGCGCGGAAAACGAGTTTGTCACGTTCAGCCCGAAGCCGCCGTGCAGGATATAGCCCAGCTCGCGCCCCAGCTCGACGTGTCCGGCGTTCTGGCACAGCAGACGCCTGTAGCCCATCCCGTACAGGGCCTCCAAGGCCAGCCGGACGCGCTGCTCCTCTCCCGCCAGAAAGCGGGGCGGGGATATCAGCAGCCTGTCCGCGTCCCCGGAGAGGGCCTCGGCCTGTCCGGAGAGCTCGCCCAGCGGCAGCGTCCCCTGCCATACCTGCTCTCGCACGCGCAGCCATTGCTCAGCCGTCCGGCACTCGGCCCTGAGCCTGGGCATCCCGCCGCCAGCCCTGCCGTCCGGAAGCGCCGGAAACGGCTCAGGCGGACGTCTGACCGGGGTGTTGGCGCAAAGTCGCTCCGCGTCCATCGCGATTACCGCGCGGCGGCGCAGCTCGTTTATCGCGGACACAGGCAGCGCCAGCCCCGGCGCGATATCGGCTGACAGGGCGCCCGGCTCATACTGCGTGCCGCCCAGCTTGGAGAGCTGCCGCGACAGAAGCTCGGAGGTCAGCGGCTGGTTTATGGCCCGCGCGGAAGCCTCTCCCCGCACCGTGACCGACATCCCCGCCGCGGAAGCGGTCAGGCTCACGGGCAGGCCCTCTGTGACGCTCACCGACATATCGGTCACAATACGCTTGACCGGAGCCTTGTACAGCCTCTCCAGCTCGGACAGCACAGGCTTCGCCGCAAGCACGTCCTCCCTGCGGCGAGTGCCGCCCATGTCCCGCATATCGCCGGTGAAGCAGCCGCAGGTAAAGCCGGAGCGCGAGAACACGGCCTCCAGCGACGCCATGTCCGGCTCGCCGCCGTCCAGAGCGGCCCGGACAGCGGTGACCGCCGCCGCGACGTACTCCGGGCGCTTCATCCTGCCCTCGATCTTGAGCGCTGTCGCGCCCGCCCCGCGCAGCTCCGCCACGCGCTGCACCAGGGACATGTCCTTCAGGGACAGGGCGTGGTTCCCGCCGCGAGCCTGAAAATCCAGACGGCACGGCTGGGCGCACTGGCCCCGGTTGCCGCTCCTGCCGCCCAGCATCGCGGACATCAGGCACTGGCCGGACACGCTGACGCACAGCGCGCCGTGCACAAACACCTCGACGCCCAGCGGGGCGCTGTCGGCGATCTCTTTGATCTGCCCCGCCGTCAGCTCGCGGGCCAGCACGACGCGGGAAAAGCCCAGGCGTCCGGCAAGGCGTATCCCGGCGGGGGTGTGTATCGAGGTCTGGGTGGAGCCGTGCAGCTCCATGTCCGGCAGACACTCCCGCGCCAGCCGCGCCACGCCCCAATCCTGAATTATCAACGCGTCCACTCTCGCCTCGGCGGCGTCCTCAAAGACCTGCCGCAGCAGATCCAGCTCGCCGTCGCGCAGCAGCGTGTTGACGGTCTGGTACACCCGGACACCGTGAGTGTGGCACAGCTCCACCGCCTCGCGCAGCTCGGGCTTTGTAAAGTTCTCCGCCCCGGCCCGGGCGGACAGCGCCCTTGCGCCGAGGTAGACCGCGTCCGCGCCGCAGTACACGGCGGGGATGATGTGGCGCGGCGAGCCGCAGGGGGCGAGTATTTCCATGTGGGCCTCCTTTTGTGATGTGCTCTTCGTTATGTCAAGCTGCGCTCCCCGCTTGCGCGGGGGCTCCGCTCTTCTTATGCAGAAGCGACCCCCCCGGAAGCCCGGGGGGGTCGCGGGGTTAGTGCTGGGGGGTGGTTAGGCGTTTTCGATAACGATCCAGAACGCCTTCGGAGTTGCGGTGATGTCGGTGGTTCCAACGCCGCTTGTATCAGAGTTTGTTGTAATGCGGCCGTAGAACGTGTAATTCCAGTCGCCGTTCTCGAGGTCAAAGCTGCCGATGGTGGAAGTGATGTTCGAGTAGGCGGGGTTTTCGCCGGTGAGGTCGATCAGGTAGAACTTCGGGCTGTCCTTGGAGATGGCTTCCCAGTAAATCTGGGTCAGATCGCCGGACACCTCGGTGTTGTCGTAGATGCGAACCGAGCTGTTGAATATCTCAAACTTGCCCAACTCGTAAATGTCGTTGATTTCATAGGTCTCAGCCCACGCCTGCACAGGATCCATTATGGTGATCTTCTTGATGGCGTCAGCCTTATAACCGGTAGCGCCGCTTTCAGAAGGCTGCCAGTATTCGAGCTTCAGAACCTGATCCGCAAACTGGGTGGTAATGGTGAGTCCGCTGTTGCTGCCCGCATCGGCGTTGAACTCGTATGTCACGACGTCGGAGCCATTGAAAGCGTTCAGCGATCCGGAGAGGTTGGACTTTATGGAATAGTCCGCAGTGCCCCAGACATACGCGGTGCCCTTCCCGTTGGGGACGAATTCATCGAACAGAGCGGCCTTGACTGTGCCGGTGATACGATTGGTGGTGGCGGTGCCGACTCCGCCCTGCGGATTGCCAGTCAGGATTATGGTAGACTTGGTGGAAAGCGTCTGCGCCGTGCTGTAGCTCGGCAGTGTGCCCTGTACCACGGTGACCCCTCCGGCCGCCGTGACAAGGAAAGTCACCGAACCCGCGTTGGTGGCCATCTGGAAGTATCCGCTCGAAGCGGCCTTGCTTCCGTTGAACCTGAAGTTGTCGGTGTTGTCATAAGTGTCAAGCTTGTTGACGGGGATCTTCTGCGCGGAGGTGCTGGGGGTGGGATCCGCCAGGATTACGTTTCCGCCGGAGATGGAGAACTTGTAGAGTCCGCGGTAGGAAGTTCCATTTGCGAAATCGTCATAATCATCGCTGGAGGAGGAGACGGTGTAGACCTTTCCGCTCTTGTCGGTGGTCGAGAAGACCTTGGCTTCCTTAACCTTGGTGGAGCCGCCGGACACAAAGAACTCGCTCACGTAGCAGTAGTCAGAGCCCGCGGAGGAGGTGCCGGTCTGAAGGACAAAGCCCATGACCTTGTTGTTAACCATGTAGAACTTATAGGCGCTGCTGGTCGTGATATCCGTGAACGGGCAGGACCCGTCAACGGTATATCTGCCGTAGTATGTGGTGTCGATCTTGAGGTTGCCGGCGTCGGCGTTGAAGGACTCGGCGGTGCCCTCAAGCAGTGTGGCCTTGGTCACTGTCCAGGCGTCGCTGCCAGTCACAGGAGCGCACAGGATATAGTCTCCCGCCTCGATAGAGTCTCCGATGATGTACTTGGTCTTGATCTTGTCGGCGAGGTTGGTGCTGACATCATGCTGGACGTTGGTGGTGGTTCTGATGGTGGCTTCGCCGCTGGAGATGGAAATAACCTTGGCAGCGGTAAGCTTTTCGGCGATATAGTAGGTGCTAAATCCGGATTTCACAAGGCGGAACGTGTTGCCGGTGCCGCCGAGAGACAGGACTTCATTGACGGTCTTGTCAGCGTTGCCGTTTATCGCGCCCGTGAAGAGGCTGTAGTTGACATAGACGTTGGAATCTGAGACCATCGGCTTGTCGGAAATCTTGGTGGTGTCCTTGTATTTGCCGTTGTCGCTGGGCGATACAAGGCCGCTGGCATTAAGCCTGTAGCTGCTGCCGTAGCTCGTGGAGGAGCCGGTGACGTTAAGGCCGCTGTACTTTGAGATCGCGCCTGTGGTGGAGAGCTTGGCGTACATGTAGAAGCCGCGGCCGATATTGGCAAGGCCCATGTCGGTGGAAAGGGTCATCTTAGTATCTGCGGGAGCGTCAAGGCCATCAATTTTCTTCACGCTGAGGAGGGTCTTGCCTTCGTCAGTTGTCGCGAAGCTCTTAAGCGCAAAGATGTTGTTGGCGACGATTTCGCCCTCGTAGCGCTTGTAGCCGAAGAACTTGTTGATGGCGGCCTGGTCAGCGCCGTTGACCTGAGCGGGCTCGCGGGTGTAAACGGCGATGGTGCCGTTGTAAGCCACATCGTACTTCTGCATCGGGGCGTTGAGCGCGAAGTTGAACAGCACGGCGCACTCGGCGCGGGTCAGGGAGTTCACGTTCGCCGCGTTAAAGTCGCCGGGCATGACGCCGAGGCTGTCGGCGATGACGGAGGCTTTGCTGGCGTAGTTCTCGCCGGTGAAGCCTTCAAACTCGGGCTTCACGCCGAGGGCCTTGATCAGGAAGGTCAGAGCGTCGACCATCTTGATGTGGTTTGTGGAGCCGAACTTGTCGGCGCTGATGCCGGCGGCGATTCCGGAGCTGTAGGCCCAGCCCACGTACTCGTTGCCCCACGGGATGTCCTTGAACGGATGCTGCTCAGCGTACGCGGAGCTCGGTACGGAGCCGCCGTGCGTGAACTTGTAGAGCATAACGATGAACTCGAGGCGGTTGACCGAAGCGGAGGCGTCGAGGCTTCCGTCCGTGCGGCCGGTGAGGATTTCGAGGTCGGTCATCATCTGGAGAGCGTCCTCAAAATAGCTGTTGGAACTTATGTAGTCCCTGTTGTCCTTGTTCGCGTCGACGTCTGTGAGGTCACTGTACTCGAAGATCGACTTCGCCGAGGCGGAGAGCACGAGTGTGAACATCATCATGACGGCCAGCGCTATGGATAAGAACTTCTTCATGCGGGTATTTCCTCCTTAAGATTTGTTTTGGGGCCGGTGGGCCCTTCTTACGGGTATCACTTTACTACATCGGGGACAAATGGTCAAGCGCTTTCAGGGAGATGTAACACAGCTGTAACATTGCCGCAAAAATCCGGAAAACCCTTGCCACGCCTTTGCGGCGGGCTGCCTTCCCATCGCGTGGGAATAACCGCCCGCCTCTGCCACAGTGCTCTTTAGACGCATGAGCGGGGCGGATTGTTCCATGAAAAAAATGTTGTCTTATTTTGATTATAAAAAACAACATCTTGCGTTTAACTGGCGCTGGTGATACAATATGTGGGCCAAAAGAGCAAAATAATCGCACAAACGAGAGGATGCATATACATGAAGCTTCAGCCCAACGCGCTTGCGGTATTGGAAAAGCGCTATTTTATGAGGGACAGGGACGGGAATACCATAGAGGACGCGGAGGGCATGTTCCGGCGGGTGGCAAACGCCGTCGCCAAAGGCGACGATGAGCTCGCCGGCAAATTCTTCGAGCTTATGACGACCCTCGACTTTCTCCCCAATTCCCCGACGCTGATGAACGCCGGGCGGCCGCTCGGCCAGCTGTCGGCCTGCTTTGTGCTGCCGGTGGAGGACAGCCTGGACGGGATTTTCGACGCGATAAAGCAGGCGGCGATGATACACAAGAGCGGCGGCGGCACCGGGTTCTCGTTCTCGCGCCTGCGCTCGGCGGAGAGCATTGTCAAAAGCACAGGGGGCGTGGCCTCCGGCCCGGTCAGCTTCATGCGGGTGTTCAACGCCGCCACCGAGGCCGTCAAGCAGGGCGGTACGCGCCGGGGCGCGAACATGGGGGTGCTGAGGGTCGACCACCCGGACATTGAGAGCTTCATCCGCTGCAAGGACGCCCCGGGGGAGTTCGCCAACTTCAATATCTCGGTCGGGCTGACCGACGCGTTTCTGGACGCGGTCGAGCGTGGCACCGACTACGAGCTCGTCAGCCCCCACGACAAAAAGCCGCAGGGGACGCTTTCGGCGCGCGCCGTCTACGCCGACATCGTCAACTCCGCCTGGAAGAGCGGGGAGCCGGGCATACTGTTCCTGGACAGGATAAACGCCGCCAACCCCGTGCCGGCGCAGGGCGAGATCGAGTCGACAAACCCGTGCGGGGAGCAGCCGCTGCTGCCGTTCGAGAGCTGCAACCTGGGCTCGGTGAACCTGAAAAACATGTTCTCGGGCGGCAGGGTCGACTGGGACAGGCTGAGGGGCGCGGTCGAGCTCGCCGTGCTGTTTCTGGACAATGTCATAGACATAAACATATACCCGCTGCCGCAGATCGGGGAGACAACCCTGCTGACCCGCAAGATTGGGCTGGGCGTCATGGGCTTCGCCGACCTGCTGCTGCTGCTGGGGATCCCCTATGACTCCGACAGGGCGGTGAGCCTGGGCGGCGAGCTTATGGAATTTATCGACAAAACCGCCAAGGCGGCGAGCGGGAGGCTGGCCGCCGGGCGCGGCGCGTTCCCGCTGTTTGAGCGCAGCGTCCTGAACGCCCCCCGCCGCAACGCGACCGTGACCACGATAGCCCCGACCGGGACGCTGTCGCTGATCGCGGGGGTGTCCAGCGGCATCGAGCCGGTGTTCGCGTTTGTCTATACCCGCCACGTCATGGACGGCGCTGAGCTGCGGGAGGTCAACCCCATTCTTATGGACGCGCTTGAAAGGCACGGCGTTCAGGAGGCCGAGGCCCTGCCGGAGGATGTCCGCCGCGCGTTTGTCTCGGCGCACGACATTTCCCCCGAGTGGCATATCCGGATGCAGGCCGCGTTCCAGAGGCACGTCGACAACGCCGTGTCCAAGACGGTCAATTTCCCGCACGACGCCACAGCCGAGCAGGTGCGCGAGGTGTACGACCTCGCCTACAGGCTGGGCTGCAAGGGAGTTACGATTTACCGCGACGGCTCGCGCAGCGGGCAGGTTCTGGTGGCGGAAAAGCCGAACTCAGGACAGGATGAGGACAAAGACGGCGGGGATGGCCAGGGCTGCGACGACTGCGACAGCGTCCAGGATCGGGTGATTCATCCCCGCGAGCGCAGCAAGGTCACGCGGGGCGTCACCGAAAAGGTGGTGGTGGGCTGCGGCAATCTCTATATCACAGTCAACTTTGACGAGCTGGGCATCTGCGAGATATTCACCAACACCGGGAAAAAGGGCGGCTGCCCCTCCCAGTCCGAGGCGACAGCCAGACTGGCCACCGCCGCGCTGAGGAGCGGGGTGGATCCGCAGTACATCATAAAGCAGCTTCGGGGCATACGCTGCCCGTCGACCGTGCGGCAGCGCGGCATGGAGTGCACCTCCTGCCCGGACGCGATCGCGCGGGTCGTCACGCGCGTCATGCAGGAGCAGTACGGGTTTGTGCCCGCGCCCTCAAAAGCGCCCGGTGTCCGCGC
Organism: Oscillospiraceae bacterium; assembly: GCA_031556035.1. Lineage (GTDB taxonomy): Bacteria > Bacillota > Clostridia > Oscillospirales > UBA929 > JAVBTT01. The sequence goes on from JAVBTT010000023.1 coordinate 103,212, forward strand.
CGCCTGCCCCGAGTGCGGGGAGGCCCTGGCCCACGAGGGCGGCTGCGTGATGTGCCACGGCTGCGGGTATAGCAAATGCGGATAATAAGGAAGAGCGGAGCCGGGCGGGTCTGAAAATAACCAAGGAGCAACGCAGTGCACGACGAAGGTTATTTTCAGACAAAGCGCAGGCGTTTGGCGCAGTCCGCAAAGCGGACGCAGCCAAAGCCGGAGCGGCATCCCGCGCGGAGCTTGACATCACCCGAAGAGCGAAGCCCCCGCGCGTTGAAAAATAACCAAGGAGTAGCGGAGCGCACGACGAAGGTTATAAGGATCCCACCTCTCCCCTTGGGAGAGGTGGCGCGAAGCGCCGGAGAGGGAACGACCACCCCGACGTAGCCTGACATCACAGAAGAGCGGAGCCGGGCAATCCCTGTAGGGGCGACCGTCCCCGGTCGCCCGCGCATCCTTTCCCCCGCAGAGGTATGGGCGGGGATGGAGCCCCGTCCCTACGGAGAAAACCACCCCGGCGCGCACAGCGCGCCACCCCTCCAAGGAGGTGAATTTGCGGGGCGCAACTCTTATCCCCCTTGTTAAAGGGGGATGCCGTCCGCAGACGGAGGGGGGGGCTCCATGCCCTTTCAGGTGGCGCTGCTGCCGGCTGGCCGCGCCTCACAACAGACGCGCATTTGCAATGCGCGTCAAAACAGGGAGGAGTAACACGGTGAAAGTATTGCTCATCAACGGAAGCCCGCGCGAGAAGGGCTGCACCTACACGGCGCTGCGCGAGGTCGAGTCCCGGCTCAACGCCGCCGGGATAGACACCGAGCTGCTGCACATCGGCAAGGGCCCCGTACAGGGCTGCACCGCCTGCCATTACTGCTACGATCACGACGGCTGCGCGTTCGACGACCTTGTCAACACAACCAACGAAAGCATGAAGGCCTGCGACGGACTAGTGGTCGGCTCCCCCGTCTACTACGCGGCAACCAACGGAAGCCTGTCCGCGTTCCTGAACCGCATGTTTTACTCAGGGGACTGCTTTGAGCTAAAGCCGGGCGCGGCGGTGGTCTCCGCGCGCCGTGCGGGTACAACCGCGGCGCTGGACGAGCTGAACAAGTATTTCCTGCTCTCCAACATGCCCCTTGTCCCCTCCCAATACTGGAACATGGTTCACGGCAACACCCCGGACGAGGTGCGGCGGGACGAAGAGGGCATGCAGACCATGCGCGCGCTGGGGGACAACATGGCCTGGCTGCTGCGCTCAATTGAGGCGGGGAAGGCCTCCGGGCTAAAGCCCCCTGTCCGTGAAAAGCGCCTGCGCACCAATTTTATCCGATAGGCGGTCAATCAATTGATATATCTTGACCACGCGGCCACCACGAAGCCCCTTCCGGAGGCCGTCAGGGCCTTTCACAGCGCCTGCGAGGAATGGGGCAATCCGTCCTCGCGGCACTTTTTCGGCCTGTCCGCCGAGAAAACGCTTGAAGCCGCCCGGAGCGCGGCGGCGGGAGCACTGGGCGCGCCGGAAAAATCGATTGTATTCACCTCTGGAGGCACCGAGGCCAACAACCTCGCGATATTCGGCACGGCGGCGAAAACCCGCCTGAGGCATATCGTGTCGACGGCGCTTGAGCACCCCTCGGTCAGGGAGCCGCTGCGCGAGCTCTCCCTGCGCGGCTTCGAGGTGGAATACGTCCCGCCCGGGGCGGACGGGCGCGTCTGTCCCGGGGACGTCGCCGCCGCCGTCCGGGAGGACACGTTCCTCGTCTCCTGCATCCTCTGCTGCAACGAGACAGGGGCGGTCGCGGACATCGCTGAAATATCCAAAATGATAAAAAACAGAAACCCCGGTGTCCTGCTGCACACCGACGCCGTGCAGGCGTTTCTGCACATCCCGTTCTCTCCGGCTGAGGCGGGCGTGGACATGGCGAGCGTCTCGGCCCACAAGGTCGGCGGGGTCAAGGGCGCGGGCGCGCTTTATGTCCGTCCCGGCGTCAGGCTGGCTCCGGTTATGTACGGCGGGGGGCAGGAGGACGGGCGGCGCGCCGGCACCGAGGCTTCTCCGGCGATACTCGCGTTCGGCGCGGCAATCGGGGCGTTCAGGCCGCCGGACGCGGCGCTGCGGGACTATGCCGCCGCCCGTCTGGAGCAGGCCGGAGCGTATGTCGTCCCGTCTCCGGACGCGCCGCACATTGTCGCCTTCGCGCTGAGGGGAATTCCCGGCGAGGTGGCGGCACGGATGCTGAACGACATGGGTATATGCGTCTCCACGGGAGCGGCCTGCTCAAAGGGCAAAAAGAGCCCGGTCGCGGCGGCGCTTAGGCTGCCGCCCCGGGTTTCGGGATCGATGCTGCGCGCGAGCTTTTCCACCGAGACGACGCGGGGCGATATTGACGGACTCTGCGCAGCGCTGGGGGATATAGCGCGGAGGATGCTCTAGATATTACTCCGGCTGTATAAGCCACATAATTACTACTGTTAGATGCCGCCGTAATATTACACCGGAAGCATATTGCAGGTTTTTTGAAAGTTATTGCAATCCCATAATTGCCGTTGCCTGCCCCAAGGCGTTCCCGTCCGGTAGCTTCCTGACACGGGCGCCGGGCGCGGCTCATAAGAAACACTTGGCTTTATTTGAAAATTATGTATAAGCACCTTTGCGCGGGGGGATACTCTGCTGTGGAGGTGCTTAAAAGATGAGCAAAAAAACACGATTGGAAAAAACACTTGACTTTATGGCAGGCAAGGGCTTTTACATCATCCTGATCGCCTGCGTGGCGGCCATCGGAGTTTCGGGCTACATGCTGCTGTGGGGCAACAGCGCCGCAACTCCGGAGACCCCTGACTCCTATATCGAGTGGCTGGAGCCCTCGATAGCCCTTCCCGTGCTGGAGGTGACTCCGGACACGGACCCGGTGGACGGCATCCCGGACGACGAGGGCGTGATCTCGGTGATTAAGCCGACCGGCATCGATCTTTCACCGGCCCCGCCCTCCGTGAAGCCGGTATCTCCGTCGCTGAAACCCTCGGCGCAGACGGCGGCAAGCCCCTCGCCGTCCCAGGCCACCACGCCCAAACCCAAGCCGACGCCCACGCCCAAACCGGCGGACAAGACCGCCCCGCAGTTTTTTTGGCCGGTTTCCGGTGAAGTTCTGGTTCCGTACGCGCATGATGAGTTGGTGTTCAGTAAGACAATGGGGGACTGGCGCGCGCATGTTGGCGTAGACATCGCGGCCGACCTTGGCGCACAGGTGATGGCGGCGGCGGATGGGATTGTCAAGGACGTCTATCAGGATCCCAAGCTTGGAAGCTGCGTTGTTATCGAGCACAGCGGGGGGATGTCGACCCTGTATTCCAACCTTCAGGAGAAGGCCGCCGTGCAGATTGACCACAGGGTGAGCGCGGGGGACGTGATAGGCGGAGTGGGCTCCACCGCAGTCTGGGAGGTCGCCGAGGACAGCCATTTGCATTTTGAGGTCTTCAAGGACGGGATGCCGGTCGATCCAAACGACTGGCTCCCCAAAAAGATCAGCTGACAGACAAAGGTGCAATACAAATCCTATGGCGGATAAGCCCTGCGCCACTTAGCGTCGGGCTTATCCGCGCAATTATTGGCCCCGCGATTAAACCTTGCCGAGGCAGGGATCTGCAAATTTCTAAGCGGAGCCTGTCCTTGTCCGAACAACCATAGCAGCGTTTATAATTTGTGAAATCTGACGATTTATCAGGACAGCGCTTGACATTCATGCGCCATTGTGCTATATTTTAATCAGAAAACGGAAAGGACTGAGTCCCATGTACGATTCGAGGTGCGTCCGCTGAGGGCGTCTGGACAATTGAATAGGGGATTTTAAAGGCGGCACTGTTTGAATGCTCCGGGCTCTGTTTTGAGCGGCGATGATTTACCCTCAAAACGCCTAATGGACGGGCGCACTACTGCCTACGATATGGCCGCCGTAACTGAGAGAGGGTTGATGAGCTCATCTTTCCTTGGATATCCAATACGCGTCTAGAGGAACGATTCTGTCAGAGCGCAAATCCTTTCCCAGCGCAGCATCTTTTCTCATCGCATGAGGTACCTTGGATTTCATCGCAAGACCCTGGCGTATCGATGCATTGATACAGAAGTAAGGGGACGAGTGAGCTCGTCCCCTTTGGTTTGTCTCTAAACGTCTTTGTCTTGGAGGGTTAATGAAAAAGCTTCTGCTAAGTCTTGCTTCCCTTATCAACGCGGGCAAGGACGCCGTACTTGTCACGATCGTTGAGAGCTCCGGCTCCGTTCCAAGGGGTCAGGGCGCAAGGATGCTTGTTGCGGACTCTGGGCTTGTCTGCGGAACGATAGGGGGCGGCGCGCTTGAGCACATGGCGCTTTCAGAGGCGGCGGACGTGCTCAGAGTGAAAAACTCTCGCTCTCAGCGCCTTGATCTTTCCAACAGCGGCGCGGCGACCCTCGGGATGGTGTGCGGGGGCTCGGTCGGGCTTTACTATCTGTATATAAACGGCGGTGGGGCGGACGCGATTGCCCTTGCCGGGCGTCTGCCCGAGCTGCTCCAAAGCCGTGAGCCGGCGTGGCTGATTGTCAGAATTGCCGACGGGACACGCGGCTCAATTATCTTCTACGACGCGTGCAACGGCTTCTCGCGTTCGGATGTGGCCCCGAACGGTCTGGTTCCCATCCTTTCTGGACGCCGGGCGCTGATAGAGCTGGGCGGAGACCGCTATTTTGCCGAACGTCTTTCGAACGCGGGCACGGTCTATATATTCGGGGCGGGGCATGTGGCCCGGGAACTCGTTCCGCTCCTGTCCCGTGTGGATTTCAGCTGCGCGGTGCTGGATGACCGGGCGGAGTTCGCCAGGCCTGAACTGTTTCCGGAAGCGTACAGGGTGCTTCTGACCGATTTTTCCGATATTGGCCGGGATATAGAGCTCACCGGGGACGACTATGTTGTGGTAATGACTCGAGGGCACGGGCACGACGCCGACGTTGAGGCGCATGCGCTGCGCTCGGAGGCGAGATATATCGGCGTCATGGGGAGCGCCTCCAAGCGCGTTACGGTGAGCCGCAAAATGCTTGAGCAGGGCTTTTCGCCCGAGGATCTCGAGCGCGTAAAAACCCCCATAGGTCTTGAGATTAAAAGCGACACCCCGGCTGAAATTGCAGTGAGCATCGCCGCCGAGCTGATACTGAAAAGGGCGGAGTCCGGGTAAGGCGCAACCGATACTCATACTCATCTAAAAGGCTGCTGGCAGTGGGCGTTTGGATGATTATCGAGCACGCCTATGTGGAGGTGATCCAAATGAGTACAGCAGCGACGCTAAACGTCTCAATGGAGTGCATCAGCATCGTCATCACGGCAATCCTCTTTATCTGCCATTGGGCGGATAATGAGAGGAACAGCCGAATGAACCGGCTTTTTATGGGCATACTCGTCGTTAATTTCTGCATTCTGTGCAGCAGCATAACCTCATGGATTTTTGACGGGAATCCCGCGCCATACGCGCGTGTCTTCGCGGTTTGCGCGAACTTTTCCCTTTACTTTTTCTGGTATATGCTCAAGATCGCAATTAGCGGCTACCTGTTTGTCTATATCCCATTGAAACGCCTTGAAACAAGAAAATATCTTCTTCTAATATCAGTGTGCTGCGCCCCCTTCGTAGTTTTACTGATAATATCCCAGTTTAACGGGATGATCTATTGGATCAACGACCAGAACCAATTTAATCGGGGCCCTGTTTATTGGATTGCTTATTTGCCGATCCTGCTCTATGGACTGGATGTATTTGTCATACTACGCCATAGAAAGGCGCTTCTCAAGACGGATTTGCTAACGCTGTTATATATGGAGCTGCTTCCGTTTCCGGTGGCTTTTGCTCAGGTGTTCATTTCCGGCGTGCTGCCGCTCAATACTGCGTTGACTATCTCTCTCCTGATACTTTACACCAGGGTACAGCTGGAGCAGTCCAGGCGCCTCAAGGAGAGGGAGCAGGAGTTGCAAGAGGCCCGTATCGACATCATGCTCTCCCAGATTCAGCCTCACTTCCTGTACAACACGTTGACCGCAATTAAAAACCTCATAAGTAAAAACCCGGAGGAGGCCGAGATTCTTGTCACCGAGTTTTCCGCATACCTCCGCCAGAACATGGACGCGCTCCGGCAGAAAGAGCTGATCCCCTTTGCCCGTGAGCTGGAGCACCTGGAAATTTACCTGAGCATTGAGAAGACACGGTTCAAGGAGCGGTTAAACATTATTTATGATCTTGAAATACGCGACTTTCTGTTGCCCATCCTGACTGTTCAGCCTCTGGTTGAAAATGCCATCAGACATGGTGTGACTAAAAAGCGCGAGGGGGGCAATGTTACGGTTGCGACAAGGCTTGTTGCGGAAGGGGTAAAGATAACTATTTCAGACGACGGGGCGGGATTTGACCCGAGCGCCCCCAATCCGGACAGACGCCGCCATATCGGGCTCGAAAACGTGCGGCAGCGTCTCGCGGCTAAGTGCGGCGGTTCGCTTACGCTTACATCGTCACCGGGCGGGGGCACGACGGCAGTGATCCTGATTCCGGACAAGGGGAGCGCACAAGCATGAGGGTTATTGTCGTGGATGATGAGCGTGACGCAATCGAGGCATTGGAAAGAGAATTGCTCAATACTCCCGGGATCGCGGATATCCAATGCTTCGACGATCCTGTAAACGCGCTTGGATTTGTCGGGGAAACCCCCTGTGACATCGCTTTCCTGGATATCGAGATGTACGGTATCAGCGGGCTGGCTCTCGCCAAGCGAATTAAAGAAACAAGACCTCAGTGCAATATCGTCTTTGTGACGGGCCACGCGCAGTATGCCGTCGACGCCTTTAAGCTTTCGGCCAGCGACTATTTGCTCAAGCCGGTTGACGGAGCCTCTATCCGCCGCGCGATGGATAATCTGCGCCACCCTGCGAATAACAGCGCGGTCTCCAGATTCTATGTGCGATGCTTCGGCAATTTCGAGGTATTTCTTAACGGAAAGCCTCTTGTTTTTGAGCGCTCCAAATCCAAGGAGCTGTTTGCCTATCTGATAAGCCGCCAGGGCGCTTTTTGCTCCAACAATGAGATTGTGGCCCAAATATGGGAGGACAGGGAGGATTCGCCCGCGCTGCAAAGCCAGTTTCGAACCCTTGTGTCCGACCTGACGCAAACACTCAGAGCCTGTGGCCTGGAAGATGTCCTGCTCCGCAAGCGGGGTGGTCTTGCCGCTGTGCCCGACAAAGTCGGCTGCGACCTTTATGAATTCCTGAAAGGGGACTCGTTCGCAGTCAACCGCTATACAGGGGAGTTTATGACTCAGTATAGCTGGGCGGAGTTTACAAACGGCTATCTCTCGCAAAAAGTGTGACCGTTCACCCAAAAGCGCTGGGAAATCCTTCTCTGTGAGCCGCCTCAGCGGCGACAGCCCACCCTCGCTTTCGATGACAAACTGTATTTTTTCATCGATATTATACCCCCTCAAGCTTCAGCAGCGCTTTGTCGTGCAGCTTGTTTACCCAGCGCCAGGAGTAGCCCAGCTCGTCCGCGACTTTGGGCCAGGTCTTCCGCTCAATGTAGTGTGCGCGCATCAGCACCCGCTCGATTCCCTCCAGCCCGTCCACAGCGCGCTCTATCCGCACGCGCTGTTCACAGAGCTCCCCTAAGCGCTGTCCAAATATCGTTTCAATTTCGTCGAGCTTGTCCATAATCCCCGGAAGCGGGTCGTGCCCGCTTGTCTTGACCCGCATATGCTCCGGATTGCGTACGCATCTGCCGGCCAGCTCGCGCCAGTACATGCGCTCGTCCTCAAGCTGCCTGACCTCCAGCTCAATCGCCCGGTATTGCCTCAGTGTTTCCCGATCCACGGCGTTCGCCCACCTTTCTCTCCAGTTTGTACCAATCCCATGCTAAAACCTTCCGCTTAGAAATTTTCTAAAGCTTGCCTCAGCAAGCATTGGAAAATTAATACCGTCAGGGTTTAAACAGGCAGTAGTATTATCAGCGCAGGCAGGACACAGCGGCCCGTAATACTCCAGCGTGTTCTTTCCGCACCCAAGGCATAAGGGCATCGGCTCCGGCGGCGCCATTCCCATGCACTGCGGACAGCGGCATTCATCTCTCATATCCATTGCCTTCTCCATTCTAAGTACATATGTTCGTATCTCGTAACGAGATAATAGCACATACGTACTGTTATGTCAACTCATTTTGAGATAATATTTATATTATGCTTTATTTGTATCTCTTTCTGCGATATCATATGCGTACGGGTGATACTTATGAACAACCTAAAAAAACTACGCGCCGAGCGCGGCCTTACGCAGCGGTCGCTCGCGGTGGCCCTGAGTGTCGCGCAGAATACCGTGTCCCAGTGGGAGCTGGGCTCGCGTTCGCTTGACTCGGATTCGCTCTCCAGGCTGTCGGCCTTTTTCGGGGTCTCGGCCGACTGTATTCTCGGCCTGCCCGAAACCCCGGTGGGGCTCAGCGATTTTGAGTTTGCCCTGCACGAGGAGACAAGGCGCCTTACGGACGAGGATAGGGACGAGCTTTTGAGAATGGCCCGGCGGATGCGTGAACTGATGGAGCTCAAAGAACAAAATGAAAAATGAAATGGATACATACGAAAAACTGACTGAATACGCGGCTCGCGCCGGGATAATGGTGCTTGAGGAGGGAAAATTGACCGCCAGCATCAGAATGGACGGGGTATGCGCTGTTTTCATAGACAGCAGGGAGTATTCCTCGGCCTCCAAGCTCGCCGAGGCGCTCGCGCACGAGCTGGGGCACTGCGAGAGCTGCGCTTTTTACTCTGTGGATTCGGCGCGGCTCAACGTGAGGAAGTGTGAGCTGCTCGCCGACCTCTGGTCGGCCCTGACCCTTCTGCCCCCGGGAAGACTGAGGGCCCTGATAGACGCTGGCGCGAGGGAGCTTCACGAGCTGTCCGAGGCCACCGGGCGGAGCGAGGAATTTGTGCGCAGGGCTATAGAGCTCTACCGGGCTAAGGGCCTGCTTTAAAGCATAATAGACCCCCGCCGGGAGGCCAATGTCATTAAGATAAGCCTTTTTGCTTTATCCAACGCAAAACCCCTTACCTTATGCAAAAGGTAAGGGGTTCTTTTTTGAGGGAAGCTAAAGACAGTGTATATCTTCTTCTGGATGGTCCTCAGTCCAACGTGGGATTTATTCTCCTGCGCTTCGTTTCCCATTTCTTATTCAACGCCGT
>JAVBTT010000025.1:0-6991 GCA_031556035.1 Oscillospiraceae bacterium
CTTGCTTGACCGCAAGAGTGAAAAAGTTTGAAATTCAAGGCTTTCACGGATTCACTCCGGGAAAGCCTTTCTTTGCGAGCCGCCTTAGCGGCGACAGCTTGCCCTCGTTTTCGATGACAAACTGTAGTTTGTCATCGGTCAGAGACCGCCCCTCCGGGCGGTCTCTGGGCGCTTAATACTAGTATAACGGGGGTGCTTTCCGCCGCGGGATGACCTTCAAATGTTCTGCCATTATTCGCCATCACATAAATATAAATTGCCTTTTCCGCATGTCCCAGTTAAAATATAGGCATTAGAATTTAAGGAGGAAAAAAAGCAGTGAAGCACGAGGACAGATACCTAAGCGCCCCGCCGTGGGACGAGGCCAGGGTTAGAGACGAGCTCGACTTCTGCCGAACTAAGATAGACGCGATGCTCCCGCGCTTTATTGACCACTGCCAGTCCCCGAGCAGCTATGGCGGGGTATACGCGCAGATAGACAACAGCGAATGGACGACTTCGTTTTTCCCGGGGATGCTGTGGCTCATGTTCGAGTACACCGGGGACGGCAAATACAGGGACGCTGCAACGACTATCATGGCAAGCTTCAAGGACAGGCTGGACAGGCGCTATCACACCGATATGCACGATATCGGCTTTCTGTATTCGCTGAGCAGCTATCCAGCCTGGCTGCTGTGCGGGGACAAGGAGGCGCGGGCGCTTGTCGTTGAGGCGGCAGACATTCTCAAGGAGCGCTACTTCGACAGGGCAGGCATAATACAGGCGTGGGGCGACATCAGCGACCCGGAGAACCTGGGCAGGATGATTATAGACTGCAATATGAATCTTCCGCTGTTGTACAGGGCCTCTGAACTGACCGGAGACAGGACATACTACGACATGGCGTACAGGCATATTAAAAACGCGCAGAAATATATTGTGCGCCCGGACGATTCCACCTACCACACATACTACATGGATGTCGAGACGGGTGCGCCCAGGTTCGGCAAGACAGCCCAGGGCGCGTCGGACGACTCCTGTTGGGCGCGCGGGCAGGCGTGGGGCGTCTATGGCTTTACGCTCAGCTATCTGCACACCGGGGACGTGTCCCTGCTGGACACCGCATGCAGGCTGGCGGACTACTATCTTGACCGCCTTCCAGAGGACTATGTCAACTACTGGGATCTCTCGTTTATTGACGGGGACGAGCCCAGGGATTCGTCGTCGTCGGTCATCTACTGTTGCGGTGCGCTGGAGTTCCTTAAGCACCTGCCGTATACCCATCCGCGCCGGAGGCTGTATGACAATTCGATAGGCATCATAATGGATTCACTTGCAAAACGCTATACGACACGTGAAAACTCAGCTGAAGGCCTGCTTCTCCATGGGGTTTACTCCAAGCCGCACGGTAACGGGGTTGACGAGTGCATGTCATGGGGGGACTATTACTATGTTGAGGCGCTCGTGCGCATGCTGGGCACCTGGAGGCTTTACTGGTAATGAAATACCCCGCTTCCGGCGGGGCATTTTATCGCATTGCTATGGGCTTTTCGCCTGAAAGGAATTGGTGTTAATAATGCAAATTTTTGATCTGCCTGTGACGCGCAATCCGCTTAAAACCCGCGCCGACGTGGAAACCGCCCTGCTCCAGATGCTTGAGCCGCTGCTGCCTCGCTTCTCCGAGGGCGGGGCGTTGCCGCACTTTGGCAATACGGCGGCGCACTATTGCGAGCGCTCAGCCCGTATGGAGGGCTTTTCTCGACTTCTTTGGGGACTGGGCCCGCTGTGGACTCATTCTGACGAGACAAGATTTTTGGATATAATCAGACGTGGGCTGATAAACGGGACGGATCCGCAAAGCCCGGAATACTGGGGCGAGGTGCATGATTTTGACCAGAAGATGGTGGAGATGGCGGCGATATCGCTCGCGCTGTGCCTTGCCCCGGAGAAGCTGTGGGAACCGCTGACGAACGCGCAGAAGGACAATTTGTTCAACTTTATGAACGCGATAAACCGCTTCGACATGCCCAGCAACAACTGGCTGTTTTTCCGAGTGCTGGTCAACACGATGTTCAGACTGCGCGGGCTGCCATACGACACGGCAATGCTGGAGAGCGACCTTGAACGCATCGACGGCTACTATATCGCGGACGGCTGGTATTTTGACGGCCAGCCCACTCAGATCGACTACTATATCCCGTTCGGGATGCACTATTACGGCCTTGTGTACTCGGTGCTGGCCAAGGATTTGGACCCGGCCCGCGCGGAGAAATTCCGGGGAAGGGCGAAGCTGTTCGCCCCCGACTTCCTGCTGTGGTTTGGAAAAGAGGGCGACGCGGTGCCATTTGGCAGGAGTCTGACATACCGCTTTGCTCAGGCGTCGTTTTTCTCGGCGCTGGCCTTTGCCGGAGAGGAGGCGCTGCCCTGGGGAGTGATAAAAGCCCATGTGCTGGGAAATCTGCGCTGGTGGATGAAGCGGCCGGTTTTCACGCCGGACGGCATTTTGTCGATAGGATACGCCTACCCAAACCTGTTTATGACCGAGACCTACAACGCGCCCGGCTCGCCGTACTGGGCCTTTAAGCTGTTTTTGTGCCTGGCGCTGGATGAGGATCATCCGTTCTGGCGGGCGGAAGAAGCCGCGATGGAACTGCCCGCTCAAAAGCTGCTCCCGCACGCCGGGATAATCGCCGCCAGGGACGACGCTTCCGGGCAGGCGGTGCTTTTCCCGGCGGGGCGCAAGTGCGCGTTCCTGGGAAGCCATACCGAGAAATACGAAAAACTCGCCTATTCCAACCTGTTCGGGTTCAGCATGGCAAGGGGATCGAACCTTGAGGAGGGCGCCTTCGACTGCGTCCTTGCCGTCAGCGAGTCGGGGGAGAATCACTACCGTATGCGGGACGGATTTGAGTGCGCGGAGGCCACGGAGGATTACACCCGCGTAAGGTACTCACCGATGCGGGGCGTGCTGGTCGAGACCTGGGTTGTCCCGATGCTGCCGTGGCATGTGCGTGTGCACCGCATAACTGCGCACAAGTCGATAGACGTCGCGGACGGGGCGTTCGCGATAGCCTCCGAAAGAGATATGGCGGGGTGTGAGCCTGATGAGATTATAGAGGACGGGGACGGCATAACCGCCGCGTTCAAATGGGGGATAAGCGGGATAATACGGGCACACGGCCCGGGCTCGCCCGTGCTTGTGAAGGCTCAGCCCAATACAAACCTGCTGGAGCCGCTCACCGTAATCCCAACCTGGACGGCGCGGCTTGAAAAGGGGGAGCATCTGCTGGTCACCATGGTAGTCGGGGATGCCGCGGGGTGCGTGGATAAAGCAATCAAGGAGAAGCCTGAGGTTAGCAAAGATGGCGGAAAGATAACCGTCTGCTCTAAAAATGGCAGGGCTGTGACCATTGCGCTCTGAATGCCGATATTATTCCGCCACCAAACGGAGAGGGCGATCAATAATATTGTTTATCGAGGAACGAGCGGAAGATTTTTTTCAGGCCTAGTCCAAGCCACAGCGCAATAGAGCGTTATGAAGAGAGTATTTGGCAGATGCAAACGCCATTAAGCGTTATAATAGTTTGGCAACAAGCCGTTTGCGTATCTCAAGCTACTGTTTGAGACCATGCCCAACTGCACGACCGGACAGATCGGTGAGCTGCTCCCTTGGTCTCCGGTTGTTCAGGGAATACGCAAGGTGGGGGGATTTGACGGTAACGTTCCATTGTGAAAAAAAGCCTTGTTGCTGGTGTTGGGTTTATCTCCGACCGATCTTATCAAGCGGTATAATCTCAAACTCCGGGAGAGCTTCGCGTATCGCGTCAAGCCCTTCCGGCGTCAGCGTAAAGTCGGCGTTCGTATAGTCCCGGAAAATGTCCGTGCCCGCCTCGAAATTTGTACCGCCTCTGCCGTTATCGAGAAACAACTCGTCAATTGTCACACAGACGTTGCCGTCAAACAGATTGGTTTCAGACGGCGCGTGCTCGTATAAATAGTCGCTCAATGCCGTGTCGTCCCCGCTTGCGGCGATTGCGTTTGCTTTTTCATAGCCCTCCGGCGAAACATAGCGCCACAGCGTTTCCCACTGCGTACCCTTATATCGTTCCCGCCACAAATTGGAGAATATATCGACATTTTCGGTTACTTTGGGCCATACCTTATTGGGTCCATACCAATCTGTCAGGTCATATGTTGATTGCAGCCATGCATCCTGTCGGACAGGCTCTCTATCCCAATCGCCCCAAGCCTGGAAAAACGCGGCGTGAGGTGAATCAACAAAAATGTTGTTTTTTACAACACCGAACTGTGCGCCGTTTGCCTTGATAGCTGAACCGAGCTCGGGACTTTTATCGGATGCATTAACGAACAGGTTGCCGTAAATATATGGCATAACCGCGCCGTCGTCGCAGAATATGGCCTGCTGCCCGATGCCGCCGTAGCTGTTGCCGATGTCGTGGAAGTAGTTGTAGCGTATGGTAATGCCGAGAACAGACGGATCAAAGCCGTAATAAATCGCGCCAGTGTCCGAAACGTCAAGCCCGGTGCGGTAAAATTCATTGTACTCGACCAACGCATCGTTTGAGCCGTTCAAAAACAGTGCCACGACAGGTTCGTCGTATATCTCGTTGTTTCGAACAATCAAACCCACGCTGTCACACCAGATCGAGCCTGTGGTCCACTTCCGGAGGCGGTTGTTTGAGTGAATACTGTTGTTTTCAATGACGTTGCCGCTCGGGGTGAGATCACGGCGCAGCCCGCCGTCCCACAGGTAAATGCTACCGTCGACCGTGTCGTAGATATTACAGTTGCTGACGGCGCAGTCCGTCGCGTCGTCCAGCGTGACAGCCCGCCTGGACAAGTGCGCGATTTCGCAGCCGTCAATATTTACATGATTGACATGATATCCAGCGATGCCGTCGCCTCGGGTATAACCGATGGTCAGCCCGCGAAAGGTGAGATGCTCAGCGCCGTCCATGCGTATGATGTCATTTTGCAGAACTGAGAGGTAAATGTCGGCTTCCTTGAACCCTTCCGGCGGGTAGAAACAAACAGCTTTGTTTTCATAATCGATGAAGCTTTCGCCCGGCACGTCAATCTCCTCAAGAAGATTGAACACATAAAAGCGCGGGTTTTCCTGCGGTACATCCCAAAACCCGCCGGTGACAAGCTCGCCTGTCTCCGCGTTAAAGGATTTGACGTCAAAAACGCTGTTTGCCCAGTCCCAGCGCATAAAGACAACGGCATACATGCTTTTCCACGCGTCCGGCGACCAGACCTCAGAACGCTCTTTTAGCGCCTTCGAAGTCAGTCTGACCGGAGCTGACGGCTCGTCCGCAAGCGCCTCGGCACTGTCGGCGAAAAGAAAGGCCTGATTCTGCACATTGTTTGGGAATCGGGATATGGTAAGCGGCTCTCCGCCGATGTACATGTCGGGGCCTCCCGATGCGAAAGCATATTCCGAATCCGGCAGGATTGGACCGGGCCACTCATCGAGATAGCCCGACAGATCAATGTATAGGAGACTTTTCCGCGCTGTTTCATCCAAAACGCGGGAGAGTATCGCCTCATCGGTCACGGGCTTAAATTTTTCCGCCGGCAGCCTGATGCCGCCCGAAAGCAGCACTTTTTCCCCGTTATACGCCTGCCATGTGATCGGGGCGCTTTCCGTGCCGGAATCTTTCTCGTCAAAGCGCAGCGACTCGTCAAAGTAATACTCGCCGCCGCGTATGTTGACAGTAACAGGCTCATCCGACTGCGCTTTCAAGGCGCGAACCTCAAGCTGCGCGCGCTCAAGACTCTGAAACGGGTGCTCAAACGAACCGTCCGCCATGTCGCTGCCGCTCTGTGAAACATAGAGATTGAGCCCCGGCGACAGCTCTGCCTTTTCGCGTTCGCAGCCGGAAAACAGCGACAGCGCCAACGTGGCGGCCACCAACAGGACAAAGTATCGCTTTATTTTATCAGACACCGGGTGCCCCCCTTTCATTTCTCGGATATATGGTGCGCGGTGAAACACTAAAACGGTCTGAAAGCTCTTTGGCAGTGACCGTTTCACGGGTAAGAAGTCTCGTTACTCTTTCAAACAAACGGTTAATTTTCATTGCAAATACTCAAAGAAAACGTGGAATCACACAGTTTCTGACCGCGTTCTGTTTCTGTTGCGGATAAATACGATTATTTTAATGATACCGGTTATGTACAGCAGAATACTGCTTGTAAGTAATACGGCAAAAACATCGGGGCCGAAAGCGCTGATGACCGAGAGCGGCAATCCCGTAACCGGCATGGATACCAACATCAGGGTCGGCAAAGCTGCATGTATTAAGCACAGGATAATCATGCCTGATTTTCGCAGCCCTGGTCTATACTTAACATGCCAGCGCCTTATGAAGACAAGCGGCAGCGCAGACAGCAGCAACATGACAAAAAGCATGGCGTTAATGATGATATGACGCTGCCAATATGTAGAGGCGCCCATGTCCTCGGTTTCTTCACCTATGTACTGCTTCATAATGTTTTTTGCAAGCGCTTCGGCCATTCCATTGGCCACGAGGTAATCACAGGCATTGAACATTGCAATCATTCCTATACCCTGCTCCGGCAGGAAAATCATATAGGTCGTATAGTTTTCTACATTGCCGCCGTGAAATACCCGTATTTCACCATTCTCAAAATGCTCAATGCAAAGTCCAAGTCCGTATCTGAAATCGCCTGCAACTTCGCTGTCCGGAGCCGCGACACTGCTTCGCATCATTTCTTCCACACTGTTTTGCTCAAGAATCCCGGCACCGTTGTTTAGATACATTTGCAGGTAGCGCCCCATATCGTTTGTACTGGATATGATATAGCCCGCAGGGACAGTAAGCCAGCCCGTGTGGCTGCTGTCCGGGTAGGGGTAATCGGCCTCGACCATCAGGCCGAAGTAGTTGCGGTGACCGGGTTCCATTCCGCTCGCTTTCGCCTGTTCAAGCGAAGAGAAGCTGTGAGTCATTCCCAGCGGTTCAAAAAT
>JAVBTT010000004.1:0-112871 GCA_031556035.1 Oscillospiraceae bacterium
TAGCGATGAAGGAATTTCCGGTACCTCTGTAGAGCGGCGCAAAGGCTTTCAGCGCATGATCGAAGCCGCCAAACGCCACGAGGTTGACATGATCCTCTGCAAGAGCATTAGCCGGTTTGGCAGAAACATCGTAGATGTCAGAAATAATCTTCGGATGCTTGGTGATCTCAGTCCGCCGGTTATGGTGGTTTTTGAGCAGGAGGGCATCACATCCGACGGAAAAAACACGCTGCTCATCACGATTTTATCGGCGCTGGCTGAGCTTGAATCACAGCAGAAAACTCCCGCCGCGCTCAAAACCAAGATGATCGTGAAAAACATAAAAAACTTGCTGCTCAGTATGAAGAGTTGAAATTCCGGGAGATTGTCCGCACCCTAAAAATTAAGTGTGATTTCGACAGCCCTCACGGTTACATCATAAAACGAAAGTCGAAAAAGCCTTTGATGTTTTTTCTGAAAATCAGTTTGTCCATATGAAATAAATGGATTGTCCGAAATTTTCTGAAAATCAAAAAAGCCCAGTATCACTGGACTTTTTGACCCATATTAGATTTTCTCCACTCTAAGATGGGGAAATGGTGCCGGTGAAGGGACTCGAACCCCCACCTAATCGCTTAGAGTGGATTTTGAATCCACCGCGTCTGCCATTCCGCCACACCGGCGCATACAGTATTATATGGGACATCCAAGAATTTGTAAAGCATTTTGTTTTGAACCGCAAAGCAAATTCCGGCCAGCGCCTTTACTCCTCTATCCATGGAGGGTCAAAGTAATTACTCAAGCTTTCCCTTAACCAATTAGTACATCAGGGTTTAAACGGTATTATTGGTCCCACGATTAAACCTTGCCGCAATAGCTCCCCGACACTGGCGGCAAGGTTTAACTGGTACATCAATAGAATAATTATCCTCGCATTCTCCCCCTGTTTTTCAAATCCTTTATCAGCAAATCCGCGTTTATACTTGAAATGTCAAGCGTAAACAACCGCTTTCCCCCAAGATACGCAATAACGACATTGCCCTTTGACACTACCTCTGTAATATCGATGATGCGCACCGTCTTCTTTCCGCCGAACACAGGAGTTATCAGCAGCTCACCGTTTTCCACCCTTATCCTCCATCTGAGGCAAACCAGCAGCATATACAGCGATATGAGCAGCAGCGCGGTCAACGCGGCGTATGTCCAAGGGCTAAACAGCCCTTCGGTGACAACCGGCATCGCCACCAGTACAGCAGCAAGAAACACTGAGCAGAACGCGCTTGTCACCAGTGTCGAAATTGAATAACGAACCACATAACCCTGTTCCATGCGATTCAGGTAAGCTTATGGACAAAAAGTCCGCTTCTAAGCTTAGGCTCGAACCACGTGGATTTCGGGGGCATAATCTTCCCCGCGTCCGCCACCCGGAAAAGCTCGTCCATTGAGGTCGGGTACATGGAGAAAGCCACGCCGTCCGCTCCGGCTCGGGCTTCAAGTTCACCGAGCCCGCGTATCCCCCCCACAAAATCTATCCTGCCGTCGGTACGCG
Organism: Oscillospiraceae bacterium; assembly: GCA_031556035.1. Taxonomy (GTDB): domain Bacteria; phylum Bacillota; class Clostridia; order Oscillospirales; family UBA929; genus JAVBTT01. Next base: position 1,529 of record JAVBTT010000004.1, read on the forward strand.
GATCGCCTATTCCAAGCACCGGTTCGAGAAGGGCGCTATGCAGCACGGACACGTCCAGACTGCTCACCGGATCAGCTTCGTCAACCACCGCCGCTTTCGCAGTCAGCGCGTACCATCCGCCCCGGAGATACATTCCGAAGGTGTGCCGTACTTCGGGCTTATACCTCACACCGCTTGGACACGGCGCTATCTCGAAGCTTTTTGCCACCTTTTCAAGAAACGCCTCAGGTGACAGACCGCCCAGATCCCGGATCACCCTGTTGTAATCCATGATTGTCAGCTCATTATCCGGAAATAGCACGGCAAGAAAGAAATTAAACTCCTCCTCCCCTGTGAAATCGGGACTCTGTTCGCGGCGCATGAGCGCAACCCTGGCAGCGGAGGCGGCGCGGTGATGCCCGTCCGCGATGTAAAGTGCGGGCACGGCCGCGAAGGAGCGCTTGATCGAGGCAATGACAGCTGCGTCGTCAATACGCCAGGCGGCATGGGTGATGCCGTCGTCGGACGTGAAATCATACTCAGGCTCATGGAGGGATATCCAGCCGTTTATAGCCGAGTCTATGCCCGCGCAGGGACGATAGGCTGTGAATATCGGGCCGGTGTTGGCGTTGCAGGCATCCACGTGCCGGGTTCTGTCGGCTTCCTTATCCTCTCTGGTGAGCTCATGCCTCTTGATGACGCCCTCCAGGTATTCGTCGATGGATAGGCAGGCCACAAGCCCGGTTTGAGTTCGTCCTCCCATTGTCTGCCTGTATATGTACAGGCAGGGAGATGGGTCATGCGCGGCTATACCGTCGCGTTCAAGACGATCAAGGTTTTCCCTGGCTTTGGCGTACACACCGGGGGCATACGGGTCGGCGTCTGGGGTGAGGTCTATTTCGGCCTTGTCAACATGTAAAAATGACAAGGTATTGCCCTCTGCCATAGCACGCGCCTCCTCGGAACTCAGCACGTCATATGGTGGAGCAGCCACCTCGGGCGCGTATTGAGACAGGGGTCGCAGGGCTTTAAAAGCTTTGACGGTTGCCATATATTCTCATTCCTCTCTATGAAGGGTAGAAAAATCACGGAAGCGCCCGGCTGCCGCTCTTCGAGATCAAACAACAAATCCGAACACGCCCAAACTTAAGGGGCGGTTCGGATTTGAGCATCTTGGTGGGGGAAGGTGGATTCGAACCACCGAAGTCACTGACAACAGATTTACAGTCTGCCCCCTTTGGCCACTCGGGAATTCCCCCAAAGAGCTTATTTAGAATAGCAGATACCGCAAGGCTTGTCAAGCCTTGCGGTAAAAAATCTTTTGTTCTTATAGCGAATTACTGTTGGAGAATTTCCCTTCCGTGTCATAGAATGGATCGGATTTATCTGATCGCAGCACATTTGCACAACGGTCAGGGCAACGGAAAGGAAGGTCATTATGGCAATGAGAATCGCGATATCGTTACAGGAGCACATGCTGAATCTTTTTGAGGGAAACAACCTGATAAGCTCCTATCCAGTAGGGCTCGGAAAACCACAGACGCCCACTCCGGCGGGAGAGTATGTGATAATCAACAAACAGCCCAATCCCGGAGGGCCGTACGGGGCGTTCTGGATGGGCCTGTCAAGGCCGCATTACGGCATACACGGGACAAACAGTCCAGAGTCAATCGGCAAAAATGAATCCGAAGGCTGCGTGCGCATGTATAACCGCGATGTTCTTGAACTTGCGTCAAAAGTGCCGGTGGGAACTCCGGTGTCCATAACTACGCACTGAAAGGCCGCAAAACCAATTATGAAATAAGGTTTGTAACAATCCCGTCAAGTATCTTTTTTGCAGCGAGGCTGACCTTTGCCCTCAAATACAGGGCGCGAAGAAGCAATATAGCGTCGTCCTCGCCAATTTCGGAAGCAGTCTGAGGAAGCGGAGCTTCCGCAGCCGGAGGAACATCCGCGCACCCCGCAGGATACTCCGCAACTGCTGCGACCTCCTCCGCACTTGCGTCTCCCCTTAAGAAACGGGCCCTTTTTGGCTTCGTCGCTGGCTCCTCAGGTAACTGCGAGCGCACCAGCTTTTCATAGCCCAGGCCAAGCAGAAAGTTTCTTGCCAAGTCATAAGAATACACGCCTGGCTCATCCGTATCGCCAGTGATATAAAACGGACTGACATTGAAGGCCTGAGACGCGGCAATGACTATTTTTGCAGATATTGCGCCAGTACCGTATATTCGGTATATTGTGGCGCGCACAACGTCGGCGTCCTCAAGGACTTTGGACTTTTGCGCTCTGGACGCGTCCCTCCAGAGCTGCTGGAATCTGAGCTTGGTCTTCTCTCCGTCCCGGCTCACATTGGATTTTTTAAGTTTTTGTATAAACTCAATGCCGATTTCATACATTATTGTCACTCATCCTTCCACAAAATACAAGCAAATCAAACCAAACGTATAGCATTTATGTCCTTTATAATAGCAATTTATATATCACATGTCAAATATTTTTTGAGCTTATCGTTCCATTCGACACAAAACAACACATTAAGCCTGTGTTTCCTAACCTTTAGGCTGGAAAACACAGGCTTGGAACTCAAGGATGCTGTTATTTTGTGTAAATCGAAACCCCTCCGGACACCGAACCAGCGAAAACCTCAATATTTCCGCTCCCAACCCGGCTGCCGTCCCGATAGCGGATGTCGTTGAGTAAAAGCCGACTGCTCACGCTCTCAAAATCAAAGGTGTAGTCGCTTTCGGCTCCCGGCAGCTCCAGGTCTATTCCTCCGGACACCGTTTCGACGATCAGCTTGGCAAAGGCTGTCCCCATGGTTTTTATCCCTCCGCTTACGCTATCCAGCCGGGCCTCGCCAAGCGAGCCCCCCTCGGTTTTCAGAGCGCCGCTGACAAGGGAAAGCCGAGTTGACTGAAAGCCGCAGTCCCTCACGGTGACGCCGCCGCTCACGTTTTCCGCGTCGACCCTTCCGGCTTCGAGGCCGTCAAGCAGGATGGCACCGCTGACTGATTCTATGTTTAAGTCGGGCAGCGCGCCGGCGGGAAGCACCAGTATTATTTTCGCCTCTTCGCCGATCAGCTTATTGGATTCGCTCCAAAATCCGCCCGATATATTTGTCTTTGAGTCATTGACTGCTACCGTGAGCCGACCGTCCCTCTCCTCAAAGCTTGAAAACTCGCCCTCAAAGCGCTCAAACAGCGTAACCGAGCCCTCTCCCGCGCCCTGAGTTATCTCAATTTCGCGTGCAACCGCGCTCAGAGTGACGCTGTCAAGGCTGTCAAGCTCCAGTGTGCGCCTCTTTGGGACTCCGTAGTAATCAGGGTTCAGAGAGCCAAAGCTCCACTCTCCCCTGTTCCACGCGCCGCCCGACCTGCCGGAGCCTCCGTACTGTCTGCCGTTGATTGTGACCCCCGAACCGTCGACGTTGACGCTGAACGGGCCTATATTCACACTCACCCTGTCCTCTTCGCCGTCGACGTCCACAAGCACCGGGCCCGCGTCGACCCGTACCCCGTCGCTTCCCACATTCACCCCTCCAATGCCACGCGCTATCTGGACGGGCGATATGCCGTTAGCCCGGGCGTAGTAATGCGCCCCGATGAGTATTCCGCCTCCGGCCAGCGCAAGGGTCAGCGCGATGACCAGTATAACGATTGTCGCCGTTTTCATGGCTGTGTTCCTCCCTGAACCGCAATTTGTTTTCCGCTTTTACCGGAGACCCTGGAATGCACTCCTCGGAAAGCCCTCGCGCACAGCCTGAACATAAGGCGAATAATGGCGGCGCAGCCGATGCCCATCAGAAGCCCCAGTCCGGTCAGCAGCAGCCCGCCCCCGAGCATCCACAGGCCAACCACCGGGACGCTGACCACGGTCGGGACTCCGGAAATCACAAGCGCGACGCCCGTCACCAACATCGCCAGCACGACGCATGCGAGCGCCAGGGCGACCGCGAATATCGCGGCGACTATCCCGAACAGCGCTCCCGCGAAACCGAGCGCGACCGGCAGGGCTATCGGGGCGGCGAAAACGGCTATTACTACGATAAGTACTATCTGGCCCATCGATTTCGGCCCGGGGCTGCTCTGGGCCCTGCCGAAAGCGAACTCCGCCCGAACCCTGCCGGCGATCTCCTCCGGCGAGTCAAGCCCGGAGGCGGTCTCCTCCTCGCTCTTGCCGGCCTCCGCTGCGTCGTCCCAGTATTCGTTGTAGTGTTCGTTGACGCGGTTTATTTCCGTGACCGGAAAGCCGCTCATTGCCGCGTTAAGACGGCTGAAAAACTCTGCTCTGTTCAAGCGCTCTCACCTGCCTCCAAAATATAATCGACTACCTTTTTCACCTCGGACCACTGACCCCTGAATTCCTCCAGCCGCCTCCTGCCGTGGTCGGTTATCCGGTAATATTTGCGAAGGCGGCCATTGTGCTCCTGATTATACGGAGACAGGCAGCCCTGCTGCTCCATGCGCCTGAGTATCGGGTAGAGCGTGGATTCCGAGATCTCGACAACCGACATGGCGTCCTGCGCGATTTTGTAGCCATATGAGTCTCCCCGGTCCAGCACCGACAGCAGGCAGGCGTCTAGCAGCCCCCGTTTTAGCTGAGCGTCCATAAACAATACCCCCTGACACAATATACTATATACCACATAGTATATTGTGTCAAGGGGTATCTGAACTTTTTATGCAGTTGTATTGTGCGTATTGACACAAGCGTTCAGGGACAATCTGTTTTGTGAAATATTGCTCATATTGCTAAATATATTGCTTTATGACTTGTGCATATTCCGTATTTAAATATAATGGGAGAAGATCAATTGTGAGTTGTGTTGTAAGATTTTTTATTTGCATATCGATTTTTGGATAAATTCAACGTTGGGAAGGAGGTCGCATTCTGAGGACAGTAATTACCAGTCTGTCCGCCGGGGGTCGTTTCAGCGCAGCTTAATTCAGAAGAGAGGAAGGAAGAAATTGATGAAGAAAAATGTTTTGCAAAGGCTCAAAAAAACAGCGGCGACGATTTGCGCACTGCTTCTGCTCATCTCATTGTTCCCCGTCTCCACCGCGCTCTCGGCAGAAGAGATCATTCTTAAAAGCGACAAGTTATGGGTGAAAGTAGATCCGGAATTTCCGCGCGTCATAGACTGGAGCACGGTTGGCGGCGTCAAGTTATTTGACGGCAACACTGTCGCGCTTACCACTATGACCATCGGCACATGGATTGACCAGGACGACATACGCGTGGAAAAGGCCTACACCGTCACCCCCAACGTTACCAGCGTAGTGAACGATACTCAGGATACCATCACCTATACAATGGTGGTGAGCCAGTCAGAGGGAACGACGCCCGTGATCGACGCTACCATTACCGCGGTGATGACGGTGTACGGCAACTGCCTGGACTTCGACATCACCTCTGTTGAAAACCGCTTGGATCCCATGTATTATCCGGTGGAAAAAATTGACTTTCCGGGCAACAGCCTGGTGTCAGTGAACGCCGGCGAGTCCGGCGCGGGCTTTGCCGGAGCCATTGAGTCGGTCAACACCACCATCTCCGGCGACACAATCACCACAAATTTGGCCACCCTGGCGGAGGGCACCTCCGGTTTTAACTATGCCTTTGTTTCCAACTCCAAGGCTTCAGCCGGAATGTGGAGCAACGCCGAGGGCGCTCCAGTACGCGGCGGGTCGCGCATGGCGCGCCGCCTTACACGGGAAGTTTCCGGCTCAGATGAAAGCCGCGTGGTCGGACTGCGCTCCAGCCTGTTCATCAACCAGCGCCTTATTCGCGGGCAACGCGGCCAGGTCGATGAGCACGCCCGTAAGCAGAACGACTACCAGCAGTGGCTGGTTGACCCGGTCGATATGCCGCACTGCAGTGTTGCCATTGCCATCGGCGATGTCAACGGCGACGGTGTCGTGAATTGGCAGGACGGGGCTATCGAGACCCGTCAGATACTCAACACCATCATGGGCAGCGAGATCATCCCCGATGCCGTGGGCTGGCGTATTGCCCAGAACTTCTCCGGACAGGCCGGCAACCCCTTCCTGACCACGCTGGACAACTGCAAGCGCCTCTATCTGCAAACCGACGGACTGGGGCAGGCAGTCATCAACAAGGGCTTTCAGAACGAGGGCCACGACTCTGCCTGGCCAGACTTCTGGGACATCGGCCGACGAATGGGCGGCGCCGAGGAGTTCATCTATTTACTGGATGTTTGTAAAGAATATGGCGTACATATGGGCGTGCACATCAACACCTCCGACCTGTATCCCGAATCCAAGGCCATGAGTGAGGACATCGTGATACGCAATAGTGACGGTTCCCTGCTATTTGGCTGGAACTGGCTGGATCAGGCTCTGCGCACCGACGGACGCTACGACCATGGCTCAAACAACCGTTATGAGCGCTTTGAAAAGCTCAAGGCAAACCTCGGCGAAGATCCCGCGGGCGCCTGGACCGGAGGCTACAACAATGGCATCGATCTCCTCAGCCGCCTCGACTTTGTATACCTGGACGTGTTCTCCAACAACTACACCGGCGACGAGGACACTTGGGACATGCGCCAAATCTCATACATGATCAACCGTCTGGGCTGGCCGATGGCCGTCGAATTCGGCTACACCGCCGAGGGATATGCCATCCTGTCACACTGGGCAAGCGACATGCTGTACGGCTCCAGTACGAACAAGGGCTTCAACAGCTCCATCATGCGCTTTTTGCGCAATCACGAAATGGATCGCTGGGCGGCCGAACACACACAGCACGGCGGCATGAATGTGGCCCCGGTTCTGGGCGGCAACAACATGAAGGACTTCGAGGGCTGGCAGGGGCGCAACGCCTTCGACTCCTATGTCGAGACATTCTTTGCCTACAACGTGATGACCAAGTTCCTCCAGCATTATCAGGTTACAAACTGGGAGTATGGACCTGAGGCCACCAGCACCTATACGCCGGAGAAGAAAGTCACCTTGAAGAATGGCGCGGGCGACGTGGTTACCGCCGAGCGCAAGAGCGGGGAGTACAATCCCTCCACCGCAGCCGGTAACGACTTCCGTTACCGTACCATCCAGCTCAACGGCGTGACCATCTGCGAGGGCGAGCAGGCCATTGACTCCACCAGCTCCAGCGCTGGCAGCGCAGCCTCGCATCCGACCTGGCGTTCCGAGCGTTATCTGATCCCCTGGTATTGGGACAAGGACGGCAATCTGCTGCCCGAGGGCGAAAAGAAGCTGTATCACTTCAACCAGAACAGCGCCCCAGAGGATCTTACCACCACCTGGACGCTGCCAAATGGCTGGGAGACTTACACCACGCTGTATATGTATGAGCTGACCGACTTGGGCCGTACCAACGAGCAGGAAGTTACCGTCGTTGACGGCAAGGTCACCATAACCGCCGAGTCGCACACCCCATATGTGCTCTACCCCGGAAAAGCGGGTCCGCTGCCTGAGATGAAGTGGGGCGACGGCATGCATCTGTCTGACCCATCCTTTAACAGTATCGCCCTCAACGCCTGGGATATCGAAACCGATCCGAATGACGACACCGCTCTTGCCGAGGTTTCGTACAACTATACCCTTAACCCGATGATGCATATGCGCGGCAGCGTCACTGCCAGCATCCCGCTGACCGGCATGGAGGCTGGCGTGGGTTACGTGGCCATGGTGAGTGTGGACAACCGTTCGGACGGCCGCGCGGTCTATCGCGTAATGGACGGCGACACGGAAATTGACAGCGCCTGGACCGGCACCTCCATCGCGCCAAACTATGTGCGCACCGATCCCCACTCCAGTAACAGCCCCACCGGCTCCGTCTCAAATACGAGGAGCATGTTCCAGCGCATGTATCTGTTCTTTACCACGCCTGAAGACACATCCAATCTGCGCCTTGAGGTGTCGCACGAGAAGGCGGCGCCCATCTGGACGGCCACCTTCAACGACGACGTGTACTGGGACGATTTCCGCGTTACCAAGAGCAACGCCGTGCAAGAGAATGCCAACATTAAAAACAGCCACACCGACCTGATGGGCTATAAGCATGTGGACGCGCTTTTCCAGGACTTTGAAGAGGCTCCTCCGGGCATGTACCCGTTTGTCATGGGCTCCAACTGGGGTGTGGAGGACAATCGCGCGCATATGAGCGAGAAGAATGCGCCCTACACCCAGTCGGGCTGGTACGGGAAGCGGGTTGACGATGTGCTGGACGGCAACTGGAGTCTCAAGATAAACGGCACTACCAGTGTCAGCAATGGACGCACCTGCTATCAAACCATTCCTCAGCTTTTCCGCTTCAACCCTGGAGTGGAATACGAGGTCAGCTTTGACTACCAGATGGGCACCACAAATCGGTTTGCCCTGGCGGTATATGACGGAAACCTCTATAACCCTGACGCCACTACCGGTCTCATGAGCAGTATCACCACCGCCGTGAGCGCGTCATATCGCACGCCTCAGATTGGCGACAACACCCTGAGCATCGACCCGGCCGAGCCTGCCGAGTCCAAGCATTACAGCCGACTGGTAACCGGTGCGCCCTCCGGGCAGACTTGGGTCGGCGTCGTGGCTTACACCGGCTCCAATAACCAGGGCACCTCAGGCAACAATGCCAACTGGGGCGGCTACGGCGACTTAGTCATAGACAACGTAAGCATACGCCGCACCGACTTCTTGTATGCTGACACCGCCCCCGGTGTCGATGCCAAAGCCTTTAACGCTGCTATGGCCGCAGCGCAGGATCTGATCAACAGCACCGAGCTTGCAGATGCGTTCTACGCCGGCGTCGGCGACTCCTTCAGGAGCGCCAACCTATCCGAGCTCCAGGCAGCCGTGGCCGCCGCAAAAGCCTTCGTCAGCGGCGACGCGGAGAAGGATCAGACGATGGTGGACAGCGAGACCGCCAAGCTTAACAGCATCCTCTCGGCGCGGGATTCTGCTCCTATCATCTCAGGAGTAACAGTCACCACCCCCTCAATAGTGGAGACATTAGCTGCCAGCCTACGCATCAACGTGGCGGGCAAAAATCTTGAGGGACAGACGCTGACCGCCTACCTGAGCGTTGACGGCGAGCTTCTCTATCCCACCCCCATCACCTCCGGTACGGCGCTGATGAGGGTTGCCGCGGCTCCCGCGTACGGTACCGACTGCAAGGTGGTGGTCAAGATGGACGGCAGCGACGCACAGGGATTGTTCACAATGACCCTGATCGCGTACAATCCGGAGACGCTGTGGAAACCGTCGTTGATTGTAAACGAGGACGGCTTCATTACAGTTCGATTCTCGGAGGATATCGCGCCCGCCAACAAGGGTGGCTGGGCTGTGAAGGTCAACGGCATCGCCTGCGGCTTCGAGCAAACAGGTCGTGAGATTCACACAGATGTTCTGGCGGGAGACGATCTGAGTGGAGTTACGGTCGTACTCTCCGGCGTGAAGTATCCCCTCCTCTTCCCCAGCTACAGTTTTATTTTTACAGTAACTACTCCTTAAAGTTCCCGCATACACAAGACATTCCGGCCGGGTGCAGTGCACCCGGCCGGAATGTCTTGTTTTCTTGTAGAGCGGCTTATACTAATACCATTTTAATGAACAGATGAATCATAGCAGAATAATAATTTGTATATCAGGATAATCCATATGGAAAAAAAACATCATCTGCGCTATAATGTAAATATATTAGCAACGGTGCGCTAAAACAGGAGGCACATATGATTTACATATGCGGGCACCAGAACCCGGACACCGACTCGATAGTGGCGGCGATAGCGCTCTCCCACCTGAAGGGCACCGACGGGACAAAGGCTGTCCGGCTCGGGCCGATAAGCCCGGAAACCGACTTTGTACTCAAGCGGTTCGGCTTCCCGGCCCCGGAGCTTATTGAAAGCGCGCGCACTCAGCTCAGGGACATCGACTACGACCACCCCACCACCGTCATGCCTGAGATATCGCTCAGGACGGCGTGGAACACCCGGCAGGCCAGCGGGATTATCACCCTTCTCGTAACCGACGCCAGCGGTTTTTTGCTGGGTATAGTATCCCCCGCCGACATCGCCGAGGCGATAATGCACACGGTGTTTGACCATCCGGACAGAGGCATGACGCTTGACCAGCTCTGCGCCAGCATCTCGGGTCGGGATGGGCTTACGGTCGAGGATATAATGAAAAAGACCGGCCTGATAACCTTCCGCGAGGATGAATATCTCGACGACGTGCGCGGACGCATGCTTACAACCCGGTTCCGAGCCTATCCGGTGCTCAACTCGGAGGGAATAGTTGCCGGTGCCGTCTCCCGCTACCATCTGTTTCATCATAAGCGCAAACAGTTCGTGCTGGTGGATCACAACGAAAAAAGCCAGTCGGTTCCCGGGATAGAGCAGGCGGAAATACTCGAGATCATTGACCACCACCGCCTCGGGGATATACAGACGGGAGCGCCGGTCATGTTCAGAAACGAGCCCGTCGGCTCGACCAACACTATTATCGCGAGCATGTTCCACGAGCAGGACAGGACGCCTGAGCCTGAGCTTGCCGGGCTTATGCTGGCCGGGATTCTGTCGGACACAGTCCTATACAAATCGCCTACATGCACCGAAAAGGACCGCCGCATGGCAGCGTGGCTGGCCGGAGTCGCCAGAATAAACGATATGAAGCTCGGCAAGGAGCTTTTCAACGCGTTTGGGAGCGATCTGCGCGCCCAAACGCCGCGTCAGATTTTTTTCCACGACTTCAAGGAATACGCGCTCGGGGGCAAGAAGATCGGGATAGGGCAGATAACCGTATGGAACTCGGACGCTATGCCCTCCGCGGATATTCAGAGCTTTATGAACCAGCTGCGCAGGGATGAGCGCTTTGATCTGCTGCTGTTCATGCACACCGAGATCGTACGCGAGGGCACCCTGTTTCTCACCTCCTGCGAGGACAACGACCTGCTGCAACGCTGCTTCGGAGTAACCCCCGCAGGCGGGCGTTTCTTCCTTTCCGGCATGATGTCGCGCAAAAAGCAGGTGGTGCCCGCCCTGAGCAGGGCTCTGTCCTGACAGATCAGACGCCTTTAGGAAGAATATTGACGTGTGGGGCGGCATTATGCCGCCCCACACGTATTGTACAGCCTATGAGATTTTGACCTCGCTCAGAACCCCTCCGGACATCTCAAACCGGCGGTTGCAGTAGCGCAGCGCTGAGCTTCGGTGGGTAATAACTAGGCAGGTCGTGTTTTTTGTGCGCGCGTGAAGGCGTTCAAGCACCCTGCATTCGGTGCCCTCGTCAAGCGCACTCGTCGCCTCGTCCAATATCACCATCGGAGCGTTGCGTATTAAAGCGCGCGCTATTGCTATACGCTGAGCCTGCCCCTCGGAAAGCCCCATGCCCTTCTCCCCGATTTTAGTCTCCAGCTTTTCCGGGAGCCTGTCCACAAACTCAAGCGCGTTGGCGTCGTCGAGCGCCCGCCACAGCTCCGCCTCGGTGGCGTCCTGCCTGCCAATGCGAAGATTGTCCGAAATCGTGCCGCTGAACAGGGTGTTGCCCTGCGGCACATAGGCGATCTGGTCGCGCAGCGACGCGGACAGCTCCTCGTCCTTTCCGGCCTCAGTGCGCATCGTCATCTTGCCGAAGTCAGGCTCAATGAGCAGCAGCAGCATCCTGACAAGGGTTGTTTTCCCAACCCCGGACAGGCCCGTGAGCGCAGCCACGTCCCCCGGATAGAGCCTCATGTTGCAGGACTGAAGCACCGGCTCTCCCTCGCGGTAGGAAAAGCCCACGTTGTCCAGTATCAGCTCCACTTTGTCGGTTTTAACAGGCGTCAGCCCGGTTCTTTCAGGCGCCAGGGATTCAAGCTCCATCAGACGGTCGACTGAAGCCAAAACAGTGATAATCTGCGGGATAACCTGCGCCAGACTGATCACCGGCTGCTGCACCTTTCCGACGAGGTTTGTAAAAAGGTTCATTGTGGGCCACGTTATCTTTCCTGACTGAACCTGAAACGCCCCCCAGCCGAGGGCAAGCACAAATCCCGCCATCTGGCCAAGCCCGAGCACTCCGCCCGCTATAACGCCGAAAAGATTTCGCTTCCTGACCCACTTAAACCGCTCGGCGTGCAGCTCCTGAAGCCTCTCGGCGCTCCTGTCCTGGTAGGAAAACGACTTGACAATCGCGAGGTTGGCCAGGCTCTCCTGGGTAAATGCCCTGTATTTGGCCTCGGATTCCTGAACTTTTTTCTGAATCCTGCTTATCCTCTTCCCAACGAACCTCGCCATAAGCGCCGCCACTGGAACTATCAGGATTATCGAAAACGCGAGCACCTTGTCCGCGCTGTAAAGGGCAACAAATGCCGTAACAAAGGTCGAGATGAGCGATACAAGGGCGGACAGTATGCCGACAGCCCCGTTTGTAACCTGAGTAACGTCGCTTGTCAGACGCGTCTGAAGGTCACCGGTATGATATGCCGAGACGTCCAGCCAGTTTGAGTGAAGAAGCTTGGAAAAACAATCGCTTCTTATCGTGAAATTCATCTTCTCCTGGACGCTGACCCTCATGACGGAGGACACAGACCCCAGCGCGACGCTGAAAAGATAGAGCAGCACATAGGTAATCAGGATAAGCAGGATATTCCCCAGCAACTCTCCGTTCAAAATCTTGAATACCCTGTTGATAACCTGTACAAGATACACTGACAGCATTGAGGAAATCACCTCAAACGCGAGCAGCAAAAAAAGCCTGGGCCAATGCGGCCTTGAGCGGCTCAGAAGCCACCGGTACTGCTCACCCGAGGTAAAAATCTTGCGGATATTTTCAACCTTACTCATGTTTTTTTCCGCCCCGAAGCCTGAAGTATGTGTTTATGATCGGGAGGCGTAGCGGTCTGAGCAGCATCCACAGCCTGACGAGGACGCTGTACCCCGGCCCGCCCATCTTCTTCTGGCTGCCGTCGCGCCCCACCCGGAACACCTCGGTCACGACGCCCACAAGGGCCGAGGCGGGATACGGCCCGTCCAGCCAGTCCTGATGATCTCCAACCATGTAAAACTCATTGCCGCTCTTTTTAAACAGCCTGTGGAGTATATACTTCTTCTCGGCCTCCCTGTAGGCCAGCACGATGTCGGACACCCTCACCTGATCCAGAGCCGCTCCCTGAATGGTAACCATATCCCTGTTCGTCCTGATAAACGGATACATGCTGTTCCCGGACACGACAATTTTTATGCCCTTGCCCTTGGCGAAAAGCTCCCTGGCCAGTCCAAACAGCTCCTGCGCACTTATCCTTTGAACCTCGGGCTTATCATAACACATTCCTTAACCAACTCCATCGCGCCTATCTCTGGTGTGCAGTCAAGATGCCAGCATTCCGCCGCCCCGAGCACCGCGGTTACATTGTCCATCGCCATCGCCATAAGCTCCGCGCAATGGTACGGCAAAAAACATCTCGGCAGCATATGCTTAAGCGCTTCCGCCGGGTTGAGTAATCTCATCCTGTTCTCGTTGTGCCGCTCAAGGAAAACAATCGCCGTCAGCGGTACACATACGTTTCTGTATATCGATGCGGTTCCGCTCCACGCGGTTCCGCACACATGCAGAACCCCGTCAAAAAATCTCAGCAGCGGGCGATCCCCGTTTATGTATTCCGCCCCCAGATTCTCGACCCACATATCCGCATGGGTTGTTTTCCCCGTACCGGACGGTGCCGAGAAGAGTATCCCGTTCCCTTTCCAGTCCACAGCCGCGGAGTGAAGAACAATGCCGCCCTCAAAAAGACAGAGGCTGTAAAACAGGGTCTCCATCACAGGCTTGATAAAATGATTTGCACGGATTTCGCTCTCCGATAAATAGAGCTCGATTTCGCGCATCCCGGGCCCGATAAGCGCCCTGGAGCGCAGTCTGCCGTCAGGATCAAAGCAGTCATAGCACCCCTTCCCCCCGTCGATAACGCCCCATTTCACAAGGTTGTTCGTATATGAATATCTCGGAGACACCTCAAGCGGCTCTTCGGAAATTTTTACACGACACCTCGGCTCTGCCTCCTCCTCGGCGGCAAAGCAGGGCAGCGGCTCGCGCGGCGGAAGCCTATCCCCTCCGAGCTGTATGTCTATTCCGGCTATGCGGTAGTTTTCAGTCATGCAAATTACCTCTCCGCATCGGGTGCTAAATTTAGTATTATACCAAGCTTTCAGATAATTGTATCACAAAAAAAGGGCAATGTAAATGCCCCGTCCCATAAAGACGAGGCAGTAAGTCCTACCGACATCAACAAAGCTCCTGACCGGCTATTAACTCAAGAGACCAAACCAAGGCTTTTGTTTTTTATGTAGACTTAAAGGTTCCTGAAATTAGGAGCAATCGCTCAGGTCGTAGCACTCGCCCAAGTTCTCCTCCGGGCTGTCCTGCGGGCCGCAAGCCCCGTCAAACAGGCCCAGCTCGACTTCAACCGTGATTCTGCCGCCGCTGCAGCCTGCGGACGCGATCCGCTCCTCCATGCGGAGCTTGATAACCTCAATTTCTGGCTTGACATACTTTTTCATTGTCTTTCCATCCTCTTTCAGTTATATAGTATAACCTAACAACAGGCGCTCTGTACCTATTTGGACAAAATATGTACAATACGCCAATATCCTTAAATGTAGTATACCCAATACGGCAGACAATGTCAATAGAAAAACTAAAAAAAGGCAATATATTGTGTCAAGCGGTGCCCGATACTACTCCCTGACCTCAATTCCGGCCTTCGCGAATGAGCACAGATATGCGGCCCTGCGGTCATACCTGCCATTCTCGCAGAACAGCTTTGCGGGGCATGGAGAGCAAACGCGCCTGTACTCGCACCCCCTGCATTCCTCGCACGCCGGTATCGCCACCACTGCCTTTCCAAGCTCCGCGAACGCGTCCGCAAAGCTCAGTTTTCTCAAGTCGAACGAGGGCTCCCGGGACAGTCCGCACATGGTCATGAGGCCGTTGTAAGTGACCCAGAAATGGGAGGTTCCGGCCTGGCAGTAAAAGGCCGAGTCTTTTTTTACAGCGGCCGAACGGCTGTGAAGCTCCTCCTGCTCCGGATCAAGAGGTATAAGCCTGTCTGTCTCAAGCTCGCTCATATGCTCCGCGAGCTCCTTTTCGCGCGGGTCGCCGTGCTTTGATATATATTCCCGCATCGTCCGGTATATCAGCCTGGTGGCCTCCGCAGCCTCCTCAGGCGACAGGCGCTGCGAAACACAGTCGTTGCCGTTTTCCACTAACGTCGGCATAATATAGTTGGTAAAGGACGGCCGCGCCTTTTGCTCCAGAATAAGCTCGATGATCCCCTTCATATCGGGAAGAGTGCCCCTGGTGAGAGTCGTACGCAGACGGAAGTTGAGGCCCCTCTCCCGCATCAGCTCTATCCCCCGGAGCATTTTTCCATAGGCTGAGGCGGATCCCGTCACGCGCCTGTAACCCTCGGGAGAGGCTCCATATATGGTTGCCGCCACGCGCACCGGCGGGTATTTCGCCAGCAGGTCGGCGACCTCGGGCGTTATTATCGTGGCGTTTGTGTTCAGCGTGATCAGCAGGCCAAGCCTGCGGGCTTCAAGGTATATATCCCAAAAATCTTCGCGTACAAGGGGTTCCCCCCCGGTCAGCATCGCAAAGAGCATCCCCTGGTCGCGAGCCTGACGCATGATGTCCACCCACTGTCCCGCTGACAGCTCGGCGTTTTTTGCGTCCAGGGGATTACATATATAACACATGCTGCAATGCAAATTACAGCGCGAGGTTATCTCAAAGCTTCCCGACATGGGGATTCTGTTGGCACCGGCGTTGTCTTTCATGCGGGAAAGCAGCGTCTGGACATTCTTAATCATATAATCAGCCCTTTTTCCTTCAGGGCCCTCACAAACTCCTGGCTATCCGCCAAGGCCGTTTCCCTGTCTATGCTGTATTCCGCGCACAGTGCGTCCGAGAGCTTCTCACAGTCGTCCACTCCTCTCTCCAGCTCTTTCCAGAGCAACGCCGCGCTGTCGCTGAGCGTAACGATCCCGTTTATCTCAACGACATTTTCACCCAGAGGAACCACCACCCACTGCCCGGCGACCTCGCGCAGCATGAATCCTTCCCTGATCCTCATTTCACAACCTCCAATACGTCACTCTGGATCTTGAGGGTACTGATCGTCGGCTTTCTGTATACGCTCGGGACTAACGCAAACAAACTGTCCACAGCCGCTCTCTCGTCCTCCGAGCAAAGCGCCCTTTTAAGGTAATCGAGCTGCCTGTCCAGCCACGCCCGATCCAGATTCATCGGCTTGCACACAAATATAGTTTTATGCTCGGTGCTGTCCATGTTTTCAGCGTCAAGTCGCAGCTCCTCAAAGAGCTTTTCTCCCGGGCGGAGCCCAATCTCCCTTATCTCAATGTCCTTGCCGGGCTCAAGCCCGGAAAGCCGTATGAGTTCGACCGCGAGGTCGTATATTTTCATGCTTCTGCCCATATCGAACACGAATATCTCGCCCTGGCGGGCAAGCGCTCCTGTCTGAAGCACGAGTTGCACGGCCTCTGATATGGTCATAAAATAGCGCTCCACATCCCTGTGTGTCAGCGTGACCGGTCCGCCCTCCTCAATCTGCTTCTGAAAGAGCGGTATAACGCTCCCGTTTGAGCCCAGTACGTTTCCGAAGCGCACCGCGGCCACCTCGGTCGACATGGTCTTGCCATAAGCCTGCACCAGCATCTCCGTAACCCGCTTCGTGGCACCCATGACGCTGGAGGGATTGACCGCCTTGTCGGAGGAAATCACTATTAGCTTGTTGACCCTGTGCTGGTCGCACACCTTAAGAACGTTGACCGTACCGAACACATTGTTCTTGATAGCCTCGCACGGGTTTTTTTCCATCATCGGCACATGCTTATGCGCTGCTGCGTGGAAACATACCTCGGGTTTGTACTTTTCAAAAACCGCATCCAGCCTGTCCGCATCCCGGATAGACGCCACGATCGGAATAATATCAACATCCCCGTAGAGCTTGGTCAGCTCAATCTCAAGCTCAAACAGCCCGTTTTCGCTCACGTCCAAGGCATAAAGGCTCTTGCAGCCAAAGGACAGGCACTGTTTGCATATCTCCGAGCCTATTGAGCCTGCGGCTCCCGTAACAAGAACCCTTTTATCAGTTATAAACGCCTCGATCCACGTCTTTTCCAGCCTGATCTCGTTCCGTCCGAGCAGGTCTTCAAGGTTGAGCTTCCTGAAATGGTTTCCGCCCGAGGAATCAATGGGGGTAATCGACTGGAAAACCTTTATTTCCACTCCGAGAGAATTACATATTCTCTTCAGGTCGCTTGTTCTTCTGGCGTTGTAATAATCGGCCAAAAGCACAATCTCGTTAATAGAGAAGCGCCTTATTATCTCCCCTATATCGCCGGAATTGGTATGTACACGTACCCCAAGTATTTTCTTGTCGCCTTCGGGCTCATCAGTCAGAACCGCCACCGGCTTGAACTTGAGCTGCTGGCCCTGGAGCAGCCTTCTTATAATAAGGCTCGCCTTGTCGCGGTCGGATATAACAAGCACCTGTTTGGGCGGGTCTCCTGAGCCGTACAGCCCGAACAGCTTGCGGAAGACATAGGTTGACCTGAAGGAAAACCTGTATATTTCCGAGACGAGGGTATAGAGGATGATGTAAATCAGCGAGGTCGGGAAGTGGTATGTGTACAGCCCGGTAACGTGCAGAAGCGAAATCGTGGCAACCCAGGCGACGCTTACAAGCGCCACCCTCAAGGCCTCGATTATACTCACATGTATGAACTCAAACCTATACGAGCGAAATACCGCGTTCAGCACGATGACATACGCCGTATAGAGCACGCATGGCCATATCGAATCTCTGAGGAAAATCTCTCCGGGAAAGAAGTCTGTGGCAAGAAAAACGGCCACAAAAAAAGATGCGGCGGAAAGAATGGCGTCAACGACAATTCTGAGCGCCAGCATCAGCAAACCATGCTTTCGAGACATTTAATCCCCCTCTTACGTGCAATGACAGACACGGCCGCGCCCCGGACAAGGCACGGACTCTTTTCGCACAATAGTGCAGTTTTTATTATTATATATTATATTTTGTCGTCAGTCAAGGAACAGAAGGAGCTGTGAGGGCTCGAGATTCGGATGGCAACACACGACCAATATCATACGCTTTTGGATTAGTCCAATAAAAGCGTATACGCCCATAATTCTCGCTGTTGCAAACGCCAGTCTCATCGCTCCAATTAATGTCGGCATTTTTCAGCCTTTGCACACGCCGCATAGTCCTGATACGCTTATATTTGAATGCTGCTTTTAAGTGCGGAGTAATATTTTCCGCTTGACAATGTCGCGCTCAAATGTTACACTACAATTGATCATTCGTTCAATTGTACAAACATGGAGGTGTTTTTATGCCCGCAGAGCTTTCCTGCTCCAGCAATATCATACACGAGGATGTTATATCCCGTGTCCGCGAGCTCATGCCCGAGGATGAGGAATTCATTGAGCTCGCCGACCTGTACAAGATGTTCAGCGATTCCACAAGGGTTCGGATACTCTGGGCGCTCCAGCAATCCGAGATGTGCGTGTGCGACCTCTCCTGCCTGCTGGGAAGCACGGTCTCCGCTGTGTCGCACCAGTTAAGGCTCCTCAAAGCCGCGCGGCTCGTCAAATCGCGCAAGGACGGCAAGGTTGTCTACTATAGCCTCAGCGACGACCACATACACGCCATCTTCGCCCAGGGCTTTGAGCATATAAACGAGTGAGGGGGTTTCCTACATGACTGAAGCGACCTTAAACACCAATCCGCACGAGCATTCCTGTTCCTGCTGCCACAGCACCGCGATTCCTATAAAAAAAGCAGCACGCGAGCCTCTCCCCAAGCTCAAACTTATGAGGCTCGGCGCAGGCGCCCTGCTCTTCGCGCTGGGTTTTATACCCGTGCTGTTCGACTTCAGGCTATGGATAAATATAGCGGCGTACCTGCTGGTCGGGGCTGACATCATTTTCAGCGCCGCAGCCAATTTGTTCCGGGGCAAGCTGCTGGACGAGAACTTTTTAATGGCCGCCGCCAGCATTGGAGCGTTCGCCATAGGGGAATACCCGGAGGGCGTAGCCGTCATGTTGTTTTATCAGGTAGGAGAATTTTTCCAGGATCGCGCGGTCGGCGCTTCGCGCCGCAATATCGCCTCCCTGCTGGATATCCGGCCGGACAGCGCCAACCTGCTGAAGGACGGCTCTGTCCTGACGGTGCCCCCCGAGGAGATCGCCCCGGGTCAGTACATACTGATTAAGCCGGGCGAGCGTGTTCCGCTGGACGGTATTATTAAGAAGGGCTCCTCGTCAATGGACACCGCCGCTCTCACCGGCGAGTCCAGGCCTATGGACGTGCATGAGGGCGACGCCGTTCTGTCCGGCTTCATAAATCTCTCCGGCGCGCTTGAGGTCAGGGTGACGAAGACGGCCGGCGAGTCCACCGCGGCGAAAATACTTGAGCTGGTGGAGCACTCCGGCGAAAACAAGGCTCCCACCGAGCAGTTTATCACAAAATTCGCCCGCGTCTACACGCCTGCGGTTGTGCTTGCCGCCCTGCTGCTCGCCGTACTTCCCCCGCTTATCCTCATGGACGGAAGCTGGAGCGGGTGGATTCACCGCGCACTCGTGTTCCTGGTAGTCTCCTGCCCATGTGCGCTGGTTATCTCCATACCCCTCAGCTTTTTTGGCGGCATCGGTGCAGCTTCCAGGCAGGGAATACTGTTCAAGGGCGGCAACTTTCTGGAGGCCCTGAACAAAGCGGATACCGTCGTGTTCGACAAGACGGGAACGCTCACAAGCGGACAGCTGCGCGTCGCCAAAGTGGAATCAGCCTATCCCTGGCTGCTTGAGCTGGCAGCCCACGCAGAGCACATGTCCACCCACCCCCTCGGCAGGGCAATATGCCGTGAGTACGGCGGGGAAGTCTCCCCCTCCCGTGTCGCGGAGCTGCGCGAAATCGCGGGCTTCGGGATAGCCTGTGCGGTTGACGGCAAACGCGTACTTGCCGGAAACAGGGAACTGCTTGCGCGGGAGGGAATATCCGCTGCACCCGCGTCAGCAACAGCGGTGCATGTCGCGGTAGACGGCGCCTACGCCGGATACATCGGCTTCGAGGATCAGATACGCCCCGACAGCGCCGATACAATTAATACCCTGCGCTCCCTTGGCGTGCGCAAAACGGTTCTGCTCACCGGAGACACCCGCGAGGCGGCGGAGCGCCTATCCGAAAGGCTGCCGCTTGACGAGGTCTATTCGGGCCTTATGCCGGAGGGCAAGGTCGAACGCGTCGAGGCGCTGGAAAAAGAGCTGGACGGAAAAGGCGCTCTTGTCTACATAGGTGACGGCATGAACGACGCTCCAGTGCTCGCCCGCGCGGATATAGGCGTGGCGATGGGCGGCATAGGCTCAGACGCCGCGATAGAGGCGGCTGACGTCGTAATCATGACTGACGAGCCTAAAAAGCTCTGCTCGGCTATTAAAATTGCCAGGAAAACCCACAGGATTGTCATGCAGAACATTGTTCTCGCGCTGGGCGTCAAGGCAGTGGTCATGCTGCTTGGCGCACTTGGTATAACCGGCATATGGCTTGCCGTCTTCGCGGATGTCGGCGTCGCGATGCTTGCCGTGCTCAACGCAGCGCGCACCCTGCGTCTCAAAGATATCTGATACAGTACCGGATACGACAGCTTTCGCGCGGTAAGTTTACTATAATAACCCGAGGGACAAACGTCTCTCGGGTTATTTTTTCATTCACGAACGATGTTTATCCTGTTCAGCCCTGGTATACATAAAACATCAGTTTTTTGATTACAACATAGTGGGAGGCGCTTTTGTGAAAGTGAAGTGGAATTTTGACGAGCGGCTGCTTGCGCTCGGCCTTGACGGAGAGCTTGATCACCATGCCGCGAAGGCCATCATAAGAGAGATCGGCGAGCTTGTCGACAGCAAGCTTCCGCTCAGATGCGTGCTGGACCTGGAGGGGGTGGGCTTCATGGACAGCTCCGGTATAGCGGTCATACTGGGCCTGTACCGCAGGATATATGAGATTGGAGGCGAGCTCAGCGTTGTAAACGTCCAGTCACAGTCGTTCAAGGTTCTGTCCGCTGCCGGGGTCGACAAAATTGTTCCGCTGGCGCGGATGACCTCGGCGGTTTGACCTACATTTAAGTTCGGAGGATACATATGAAAATAATCAACCAAATGAAGCTTGAATTTGAGTCGCGCTCAGTCAATGAGGGCTTTGCCCGCGCGGCTGTGGCCTCGTTCGCGGCGCAGCTCGACCCAACGCTGGACGAGCTGGGAGACATCAAGACAGCTGTTTCAGAGGCCGTTACGAACTGCATAGTGCACGCCTATCCCGAGTCCATCGGCGTGGTCTCCATACGCGCCCGAATTCTCGAGGGCGGTGTGCTGGAGCTGGTGATACGCGACAGAGGGGTGGGTATGAGCGACGTCAAAAAGGCGCGTCAGCCCATGTTCACCACAGGGGGCTCTGAGCGCTCCGGCATGGGCTTTACCATCATGGAGAGCTTTATGGACAAGCTCAGGGTGCACTCCGGTCCGGACAAGGGCACAGTCCTGACTATGAGCCGCCGTATTTCACCGAGGCTTTCGCGTTGACGGCTTCGCTGCTTCGCGCCGCCCAGTCGGGAGACAGTCAGGCCGCCGAACGCGTGCTTACCGAGAACAACGGCCTCATCTGGAGCGTCGCCCGCAGGTATTTTGGGCGCGGTGTCGAGCCGGATGACCTGTATCAGCTGGGCTGCGTGGGCTTTATCAAGGCGGTCAAGGGCTATGACGAGGCGTACGGCACGCAGTTCTCCACCTATGCGGTTCCCAAAATCGCCGGCGAAATCCGGCGCTTTCTGCGCGACGACGGGATTGTGAAGGTCAGCAGGAGCGTAAAGGAAAAATCATTTACAATAAGGCAGGCGCGCGGCAAGCTGTTGCAGGAGCTGGGCAGGGAACCCGTATTGTCAGAGCTCGCCGAGGAATGCGGTATTAGTATCGAGGAAATCGCGGAGATAGAAATAGCCGTTGAGCCCGCGGAGTCCTTCCAGCAGGAAAGCGGTAGCGATGGACTTACGCTCGAGGGGGTACTGGGCGTTGACGGCATGGAGGAGAGGCTGCTTGAGAGCATTTCGGTGCGAGAGGCGGTGGACGAACTGCCCGACAAGGAGCGATCCGTCATAAGCCTTCGGTATTTTCGGGGCTTTACACAGGATAAAACCGCGAAAATTCTGGGTGTCTCACAGGTGCAGGTATCCCGGCTGGAGCGGCGGGCAATGGAGACCCTGAGAAAAATTTTGCAGGAATGAGGAACTATTTCTGTTCCACACCGTCCAAATAGACAAACAAACACTCAGGAGGCGGTAGCGGTGTCAGGATGGAAAAGATCTGCTCTTATTTCGCTGTCTATAGTTCTAGTTGTCGGCATTTTGTCCTCATTTGCGTTCAGAAGCATATCAGATCTCAGCCCGCTCACACCGGGCTATAGGGCTCCCTCAGTTATAACCAGGGAATCCTTTAAGGTCGGAAATCAGGTCATCTCCGTCAGGCAGATACAGAACGCTCCCCTGCCCTCGCCCAAGCCCGCGCCGGCAGAGCTCCCCAAGCTGGCTTCTATGACCGAGCTGCTGGGCATATTCAGCAAGATGGGCATAATCTATCAGCCGCTTGACGAATCCGCGAACGGGTGGGAAAAGCAGCTCTACGGCGCTACCCGCGATTATGCCGTCACTGATACGATTTTCAACGCTGCCGCGACCGGCGCGGCCCCGATGGCCTCCGCTGCGCCGGAGACCGGCTTTGCGTCCTCCGACGCCGGATATTCCCAGACAAATACCCAGGTCTCCGGAGTGGACGAGGGCGACATCATAAAGACGGACGGCAAATATATTTACTCGGCCGGCGGCCAGAGCGTTCGAATAATCGAGGCAAACGGCGCCGATATGCGCGTTGTGAGCGAGATAAAGCTGCCTCAGAGCGACAAAGCCTACGAGTATCTGTCTGAGATGTATATCGTCGGCGACCGGCTCGTCACGGTCTCCACCCGCAGCGAGGCGATTGAAAACGTCGCCTACCCCGACGCCGCCGGCTTTGCAAGCTGCATATGGTACCCACAGCGCCAGTTTACGGCGTACACCGTATACGACATATCCGACAGGGCAGCCCCGGTTGAATCCCGCAAGCTGGAGGTTGAGGGCAACGCCCTTGCCACCCGCATGATCGGCGACAATCTCTATTTTGTGACCAGCAAATATATCTACTCAGTCCCCGCCGACGATATGGGCGAGGGCGACGTCCTGCCCATGTACAGGGACTCCGTCGCGTCAAAGGAAATCTGCGCGGTGCCCGTAAAAGATATTTACTATATCCCCGGCAGCCTGGACAGCTCATATATGATGGCCGGCGCGTTCGACATAACCGGACTTGACGAGGCTTCCATGGAGACCGTGCTCGGCGCGGGCACCACCGTTTACATGAGCCAGGACGCGCTCTACGTCGCGCGTCAGGTGTACAATGTCCTGGACTCCAATGCAGTGAACAGCACAGAGTCCAAAATGGCGAGTCCAGAGCATCCCACCACCGAAATACACCGCTTTACCGTCGACGGCACCAGGCTCTATTACAGCGGCATGGGCAAGGTGGAGGGCTATCCGCTTAACCAGTACAGCATGGACGAATACAAGGGTTACTTCCGGATCGCCACATCCGACTGGAACGGCGGTAACCGCATGACCATACTAGACAGTGATCTCAAGGTCTCCGGACAGACAGAGGATCTGGCCCAGGGTGAGCAGATTTACTCAGTGCGCTTCATGGGAGACATCGGATACATGGTGACTTACCGCCAGGTTGACCCGCTGTTTGCGATAGACCTGTCCAACCCGGAGAACCCCACCGTGCTGGGCGAGCTCAAGATACCCGGCTTCTCGCAGTACCTACACCCGGTCGGAAACGGACTCATGGTGGGCTTTGGCCGCCATACAACCGAGATGTACGTTAAAAACAGCGACGGAACCGAAACAGTAGTCGGCACTCGCGACATGGGGCTGAAGATAAGCCTGTTTGACGTCTCCAACCCGCGCGAGCCCAGGGAGATTGACGTCATGCTTCTGGGCGAAAACATCTGGACCGGCGCGTTTGACAACCCCCGCGCCATGATGGTCGATAGATCACGCGAGTTGTTCGGCTTCGCGCTGGAGGGCGGCAAAACGCTGAATAACGGCTCATGGGTGCCCGAGGCGGGCTTCAGGCTTGTCTCCGTGAAGGACGGAAAGCTTGTCGACGAGGCGCATCTGGCGTCCAGCGGTGAGTACAGCTCTTACAACTCGAGGCTTTGCTACATAGGCGACACTCTTTACGGCGTGAGTGAAAAAGAGATCATCGCTTATAATTATTCAAATTTTGAAAAGCTCGGCTCCATGATCCTCCCGCAATAATCGGTCGGCGGAGCGATACATTTCCAAATAACACATATTATTGAGGTACCAATTAAACCTTGCGCACTTGGCCGGGAAAACGCGCCGCCCGCACAGCAGGCAAAGCGTTTTGAGGAGCCGGACAGCGCAAGGTTTAATCGTGGGATCAATAACCTGAAGAACAAAGCAGATCATTTTATATTGCGAAGCTTAACATAGGCGGACATTTCCTGGTCGCGGTATTCAATTTGAAGCGAGCAGTTGCCGTACTTGTGAAGTATTTCGCGTGCTTTCAGGATACGCACGTCATCACTCCCCGGCGCCGCAGCAGTGTCCTTTGCGAACACTGCCGGTGTACTGTTGGTTACAATAAAAATCTTTTCATCGTTGTTCTGCTTTTCAACCGTCAGGTATGCTTTCCGCTGTTTCGAGCAGCTCGCGGCTTCAATCGCGTTGTCCAGTAGGTTCATCATAATTTTTGCGATATCCATATTGTCTATATAGAGATCATCCAAACTGCATTTTACAGAGAGGAGCAGCTTTACGCTCAGTTTCTCTGCGCTTTCGATCTTGCTGATAAGTAGCGATATGAGCGTAGGGTTCTCGTGCATTTTCCGCGTCAGTTCCGCAATGTTTCCGGCGTGGGATGTTGCTGAAATTAAGGAATCATGGTATATTTCGAGTTTTTCGTATTCTTTTAGTTCCAGATATCCGCTGTATGTTTGTAGTATGTTGTTAAAGTCATGTTTTACCCCGCGCAGCTC
This sequence comes from Oscillospiraceae bacterium, assembly GCA_031556035.1. Classification (GTDB taxonomy): domain Bacteria; phylum Bacillota; class Clostridia; order Oscillospirales; family UBA929; genus JAVBTT01. The sequence continues at coordinate 26,696 of JAVBTT010000004.1, forward strand.
CTCCATGCCTCTGAATAGCACTCCGATATGCGCATCCCGGTTACTATCGACCTGTTTGTTATAGATGACAACATCAATACAGATGCTGATAACCGTATAGAGAAGCGTAAGCAATATCACAATTACATTCGCGGCGATTTGTTCCGCGACAATGCTTGGAATAATAACATTGATCGCAAAAATCATTGAAGCCACAAAGAAATAGACAATCAGCTCTTTTCTCTTGTTGAAAAACATGTTGTCAGAGAATTTGAGGCTTGCCTGCGTTTTTCCCAATATGTACAGCACGGTTTTGTACAGAGCAAAAAACATAAAAAGCCCTGCCGCTTGCTGAACGGCATCCACAAGATAATTGTATCTTGGATCAGGATCTATGTAACATATGATAGCGATCAGCCTGCCAAGCGTGACCTTCGTGGCCCAAAACAGGAACATATAGCTCATCAGCTTTACAGAACGCTCATTTGACAGTCTGAAGATCCGAAGTGCGCTGTAGTAATAGATCAGTGCGGCTAACGGGTTAACATTCACAACCAAAAGGTATATGAACGGGCTGAACGACAGCATGCCGCCTAAAAAGTATATAATATATACAAACGCAGACTGCAAAAGAGTACCGTTAATAAAAATAAAAAGCAGCCTTTGCTTTACGCTTATGTTTACTTTGAAAACAGCCATAATAACATTGGAAATCATTAACATCGTTAAGAATGTTTCAACAAAAGTTACAATAGCGAGAATAATCTGCATCTGAACAGAGTACGCAAAATCAAAATATAGCATCCGCAAGCCCATCACCTCTATAGATAACTGAATCACTCTTCGCCAACCACCTCTCCGGTGATAGCACTACTGTTTAATTGCGCCGTAATATTGATGCACCAGTTAAACCTTGCTGCCAGTGTCGGGGAAAATGCGCCGCGCGCACAGCGGGCAGAGCATTTTGATAAGCTATTGCGGCAAGGTTTAAACGTGGGACCAATATTTCTAATACTACAAGACATCTGATCTCTACTTTATTTGAAACATCCCATTTTATTTTTGACCGAGTTCAACATAGGCAGTCACCTCACAATTGTAATAGTTTATTTTAAAAGCACAGTCGGCATATCGCTCAATGATTTTACGTACATTGTTTAGCCCGACACCTTGATGCCCGCTTTTGCTGGAGATACCAGCTGTAAACATTTGTGTGGCATTCGGAAGCTTGGGCGAACTGTTCATAATAATAATGAGCTTCGAGTTGTCTTTCTGAGATGCGGCAAAGATAGATATACGCCTCTGTTCCGATTCGTTGGCCGCTTCGATCGCATTGTCCAGCAAGCAGGCAATGACGCGGCAAATATCGACTTCACTTACAGGAAGGTCGGAAAGAGGGCAATTAATAGAGAAACTCACATGTATACCCATTTGCTCCGCAATTGCATGCTTATCGATCAGGAGAGATACTAGTGCGGGATTTTCACTAATCCGGCGGCTCAAATCCAACGATTCTCCCGCCCGTGTAGTGATATGCACAAGTGTTTCATGGTATCTTTTGCACGCTTGATAATCCTCAATTGCAAAATATCCGTTATACGTCTGCAGAATATTATAAAAATCATGCTTTACTGCACGAAACTCATCTGAGCTTTTGATCAGCGCGTTAATATGCGCATCCCTGTTACGAACGTCTATTTTTGCATGTTGGTACATGCTCAGCAAAAGAGTTGCAACAAAAAACAATATTAGCACAAGTACAATCACAGTATCAGCAACCACAATGGTCTGTATTGTCAGCGGCGTTATGACTTGTACACAATAAATGAAGAGCGCTTTTAATGTAAAAAGAAGCAGATCTTTTCCCGGTTTCGCAAAGCTGTCTGTTTTGGAAATGATCAAATCCGGTTTGCGGTCAATTACTCTCCACGTCAATCTGAAAATGAGCAAAAAAACAATCAAGTTGCACGCATACATCGTGGCGTCAAGCAAATAATTAAACCTTTGCGCATCCGGCTGCACGAAAAAAATTGCCCCGATTAGCATGGTAACGCTATGAACACACGAGAAATACAAATACACATTTCCCATCATTTCTATACAGCGTTTTGTAGAAAGTTTTAGAATCTTAATCCCGAAATAACAGTAGAGGAGTGCAGAAATGGGATTAGGCGCGAGCATCAGTATGTATGTTATCCTGTCGAAAGACACCATTCCGCCAAAGAAATACACCGCATATACCAAAACGGACAGCAAAACTGTTCCAGTCAAAAATGCAAAAAGCGCTTTCTGCTTAAAACTGGCTACTTCCCCATAAATGCGCATTATCAGCTTGGCGATAAAATACATCAGAATAAAACAATATGTAAAAGAGAATAACATCAGAATAAACTGCATAGTACCTGAATAGGCAAACTCCGAAAGCATTAAGTCACTCTCTTTCCGGTTATTGGTCCCACGACTAAACCTTGCGCCGTTCGGCTCCTCAAAACGCTTTGCCGGCTGCGCCTGCGGCGCGTTTTCCCCGCCATATGAGCAAGGTTTAACTGGTACCTCAACAATATGGACGGGCCTTCGAGGGACAGCAACATTAATCTCTTTTGCTTCTTTGACCATGTATCATTTACACGCAATCCGTTTGCGCCGACGACCATGAACTTGATTGCGCTGAAAAAAAGTTCAATTTATTATAGCTTAAAAGCTAAATATAAACAACTGGATTTTACAAATATCGCAAAAGAGATGAGTATGACGATTATGCGGGGAGCCTTTCGGATCCCCGCATAATCTATAGGAGTGCATGGTGTACTATGTGTCTGATAACAGCGGATCAACGGATCTGTCCCTCGCCGTATACGACGTACTGCACCGATGTCAGGTGGCGAAGCCCCATCGGGCCGCGCGCGTGCAGCTTTTGGGTGGAGATGCCGATCTCGGCGCCGAAGCCGAACTCACCGCCGTCGGTGAAGCGCGTGGAGGCGTTGACATACACGCATGCAGCGTCGACACGGTCGATGAACCGCTGCGCCGTGAAGTAATTCCTGGTCACAATCGCCTCGCTGTGGCCTGTGCCGTATTTATTGATGTGCGCGGTGGCCTCATAGAGGCCTGAGACGACCTTTACCGCCAGAATATAGTCATTGTACTCGGTTTCCCAGTCTTCCCCAGCGGCAGGGACGACGCCGCCGCCCAGTATTGCGCGGGTCTTCTCGCAGCCTCGCAGCTCCACATTTTTGGTGTCCAGCAGGGCCTTTGCCTTCGGCAGAAACTCCTCGGCCACCTTTTCGGATACCAGCAGCGTCTCCATCGCGTTGCAGACAGAGGGCCTTGAGCACTTGGCGTTGAAGGTGATTGACGCGGCCATGTCCAAATCCGCCTCGTCGTCCACATATGTGTGGCAGTTGCCGGCGCCCGTCTCTATGACAGGCACACGGGAATTCTCAACCACCGCACGGATCAGCGACGCGCTCCCTCTGGGAATCAGCACGTCGAGTATGCCTGTCAGCCGCATCATGTCGTTCGCGCTCTCTCGTGAGGTGTCCTCAACGAGGCGGACACAGTCGCCTGGAAGTCCCACCGCCTCAAGGCCCGCGCAAAGGGCCTGCGTTATGGACTTGTTGGAGAGTATCGCCTCCTTGCCTCCGCGCAGCAGGCAGGCGTTCCCGGATTTGACGCACAGGGCCGCCACATCCGCAGTGACGTTAGGGCGGGACTCATATATAACACCCACAAGCCCGAGGGGCACGCGCTTGACGCCTATGCTGAGGCCGTTAGGCCGCTTGTCTACTCTGTCCATAGAGCCGATTGGGTCGGGCTGGGCCGCGACCTCGCGCATCCCTGCGGCCATGCCGTCTATCCGGGCGGGCGTGAGCGTCAGGCGTTCCAGCATGGCCGGGGAAAGCCCGGCCTTTTCGGCGTTGTTGAGGTCAAGGGCGTTGGCGGAAAGTATCTCGTCTTTTGCCGATATGAGCGCGTCCGCCATTTTGTGAAGGGCGGAGTTGCGGGTGTGGGTATCTGCTATGCGGAGCTGCTCCCAGGAGGCTTTGCAGCGCAGGGCCAGGTCGGTTAGCATGGTGGATCAATCCTTTCTGGTGAATGTGTACAGGGGACTTGATATACTAAACGGCATTAACATGCAGAAGCTTGCTGCGGCAAGCGTCTGCATGTCAGACCGATGACAAACTACAGTTTGTCATCGAAAACGAGGGCAAGCTGTCGCCGCTGAGGCGGCAGGTTCCTGCTTTACCGCAAGAGTGAAAAAGCCGGCACTCATCATCACCCTTGCCAATTATACAACAAAGCCCCAGATATAACTACTACTGTTAGATGCCGCCGTAATATTAAGTGCCGGAAAATAAAACGCCAAAGGCATTAGGCTCTGACAACTGCGGCGACCGCGGTCATGCCTTCACCTACATCAAGCCATTCCCGGAAACCTTTGTTTAAAATTAGCCTTCCCCCTCCCTCCGCCGCGAGCGCCTCCAGCACCTCGTCATAAAGCCGCGCGGCCACTGCGGAGGCGCAGGAGCGGCACGGTTCCCGTCCTGAGAAAAACTCCTCTGTTTTCCCTGCCAGCACATGCCCGGCAATCGGAACCACGGCAATGGGAATCTCGTTTAAAACCCCTGTACTCATATCTGTGATAACTATATACACTTTTCTTATATCTGGAACCCGCATATTTAATACACCCTTAGCATTTTTATGTTTAAATTATACCATTTCAGGGAAAAATAAGCGCAAGAGGTGAACTATATGAGCAGAAAAATTAAGCTAACGGCTGCAGCCGCGTGCCTGTGCCTCATCGCTCTTTCGCTGACCGCTCTGGCAGTTGTTCTGTCCCCCGTCCAAGGCATTCCCCCGGTACCAAGTCCGTCGCAAACGACCTCACTCTTTGAAATGAGTGAAAATGACGAGTTTATCGTCACTGTGCTTGACGGCTATGTAACCGTATATCTCTCCGGCTCTCCCGACACCCCGATAGAAAAGACCGAGATCAGGGCGGATAGTTTGCGTCTGGCCGATCAGGAGATGCTGCGCCAGGGGGTTGTCTTGCAAGGTCTGGAAAGCCTGTCTCACTTTTTGGAGGATTTTGGGCCATAAACTCCAATTTGCTTATTCAAAGGCTTGATTTTCCCCTCAAAAGCTGCTATTCTATTGCAGATAGCTGCTATACTCATCTCATGTTAAAGCAATAATTGAGGAGGAAAAATCCCAATGAGTTCGGAATTTGGCAACGACTTTATCACCGTCACGGACGAGGACGGCATCGAATATGAGCTTGAGCATCTTGATACCCTGATTCACAACGGCGAGACCTACATGGCGTTCGCAACCTCCGAAACCGCCGACTCGGATGAGGTTGAGGTAATACTCTTTCATGTCGTTGAAGAGGATGGCGAGGAGCTGTTCGAAAGCATTGACGACGACGAGCTCATTGAGGAGATTTACGGCATGTTTATGGAGCGCATCGACAATCCCGAGGAGTTTCAGGAGGACAACGGGTAATTTCCGTTATTTTTACGTGCATACGGTGTTTTTTTCCTGTTTCTCTTGTCAAATAAATCTCGGTATGCTATAATGCAATGGAATCGATGGCTCCCTGCTTGGTGCGTGACGGGTCTTTTTAAACCCACATTTAAACTTCGGGATTCCGGACTTCCTGTGTGGTTTGCAGGCCTCCCGGCCGGACGGCGCTTGCCGTTTCCGCTGGATGTTGGAAGCAATTAAGCTCAGGAGAGGTTGCCCACCTGCGTTAGCGTGCAGGTTATAAACGGGCTCGCACGGCCGAAGTGGGGTTGATTAAATCGAGAAAGAGGGCACGTTGTGTCCTCTTTTTTCTATCTGATACAATGGGATAATCGCGGAATAATAATTGCTCATTTTTAATCATCTGGAATCGCCTGTATGCATAGGATGTTTCAAATAAACAGCTTATGCGGATTGGCGGGATAATCAAAATGACAAACCGTTTCGCAGACACTAAAACGTTTGGAAATCTCGCAAACTCTTATTCTCAGGAGGTTCAGTCGCGCTTCAGATACGAAAAATATGCCGAAAAAGCGCGGATTGACGGTTTTGAAAGTATCGCACTCGTTTTCATTGATACGGCCAACAACGATTCCTGGCATGCGTGGACTTACTACCGGTTTTTATCGGCTGACATGAGCCAGCACACGATAGTCATACAAACCCCTGTTATTATATCCGCCGGAACCACAGAGACCAACCTATACCAGGCCGCCATGCAGGAGCACTCGCTGCACATACAATACCCTTCCTATGCGGCGACTGCCAAGCAGGAGGGTTTCCCTAGAGCCGCTGAAGCCTTCTCGACAATATCCAGCGTTAAAATGCATCACGAGGAGCGCTTTATGAATCTCTTTACAAGATACAGCCAGGGCCTGCTGTACAGTTATTTTGAACCTGTTCCCTGGAAATGTCAGAGCTGCGGGTTCATTGTCGAGGCAAAATCGGCTCCGGAGCGCTGCGCCTGCTGCGGCTGTCCGCAAACCACTTTTTCAATGTATTGCGTCAACGAACCTACCACGCATTATTACTTTTAAGCTTTAACATGGGATTTGTATTACAAAGGAGTCTCAATCGCATATGCCTAACGATGGCTGGAACATCAGAAATCTCGCTCTCCTGGGCGAAGGCTCAGCGGAGAAGCTGAATAAGTCCCACGTAGCGGTGTTCGGGCTCGGAGGCGTCGGCAGCTTCGCGGCTGAGGCCCTCGCCCGCGCCGGCGTCGGCGAGCTTACTCTTATTGACCATGATACTGTGGGCATCACAAATATAAACCGCCAGCTGTGCGCCGTTCGCTCGACCGTCGGCCTGCCGAAGGCAGAGGTCATGGCGGCCCGTGCGCTGGATATCAATCCTGACTGCGCAGTTCACGCCATGATAGCCCGCTATCACGCCGACGCTCGCGAACGGTTTTTTCGCGTCAATTATGACTATATAATTGACGCGATTGATCTCGTTGCGTGCAAGCTTGACCTGATACGCACGGCCCTGGACAGAGGCATTCCAATCGTATCGGCTCTGGGCACCGGCAACAAGACCGATCCTTCGAAGCTGCGCATTTCCGACATAAGCGAGACACACATGTGCCCGCTCGCCAAGGTCATGCGCAAGGAACTGCGCAATCGCGGCGTTATACACCATCGCGTGCTGTGGAGCCCTGAAGATCGTTTTGTTCCCGAGTATGTCGAGCAGCCGCCTCCCGGTCGCCGCAGTGTGCCGGCCAGCGTTTGCTGGGTCCCCGGTACCGCTGGACTGATGCTGGCGGGCGAGGTTGTGATCGCGCTTTGCGGCAAAAATTAATGGTTTGTGGGGTTTGCTGTCAATGACCGCAAACCCCATATTCGGCATTGTGACAGGGGCGAACTGTGTTCGCCCCGGCGGATTTGTGCTCACACACGGGGCTGCGCTCTGTTTCCATATATCCCGCGTCCTACACTTCGTTTCTCCTTGGATATTTGGAAACCCGGCCGGCTCCGCTCTTCTATTTCTGCCCGTAATACGCTCCCTCTCCGTGCTTGCGGAAAAAGTGCTTGTCCAGGAGGCATTTATCCATGGATGTAACCGAAGGGTTCAACAGCCTTGTAATAAACGCCATCTGCGCCGTCTCCTCCAGTATTGCCGCGTTTGTCACAGCGTCGGCGCAGGTCTTGCCCCATGCGAAAACTCCGTGCTCACGGACAAGGGCAGCCCCCATTTTTTCCGGGTTGGGAATCGTCTCCGCTATCACCTTGCCCGTATTGTACTCATAATCCTTGTCAATCTCCTCCGGCGTCATATGCCTTGTGACCGGCACAGAGCCGTATACAAAGTCCGCGTGCGTGGTTCCCAGCGGTGGAATGCCCAAACCGGCCTGCGCAAACGAGGTGGCGTATGTTGAATGCGTGTGCGCAATGCCCCCCACTACCATCGGCCATGCCAGATAGAGCGCGCGGTGGGTCTCCGCGTCGGTGGATGGGTTCAGCCTGCCCTCAACCTTCTGCCCGTCCAGGCTCATAACCACCATCAGCTCGGGCTGAAGCTCGCTGTATGGAACGCCTGAGGGCTTTATAACAAACAGGCCCATCGTCGGGTCAAAGCCGCTCACGTTGCCCCATGTAAACTTCACCACCCCAAGGGCGGGGAGGTCCTTATTGGCCTTGCATACAACGCGTTTTAAATCGTTAAGCATTGTCAATCCCCTTAGCCAGCGTTTCCGCCCTCAGCTTTTTCAGCCGTTTCATCACATCGTTGGCCCCTTTGCCAAAGTAGTCGTGCAGGAGGCAGAATTCACCGTAAAGCCTGTCGTATATCCCCGCGTTTTCCGCCTTCGGGCTGTAGGGCTTCTCAAGCAGCCTTGGCATAACCTTCGCGGCGTCGAATATGCTGTCGTAGCCGCCTCTATCCGCCCCGGCCGCGACCGCTCCGAACATGGCGCTGCCGAACGCGCAGGTCTGGGCAATGGCCGACACCCTTATATCCCGCTGCAGCACATCGGCGTATATCTGCATCATGAACGGGTCCTTCGCGGAGATACCTCCGCAGGCGTATACGTTGGCAATGCGCACCCCGTTTTCCTCAAACGCGTCTATTATCCTGCGCGCGCCATAGGCCGTGGCCTCGATCAAGGCCCTGTATATCTCCTCCGGCTTTGTCGCCAGCGTCATGCCGAGCATCATACCGGTCAAATCCGCATCCACCAGCACGCTGCGATTGCCTCCCCACCAGTCCAGCGCCAGCAGCCCACTCTCCCCCGGTCTCTGAAGCGCGGCTTTTTCACGTAAAACCATGTGTATTGAGCAGTTTTTCTCTTCGGCCTCCTGGAAATACGCGGGGGGCACACAGTTTTTTACAAACCAGTCGAAGTGGTCGCCCACACAGCACTGCCCTGCCTCGAAGCCGAACATCCCGGGAAGCACGCCGTCCTCAACCACCCCGCACATGCCGGGAACCTCCCTGGGATCCCGCCCCAGCACAAGATCGCAGGTGGAGGTTCCCATTATCATAAGAACAGAATCCGGCTCTGTGATCCCAACTGCCGGCACCGCCACATGCGCGTCAATGTTGCCGGCCGCTACGGCGGTCCCCGCTGCCAGACCTGTCAGTCTGGCGGCCTCCGGGGTGATCTCCCCCACCTTGGCGCCCAGAAATGTGATATCCGACGAGAGCTTCTCCTCCACAACGTTTTCAAGCCTGGGATCCAATGCCTTGAAAAACTCCCTGGAAGGATAGCCCTTCCGCTTGTTCCAAATAGCCTTGTAGCCCGCCGTGCAGTTTGCGCAGTTCGCCTTCCCGGTCAGCTGCCAGACAAGCCAGTCCGTTGCCTCCACAAAGCGATCCATGGCGGCGTATACCTCAGGAGCCTCATCGAGTATCTGCCATAGCTTCGGGAACAGCCACTCGGAGGATATCTTTCCCCCGTAGTCCTTCAGCCATTCCTCCCCTCTCGCCTCGGCGGTCTCGTTCAGACGGTTTGCCAGATGCTGCGCGGCGTGGTGCTTCCACTTCTTAACGTAGGCGTGCCTGTTGCCCTTGAACTCCGGCAAAAAGCACAGCGGTGTTCCGTCCGCCTTGACCGGCAAAACGGTGCATGCAGTAAAATCCACGCCAACGCCGATAATGTCCTCGGGCTTGACGCCCGCTTGCCGTATCACCTCCGGGACTATATAAGCCAGCACCTCAAGATAGTCCTGCGGATCCTGGAGCGTCCAGTTGGGCGGCAGCCTCTCGCCGGTGACGGGCAGCACGTCCTCAATAAAGCCGTGCGGATAGTTCATGACCGCAGTAGCCACCTCGCGGCCGGTTCGAGCCTCAACGAGCAGCGCCCTGCCAGACAGAGAGCCGTAATCTATGCCCAGTGCGTATTTCAAAACACATCACCTGCTTTCATATTTATATATTTTAGCAAGAATTTCTCTACTCCACCCTCAGCTCAACGACAGCGCACGCGGGAATTGTAAAGCTCACGCTGTCCCGCGACACCGAAATCCCGTCAAGAGGCTCTATCCCGACGCCGTTCGGAGCGTCAAAGGTGTTCTTTGCGCGAATATCCCCCGCCAGCACCCTCCCGGACGCCTTCCGGGCCTCCATGCCCTCTATGCGGCAGTCGATCGGATACGCCGTATCAGCCGACAGGTTGGCAAGTGTCAACGTCAGGACTCCCGAGCTGTTCACAGATGCCGACACGCTCAGATTTGGAATCCCTGCGTCGCCGATTTTCTCGGTTTCCGCCCAGGAATCCACAAGCTCCGCGTCGTGGTGGCCCTTGTACAGGTCAAATACATGATAGGTCGGTGTGAGCAACATTTTCTCCCCGTCCGTCAGTATAACAGCCTGGAGTACATTCACGGTCTGGGCTATGTTAGCCATTACCACCCTGTCGCTGTGACGGTTGAAGATATTAAGGGTGGCCGCCGCCACGATGGCGTCCCTCATCGTGTTCTGCTGGTACAGGAAGCCCGGATTAGTCCCCGGCTCTACGTCGTACCAGGTTCCCCACTCGTCGACGATCAGGCCCACCCGACGCTCCGGGTCACGCCTGTCCATGATCTGAAGGTGCTTTGCGACAAGCTCGTCCATTCGCAGAGCTTTTTTAAGTGTATTGTAGTATTCGTCAACCGAAAAATCGGTCGCGCTGCCCTTGGCCTGCCAGCTGTCCCTCGGCAGGGTGTAGTAATGCAGGGTTATCGCGTCCATGTAGCGCCCCGCGATTTCCATCACGGTGTCCGTCCAGTCGTAATCAAACGAGTTCGCGCCGCATGCTATCTTGTACACGCTGTTGGTTCCGTAGTTCCTCACATAGGTCTGATAGCGCCTGTACTCATCCGCGTAATACGCCGGACGCATGTTGCCGCCGCAGCCCCAGTTCTCGTTGCCGACACCGAAATATTTGACCCTCCAGGGCTCCGGCCTGCCGTTTTTCGAGCGCAGCTCCGCCATGGGTGAGACTCCGTCAAAGGTCATATACTCAACCCATTCGCTCATCTCCCTGACGGTACCGCTTCCCACGTTTCCGTTGATATACGGCTCGCAGTCCAGCTGGCGGCAAAGCTCCAAAAATTCGTGGGTGCCGAAGCTGTTGTCCTCCACCACACCTCCCCAGTGTGTGTTTATCATCCGCTTGCGGCTCTCTCTCGGGCCCACACCGTCCTTCCAGTGGTACTCGTCCGCGAAGCAGCCGCCCGGCCAGCGCAGCACCGGTATTTGAATATGCCTGAGCGCGTTTACCACATCAGAGCGCATCCCGTTGACATTGGGTATAGCCGCGCCCTCGCCCACATAGAGGCCCTCGTAGATACAGCGCCCCAGGTGCTCGGAAAAATGCCCGTAGATATTCCGGTTGATCCTGCTCTTTTTGCTTTGTGTGTTGACCACAATTTTGCTCACGCCGTTGTTTCCCCCTTATATTATATTTGAAATGTGCTAACAAAATAGTGCTTTTACGCAGGTTCGACCACAGGCGCGCATCGAAAATTTCCCTTTTTTCGATTGCCTGCGTTTGACGATTGAGGTATACTGTTACCGTAAAACTGTATACAATTATACAGTACGCTCAAAAAGAGGACAAGGGGGTATTGAGGTGCCTGAAAGAAAGCATTTGGCAATTTTGTGGAAGCTGTTTGTGCTTATCCTGATACTGCTGGGTGTATGGGCGTTTTTTCGCTTCCTTTTCCCGCTGGTTTCGCCGTTTCTGATGGCGTTCCTGCTGGCGTATCTGCTTGAGCCAATAGTCAAGCAGCTTCAGAGCAGATTTAAGCTGCCTCGCTCAATCGGCTCCGGGCTGCTGACCCTGCTTATAATCGGCGGGCTCGCCGTGGGGCTGGTGTTCCTGTGCATATGGATATTCAGCGAGATACGCGGCTTTCTCACCCAGCTGGACAGCATTATATCGAAGCTTCCAAGCTTCAACGAGCCGTGGAGCGAGACCGTCAACAGATGGATACTGGCCGCCCCGGTTTCGATACAGGGCATCCTTCAGAGCGCTGCCGACCAGGTAATAAACAACGGCATTTCAATCCCCACCCCGAACGAGATGGTATCCACCCTGATCTCCTGGGTATCCTCGCTGGCCGGAGCAGTTCCCGGGGTGGCGCTGTTCTGGGTGGCGGCCGTGCTTTCGACATATTTCATATCCAGGGACTACCCAAAGGTTACTCGCTGGCTCGCCCGCACTCTCCCCAAGCAACTGCGGGAAAAGGCCCTTCAGACCAAGGAGCACATCGGGGGGTCAATCGGAAAATGGCTGCGGGCTCAGGGGATTATGATGTGCATAACCTTTGCCGAGCTCTCGACCGGCTTTTTGATTTTAAAGGTGCCCTACGCCTTCCTGATAGCGGGGATAACCGCCCTGCTGGACGCGCTGCCGGTGGTCGGCATCGGGCTGGTGCTGCTTCCCTGGGCGGCGTTCGCGCTGATAACAGGTTCAAAGTGGCTGTGTCTGAGCCTGCTGGTGGTATACGCCATTGCAAACCTTGTGCGCAGCTTTGTAGAGCCGAGGCTGGTGGGACGCCAGCTGGGGCTTCACCCGCTGATAACCCTGATAGCCATGTACATCGGATTCAGAACGACCGGGGTTCTGGGCATGATAGTATTCCCGATACTGGCCATAACCCTGAAGCAGATGTACGAGTGGGGCTGGTTTTCGTTTTTCTTCCCGAACAAAAAGGCCGAGCCCCCGGAGCCCTCTCCATAGACTCATACCCCGCGCCGTCGGTGCGGGGGTTTCTTTATTCTATAACCCCGCCGCCCAGCACCCTGCCGTCACGATAAAACACCGCGCTTTGGCCGGGCGCGCCGCCGAATACAGGCGCTTTGAATTCCAGCGCCGCCCTGCTGTCCGCAAGGAGCTCAACGGCTGCCTCAGCCTCGCTTCCGGCGTGGCGTATTTTCGCCAGGCAATCGAAGCGGTCATCCGTATCGGCAAGCATATGCGCGTCCCTAAGCGAAAACCCTGTTCTCCTCACGCTGTCAGCGCCTCCCAGCGTCACAATTCCCGCCCGCGCGTCAATGGCGCACACGTACAGCCTTCCCTCAGACGCCACCCCCAGCCCCCTGCGCTGGCCTATTGTGAAGAAACCGGACTGTGTGCCGAGATACGCGCCGTCCTCATCCCTGAGCGTCCACACCCGCTCGGGCGGCTCATACGGGAAGCAGATGTCCATGCTGTCCTTCTTGGCTGCTACAGGTATATCAAACTCGCGGGCGAGCTCTCTGACCTCCGGCTTGTCCATCTCTCCAAGGGGAAATTCAAGCCTGTACAGCGATTCCCGGGGGAGCCTGTACAGCATATAGCTCTGGTCGCGCCCCGGCAGACCCTTGTACAGGCCGCCGTCCCTTATGACGGCGTAGTGGCCGGTCGCTATTCTTTCCGCCCCTAATCTGTCCGCCGCCTCAAAAAGCGTTTTGAACTTCACCCCCGGATTGCAGTTTATGCACGGGTTTGGGGTCAGCCCCATCTTATAGTCCCGCAAAAAAGGCTCAATAACTCTTTCGCGCATTTCCCCGGAAATATCAACATGCTCAAAGCCAATCCCGAGCTTTTCGGCAACCTCCTGAGCGTCGCCCGGCGAGCCGAAGCCTCCGTCCAGATACACGCCGGTCACATTATGTCCTCTGTTTTTGAGCAGCGCCGCGCATACGGCTGAATCCACTCCCCCGGACAGCCCCACTATATAACGCATATCATCATCTGAATCTGAGAGATATATCACATGCCCTTACCGTATGAGTCAACGCCCCGATTGAGATTATATCCACTCCGGTCAGCGCGACTTCTCTAATATCCCTGTCGCCCATATTGCCGGACGCCTCGGTCTTTGCCCTGCCGCCGACGAGCTTCACGGCCTCCCGCATCCGCTCCGGCGTCATATTGTCAAGCATGATGATATCCGCGCCCGCCTCAAGCGCTTGCCTTACTTCATCCAGATTCGTCGTCTCAACCTCAATTTTGAGGGTATGCGGCATCATTCCTCTTGCCCTCTCAACCGCCGCCGCTATTCCTCCGGCAGCCACGATGTGGTTGTCCTTGATAAGCACGCCGTCGCTGAGGCCCATCCGATGGTTGCGCCCCCCGCCGACCCTGACCGCGTACTTTTCCAGCACTCGCAGCCCGGGCGTGGTCTTGCGCGTGTCCGTTATCGCGGCTCCCGTGCCCTTGACGGCCTCGACGGCGCTCCGTGTGCGCGTCGCTATTCCGCTCAGCCTCTGAATCAGATTGAGGGCGGTGCGCTCGCCTGTCAGGATTGCCCGGGACGGCCCGCTTATATCGGCCAGTATGTCCCCCTTGCCCAGCCGGTCGCCGTCCTTGCAGCGCGGCGCTACCTCCACCCGCCCGTCCAGCAGCGCGAAAGTTCTGGTCACCGCGTCCAGCCCGCAGACCACAAGCTCCTCCTTGGCAAGGAAATAGCCCTCGCTCATCATATCCGGCGCAACCGTGCTGTCTGTGGTTATATCGCCCCAGCCTATGTCCTCATCTAACGCCGCGCGGATTATTACGTCCCAGATATCGTAACTCAAAGCCTAATCCTCCCTGTAATGCGTCCCCACGCTCTCCGTTCGTGCGAGCGCCGCTTTGAACACCTCAAGCGCGGTGGTCGCCATATTGCGCGCCTCCCAGAACTCCTTGCCGAAGCCTCCCGCAGTGTCCAGCTCAGCCAAAAGCGCCTTCATGTCCTCCATGCCATCTTCCAGTCCCTTGCCTGTTCTGACCACATTGGCGTATCTGTCGCAGGCGCTTCTGACCAGTGTTTTAGCCGCTGGGGCGTCAAAGCCGACTTGGGCCGCCCCCTCCCCCGGAGCTTCAATCGGCCTGGAGCGTCTGCCGACGCCGCTTATGTCCAAGGCCGCCCTGCGCCCGAACACCAGGCACTCCAGCATTGAGTTGGACGCAAGCCTGTTCGCCCCGTGCACACCGGTGGACGCAGCCTCGCCCACAGCGTACAAGCCCGGCATGGACGTCCTCGACCACAGGTCGGCAGCGATCCCGCCCACCATATAGTGCTGCGCGGGTATCACTGGAATCCTGTCCCTGGATATATCTATTCCCCTGTTCATGCACTCCCGGAATATCGTCGGGAAACGCCTCTCCAGGAGGTCGCGGGGCTTGGCGGTTATGTCGATGTATACGCAGCTCTCCCCGCTCTCCGCGAGCTCGCTGGTGATACCCCTCGCCACTATGTCCCTCGGCGCCAGCTCAGCGAGCGGGTGCCTTCCCTCCATAAAGCGCTCGCCCTTTGAGTTTACAAGCCTCCCGCCCTCTCCGCGCACCGCCTCGGAGATAAGAAACGAGCGGCCCGTCCGCGCCGGATCGTACAGCGAGGTCGGGTGGAACTGGATAAACTCCATCCCGCTCAGCCTCACTCCCGCTCGAACGCACGCGCCTATGCCGTCCCCTGTCGCCACCGACGGATTGGTGGAATGGCTGAATATCTGCCCGATGCCCCCCGTGCAGAGCACCACGCTGCCTGCGGGCTGCGCGTACACCTCGCTGCCGCGGCACAGCAACGCGCCGACGGCGCGCCCGCCTTCGGCGATAATATCAATAAACAGGGTATTGTCCCGGAAGGTTATATTGCTCCTGGAAAGCGCGATATGCGCCAACACCTTGACTGTCTCGCGCCCTGTCGCGTCCCCTCCGGCGTGAACGATCCGGTTGCGGTGGTGCCCGCCCTCGCGCGTTATCGCGAGATCCCCGTCCTCGTTCAGGTCAAACGGCACCCGCATCTCAACAAGCTCCGCTATGTCGCGCGGGCCCTCGTCCACCAGCATCTTCACCGCCTCCGGGTCGCAAAGCCCCGCTCCGGCGGTCAGGGTGTCCTCATAGTGCTCGGCGGGAGTGTCCTCCTTGGAGATCGCGGCGGCTATTCCCCCCTGAGCCAGCCAGGAGTTACTGATGTCAACGCTCTCCTTGGTAACCACCAGCACCTCCAGCTTCGGATCAATGTGCAGCGCCGCGTAAAGCCCGGCAATGCCGCCACCGATGATAAGCACATCGGTCATCACGCCACCTCAATCATGCGCTTGAGGCTCGCGCGGGCCGCGAGCATCTCCGCCTCGTCCAGCATGATGTTTTCCTCAAAGCGCTCAAGCGCGCGCTTAACATCATGCAGTGTTGTTTTTTTCATATTCGGGCAGACAAACCTGTCCCTGAGCAGATATGTCTTTTTACCAGGCGCGGTAGCTCTGAGGCGCTCCACAACCCCGGTCTCGGTTCCGATTATGAAGCTCTCGCCGTCCGGGGCCGCCTCCACCGTCTTCAGTATATACGCCGTGCTCCCCACCCCGTCCGCCATGGCGACGACGGCGGGAGGGCACTCGGGATGGACAAGCAGTCTGGCCTCGGTATGAGCGCTCTTCGCTGCGAGCACGTCTTTCTCGCTGACGGCATGGTGTATCGGGCAGTAGCCGCTGTGCGGGAAAACCTCTTTTTCCGGGACTCTGGACGCCACATACGCACCCAGGTTCTGATCGGGCACAAAGATAACCTGCTTTTGCGGCAGGCTGCGCACTATCCGCTCCGCCGACGATGAGGTGCAGCAAATATCGCTGACAGCCTTGACAGCCGCGCTGGAGTTCACATAACACACCACCGCCGCGTCCGGGTGCTCGCGGCGAAGCCGCAGCACATCCTCCGGCGTCACCATGTCCGCCATAGGGCAGCCAGCGTCAGGGGCGGGAAGCAGCACGGTCTTGTCCGGCGAAAGAATTTTGACCGACTCGGCCATAAAGCGCACCCCACACAGCGCGATAACGTTTTGCTCCGCTAAGGAAGCGCGCTTGGCAAGCTCAAACGAATCCCCGACCACGTCCGCAATCTCCTGGACATCCATGGTCTGATAGTAGTGAGCTAAAATCAAAGCCTTCTTCTCATCGGCAATTTCGCGTATCTCTCTCTGAAGCTCGTTCATGTCCCGCTCCTAACTTCAATTCAACAAGGAGACAATATATTTTTCCCGGACGGGAAAAATATATTGTCTCCAGTCAGCTTATAAATCAGTCGTCCTTCTCGTCCCCATCGGCTTCCCCGCAATTATTGCCGTGGTCATGTCCGCAGCCGCAGCAGCCGCAGCCTGAATCCAGCTCCAGCTGTGCCTTGCAGCTCGGACAGGTTATAATGTCGCTGTCCAGCTCGTCCTCGTCGATGAGTATCTCGCCCTGGCAGGCCGGACAGACAAGCTGATAGATGACCGGCTCTTCCCCGTCATCGTCATCGTCTTCCTCGTCATCCTCTCCGCCGCCTTCATGCCGGAACATGCGTATATTGTCCTTCTCCCCCGAATCCAGGCCAATGTCCTGAAATCCCTCAAGCTCGTCGGCCAAATCGTCAAATTCCTCGTAAAGGTCGTCAAGCTGCTCCTCTACCGACGCAACGGACTCCTCAAGCTCGCCAAGCGCGGACGCCATCTCCTCGACAACATCAATAAGCGCCGCTATCAGCTTGCCCTCGCTGTTCGAAAGGTCCGGATTCAGGCCGTCGGCCAACCCCTTGAGATACCCAAGCTTTTGCATATAATTCATAATCAACGCCTTACCCTTTCGCCCGCTCAAGATACTCCCCTGTACGGGTATCAATCCGGATCATGTCACCCTCGTTGATGAACAGCGGCACCCTAACCACCGCTCCCGTCTCAACAGTAGCGGGTTTAAGCACATTTGTGGCGGTATCGCCCCGGAAGCCCGGATCCGTCTGCGTTATCTCCAGCTCGACAAAAGTCGGGGGCTCGACGCCAAATACGCTGCCCTTGTAAGACAGCACCTTGCACACCATGTTCTCTTTGACGAAGTCAAAGCCCGAGCCCAGTGTGCCGCGCCCTATCGGCATCTGCTCATATGTCTCGTTGTCCATAAAATAGTACAAGTCCCCGTCGGCGTACAGGTATTGCATGTCGCGTCGGTCAACAAAGGCGTTCTCAAACTTGTCGGACGGGTTGAAGGTTCTTTCGGTCACGCCGCCGGTTATGACATTTTTCATCTTTACGCGAACAAACGCCGCACCTTTCCCGGGCTTTACATGTTGGAACTCCATTATCTGAAGTACCTGTCCGTCCATTTCAAATGTTACGCCGTTGCGAAAATCTCCTGCTGAAACCATATCCGTTCATCTCCATCGATCAGTATCGGGGTATATTTTATAATATTATTGCTCAAAGCACAAGAAAAAAATAATATTTCGTTTTTTTTGTATTTAAACCTGTTTTTCATACGAAAGACAACAATCCGCCAGTCACAGCTCGCCCGCGCGCTTAACAATATAGTCCTTGAGCCATGGCCCGGCCTCCGGGTGCTCCAGGGCGTACTCAATTACCGCCTCGAGGTAGCCCTGCAGGTTTCCCGTGTCAAATCTCCGTCCCTCGAATTCGACAGCAAGCACCGTTTCCCTGGAGCACAGCGCGTTGATGCCGTCCGTAAGCTGCACCTCCCCGCCATAGCCCGCCGGAATATTCTCCAGTATGTCAAATATACCTGGCGTCAATACATAGCGCCCCAATATGGCGAAATTTGAAAAAATCTGCTCCGGGCGGGGCTTCTCTATAAGCGCGGATACATCGTACACGTTGTCCGCCCGGTGCGCGACCTTCAGCGAACAGTACTTGCCGATAGCCTCATAGGATACCCTCTGCACCCCGACGCATGCCGCGCCGTACTTCTCGGTTACGTTAACCAGCTGCCTCGTAACAGGGGTATCCGAGCGCATGATATCGTCCCCCAGCATTACGACAAACGGCTCGTCCCCTATAAAGCGCTTGGCGCGCCATATCGCGTGTCCGAGCCCTCTGGTCTCCTTCTGCCTGACGTAAAAAATATTGGCCAGATCGGCTGTCCGGCGCAACATCTCGACCTCCGCCGTCTTGCCCGCCCTGCCAAGATGCTGCTCCAGCTCCGGGTGGTAGTCAAAATAGTCATCCATCGCGCTCTTGGCGCGGTTGGTGACCACCAGTATGTCCTCTATCCCGGAGGCGACCGCCTCCTCAATTATCAGCTGGATTGAGGGCTTATCCACCACCGGCAGCATTTCCTTCGGCACCGTCTTGGTGGCCGGCAGCATCCTGGTACCGAGTCCGGCGGCCGGTATGACGGCCTTGGTAACTTTCAAACCAAACCACTCCATAACCAAACAAAAATGCAGACCGCGCGGAGGCTCTTTCCTCCGCGCGGCCTATTCTATCATGTTTATTTGGAAAAAACAACTACCCCCTGCTCAGCCTCCGGGTCAATGCGCTCGCTGTCCTCCAAAAACGCGCCGCCGCTCGCGGCGGTGTATGTCTCAAACTTCTCGGCGGGCAAAAGCACATACAGGAGCCCGTTTCCCTCAACGACCTCAAAGCCCTCAAGTTCCTCCGGAATATCCCCTTCCGCAAGCATGATGCCCATATACTTGCCGTCCCCCGGCATATCAATATCCATGGCAGCCCCGAGCTCATTGGCAGAGAACCCTTCGCTATTCACGGCAAAAGTTCCGGACGGCTCAGGCGAAGCCTCAGCGGAAGCCTGCCCCGTCATCTGCGCGTTTCCCGCATCGTCCGCAGTCTCCGCTCCTTTAGCGCTGGAATCGGATGTGGTATTCGCTTCAAGCTCATCCTCCGGTTCCGCCGTTGGCTGCGGGGCCATGGAGGCCTCCGGCGGCGCCATCTGAACTGAGTCAAAATAGGAATAGGACGCCCCGTAATCTGTTTCCTCTCTGGAGGATATCCCTCCAAAGGTCGGCGGGCCTCCGGAATCCTTTGACTGGGAAAACAGTATAATCAGCGCGACGCAGGCCGCGGCGACCGTAAGGCTCCCCGGCATAAAGCGCCGCCACGACTTCTTCTCCGACGGCTCAAGGGAGAGCTTGTACTTTATTCCAGGGGCCAGAGTATCCGGAGGCTCGGCCTCCATTTGCGAAAACGCCGCGCTCATTGCCCCGGCCGCCTCAGCGCGTCTGCGGCAGTCTGGACAGCTCTCAAGATGAGCCCTCAGGCTCTCGTTTTCTTCCTCGGTGAGAAGCCCGTCAACCGACAGATTGGCAAGCTCGATGTAGTTTTCACAGTCCCGCAAGGCCTCTTCACCTTCCCTTCGATTTCTTAGACGATCCGCCCTGCGGAAAGTTCCCCTCTTTTATCAAAAGCAGACGCAAGGTTTCGCGAGCCCTGGCAATCCGGCTCTTCACGGTGCCCTCCTCTATGTCAAGCGCCTGAGCTATCTCCGCGTAGCTCAGGCCGGACGCCTCCCTCAGCGCGAGCACCTGCCTGTGCTCCGGGGACAGCCTTTTCATGCCCTCCCGCACCGCCTCGGCCAGCGCCGCCCTCTCGCTTGCGCTTTCCGGGCTGTAGCGGAGGTCGGGCACCTCAAGAACCGCCTCCCCGTCCTCGGTGTCTATCACAAGACTCTGCTCGTGTCTGCGCCTTCGGGACTCCTTCCTCACATAGTCTATGCATATGTTGTTTTCAACCCTGAAAAGCCATGTGGAAAACGAGGCGTTCCCCTGAAAACCTGAAAGGGTGCGGAACACACGCAAAAATGTCTCCTGGGAGACATCAAAGGCGTCCTCAGGATTTCCCAGGAAGCGCAGAGCAACATTGTACACCTGCCTCTCGTACAGGCGCACAAGCTTGTCAAACGCGTCCAAATCCCCCTGACGCGCACTCTCGATAAGAGCCTCCTCCAATCCCACACCCCCTAAGCTCCCGAAACATTCCGCTCCAGTATATCACTTATGCGTCTCTCTATATCGTCCAGGGTCTCAATTCTCATTATCTCGCCGCGCAGCCTCGCCGCGCCCGGCACTCCGCGCAGATACCAACTCAGGTGCCGCCTGGCCTCAAGGCAGGCGACGCGCTCGCCCTTGTCGGAGCAGGCCATACCAAACTGCCTCTTAGCGGTCTCCAGCCTTTCGCGCAGCGGAGGAGCGGTGTTCGTCTCCCGTCCGTCAAGCGCCTCGGCTATCCGCCTCAGCATCCAGGGATCGCCGAACGCCGCCCTTCCCACCATGTACATATCCGCTCCGGTGACCGCCCTGCAAAGCAGAGCGGATTCGGGTGAAAAAATATCCCCGTTCGCGATAACCGGGACTCCGACCGCCTTTTTGACCTCGCGTATGATCTCCCAGTCTGCCCTGCCCGAGTACATTTGCGTCCTCGTGCGCCCGTGAACGCACAGCGCCGACGCACCCGCCGCCTCAATCCCGAGGGCGAAATCCACCGCGTTGACGCTGCCGGAGTCCCAGCCCTTCCTGAACTTGACCGTCACGGGACGGGGGGAAGCGTCCACCACCCGGCGGACTATTTCCGCGGCCTTTTCCGGGCTTTTCATAAGAGCGCAGCCGTCCCCCGAGGAGACGATTTTGGGGGTAGGGCAGCCCATATTGATATCGATTATGTCCGCGTGTTCCGAGGCAATCACGGCAGCCTCCGCCATACAGCCCGGATCCGACCCGAAAAGCTGCACCGCCGCCGGGTGCTCGCCGGGGGAAAGCCTCATAAGCGCCGGAGTCTTTTTGTCTTTGTAGCACAGGGCCTTCGAGCTCACCATCTCGGTAACGGTATAGACACCGGCTACCTCGCGGCACACGGCCCTGAAGGCCGGGTCCGTGACGCCCGCCATAGGGGCAAGCGCCACACCAGACAATATCTCGACTTCCCCGACTCTCAAAGCTCAAAGACCCCCGATTTGGTTATATGAGGTATTAGTATAACACATGATCAGTTTACGCGCAAGCGTGTGTACACTAAGGCTCATCCGACAGCACGGACTCCAGGTTCCAGCTCCTCCAGTCCAGGGCTTCCCTCTTAAACGGCGCCAGCTCCTCATAGTAGGCAACATCAAAGTTCTCCAGACGGCCGGACGCGTAGGCGCTGTAATTATAGGTTCTTATGATGGCGTTTATGTTCATAAAATTGCAAAGCAGAAGCCCCGAAACAAACACTCCGCAAAACCATGGGAACGTCCTGAACTCCGGCTTCAGCGACTTTACGGCGCAGCAAACCGTCAGCACCGCTATCCCCGCCTCGGCTGTAAGCGTCAGCACCCTTAGCGTAGTGAGACCGTACGCGCCAATATAGAGCAGCATGCGGTACACCGCCGATGCCAGCATAACCGCCGTCTCACACATTATCAGCAGTGAAAAAAACCTCACCGGTCTCCCCTCGCCCGATCCCCTCCCCTTCATCAGGTAGATGGAGAGCTGCGCCAGCAGCATGTTCAGCGCCGCAACAAATGTGAGCTCAAAGAAGCCCCTTCTGGCATACTCGGAGTAGGTTACCCCCGCGTCCAGATGCCCGAAAAGGTAGGTGAACTGGATTACCGCAAACATGGCGTACAGAGCCGAAAGCGGAATCAGGCCGCCCAGGAGATAGGCCCTGTTTACCGAGCCGTCCCTCTTGGGCAGCACGGCGGGGCTTGCGTCCGCCATATTTCCGGAGCGCAGCGAGTACAGCCACGAATAGAGCAGCAGCGCCGGAACGAGGCCTATCAACAGCCTCAGCAGCACAACCGCCCAGTCTCCATAGCTCATTGCCTCCGCGACGCGACGCGCGACACCTCTGAACACAGGGTCAGCCGATGACAGCAGAAATACGATTATGCCAAGCACCGGAGCAGCGACCGCAAAACCTGCTATAAACGGCAGGGCGCGGCGCACCTTTGTGGAGCGCAGGGCTCCGAATGCCCTGCCCGCCCTCGCGAACGGCAGGACAATACAGGACACCATAAGATCAAGCAGAAACACAGGGCGCGTCGCGGGATAACGCCTGTTTCCCGCGCATATCAGGCAGGCCGCCGAAAACAGCGCCGACAGCGCAGCCACATCGACTCTCAAAAGCCACTCCGGCAGGCTGAAAAGCGCCGGAGCCAGGAAGATAAGCGCGACCGGAGCAAACAAAACAAGACTTTTCCCGCGGACAGGCAGATACCAGGCCGTCGCCGCGAGCAGGGCAAGACCAAGCAGCGCAAAGCTGAGCCCCCGGTGCTGCGTGTAAAACAGCGTTTCTACAAGCAGATAACCCGCCAGCCACGCCATAGGTAGAAGCAGCCTGTCCCTGCCTGTATAGATCACCGCGTCCGCCGGCATGGAAGTCCCGTTTGAAGGCGGCGCCTCATTATAATCCTTCTCCATCTTCCTTGCCCTCCCTGTATTCCAAAATATCTCCCGGCTGGCAGTCAAGAGCCCTGCACAGAGCGCTCAGGGTTGAAAACCTAATCGCCCGGGCGTGGTTGTTTTTCAGCACCGAGAGGTTGGCCAGCGTTAAGTCCACCCTGGACGCCAGCTCGTTAAGGCTCATTTTGCGCACCGCCATCACGACATCGAGATTTACGATTATCGGCATGGCTTCACCTATATTACAAGGTCATTGTCCGCTTTGAGCTCAGAGGCCGTACGGAAAAGCTCGGAGAGCACCATCGCGAACAGACCGGCAACAAAGAAGACGGCAACAAAAAACGTATTGTACCTCTGAATGAGCCACAGTCCGGCACCGTACCAGAAAAGCCATGTTATGGTGCGCACGAGGGCAAACAGGGAGATCGCGAAGCAGCAGCGCGCCGCCCTGCGTATGGCTCGCGCGTTTCCGGAGTGAAACGGCTGTCCGTCCGCCACATTGGACAGCACCCGTTCCCCCAGGCGTATCATGATCGCCGAGGCTATACCGCAGGGGTAATATACAGCCAGCGCCAGCCAGAACTCGCCGCTGCCCATACCGAAGTGCCTTCCCATTACTGCGGGCAGCATAAAAAAAGCCGCGATGTTGAGGGCAAACACCCCCCAAAGCAGCAATTGCAGCGCCCTAGCCAGCTTACTCATTGGTATCTCCTCCTGCTAATACTATTATTTTTTTACCAAAGCTAACCTCGAAAACTTCCCGCTCCTGCTCGCATCCGTCAAGTGTAATCGTGGCCTCGTCGTCTCCGCTCCATTTAACCAAAACATCCCCGGGCAGCACACGTCCTCCGTCGTTTGCAATTTCAGTCTCAAAGCTTTTCCCGCCCAGAAAGCCGAATAACTCATTATTCCTGCATATAATTTTTACTTTGCAAGTACCAAAGGGCCAGGCCGGAGCAGTAGTCTTGACAATAACTGTATTTTTTGCCTCCGGAGAAGGATATGCCCCAAAATCATGGTATATCAGCCGGAAGCAATCCGCAGCAAGCACCAAAAGCGGCGTAAGTATAACAATCGATAAAACCGCAAAGTAAAGCCTGTTGCTGCTAAGAACACGGCGGACAATGGATTTGTTATTATCCGTCACAGCCGCCTCCAAACGTTTTCATCTGCAACAAGAATAGCACTCTCTAACACGAATGTCAAGAAAAATTTATCGTTTATCGATAATTTTTACCCACAACAAAGCCCCGCCATACAGCGGGGCTTCGGGCGCTGAGCTCCTCAGTCCGTCACAAACGGCAGCAGAGCGATATGGCGGGCCTGCTTTATCGCCTCGGTGAGCTGGCGCTGATGCGCCGCGCAGGTGCCCGTCATGCGGCGGGGCAGTATCTTGCTGCGCTCGGACAAAAAGCGGCGCAGCTTAACGGAATCCTTATAGTCGATATGATCCACGCGGTCTACGCAGAACGAGCATACCTTGCGGCGCTTGCGTGAGCGGGGTCCTCTTTCCATTGCCATGGTCTGACCTCCTTACGAATCGATGTTGTAACCAGGGATTAAAACGGCAGGTCGTCCTCGTCGTCCTCAAGCTCGGCGAACGAAGACGGCGCTTCAAGCGCCGAAGGCGCGGGCGTGTTTTCCGCCCTTGGCGGCACCCCGTAGCTCTCGCCCGCGGACGGGCTGTCCTGCCTGCGCTCTGCGAAGTGGGCCTCGTCAGCCACAATCTCCACGCTCACGCGGTTGTTGCCGTCCTTATCCTGCCACTTGCGCTGCTGAAGTCTCCCCGCCACCGCCACGAGCTGGCCCTTGTGGAACCATTTCGAGGTAAACTCGGCTGTTTGCCTCCAGCAGGTGATGTCAAAAAAATCAGCCTGACGCTCTTCTCCCCGCGAGGCGAAATCCCGGTCGACCGCAAGCGTGAAGGATGTCACAGCGATCCCGGACTGAGTCCGGCGAAGCTCGGGGTCCCTTGTCAGGCGCCCCATCAATACCACCTTGTTAAGCATAGACGCCCTCCTTATTTCTCATCCCTGCAGATGATAAGGCTGCGCATGATGCCGTCGGTTATCTTGTATACGCGGTCGAGCTCTGCGGGAAAGCTGGGAACGCTTTCGAAGGTCATCATCACGTAATAGCCCTCGTTCAGGTCATTGATGGGATAAGCGAGCCTTCTTTTCCCCCACACATCGACCGCCCCCATCGTGGCGCCCTGCTCCACAAGAGCCGTGAACTTCTCAACGAGCGCGTTTGTGTCCTCCTCGCTGAGGGTGGGGCTGATAATGTAGACCGATTCGTATTTGCCGGTTGTCTTTGCCATGTTTTTGCACCTCCTTCTGGACATATGGCCCCCGGTCATGCCGGGAGCAAGGATGGAGTCCGCCGCGTGCGGGGCAAAAAGTACCCGCGCGAAAACAGACTATACTAGTATACACTAAATCCGGGGCAAGTCAAGCTATACGACCGCAATTTTCAATGTCAACTGTTCACAATAGTATTTACCTCAGCTCAACCCGTATACTCCCGGACGAGGCCTCAGCCCTTATCAGTGCCGTGGGGTTATTCCCCACCTTGCCGACCGCGCTGTTTTTGCGGTTGCTCCGGTAGAGCACCTCGAAGTCGGTCTTTATGCTGCCCGAGGTGGTGTCCGCCTCAAAATCGAAGCTCAAATCCCTCGGCACCGTCAACCGTACGCTGCCCGAGGTTGACGAAATGTCAACATTCCCAACAGGCTGCATAAGCACGGCCGTAACGCTGCCCGAGCTGGATTTCAGCCTGCCCCTACCGGAAATGCCCTCCACATGCACGCTTCCCGAGGTGCAGCTGATGTCGAAGCTATCGGAAACATTGCTCCTGCCAAGCCTTATCGTACCCGAGGAGGATTCAGCCTCCAGAGTATTCGCCGTTAGCTCGGAGTCCACCGTAACGCTGCCTGAGGTCGCGCCGACATAGATGCCGCCCCCGCTGGAGATTCCGTTTCTGACCCGTATGCTGCCGGACGAGGAATCCATTCGCACATTTCCGCCCGCGGCCAAAAGCCCGTCTACGGTCTGCGTGCCGGACGTGCTGCCGGACTCGAAATCCCCGCTAACCGAGGCGCCGTTCTCAAGCTTTACCGAGCCGGACGAGGACTTTATCCTCATTGAAGCCGCCGATACTGATTTTGCGAGCCGGATACTTCCGGAGGTGGTGCTCATGCTCACGTTTTCAAGCCTGAATTCGTCATTCAGTCTTACGCTGCCGGACGACGCCTCCAGCGAAACGTTGCCGCTCCAGTCTCTCGGCGCCTCGATTACCAGCTTTTCCTCGGCGCCCCCGAAGAAAAAAACACCCACGCGGATGCGGTTGTTTCGCTTTGTGCTTATAGTTAGCTTATCTCCGCTCCGTTCAATACGGAACAGCTCCTCCTCCGGCGCGTTGTCCCTGCCGTACTGCGTCACCCGGAATTCGTTTCCTCCGCCCGCCACAAGCTCTATTCCGTCGTATGTTGTCAACACCTCAAGGCTCCCCACCCCGTCCGCCGGTGAGCTTTCCTGCTTGAGCAGGCTTACGTCGAAGCCCGCTCCAATCTCAATGTCAAACAAGCCTAAATTCCCTCCGTTCCAGTAAGCTACAATAAATACAATGGCGGCGATGGCGACGAGCGCCCAAATTACCACCATAGTGACGAGTACGCCCCTTTTCATTCTTCCCTCCAGATTTTAACAATCCGCATCATCTGCTGCACAGCCGCCGCCACCAGGAAAACCAGCCAGGTTAGGTTCCACTTATGCGTGACAAAGCTGAGCGCAAAATACAGCACAAGCGCGCTGGTCCAGATAATTCCGCCTATGTTGACCCTGTTTTTGATTATGGACTCGACGGCCTGCTGGAGCACCGCGCCTATCAAAAATATTACCCATGTTATGTCCCAGCGCATTGTCAAAAAGCTCACGATAAAGTATGTCAGCACTATAAGCGTCCAGAGCGACGAGGAAATGGCCCCGTGCAGACGCGACATTTTGTCGCTCATTGACATTTTTTCCTTGTATTCCTCCACGAATGAATCATCCTCTCTCTGATACTTCTTCTTTTTCATACCTGCCCCGTAAATCACCAGCGCTGTAGCCGCGGCGTCGATACAGAGCATTACGATAACTCCCAGATCGCCGAGGTTCGTGAATTCATCCATGACTATCAATACCGCGACGCCGATAATATATAGCGCCACCCCGATCGCGACCAGCAGGGCTCCCCGGCTGCCCTTCGCTGCGTTAACGGCGAAGTTATGCCTGTCGACCTCCGACACGTCGGCTATCAGCTCATCTATGTCTCCAATCCCGGACACAACAACGGAAAACGCCTCGTCCTCGTTTTTGCCCTGGCGCAGCAGATCCTCATATTTCTCGTTCATGTTGGACAGGAGCTCCTCCTGGATCTCCATGATGCGGCGCTTTTTGGGAGCATCCTCGAAAAGTTCATTCACATAGCTCTGGATTCTGTCATTCATTGCCCCGCTCCTCCGTCCGGATCAGTTTGTCAATCAGCTTCCGGGCCTCTTCCCACTCCGCCCTGCTGTCCAGGAAGTACTTTTTCCCGTGCTCGGTTATCCTGTAGTAGCGCCTGCGTGCGCCCGTGGTCTCGTTGCCCCAGAACGACACGATTGAGCCGTTTTCCTCAAGCCGCCTGAAGGCCCCGTACAGCGTGGCCTCCTTAAGCTCGTACTTGCCGCCGCTTTTCTCCTGAATGGATTTGTTGATCTCGTAGCCATAGCTCTCGCGGCTGAAAAGATGCGCCAGTATAATGGTCTCCGTATGCCCTCTAATCAGGTCGGCTGTTATCGACAAGCCACTTCACCTCCAATTGTCTGCCGGTGTGCAACCTATTCCGCCCGGCGCGTTAATCCCCCTGACAATATACTTAAGTTTGCAATATACTAGATGCAGGAGGGATACTCATGTGCCGTATTTATAATATAACACGAGTTACATCGTCTGTCAAGGTATATATTTTTCACACATCAAGGCGCCCCCGCCGGCGGCGGGGGCGCCTTGATGTGTGATTCCCATACTCATCTCATGTTAAAGAGCAGATGTATCTACTCTTTAAGCAGATATGAGTATCAGCTGCGCGAAGTATACTTCGAGAGCACGCTCTTCATAATGTCCACAGTCTCCTGCGAATCCTGAAGCTCTCCCCTCAGCTTGCGGTTTTCCGCCTCAAGCTCCAGGATTCTCGGCGATTCGAGCGAGTCCTGGCTCTGCCTGGTGATTGTCGAGGTCACGACGTCGCGCTTTGCCTTTGCCTCCTCCGCGCGGCGCCTTGTCAGCGGGTCGACCTCCTCGACAAATGTCTCGTCGGTCAGCTCGTTGAACAGCCCGCGCTTTACATAGTGCGTATGCAGCAGCTCATGCGCCATGTGGCCGTTCGGCTCGCCGAGATAGTCCTGATAGAGCTTCTTGATGTACGGGTTGTCGTGGGATTTGCGCAGCTCCTTTGCCTCGTCCTCGCTGTAAAGCCCGCTCAGCCTCTTGACGCGCACCTCCGGGTCGTCCGAGCGGGGCTGGCCGCCGCCCATTATGCAGCCGCCGGGACAGCCCATGACCTCGATGAAGTGGTAGGGCGACGAGCCCTCCTCAATCTGCTTCATCAGCTTTTTAGCGCCCGCCAGCCCGCTGGTAACAGCCACCCTGACCTCGACTCCGTCCAGGAACCTATACTCCGGAAGCGGATCAGTCACAGTCAGCGCGGCCTCCTTTATTTGGTCAAAGCCAACTATTGGCGTAACGTGTAGCGCGTCAAACGGCAGCTCGCGCCCGGTGACAAGCTCGTATACTGTGCGCAGGGCAGCCTCCATGACGCCTCCGGTAAGCCCGAAAATATCGGCCGCGCCGGTGGACAGGCCCATTGGGTTGTCGAACTCCTCATCCTCAAGCGCCATAAAATCTATGCCGGAGGACTTAATCATGTAAGCCAGCTCGCGGGTGGTTATGACGGCGTCGACGTTGCGGTTGCCGCCGTTCTCCATCTCGGCGCGCTGTATCTCGTATTTTTTTGCGGTGCACGGCATGACGGACACCACAAACATGTCCCTCGGGTCAACCCCTATCCTCTCCGCGTAAAACGATTTGGCCAAAGCGCCCAGCATTGTGTGCGGGGACTTGCAGGTGGAGAGGTGCGCGAGCTGGTTCGGGAACGCGTGCTCGATGTACTTTATCCAGCCCGGGCTGCAGCTTGTAACCATCGGAAGCACGGCGCCGGCGCCGGTCAGCGCGTCCTTGACGCGGCCCAGGAACTCAGTGCCCTCCTCTATAATCGTCAAATCCGCAGTGAAATTTGTGTCGAAGACGTCGTCAAAGCCCATGCGCTTCAGCGCCGCCGCTATTTTGCCCGTCACACGGGTTCCGGCGGGATAGCCGAACTCCTCGCCCAGCGCGACCCTGACGGCGGGCGCGACCTGCACGACCACGCGCTTTGAGTCGTCGCCAATCGCGTTCCAGGTCTTCTGGGACGAGCCCGTGCCCTTGAGCGCCCCGACCGGGCACACGGTTGTACACTGGCCGCAGAACGTGCAGTTGACGGTACCCAGCGGCAGGCCCATCGCGGGGGATATCTCGGTGTCAAAGCCCCGGTTCTGCGGGAACAGCACCCCGGTCTCCTGGACGTTGTTGCAGACAGTGACGCAGCGCCTGCAAAGTATGCATTTTGTCATATCCCTCGTCACCGAGGCGGACGCGTCGACATGGAACGCGGAGCGCGAGCCCTCGTAGTGAGAGTGCTCAACGCCCAGCAGCTTGCCCATGGCCTGAAACTCGCAGTTCTGGTTGCGGGTACAGCTCAGGCAGTCCTGAGAGTGGTTGGACAGCATCAGCTCATACAGAACCTTGCGTGATTCCCTGACCTTGCGGGAGTTCGTCTTGACGACCATCCCCTCCTGCGCCACCGCCAGGCAGGACGCCTGAAGCGTCTTCATGCCCGCGACCTCCACGACGCAGACGCGGCACGCGCCCAGCTTGTGCACATCCTTGAGGTAGCAAAGATTGGGTATATTGATGTGGTTTTGCCGGGCGGCCTCCATGATCGTTGTGCCTTCCTCCACGCAGATTGGCCGGTTGTTTATCGTCAGATTTACCATCATACTACCTCCTTTCGCAGTGCAGACAGCGCATGGATTCGGCCATGGCAGTCAGCTTGTGGTAGCCCAGGATGACCTCGTCAAACGTGCCCTTGCGTCGCTCCAGCTCCAGCATATCAAGCGGATAGCGCCCCAGCTCCACCACCTCGTCGTCGTCTATAACCGGGTTTATCTTGATCTCGGTGCCCTTGTTGAGCACTCCCCTGCCGCCCAGGTATTTGTCAATGGCGATGGCGGCCTTCTTGCCGTCCGCGATTGCCTGGATGACTGTGTCCGGCCCGCGCACAACGTCGCCGCCCGCGAATACGCCCTTCATAGTAGTCATCATCGTATTCTCGTCGATGGTAAATGTGCCCCACGGGGTAAGGCCCACGTTCTCTGTCGGAATGAACGGGAAATCGGCGTACTGGCTGACCGCGGGGATCACCGTGTCCGCCTCCACAAAGAAGTTCGAGCCCTTGACCGGCACCGATCGCCTGCGCCCGCTCGAGTCGAATTCCCCGAGCGACATTTTGACGCATTCCACCCTGGCGGCCCTGCCGCTTTTGTCAGGCAGAACGGCGACCGGCTGGGCAAGCTCAATCAGCTCAACGCCCTCCTCCAGCGCCTCACGGATTTCGGACACGTAGGCGGGCATCATTCCTCTGGTGCGCCTGTAGAGCAGCGTGACCTTTTCCGCGCCCAGGCGCAGAGCCACGCGCGCCGAGTCTACAGCGGTGTTGCCTCCGCCTATCACGACCACCCTTTTGCCGAACTCGAAATCCTGGCTGAGGTTCACCATCTTGAGGAAATCTATTCCGTGAATGACGCCCTTGAGGTTTTCCCCGTCTATATTGACCTTCTGCGGGAACTGGGTGCCTGTGGATACAAACACGGCGTCGCTGGTGTCGCGCAGCTCGGTGAAGCCGATGTCCTTCCCGACGGCGGTATTCAGGTGGACGTTGACGCCCTCCTTCTCGATAAGTCCTATCTCGTGCTGGAGCACCTCCATCGGAAGCCTGTACTCTGGAATGCCGAACGCCAGCACCCCGCCCGCCACGTTCTCAGACTCATACACGTCGATGTCGTAACCTATGCGGGCGAGATAGTAGCCGCAGGTGAGCCCCGCCGCGCCCGCGCCTATGATCGAGACGTGCTTGCCGTTCTTCGGGAATATGACGTCGTTGATAATCGGCTTCTCATGCTTGTGCGCATAGTCGGCCACAAAGCGTTTTATGTCGCAGATGGCGACCGCCTCGTCCATTGTGCGCCGCCTGCACTTGCTCTCGCACGGTCTGGTGCAGACGCGGCCGCAGACCGCCGGGAACGGGTTTTCCTGCCGTATCAGGTTGTAGGCGTCAATAAACCGCCCCTCTGCCACGAGCGAGGTGTAGCCCGGGACATTGACGTTGGCCGGGCAGGTGTTTTCACAGGGTGAGATAAACAGCTCGGAGCAGACACCCGCGCGGCAGCGCTTATCCCTGATGTGCTCCTCAAATTCGTCCCGGAAGTTATTAATAGCGCTGAGCACCGGGTTGGGCGCGGTCTGCCCCAGGCCGCACATCGCGGTGAGCTGGATCGTCTCGCCCAGCTTCTCCAGCAGCTCAATGTCGCCTTCCTCGCCAAGACCCGCGCATATGCGTTCCAGTATCTCCAGCATGCGCTTGGTGCCTATCCGGCAGGACACGCACTTGCCGCAGCTCTCGTCCTGTATGAAGTCCATGAAGTACCGCGCCGTGTCGACCATGCAGGAGTCCTCATTCATTGAGATAAGGCCGCCCGAGCCCATGATCGCGCCCAGGTTTTTCAGGCTCTCGTAGTCGGTGGGGGTGTTTAGGTTCTCCCTGGTGATGCAGCCGCCGGACGGCCCGCCTATCTGAGCCGCCTTAAACGCCTTGTTGTTCGGGACGCCTCCGCCGATGTCGAAGAGGATGTTACCGAGCGGTATCCCGATCGGAACCTCGACAATGCCCGTGTTGGTGATATCCCCTGCCAGCGCGAACACCTTTGTGCCCCTGCTCTTTTCGGTCCCGAAACCCGAGTACCACTCCGCGCCCTTGAAAAGGATCGCCGGGACGTTGCAGAGGGACTCGACGTTGTTGATAATGGTGGGCTTGCCGAACAGCCCGCTCTGGAACGGGAATGGTGGCTTCTGGCGCGGCTCGCCGCGTCCGCCCTCAATCGAGCTCATCAGAGCCGTCTCCTCACCGCAGACAAACGCGCCCGCGCCGATGCGTATCTCAAGCTCAAAGTCAAAGCCGGAGCCGAAAATATCCCTGCCCAATATGCCGTATTCCCTCGCCTGCCCTATCGCCTTCTCGAGACGCTCTATCGCGAGCGGGTATTCCGCGCGGACGTAAACATAGCCGTTCCTGGCGCCGATGCCGTATCCGCCGAGAAGCATCCCCTCGATCAGGGAATGCGGGTCTCCCTCTATCAGGCTGCGATCCATGAACGCGCCGGGGTCGCCCTCGTCGGCGTTGCAGACGAGGTATTTTTCATCGCCGGCGGCATTCCTGCCCGCCTCCCACTTGACTCCGGTGGGGAAGCCCGCTCCGCCGCGCCCCATAAGTCCGGATTTTTTTATTTCGGCCACGACATCCGCGCCGCTCTTGTTTGTGAGATAGTCCATCGCGGCCCTGTAGCCGTCCCGCGCTATGTAGGCCTCGATGCTGGCGTGCTCCATGGCACCGCAGTTCCGCAGCGCTATCTTGACCTGCTGGCGGAAAAAATCTATGTCGTCAATTTTAGGCACATAGCGCTGTAGGGCGCTGTCATAAAACGTGTACTCCTCGATAACCCTGCCCTCAACGAGATGGGCCCGGAGAATTTTCCGCACCCTGTCGGGGGTGAGCTTTGTGTAAAAAATTCGCTCGGGGAGGATAAGCATTACAGGGCCGGCGGCGCATGTGCCCATGCAGCCGGTCTCCATGACCCTGGTCTGTCTGGTCAGTCCGAGTTCCGCCAGCGCGTCCTCGACAGACCGCTCTATTTCGGCGCAGCCGGAAGAGACGCAGCCCGCGCCGCCGCAGACGAGAATCTGGTGCCTGTATCGCTCCAGCGACTCGCTATATGTCTCTCCAATTTGCTGCATATCCTGCGGAGTCTTTATTTTCATGCCGCTCATTTTCCCGCCTCCCTTCAATAATTTTCAAGAATGCGCTCAAGCTTGTTGACGTTGACCTGCTTGTACACAGTGTCGTCGATCATCATTGCCGGCGCCAGACCGCAGGCGCCGATACACCGGGCCACCTCAAAGGTGAACTTGCCGTCTGCGGTCGTGCCGCCAAGCTCCACTCCCAGGCGCTCCTGAAGATGCTCCACGATTTTCTTCCCGCCGCGTACATAGCACGCGGTTCCCAGGCAAACCCTTATGGTGTGCTCTCCCCTGGGCACGGGAGTAAAAAACGAGTAAAAAGATACAACTCCCGCCACCTCTGACAGCGGAATATCCATACCCTTCGCGATGAATTGCTGCACCTCAAGCGGCAGGCATCCGTATATTTCCTGCGCGAGATGCAGCACCTGGATAAGGCTCCCCTCCTTATCCCTGTACAGGTCAATCACGTTTGCGATCTGGGCGAGCTTCCGCTCCTGATCGCCGGTCAGGCAGTCGCACGCTCCGGAGCTGCTGTTCATGCTGCTGTTCCTCCTCTCGTTTCGGATCTGATTTACCATCGGTCACATCGTGTATCCAGTATACAGAAAAGTTGTCATTGAATTATGATAATTACGACATACTCCCGGAAACATACACTGACTTTTCATAAATTTTCACAATTTTCATCACAATTCCAACACAGGTATTGGTCCCACGATCAATAATAAAAAAAAGCATCCCCAGTCCCGCCCTAAAGCGAAGCACAGGGATGCCTTGCGGTATAAGTTTGTTAGCAGTAAAACACATCACGGGTTATCTGGCTCTCCGCCGTCCGGAGGCGGAGAGGCGTCATCCGTATCCGGCTGGACTCCGGCGTCTTTCCTGATGGTTTCGACAGGCACACTCTCCGTCTCGCAGACAAAGTCCGCCTCGTCCCAGTGATGATCGACGCGCATATCATTGTCGTTCCTGAGAAACCACGAATACGCGCCCTCCATGTCGTCCGCGGCCACATCCATGTGGTACCAGTTCCCCCCCGCCTGCACGATATTCCATACGTGCTCCTCCCCGGACAGCTGGCCCGAGACCAGCCGGCAGGGAATTGACAGCGCGTCGCAGAGCTGTTTGAAGGCCAGGGCGTACCCCTCACCAACCGCGCGGCCGAGCACAAGTGCGCCGTATATCGTCCACGCGTCGCCGGAGCGCGTTTTCCCGGTAAAGCGGGCATCTGCCTCCGCGTCGAAGTCAAAGTCTATATTTTCCGCAAGCAGGTCGTGAATCTCAAGTATAAGTCTCAAGTCGTCGCGCTCAAAAGGCAGCAACACAACCAGCTTCTCAGCGCTTCTTTTCACGGCGTCCACCCGTGAAAGCATCACGCTCTGGGGATATTTGTACTTTAGATCTATCTCGGCTATGCGGCGAAGTCCGTTGTCCGGATACAGGGTGACCGCCAGCTCCGGATACCCCAGCGCGAAGCCCGGATTTTCGAAGTACAGTTCTCTCAGCAGCGCGTGGGGATCGTAGTCCGTTTCATCGTAATAGGGCATCTCAACCGTGAGAACCGGTTCATAAGAGCTTATCGTCTCACGCAGCAAATCCTTCAGCCCCGTGCGCCCGCTGGTCTGCATTATCGACTCTATCTGCTCGGGAGTACAGCGGTACTTGATAGAAATAAGCACATGATAATTTGTCAGAACCTGCGTCAGGTCGTAGGTCATATAATAAACGGCGTACTTGCCTATCGGCTCCTCGTTGGATACCTCGGCCACCGCGTTGAGCAGGTCTCGCTTGGGGTCGCCCTGATAGCGCAGCAGCTGTATGGTGCCCTCGGTCATTCCGGTGCGCACCATCTGAATTATGGCGTTCTTCAAGCTGCTTTCCGAGGCGGCAACCAGGTCGGTCGCATCGGAGTCGTCGTTGCGCTGCTCAACATGTGGAGACTCCTCATAGACCTCTCTGGCCAGCAGCATGCTGCAGCCCGTCAGGAAGGCCAGAGCCAGCGCGGTTGAGGCCACTCTGCAAAGCGTTTTTAAGCTCATCACAGAAGCTTCAGGAAATCGCCAGGGCTCACAGCGATAAGCGCCGCTCCGCCCTCCTCAAGCTCCTCCCTCGTGCGGAAGCCCCAGAGGGCGCCCACGGGCGTCATGCCCGCACCCGCAGCGGTTTGCATGTCCACCGACGTATCCCCAAGATAAAGTATATCCGCCGGCGCCGCACCCAGAAGCTCCGCCAGCTCAAGCGCCCCGGCGGGATCGGGCTTTACCGGGACGCCGTCGCGTGCGCCCAGCACCGCAGCAAACTCTATGTTGTTGAAATACTGCGCCACAACCGCGAGGGTGGACGTGTGCGGCTTATTTGAAAGCACCGCAAGCCTGAGCCCGCGCGCGCCGAGCTCGCGCAGCAGCTCCGTGACGCCGGGATAGGGACGGGTGCGGTCCGCGCTGTGGGCCGCGTATCTGTCTGTGTATGCGGAAAGCACCTCGCCCGTAAGCTCCGGGGAGACGTCAGACGGAACGGCCCGCCGCGCCAGCTCGGCGACTCCATTGCCCACAAAGTACTTGTACTTATCTGTGTCATGTACCGGCAGGCTCTTTGAGGACAGCGCGAAATTCATGCTGTCCGCTATGTCGTCCAGCGTGTTCAGCAGAGTGCCGTCCAGATCGAATATTACGGCTTTGTATTGCATGTGTATGGCTCCTTATGATGTATGATAATTAATCGTTGATTTCAGGATTACACATTTTGCAGCAACTTACATCTCTATCAGGTATTGAATTAGCGGTTTTCTTAGCTTCATTAAAATCTTTAAACGGACCATGCCAACAACCATTTCTTCCATCCGTCTTTTCTTTACTCACTCCTTCTCCTTGATTACAGTATGGACAATTTCCCTTGTGAATCTTTGCTTTTTTCTCTGCTGTCCAATTTTCATAGATGTAATAATTCAAAATTGCACCTCCCCTGTTTGTCACATCCTAATACCCGCGCCTCCGGCGCGGATATCAGAATTAAAGCCCGTGCTTGTCGTAGGCCCTGAAGCCCTCGCCCAGCACCTCGTTCGCCTCCGACAGTATAAAAAACGCGCCCGGATCCACGCTCACGACAATGGCCTTAAAAAGCGATATCTGCTGACGCTTTAAGGCGCAGAGTATGACGGTGCGCGGCGCGCGCGAATAAGCCCCCTCGCCCTGCAGAAATGTGCAGCCGCGGCCAAGCTGGGCGTCAAGCTCCTTCGCGATCTCCTCATACTTGTCCGATATCACATAGGCTACCCGCTCGGTGACAAGACCGTAGAGCAGGGCGTCCATAATCTGAGAGCTGATGAAGAGGCATATGGTTGCGTAAAGGCCCACATATTTATCCCGGAACACTATCATTGAGACAACAACCAGGCAGCCGTCGAAGGCAAACATGATCCTGCCCATCTGAACGTGCGGAAACAGCAGCTTGAGCAGCCTTGAGACGATGTCGCTGCCCCCGGTTGTGCCCCCGCGCAGAAAGACAAGACCCAGCCCCACCCCCATCAGGACTCCCCCCGCCACCGCGACAAGCATCCGGTCGGTGGTGTTTTCAGGGGTAAACCACGGCTCGAAACTGGCGGTGACGTTTATCATTATCGAGGACATCATGGTGCCGAACGCAGTGTAAAACAGAAACTTGCGGCCCAGAAAAATAAAGCTGAGCGCGAGCAACGGCACGTTCAGCAGGAACGCGAGCGTGCCGATGGACAGCCCCTGCCACTGCGAATATATGAGCATCGCTATTCCGGTAAAGCCGCCGGGGACTATGTTGAAGGGTTCGAGCACAAGGCTCACCGAGCAGGCGAAAACAGCCGACCCGATTGTAATGATCACTAAATCCGACAATATGCGCAGATGCCTGTGTTTCATCCATTCCCACCTAAGCTATGAAAATTCTCTTTGCGCGACTGCGGTCGACGCAGATCGCACCTACTCGATTTCGAGCTGTTCCTCTCCCCTGTCCTCGGGCTTCAGCGGAAGCCCGGCGCCCGGCAGACTGCGCACACGGTAGCGGGACGCGTTCACTATCCCGCAGGCGCCCGCGAGCTCCATTCGGACTATTTTGTGGCGCGGCTTTACCGCCATGACCGCCACCCCCTGCGTACTCCTGGTGGTCTTGGGGGCAAGCTGCGAGGTGTGGAACAGCAGCGCACGCCCGTCCGACGAAAACAGCGCCAGCTCAAGCTCCCCTGCAAGGTGCATTGCAGCCGCCAACGGGGATTTGTCGCCGTAGGCCCCGGTCAGCTTCCTGCGGTTTGTGACGGTGGCGTAGCCCGCCAGCTCCACACGGGCCACCTTGCCGCTTTCAAAGCAGAACAGCAGATTGCCGCTGAAATCCCCGGGAAGACAGGTGAACACGACGTTTTCCCCGTCCTCCATGCCGAGCTTTGACGGCAGGTAATCCCCAAGCGCGGAGGCCTTCGTGTCCTCAAACTCGTGAAGCCTGACCTTGTAGCACTGGCGGCGGTTGGTAAAAAACAGTATTTCCTCCTTGTTCGTACCATCGAAGGCCTGGAACAGCGCGTCGCCGTCCTTGAACCTGTGCTCGCCTGACATCCTCAGTGACGCGGGGGTTATCTTCTTAAAGTATCCCTCGCGGGAGACAAAGCAATTCACCGGGTAATCCTCAATGTGCTCCTCCGGCTGATATTCCTGATGGTCGTATATCAGAGTGGTCCTGCGCGGCGCCCCGTACTTTTTCTCCACCGCCTCAAGGTCGCGGATTATCAGTGCGGTTATGCGGCTCCGGTCGGCCAGCGTTTTTTCAAGCTCCTCCAGCTCCGCCTTGAGCGAGTCGACCTCGGCCAGCCGCTTGAGTATAAACTCCTTGTTGATGTTGCGCAGCCTGATATCCGCTATATACTCCGCCTGTATTTTGTCGATCCGGAAACCGATCATCAGGTTCGGCACAACCTCGGCTTCTTCCTCTGTCTCGCGGATTATTTTAATCGCCTTGTCGATATCCAGCAATATCTTCTGGAGCCCCAGCAGCAAATGCAGCTTTTCCCGGAGCTTGCCCGCGTCAAAATGCAGCCTGCGCCTCACGCACTCCAGCCGCCATGCCTGCCATTCAGTCAGAAGCTCCCGGACACCCATCACCCGGGGGGAGCCCGCGACCAGCACGTTAAAGTTGCAGGAAAAGCTCTCCTGGAGGGACGTCATGCGGAAAAGGCGCTGCATCAGCTTTTCCGGCTCGACCCCGCGCTTGATGTCTATAGCGATCTTGAGCCCGTTTAAGTCGGTCTCGTCGCGGATATCTGAGACTTCCTTCAACTTCCCGTCCTTGACTAGCTTCGTTACCCCGTCGACAATCGCCTCAATCGTGGTGGTGTACGGTATTTCATACACCTCGATCACCCCTGCGGCCTTGTCATGGCGCCAGCGCGAGCGCACCTTAAACGAGCCCCGCCCTGTCTCATATATGGACGCCATGTCATCCCTGCTGTAGAGAAGCTCCCCTCCGGTGGAGAAATCCGGCGCGGGCATCGTCTCCAGCAGGTCGCAGTCCGGATTATTAAGCAGCGCGACGGTTGTGCGGCACACCTCGGCAAGATTGAAGCCGCATATCTGCGACGCCATCCCGACCGCTATGCCCTGGTTGGCGGACACCAGTATGTTCGGAAAGGTGGTGGGCAGCAGAGTCGGCTCCTGGGTGGTGTTGTCGTAATTGTCGGAAAAATCCACCGTATCGCGGTCTATATCCCGGAAAATCTCGCCGCATATAGCGTCAAGCCTCACCTCGGTGTACCGCGAGGCGGCGTAGGCCATATCCCTGCTGTAGACCTTGCCGAAGTTGCCCTTGGAGTCCACAAACGGATGCAGCAGCGACTCGCTGCCGCGCGCTAGCCGCACCATCGTCTCGTATATCGCCCCCTCGCCGTGGGGATTGAGCCGCATCGTCTGTCCGACCACGTTCGCGCTCTTTGTCCGGGCCCCGGTCAAAAGTCCCATTTTGTACATCGTGTACAGGAGCTTGCGGTGGGACGGCTTGAAGCCGTCTATCTCCGGAATCGCGCGGGACACGATGACACTCATCGCGTAGGGCATAAAATTCTCTTCAATCGTCCGGGTTATAGGCTTGAGTATCATTTCAGCGGTGAGCCCCTCGACGGTCTTGCCGGGGGATGATTTCTTCCTTGCCATCGGTGTACCTCTGGATTTCTATTTGTTATTGATGTACCAATTAAACCTTGCCGTCAATGGCGGGCAAATGCGCCTCCCGGACAGCGGGAAGAGCGTTTTCGGGAGCTATTGCGGCAAGGTTTAGTCGTGGTAGCGATATTTACCCCGCCGCAGACGGAATAAAACTGCCTGGTTTATTCGTCCCGAATAACAATTCGGTTTCTTCCGGCGTTCTTTCCGGCGTACAGCCTCCTGTCCGCGGTTTCAACGGCGGCTTGAAGCGGCATGTCGGGGTGGAGCTCGCATACTCCGGCGGTAAACGTGAAGGCGACTCTCCCGTCTTCAGTCTGCAGAGGCGAGGCCCTCGTCTTTTTCAGAAAACCCGTCAGCATCTCCCCGGCCCGTTCTATGCCAACGCCGCTTATCATCAGCATAAATTCCTCGCCACCCCAGCGGATTATCACATCGGTGCTGCGGAAGCTTGTCATCATAAGGTTGGCGAAATGCTGGAGCATGCGGTCGCCCACCGCGTGGCCATAGGAGTCGTTGACCAGCTTGAAGTGGTCGATATCCAGAATGGCCAGACAGTTCGAGGTGTTTAAGGACATTGAGAGTATGGGATTCTCCTGAACATGTATATATCTGCGGTTCCACAGCCCGGTGAGCGGATCCTTCATCGAGATGTCCTTTTCGTGGGCCAGAGTCTCATCAAAGTGCCTTTGCGCTATCCCTGTGGCGATGCTGCTGAGCAGCAGCTCGAGTATCATCGTCAGGAATATCGCGTTGAAGGTAATGGTGCTGAAAACCGCGTAATTTACATTGGGCACAAGGGGGGGAAGAGCGCGGTCAATCAGCAGGCTCGCGTTTATGCACACCGCCAGGAACACCATCAGAATGGTACGCTTTTTCTTGCTGATATCGGTAAACAGGTAGTGAGCGATCATGCCGCACAGCGCGAACCACTGCATGTAGGACGCCCCGCCCATAAACACCAGCCAGACTACGCTGTACACTCCCACCTCCACGGTGAGGATAATCGCGGCTGTATCCTTTGTCCCTCTGTGATTGGCCACCAAAGCGCATATACCCGCTATTATGGCAAGCGCCTGAAGGCTGAGCAGCAGGGCGCCGTATCCAAAAACCACGAACAAAATGAAATAGAGCACATGAAGAAGAATATCCGCGACAGCGATAATGTTCATGGCAAAAAACGAGCGAAAAAACCGCACCTCCGAATTGTCTCCGTGGCGGCCCATAACAAGGAATTTGAAAGCATTTATCAAGCCCATCGGCGCATCCCTCCCACTATTGCTGCGTCATCTGCCTGTACTGCAGAGCTTCCGCGAGATGCTTCGCGGATATGTCTTTTGCCCCGTCCAAATCGGCTATCGTCCGCGACACCCTCAGTATTCTCCCGTGAGAACGCGCGGTGAGCCCCAGGCGTTCAAACGCGCTCTGCATAAGCCTGTCCCCGGCTTCGTCCAGCGCGCAAAACTCGCGCATTCCCTCGGCGTCCAGATGTGCGTTGTCGGCTGCCCTGCCCTTATAGCGGGCATTCTGGATATTTCTGGCTGTGTTCACACGTGTCCTTATAGAGGACGACGGCTCCGAGGCCGGTTTGTGCACCAGATCCTCATAGGATACTGCGGGAACCTCTATCTGGATATCAATTCTGTCCAGCAGCGGCCCGCTGATTCTTCCGAGGTAGGAGCGCACCGAGTTGTCCGGGCACGAACAACGCCCGGAGGGATGCCCGTACCAGCCGCACTTGCACGGGTTCATCGCGCAGACCAGCATGAATCTGGCCGGGTAGGCTATGGTGCCGGACACGCGTGAAATCGTCACACAGGCATCCTCAAGCGGCTGGCGCAGCGCCTCCAGCGCGTCCCTCGGGAACTCCGGCAGTTCATCCAGAAACAGCACCCCGTTGTGCGCAAGGCTCATCTCGCCGGGTCTCGGCACAGAGCCCCCGCCCGCAAGCCCGGCCGGGGAAATTGTGTGGTGCGGGCTGCGAAACGGGCGGGTGGTGCAAAGCGGCTCATCCTTGCCAACAAGGCCCACTATCGAGTGTATCCCCGTGGTCTCAAGGCTCTCAGCCCTTGTCATATCAGGCAATATCGAGGGCAGGCGCCGCGCGAGCATCGACTTGCCCGCGCCGGGCGGCCCCATCAGAAGCACGTTATGGCTCCCGGCCGCCGCAATCTCAAGCGCGCGCTTGACATTGTCCTGCCCGCGCACCTCGGCAAAGTCGAGAACGGGCCGCGAGGACTGCCCTGGTATATAAGTCGGAGCAGGCATTATGGGCTTGCGGCCGGCCAGATGGGCCAGTATCTCCTCTACACGGGCAGCAGGATATACCTTCAGCTCGGAGACGATGGACGCCTCGCGGGCGTTATCCCTTGGAACAAACAGCTCGGTGATTCCGCATCTGACAGCTTCAAGTGCCATCGGCAGCACCCCGGAAACCGGGCGGAGCTCACCCTCCAGCGAAAGCTCCCCGATAAACGCCGCATGATCCGGAAGGGGGGCGATATCCCCCGATGCGGACAACAGGCATAGATAGACGGGAAGATCGTATGTCGAGCCCTCCTTGCGGATATCCGCTGGGGCAAGGTTCATTGTTATGCGGCGCATCGGGAACTCAAAGCCGGTGTTTTTCATCGCGGCCCGAACCCGGTCCCGGGACTCCTTGACGGCCGCGTCCGGAAGCCCGACAATTTCAAATCCAGGTAACCCCTGTGACAGAAAGCATTCCACCGATACCTCTAGCCCGCCCACTCCGGACAGCCCCAGCGATCTGACCTTGGATACCACCCGAACGCCCCCTTATATCCTCATGGCATGCCGCGACGCCGCAGGCGCGTCGGGCATGCCGTTACAGTTTCGCAGGATGATTATACGCTAAAATCTTCCGGTTTGCAAGAACAGCCGGGAGGTATTGTTGACTTTTGATGTTTGTGAGCCTATACTTGTGCTGTATTTACTATTCAATCCGCTTATTGCGGGCATTGCGAGGTGTAATTTTGGCAGGCAAAATCGTAATAATCGGCGGGGGTATCAGTGGACTCATGGCAGCCTATGCGCTGTCGGAGGGCGGACGGGACGTCACCCTCATTGAGAAGGGCAAAGATATTTCAGGGCGTCACTGTCCGATAGTAGAAAAAAAATCAAAGGGCTGTCTGCGCTGCTCCCCGTGCGCGATCATGGAGGGCATGGCGGGCGCGGGCGCGTTTTCAGACGGTAAATACGTCATCTCAACCGAGTACGGCGGCTGGCTCACCGATGTGCTTGAGCCCTCGCTTGTGCTCTCCTATATTGAGCGCGCGGACGACATACTCAGGCTGTTCGGCGCGCCGTCCGAGCGGTACATGCCGGACGACGAGCTTAAAACCCTGTGCCTTCAGTACGACCTGCACATGCAGCAGGGGCAGCTCAAACACCTGGGCACGGACGCGAACCTTGAAACAATGCGGCGCATGATAGACGCAGTCTCCCAAAGATGCGAGCTGATAACACGCGCCGAGGCGCTGGACGCGGACAGCGCTTCCCATACGGTTATATATAAAAAAGACGGCGAGACGCGTGAGATTAGGGCCGAAAACATAATATTCGCGGTGGGGCGCTCCGGCAGCGAGTTCTTCGCGGCCTGGTGCGGTAAAAACAGTATCCCGCTTGAGAGCAACCAGGTCGACATCGGGGTGCGGGTCGAGCTCCCTGCCCTTGTCTGGAACCATTTTTCCAGGCGCATTTACGAGCCCAAGATATGGTACCGCAGCCAGCGCTACGGCGACATCACCCGCATGTTCTGCTTCAACGAGCGCGGGCATGTGGTCGTCGAGAACACCGGAGGCATACTGACCGTCAACGGCCACGCCTACAAGGACGAGGCCAAAAAAAGCCGCAACTCCAACTTCGCGCTGCTGTCCACCCTTCGCCTGACACAGCCCTTCAATGAGCCGATACGATACGCCAAAAACGTCGCGGCATTGGCCAATCAGCTCTCCGGCGGCGGCGTGCTCGTTCAGCGCCTGGGCGACCTTGAGGCGGGGCGACGCACGAACGAGCACAGGCTCAGAGCCTCAACCACCGAGCCCACCCTGTCCGCCGTGCCGGGGGATCTGTCGCTGTGCCTTCCCAAGCGCCAGCTCGACAACATCCTAGAAACGCTGCACGCGCTGAACAAGGTCGCGCCCGGAACCGCCAACCACGACACGTTGCTGTACGGCGTCGAGTGCAAATACTACTCCTCCCGCCCAAAGTGCGAGGACTTTGAAATCGCGGGGCATCCGGGTCTTTTCGCTATAGGGGACGGCTCTGGCTTCACGCGGAGCCTCTCGCACGCCGCCGCCAACGGGCTGTATGTGGCGGACAAGCTTTTGGCCAGATAGCTCAATAGCTCAGCGCCTCAATATACGGGCATGTTTCATCCGCATCATCCATATATTTAAATGTGGACAACAAATATTTGGAACGCTGGTGGAATAATGTACATGGTGCTAAACGGCAGAAGACTCCTGGCAATATCGGCAGTCTGCGCGACTGTCCTGGCGTTGGCCATAATCATCGTCACAAGGGCCGACAGCAGAGCGGTTGAAACGGTAAACACGAACTGGGGCCTCGGTTTCCATCAGGAGGGCAAGCCCCCCACCGGAAACGCGTCGTCGGACTTCCT
Organism: Oscillospiraceae bacterium; assembly: GCA_031556035.1. Lineage (GTDB taxonomy): Bacteria > Bacillota > Clostridia > Oscillospirales > UBA929 > JAVBTT01. Next base: position 70,757 of record JAVBTT010000004.1, read on the forward strand.
CGCTCAATACAATTCTTTTTTTCTGGGCGACACTGAAAAAAACACCATCTACCTCACCTTTGACGCGGGTTACGAAAACGGCTATACGACCTCCATATTGGACACGCTGAAAAAGCACAACGTCAGGGCGGCGTTTTTTCTGGTGGGAAACTATTTAAAGACCAGCCCCGAGCTGGTCAAGAGGATGTGCGACGAGGGCCACATTGTCGGAAACCACACATATCACCACCCGGATATGTCAAAAATCGCGGACATTGAGTCCTTCAGGAGGGAGCTGACCTCTCTCGAGGAGCTTTACAAACAGATCACCGGATCAGATATGCCGCGCTTTTACCGGCCTCCTCAAGGCAAATACAGCGAGTCGAACCTCGCGCAGGCCCAGCAGCTAGGTTACAGAACCGTGTTCTGGAGCCTCGCCTACGTCGACTGGTACGAGGATAAGCAGCCGACAAGGCAGCAGGCCTTCGATAAGCTGCTTCCGCGCATACATCCCGGCGCGGTTGTGCTTCTTCACAGCACGTCCAGGACAAACGCCGATATCCTGGATGAGCTTCTTACAAAGTGGGAGGAGATGGGATATACGTTCGGAAGCCTTGACGAGCTTTAATATCAACATAGTGCGTCTGGGCCGGGGCAAACGCCCCGGCCCAGATTATTTGATGTAAAGATTTTTACAATGCTCCACCGGCCGCCGTTATCGTGTTTCTCAGCAGCATGACACGCGTCATGGGGCCGACGCCTCCCGGCACCGGGGTGATACAGGACGCCTTAGGCTCCACCTCGGAGAAAACCACATCCCCCGTCAGCTTGCCGTCCGGCTTGACGTTCATGGCCACATCGACGACGACCGCCCCCGGCTTGACCATATCTCCGGTGATAAGCCCCATCTTGCCCACCGCGCACACAAGAATATCCGCGCGTCTTGTGACCTCCGCCAGATTGTTTGTCCTGCTGTGGCAGACTGTGACAGTACCATGCCTCTGGAGCAGCAGCATCGACTGAGGCTTGCCGACAATGTTGGAGCGGCCCACCACGACACACTCCCTGCCCTTCGGGTCAATGCCGTAAGCGTCCAGCATCGCCATCACCCCTGCCGGGGTGCACGGCAGGAAGCGGGGGGTTCCTATGCTGATAAGCCCCACGTTTTCGGGATGGAAGGCGTCCACATCCTTGGATGGGGATATCGAGTACAGCACCCTTTGCTCGTCATAGCCCTTCGGCAGCGGCATCTGAACCAGTATGCCGTGAACCTTGGGGTCGCGGTTCAGCCTGTCAATAAGCTCCAAGAGCTCTGTCATGCCGGTCTCCTCCGGCAGGGCGTATTCATAGCTTTCAATGTCGCACTCGGCGCAGTCCCTCTTTTTATGCTTTACATACCGCAGGGATGCGGGGTCGCTCCCTACGATCACCACCGCGAGCCCCGGCACCGTACCCTTTGCGCGAAGAGCGCCCGCCTGCGCCTTGATTTCAGCCTTTATTTTTGCGGCCAGAGCCTTTCCGTCCATGAGAACAGCCATGAGCCTACTCCTTTTCCGTTTCTTCAGGCGATTCGGCTTCCCCCTCCGGAAGCCCGCCTGTCATATCGTCGCCGATGTCTGAGGCTCCGTCGCAAACAGCGGGTTCCTCCGACTCCTCCACGCTGACCGCCACGCCGGCGGCCTGTTTTTTCATATTGGACTCTATCCAGCTTTCGCGTGCCGTGACCCAGGCCGAGAGGTCTTCCGGGTCGTGCGTCTTAAAAACAAGCTGATACAGCAGTATCGCGAGGGCTATGACGCAGCTGACAAACCCGACCAGCTGCGATACTCGCAGGGTGCCCAGCATGAGCGAATACTCGCTGGTCCGCATACCCTCAAGCGCTCCGCGGCCCAGACCGTACCACGCAACATACAGGAGCATGATCTGGCCGTTGAACTTGCGCTTCCTTGACAGGAAATGCAGCAGGACAAAGCCCAGAGCGTTCCAGAGCGACTCGTACAGGAACAGCGGGTGAACCTCTGAGCCGTTAACCGACATGCGCCAGGGGAGCTTTGTCTCGGTTCCGAAGACCTCCAGGTTTACAAAGTTGCCCCAGCGCCCTATTGCCTGACCGATCAGAAGCCCCAGCGCCCCCAGGTCGAGCATCGCCCCGACGCTGATGTGCTTGACCCAGCAAAACAGCACGCAGGTTATAACCGCGAAAATAACGGCGCCGTATATCGCTATGCCGCCGTCCCATATCCTGACAATCTGGGACAGGTCTTCTTTGTAATAGTCCCAGTTAAACGCCACATAGTAAAGCCTTGCGCCGATAATAGCCAGCGGCACGGCGAAAATCAGCATGTCAATCATATCGTCGGCGGTCAGGTTGAACGCCGGCGCCCTTTTGCAGACATACAGGGCCGCGAGAAAAAACCCGAGCGCGATTATAACTCCATACCAGTGGATGGAAAAGCCGCCGATGGAAAAAACGATTCCGTCAATCTTGAATTCTGGTATGCCAAGTCCCGGAAATCCAATCATATATGCCCCTCCATGCCGTTTATTGTTCTTCTATAGACCTACTCAATCTCCGCAGCGCCAGCGCTGTCATCGGCTGCTTCCACAGCCTCCGGCATCAAAGCATCCTCGGACCGGGCCTCCTCCGAAAGCTCCGGCTTGCGAAGGGCTCCGCTTATAAGCGCGTAAAACAGCGCGCCGAGGTGCAGAACCATAAAGCCGAGCTTTGCCAAATCCCCTGGCGTCACCGCAGTAACCTTTACAATGGCTTCGGAGTCCTCAAAAAACGGGTAGAGCACAAGCGAAACCAGGGTCATCAGGGAAAAGAAAAGTCCAAAGGCGCAGTACGCCAGCGAGCGCCGCGAGCGCTGCCTCCCGAATAAGTATCCAGCCGCCGCGTGGGCGGATACCGCCAGGAATATCAACGAGAACATCATAAACACAAAGGACAAAATAACCGGGTTCGCGGAATGTGACCAGAAGTCCAGCACCAGCGCAAAGCAGCACCAGAACACCGGCACGGTGTAATAGAAGCCGGTGCCCGCGGTCAATACCCCCCTGCAAGTGTACACGGCCGCTACAAGAATCGAGAACGCGGCGAACACTCCCAGAAGGTTGAATATCAATATGACCGCGTGGAAGCTCTCACCGAGTCCATACAGCCCGTAGCCGCACGAGAACAGCAGGGACGCGCAGGCCGCGATTTCGATGACAAGCCAGGGCGCGGGCGGTTTATTGGTCTCCCCCGGCTCGTACTTCGGGTATTTGGCCGAAAGCCAAACCGCAGCGACCGCAAAAACTCCAACCGTCCAAAGCAGAAATGTCGTGGATGGGTGCGGATTTAAGAGCTGCGTTTTTCCGTCAAAGGCGAACGCGAGCTGCAATGTTCTCAAAAAGCCCGCGACAAGCCCCGCCAGCAGCGTGACGGCAAACAGGATAACTCCCTTTTTCAAGTCTATCGTCCATTCCGCCGCCGCGCAGGCACAAAATAATCAATTCCCGTCTTATCGCGCGGCACCGCAGAGCGGCATCCGCCGCACTAATTAATGATAAGACATGGCGCTCTGATTCTCTCAGCGCCGCTCCAGAGGCGAATATACCGACTGAGCGGATATTGATCTGTAGGCAGGGCGGATTATTCGGCCTCCGCAGAGCGCCTCCTCAATCCGGTGGGCGCACCAGCCCACCGTGCGCGCTATCGCGAACAGAGGGGTAAACAGGTCTGTCGGAATATTGAGCATCTGATAGACAAGCCCCGAATACATATCCACATTCGCCGAGATTATCTTGCCTCCGCCCTTCACGGAGGCAAACACGCCCGGGGTCAGCCGCTCTACGGATTCAAGCAGCTCAAACTCCGGCATCATGCTGTTCGAGGCCGCGAGCTCCTTGGCGTATTTTTTCAGAAGGATCGCCCTGGGATCCGACAGCGTGTAGACCGCGTGTCCCATGCCGTATACGAGCCCCGAGCAGTCCCCAAGCTTTTTGTCGATTATCCTGCCCAATACGGACGATATCTCGTCGTCGTCCTTCCAGTCCCGCACGTTTTCCTTGATAGCTTCGAACATCTCCATAACCTTTATGTTCGCTCCGCCGTGTTTGGGACCCTTGAGCGAGCTGACCGCCGCCGAGATTGCCGAGTATGTGTCCGTCCCCGAGGAGGAGAGAACCCTTGAGGTGAAGGAGGAGTTGTTTCCGCCGCCGTGCTCGGCATGGAGCACAAGGCAGATGTCAAGCAGCCTGGCCTCCTCCTGGGTGTACTTCTGATCCGGCCTTACCATCTGCAAAAAATTCTCCGCCAGCGGCAAATCCTGCGGATTGTGTATAATAAGGCTTTCATTGTTATAATAATGCCGTTTGGTGAAGTAAGCGTGCGCGACAATGGGCGCGACCTGCGCGATGAGCTGCATACTCTGTCGCAGCATATTGGGCAGCGAGCAGTCGTCGGGATTGGAATCATAGGAGTAGAGCGCCAGCACACAGCGCGCGAGCTTGTTCATAACGTCCGGGCTGGGGGCCTTGAGTATCATGTCCTCGGTAAAGCTTGGCGGAAGCGTCCTCAGCTCACACATGACCTCCTCGAACGTGTCCAGCTCCGACCTGGTCGGAAGACTGCCATAGAGCAGCAGATACGCCACCTCGCCGAAGCCCTGCCTGCCCTCTCCCGTGAAACCGTTGATAATGTCGTTGATCTCATAGCCGCGGTAATAGAGCTTGCCCTCGATCGGCACTCGCTCTCCGTCCTCCACAATCGCGCCGTGAACAGCGCCGATCTTTGTTATGCCTGCCAGAACACCGGTATTGTCAGCGTTGCGCAGGCCGCGCTTGACATTGTAGTTTTCATAATATATGGGGTCAATGTAGTTATGCCTGGGGTATTGTCCGCATACATTTTCTATAAACCCTTGCGCTTTTTCACTCATCGCTGTCGCCATGATCCATACTTCCTTCCTGCACAAAAAACAGTTTCCAATATATTATGCTTTTACAGGCTCAAAGTCAAGTTTTATATGTGCGCAAAGCGTCTTGGACGGGAGAGAGACAATGAAAAAATTCATATTGATTTGCAGCGCGCTTTTATTTGTCGCGTTTCTGATACCAGCCCTTTATACCACCGGCGCGATGGAAGCGCCCGCTGCCCCTGAGCCCTCCCCCGATAGCGGGGGTGAATACGTCCCCGAATACCTTGAGGGCTACGAGTACATCACAATACTTCCGCTCCCCGAGGAGGACGTCGAGGTCGAGTGGAAAGCTCCGGATATCTCAGACGCCATCAAGACCGTAAAGGTGCTCACGGGGCAGGAAATCGAAGAAATGACGGTGGCCGAATACCTTGAGGGTGTTGTCGCCGGGGAGATGCCCGCCCTGTATCCGACTGAAGCGCTCAAGGCCCAGGCGGTCGCCGCCAGGACATACATGTACTATCATATAAGCTCCGGTCAAAAGCACCCCGGCGCGGACGTCTGCGCCAGCCCCGCCTGCTGCCAGGTTTACAGGCCGCTGTCCGCAGCAGCCGCGAATTGGGGGGACAGCGCGGCGCTGTACCAGGCCAAAATACGCTACGCGGTCAGCATGACCGACGGGCAGCTTTTGCTGTACGGCGGGCAGCCTGCCCTGGCCGTGTTCCACGCCACCTCCGCCGGCGCCACCGAAAACAGCTCGGACGTATGGGGAGAGGATTTGCCGTATTTGCGCAGCGTTGACAGTCCCGGAGACCTTGAGGCCGAAAAATACGAAGGCCTGGTGGAGATATCTCTCTCGGACTGCAAAAAAAAGCTCCAAAAGGAGTGGCCCAAGGCCAAGCTGAACAAAAAAGGGGCGAACTGGTTTACGGATATCGAACGAACCGGGGTCGGGCATGTGAAAAAACTGAAAATTGGCGGCGTTGAGGCGACTGGCCCGCAGATTCGTAAGGTTTTTGGACTGCTGTCCAGCAACTTTGCCGTTTCTGTGGGCGCAAAGACGGTTGTGTTCAGCACAAAGGGCTACGGGCACGGCGTGGGCATGAGCCAAACGGGGGCTCGCGCCATGGCCCTTGAGGGCAAGAGATACACCGAAATATTGGAATGGTATTATCCGGGATGCGAGATAAAATGAGAAGAGCGGAGCCGGCCGGGTCCGGAAATAAGCCGAGCATGGTTGCGATGCAAGCACGCGCAGGATTATTCCCGGACAAAGCGCAGGATTAGCAGCGCGGGACGCCGAGGGCGGCGTCCCCTACGGTGTATAGCGCCTGTACCACGGAGGGCAGCCGATTCAAATTCGGCTGCCCTCCGTTTATAAGCTCTGACTTCACTTCACCTTAGGCAGTCCCGCTGCGGCTACGGACTGGCCTACCCTGCGGCTGCTCTCATCGGGCAGGACAAGCCTGAGCTTTCCGGCGCACTCGGGGTACTCGTCCGCCAGAACCTCGTTTGCCGTTTTGAGAATTATCGCTCCGCCCTCGCCCGACATAACCCTGCCCAGCAGCAGGATGTTGCGGAGATCGTAGAAGCGGGTGTACAGCACGGCTGTGTGCGCCAGATAGACGCCGATTGAGCGGTAGATCGCGGCCGCCCTGCCGTCGCCCTTCTCCATAAGCCCCTGAACAACCTTGAGCTTTTGCGCCGGGGAGAGCGACTCGTCAAGCTCTATGCCCGCGAAGGCCGCCAGCTTAATAACCCCGTCCTGGGAGAAGTATTTTACGCCGCAACCGATGTCGCCCGACCACTCGTCGCGCATGGCCTCCGGCCCGCAGTCCACCGGAGCGAAGGCGAGCTCGTTGAGCCAGCCCTTGATGTGCTTATCCGTGTCCACGTATCCGGCGGCCTGGGATGTGCCCATCGCAATACCAAGCACCCTGCCCTCGCCCAGCTCAAGGGCTCCGGCGAGCGCGGCGACGTCCCCGTCGTTGGCCACCACCAGCGGCACGTCTCCGATCTCTTTTGCCGCGTTTACATATATGTCGCGCACCTTTTTGTCAAACAAATCCTGCGGCACCTTGAGGAAAAGCGAAGCAACCATCGTGCGGTTATTCACGTATATCCCCGCTGAGCTCACCCCTATCGCGTCAACGCGCGGCATCTTGGACGCGGCGGTTTTAAATGCCTCCACTATCCCAGCGTAATGGTAGTCCGGATCCTCGGTTATCTTGGGATACCAGACCACCTCCTCACTGTATATCGCGTTGCCGTCCACCACGGCCGACACCTTGCGGTCGCTTCCGCCCGCGTCAAAGCCTATGCGGCAGCCGTCGAAGTAACCGCCTGTCGGTATGGACTGCTCCTTTGCGGCGGGTTTCTCCGAGAGCGGGGCATACCTAACAAGAAAATCCCGTTCATATACCCGCGCCATGAACTCCGCGTCGAACTCCCGGGCTCCGCCCTTTGAGTACTCACGCTTTATGTGCTCCGCGACGGCCTCATCCCCGCAGACGACGACCTCGCCTCCCCCACACATCCATAGCAGCAGCTTGACCACGCGCCCGGAATAATAAAAATCGGCCTCGCGCATCTCCTCGGTTCCGTATATAAAAGTATCGTATACCGAAACCTCGTTCTCTGAGCGCACCACCGCGAACGCCACCGGCTTTTTCGCCCCGGACAGATACGCGCGCGTGAACGCCTCGAGCGGAATATAGCCCTTGTCAAGCTCGGGGAGATTTTTTACATTTACGTCAACGCCCAAAAATTTCATGTTGCCCTCCGTCACTTCCAGTATTTCGCTATCCTGCCGGTCACCTCCGCGGCGAAGGCTTCAATATAACCCGTTATGAAATCCCCGGGAGCTTGGCCCGAGCCGTATACAAGCTCCGTGATATCAAGCGCGTAGGACATGCTCTCGCAGTCATCGGTATCGTGGCTGGCGAAAAAGGTGGCGTTTGCGAGCCTGCGGCCAATCGCCGCGCTGTCGTAGCGCTTGCCCCCGGCGATCTGTGAGTCGTAGACCCCCAGCAGCGCCGCCGCTAGGTTGGGATGCGGCGAGGTGTCGAATACCGTCTTGTCCTCGTCGCGGAGCCAGTCCAGCCCGCGCCAGACCTCCATCGAGTACACCTTTCCGGGGCGCTGAGCCTCGGGAAGCCGCCTGAGGGCTTCGATCACCCGCAGGGCTACCGCCACATGGGTGTCGTGCTTGTCGGCGAGGTTGTGGGTATAAACAACATCCGGCGAGGTAAGCAGTAAAAGCTTTTCTATGTCGTCAACAGTGGCTTTGCTGCCGGCGTCCTTTATCTCGGAGCTGGTATAGCCCATAAACACCTGCGCCCCGTACATGCCCGCGCGCGCCGCGTTTTTCTGCTCCACTACCCGTATATCCATCATCTGCTCGTTTGTATAGCCGGAATATATCCCTGTGCGAGGAGAGCCCGCTCCGTCGCTCACAACGCAGCCCGTGAACGAGCGCTCGCGCGAGTCAAAGCAAGCCGCTATCGGCCCATAGGCCATAATCTCTATGTCGTCCTGGTGCGCGGCTACGCATAGGTCGGTAGTTCTAGCCAGAGCATCAGCCGACTGTCCGCCGTCCGGCACAAACACCTCGGACTTCTGTTTTGAAAACGTCATCCCTCTCACCTCTCAAGCAGAATACTTTTTCACTATCTCCGACATTTTGTCCAGTTTTGTTTCCATATCCGCCACAAGCTTGAACTGGGTGCGGCAGCGGTCCAGATTGTGACCCTCTCTGTGGGTCTTGAAATACGTGTCTCCGGAAAGATAATCGGTCAGGAAGCGTATTCCGCACTCAAACGTCATAATCCGGGCTGAAAACGGCAGCATATCAAGCTCTGCCTGTGTCATGCTCCCCCGCGCCTGGGACAGATATCCCTTTGTAAAGCCCTCAAACAGCTCAAGGCTCATGCTTATCTTCGAAAGGTCGCGCTCATCCTCGTCCCCGGTGGACGCGCCGAAGCGTATGCTGTCCCCGAAGTCGTACAGCGAAAGCCCGGGCATCACGGTGTCCAGGTCGATAACGCAGATCCCCTCGCCCGTGTCGTTGTCGATCATCACGTTGTTGAGCTTCGTATCGTTGTGCGTAACGCGCAGCGGCAGCTCCCCGCGCAAAAGCATTTCCACAAGCACCGAAGCGTCCGGCTTGCGCTCCAGGGCAAAGGCGATCTCGGAAGCTACCAGCGAGGCCCTGCCCTCGCTGTCCCTCGCGATGGCCTCCTCAAGCGCCTCGAACCTCGCCCTGGTGTTGTGAAAGTTCGGAATGCTCTCGTGCAGCGTGTGCGCCGGATAGTCAGCGAGCTGGTTCTGAAAGCGCCCGAAGGCGACCCCCGACTGGGTGAACAGCTCCAGCGTAGCGTTTTGATATGTCGCGGCGTTGTCGATAAAGACATACGACCGCCAGTAGTTTCCGTCCGGATCGACGTGGTAATTCTGTCCCTCAGTGGTTTTAATGATCCTCATGACCCGGCGCCCGGCGTCCCGCTCCGACGGGGCAATTTTCCCGGAAATATGATTTGTCACCCCGCTGATGTTCTCCATCAGCTTGACCGGGTCTTTGAACACGTTGTGATTTATTCGCTGGAGGATATATCTCACCGGCGGGCAGTTGATATATTTGAAATACACGGCGTACGTGTCATTTATATGGCCGTGCCCAAACTGCTCGCGGTGTATAAACTCGCCGCCGAAGCTGAAACTCGGGATTATTTTGTCAAAATCGTAGCTCATATTTTCCACAGCCTTTCAGGGTACTTTCCCGCGCTTATCATATTTTTGACGGCCGCCTCTATCTGCGCCTTGTCCTCACGGTACGTGACCCCATACCATTTGGCGTCCGTTTCAAGTACCCTGACATCGGCCCTGCCCTCGGCGATCAGCTCGTCAACGACAAAGGGAAGAAAAAATTCAGCGGTATTAATCGAGTCCTGTTTTTCCCGGAGAAACGCTTTTAGCCTGGGTTCAAACTCCCTCATTAGCGATGGGGTGAAACCCCACATGTTCATGGAAACAACCGTCCCCTGTCTGATTACGGTCGGCTCACCCGAGCCCTCGATAAACACAATTTCCCCATTTCTGCGCTCAATATGCGTACGCTCGGTGATTCCCTCCAGATATCCATCCCCGGACACCCGGCAAACGCCTCGCGCGACATGGCCATGCTCGGTCAGGGTGTTTTCCACGTAATACCCCGCCATGCAGTAATGGTACTTCTCGTCATCCTGCGCGCACCCCAAAAAGCCCGCAACCTTGGCAAACGCGTCCGAGCCGTAAAAGTCGTCAGCGTTTATCACGGAAAAGGGCTCGTTTATAATATCGCGGCAGCAGTAAACGGCGTGGGCGGTGCCCCACGGCTTCGTTCTGGTTTCCGGAGGCTTGAGTCCTTCCGGGAGATCGCCAAGGCGCTGATAGGCGTATTCCACAGGAATTGCCGAGGCGATGCGGTCCCCCACAGTCTCACGGAACAGGGTCTCCATCTCCTCCTTGATGATAAAGACAACCCTGCCGAACCCAGCCCTGAGAGCGTCATAAACGGAATAATCCAAAATCATCTCTCCGGACGGGCCCACCGGATCAATCTGCTTCAGGCCCCCGTAGCGGCTGCCCATCCCGGCAGCCATAATAACAAGTGTAGGTTTAGTCATGCGTACCTCCGAAAAATTTAGTACATATCTCTATGTTAAGCCGAACAGGCGGACAAAACAACCACAAAATATTTGGATATTCAAAGTTATTGTTGTAGCTTATTGTACTCCGAGGGCGATACGCCTACAATGCTCTTGAACTGGCGGGAGAGATACTGAACCGAAGAATACCCCAGCATTTCAGAAATTTTTGTGATGGAGTGCTTTCCTTCCCTGATGAGCTCCTTGCAGCGCTCCAGGCGGGCGCGGTTGATATACTCGATAAGGGTATATTTCTTGTGCCGCTTAAACAGCACCGAAAGATAGCTCTGGCTGACATTCACGTGCGATGCGATGTCCCCAACAGCGAGACGTTTTGTGATGTTTTCATCAATGAAGCTCGCGGTGCGCTCGACAAGCTCGTTCTCCACATTGAATTGGTAAGTCGAGTGAGGATCCTCGCCTGTCTTCTCGTACATATTCATCCGGATTAGCGTGATAATGAACTCCTTAAGGTAGCAGGCAATTAAATCCTCGGAGTAAAAAATACTGTGCTCCTTTTCGTACAATATCTTGTCCAGAAGCTGCGCAAGCTGGATGTCAACCATAAACTTTCTGTCCCGCAAGCTTGCCTGCTCCAATAGCTCCATGTCAAACGTAATAGTTATATAGCAGACGGCCACATCCTTGTCCGAGTACTGAACATGATACTGGCCCCTGTCATAAAACATCGCTTCGCCCTGATGGAGCACCCACTCTTTGCCGTCCACCACCGAGCGCATATAGCCCTTATCTACATATGTTAGCTCCCAAAAATTATGACATTCTCCCTTAAAGTGAAATCCCTTCTCCTTTTCCTGATAAAAAAGCGTATATATTTTATTTATATTTACCTTTGGAAGTATCAGCGGTTCAATCCCGTCGTCAGAGGCAGATATTTTGTGGATCACAGCGTCTCCGGAACAGATGTAAGTCACGCGGCAATTCCCTTTAAGGCCGTTCAGGCAGTACAGGACACCCGGATTGATGACTACCGGCTTATCCAGCAAAAAAATATCCCTCTGTTTAAAGGTGCGGTCAGGCGAAAGAAAGAGAAGCACAGGTTCCGATGTGTTTTCAAGGAAGATCGGATGAGTTTCCGAGTAGCGAAAAATTGTCGTACGCTCCTTTACATCATAAATCTTCATTACCTTGTCCTCTGATTTGCGCCACTTGTCCGCGCCGGAATCCGCAGATGTTCCAAGCACGGTTCCATAATCAGAAAAAGATTTTGAGGTTAGAAGTTCTACCATAATTTCACCATTATACTCAAAGAATATATCCCGCAAATGGTTTCCCTTGGTCAAGCGCTTTATGCTTATCTAGTGCTTTGGAGCCTTGCTGCGGCATGCCTTTCCCTATTATTCCGCCTGCGCTTTATCGCTTCTCACCATGAGGTCAATCAGGCGGAAATCTGACCCTCGTCCCCTGGCTCAGAGACCTGAATCCGTCCGCGTCCGGATTGGAACCGCTGTGAAACGATTTATAGTATGTTGTCAGCTGACACAAAAGTATAAACGGAAGTCCCCTCGCGATATGGCAAAGCTCGCACCCAAAGGAAACAACATGCACCCCTTCGATGTCAACAAAACAATTGTCTGTAAAGAGGAGAATTACAGAGCCTTTCTTACTCATGTCGCGCACAAGCTCCAGCTCGTACTCCGAGCCGCTTCCGAGCGTCGCGACCACAAGAGTTTCCTCATCAAAGAGCATCATTGGGCCATTGTGTGAATCCAGCAAATGATAATAATTTGACGGCAACTGGCAAATTTCCTGGAAAGTTCGCGCACCGGCCTCACAAATGCCGCACAGCTCCGCATCCCCCAGCACCACACTGTGCGTCCACGGAAGGGAGGCGAGATTGACGATTTTACTCTCAACTTTATTAATAAACTCTACTCCCCCGTAAACTGCGGTTTTAAGATCATCCCCCAGCGCCTTATCATTATTAAGGCATGCCAGACAGTACGCAAAGGCTAAGTACAGACAGCTCACGGTACGGGTCCGGCAAACACTCCCGTCAAACGCCCACGGCATTTCCAGGGTAAAATCGCTTATCCTGGAGAGCAGGGATTCATGGGCGCATGTCAGGGAAACCAGCTTAAAGTTACAGCCCAGGAATTTGAGCCTTTCCAGGGCCAGCATTATCTCACTGGTATCGCCGGAGCGGGAAACAGCCACCAGAGTACACCCCTCAATGCTCGCGGTGTAGCGCTCCGCATTCAGCAGAACATCGCCTCCCACGAGCGCTGTCGCCGAGGCTTCCGTCCGCATCCTGTACATAGCCGCCATGGATTTCGCCAAGCTGTAGCTTGAGCCGCAACCCATAAAGACCAGGCGGCCCTTAAAAACCCGCGAAATCCTGTCGCGTTCGCTTTCAAGATACCGTATAGTCTGACCCAATATATTGTACTGATCAATGATATCTGTATAAGTCAGGTTCATTTTTACTTGCTCCATCCGTTTTTCCGATGAACGCGCCTATCCCTTTATAGCGCCGCCAGTAACTCCCGCGATGATCTTCTCAGAGAGGAATATGTACAAAATGAATGTCGGAAGGAACACAATGACAACAGCAGCGAACATCCCCGCCCAGTCTCCCGAGTAGCGCATTGACTGCACCATGGAATACAGTCCCAGGGCTACGGGACGCAGCTTGGTCTCATTGGCGAAAATAAGCGCCATGAAATACTCGTTCCATACAGTTATAAAATTGAAGATGGAAACAGTAATAATGCCCGGCTGAGCGAGGGGCAGCATGACAACCCAAAAAGTCCGCATAGGGCTGCATCCGTCGATAGCCGCGGCCTCTTCAAAGGTAAAGCTCAGCTTCGCGAAGAAGGTCATCATAAAAAATACGGTAAAGGGTACGTTTATGCATATGTATAGAATTATAAGCACTACCCTGGAGTTGACAAGCCCTATTGAGGTAACCAGTGAAAACAGAGGCATAATAATCATGATAGCCGGAATGCCCTGCACCCCCACCATGACGTTCCTCAAAAGCCTGCTGCCCCTGAAAGTAAAGCGCGACAGAACATATGCGGCAGGCGAGGCCACAAGTATGATGCCTACAATGGACACCATGGTGTATAGCAGGGAGTTCAGGAAGTAGTTCGCCACATTGTGTGTCACGAGGGCCTTTAGGTAGTTCTGCGGGTGCAGGCCCGAGGAAAACATCTTGCCGCCGAAAATCTCAGGAGTTGTTGAAAATGATGCCGCGATTATCCACCCAATGACGGTGAAGGTGAACAATATCCACAGCCCCAGCAGGATATAAGACGGAACAAGTGTCCTTTGCCGCTTTACCGCCAGTGCGCTGCCGTCACTCGAGGGTGACGGTTTTAGTCGCCGAGTTTTTTTTACTTCCGACTGATTATTCATAGCCGCACCCCCTTTCTATAGCTCAACGGATTTGTCGTCCTTAAACAGTATCGTGAACAGGGTAAAGGCCAGCAGCACGAACACCGTTAGCATAACGCCGACCGCCGCTCCCTGCCCTGTGTTAGGCTCGGTGTACACCATGTTTTTCCCAAAAACGAGCTGATACATATAGACCATGGGGGTAACCGTGCCCGGCTCCGGGTTGAGCGGGGAAAACACCTGGGACCATACAAAGAACCCGACGGCGTTTATCGACCAGAGCACCAGATTAGTGCGGAACACATCCTTCAGAAGCGGGAGGGTTATACGCGTAAACTTTCTGATAAGACCGGCTCCCTCCAGAGTCGCCGCCTCGTAAAAATCCACAGGGATACGCTCTATGCCGGCCATGAATATCAGCATGAAATAGCCGATCATACCGAAGCTGTAGGCGATGAGAAGAGATGTAAACAGCATATCCGGCGAGGTATACTGTGTTGTAGACAAGTTATCAAAAAATTCCCCGGGGAAAAGCTTGAATATTGAGTGCAAAAGGCCGTAATTTGGGTTATATACATAATGAAGCCACATAGTACCCATTGCCACGGCGCTGACGACATTGGGAAGGTATATCACGGCGCGCCAAAACGACTTGAATTTTACCCCCGAGGTCAATATAACCGCGAACAGAACTGCCATAATAAAAATAAGCACTCCGCCCCACAGCCAAATATTCAGAATGTTCATCATGGCTGTGCGATACAGAGAGCTCTTCATCAAATCCGTAAAATTCCCAAGACCGTTAAAAGTCCAGGAGGAAACCGGATCCGAAATAGATTTTGCCGCAAAAAAACTCATAAGTGTTGTCCGCAAGGTCGGATAGAGGAACACCAGCAGCAGCGCCACCACGGCCGGCGTCAGGAACGCGATGATCATGGCTCTGTTCCGTTTCATAAATCTGCTCCTCTCGTGAAGTCCCGGCGCGGCGTGGAACTTCTCTATTCACTAAATATAAGACTGGCGATACGGTATGCTTCCCCCGTCTTGCGGCGGGGGAAGCATACCGTTGATCAACGGGTCAAAGCCTTTGCCTTATTTTTTCATCTCCGCAAGGAACTGATCCGCGGTCATCGTGCCGGAAATAAGCTTTGTAAAGTTGGCGACTATGACAGGGTTCTTGTCCGTGTTGGCCTGGATATTGGCTGCCCACGGATAGCAGGTGGTCAGGCTCTCAAAGATCGCCTTGGCATCGGCAAGCTGTACCGGCCAGTCGGTGGTGCCGCCCACCGGCACACCAAAGGAGCGGTTCGCCAGCTCGGCGTCCCATTTGCCGGTGGTCAGATGTGCGATAAGGGCCATGGCGGCCTCGGGGGCTGCGCAGCTCTTGTTGATCTGGAACGCCTGGCCGCCGTAGTTGGCGCAGGTCGTATCGTCAGTTCCGCCCTCGATCGCGGGATAGGCGAAGGTTCCCCACGGGAACTCGGGGCCGGTGGAATCCATGATTTCGTTGACAAGCCAGGTGCCGTTGAGGTACATGGACACGGTGCCGTTGGCCAGCTCCTGCTGTCCGGCGGGCCACTTGTTGCCCGCGACATTCTTCGAGAAGTAGCCGTTCTTGGCCATATCCTCAAAATCCTTGGCCATCTTTACAGCAGCGGGATCGTCCCACAACGCGTTGGTGGAGTCATTGACAAGCTCTCCAACCCACTCATAGCCCTTGAGACGGGCGAGATGGTAGCCGGGCAGGCAGTCCATATAGGCGTCGTCCACGGTCATGGGAATGTAACCGGCAGCCTTCAGCTTGTAGCAGGCGTCCATAAACTCGATCCAGGTCTTGGGAGGAGCGGAGATGCCCGCGTTGGCGAAATGATCCTTGTTGTACATGATGTTGAACATAAAGGGCTGATACGGGATGGCGTAAAGTCCGCCGTCGGCGGAGTAGCTCTTGGCCAGATTGAGCAGCGAGCCCATAACAGCGTCCTGATAGGCCTTGCCCTCGGTTGTGGGATAGGGGTTGGCGACATAATCGTCAAGCTTCAGCGCGTAAGAGCCCCAGTTCTTGACAACGCGCTCGATATCTTCGTCCCACAGGTCAATGACGGTCCCTGCGTCCAGCGCGGGCTGCAGAGTCTTGCGGATGTCGCGGCCGTTCCAGTTGATTGTGACTTTAACGTCAGGGTTTATTGTCATGAAGTCGTTAATGGCTTCTTTAATGACCTGGCCCTGAGCCTCGGTCTCATTCCACATGCTCCAATAGACAAGCTCTCCGCTGAGCTTGGGTTCTTCCGCGCCGCCGGACGACGGCTGAGTGCTGGTGCCGCTGCTGGGTGCGTTGCTCACAGGCGGCTGCGACGGGCTGGCGCAGGCCCCCAGAGAAATCAGCATGGTGAGAAGCGTTACGATTGCCAGAATACGAATTCCCAATTTCATTTCTTTTTCCCTCCGTTTTTTATACCAAGGGTGTGTCCGGCAATAATACCGGGCTCCCCGTTGGTTCCCCAATTTTTCGGCAAAAAGTCGCGTTGCCTATGGCGTTCTAATGCAGATGTCAAGTATCCTCTCCGCATTGCGGTAATAAATCTTTTTCAGCGCCTCATCCGACAGCCCTATTCCGTAAATGCGCCATCTCCCCTGTCTTGGAGGGGCATCGCCCGGTTCATACGCGAAATATTCATCCCGCGTTTCAAGAAAGCGGTAATAAAAGGGGTGATGACCCAGTCTCAAAGGGGTGGTATCCGTCCCAAACACTACGCGGTCGGCATATTTCTCAAGAAAATCCCTGCTGGTATACGGCTGTCTGCCCAGCTCCGCTATTCGGTCGGCGATATCTATGTACATATTCGGGTAAAGCGACAGACAGCGCCCAACCTCTTCTAGATTTTCAGCGTGTGAGCCTACATGGGCGACAATAAACGTGGTTTTAGGATTATCCGCTATCAGACGCTCCTGCATCTCCATCAACGCCTCAAACGAGTAAAAGCCCTGATCCGCAAACGACCACTCAGGGTGGGCGCAAAGCTCCTCATAGCGCTCATTTCGGCAGTCCACCGGATCAAAGAACGCTTTTGGGTCGGCAAGGTGTATTAGTACCGGCAGCCCTTCTTCAGCGGCGGCCTGCCACACCGGAGCGAGCCGCAAATCATCCGGGCGAATACAGACTCCATTCGAGTCACGAAGATACAGCCCCAGGTTTTTCCATATTTTTATCCCCCTGATCCCTTTTCTGTTGCCCTCGCGCAGCGTACGGTATACTATCGCGTCGAAATCCAGTCTCTCAAACATGGACAGGTCAACAGTTCCAAAGGTGTAAAAAAAGTCCTTATGTCGCCCGATAATGTCCAGCATCCTGTCCGTCTGGGCCCCGGATCCGCCGTCCAAATTGACGACGCCCGTAACCCCGCAGCCTTTCAGAGCTGCCACAGCATCGTCCATGCGGTATAGCTCAGGGTAATTGTCCCCCATAAACATGGCGCCGAAATGGGTGTGGAAATCAAAAGCAGGGTATCTCGGAACAGGGACGTCATGACCGCCGACGACCAGTCGGCTGGCAGGATTATAACCGCGCAGCGATAGCATATCCATTTAACTCAACCCGGTTCCGAATCAAATATAGTATAATGTTTGAGAAAACGCAACTAATCGTCCCGACTGAAGTTTAACATAACAAGTTTACATTATAAAGGGAAATTTGTCTTTGCACATTTCTATTGCAGATTTGCACTTTTTGTAACAAAGCACAAATTAACGCCGTGTCATTCCTGTTTTAATATCAACTGTGCTGTCCGCAAGGCTTCGGCTGCGGCAAACAGGGAAAGGGCGCCCGTCCGGGCAAAGCCCGGACGGGCGCCTCCTTGCTGGCTTATGGTCTTACATATTCCGGCCTTTATGGCATCGTAACGGTAAATGTAAAGCTGTAGCTCGGGAACAGCTCATAGTACTTGAGCCCGGCGATAACCAGCTTGCCCTCGTTTGCCAGCGGCGATTTGAACACGATCGAATCGTTTGCGACGGAGTAGGAGCTCTTGGCCAGAGTCTGCGTATTGGCGCCAACGGTCAGTTTTACGCTTCCGGTGTCTTTGAAGCTTATTTTTCCACCGAACCTGATGG
Source organism: Oscillospiraceae bacterium (assembly GCA_031556035.1). Lineage (GTDB taxonomy): Bacteria > Bacillota > Clostridia > Oscillospirales > UBA929 > JAVBTT01. The sequence continues at coordinate 88,788 of JAVBTT010000004.1, forward strand.
CGGACACAAACCCTTCCTGGGTCAACACGGTCTTCGGAGTCCAGAGGTCAACCGGGCTCACGACGCTTATCTCCTCAATGTTGCTCGATGGCGCCGCGCCCTCAGCATAAGCGCGTACGGTGAATGTCCTGTCATTTTCGCTATTGGGGATCATGTCAGCCCTGATTGTCCCCTTGCCGTCCACTATCTTCACAGAGTACAGCTCAACGCCGTCCTGATCATATATAGCGGCGTACACATCCCCGGCAACCGGGTTCTTCGCCGTTACCTCAACAGTTATATTCGCGGCGCATCCGGCAACCAGTATCTTTGCCCTGGGGTCAACCTTGACTATAAAGTCCTGAGCGGCTACCGACACGGTGGCCATTGTGGATTTAACAGGTACCGCTCCCTCCGCTGAAATGACGCAGTAGTAATAGTAATTGCCAGCCGTCAGGGTAGACGGAACCGCGAACGATGAATCGACTGCGCCCTCAATCGCCTGACCGTTAAAATCCGCAATGCCGGACGCGCTGTACCACTGGTAGGAAAGCTCTACATCCGGGGTTGCCGAGGCAGAGACGAACAGGGTGGCGCTTTCGCCCTCGTAGAGGCCTGTTGTCGCGGCGGGATTTGACGTGACAGCGATTACCGGGGGAACCTCCTGGAGATAGAGCGCCTTGACCTGATCGGCGGTCAGCGTCCTGTTGAAGAAGTGGATCTGATCCATATAACCTGTGAAGCAACCGGTGCTGGAAGTGCTGTTGGACTTTCCGCCGAAGGCGAAGAAACCGGCGTTATTGCCGAGCCAAGACGCCGCCGAGGTCTGCGCGACCTGCGCGCCATTGAGGTAGTAGGTCACGTTGGAACTACTCACCGTCGCGGTGACAAGCGTCCACTCGTTGGCACGGATCGGGGTGTGGCTGTAGGTGTCGTTGCCGCTGCCGAAATAGTAGGAGCCGAGGTATCCGCCGTCCCTGAGCAGCAGCCAGTCGTCTCCGGACGAGCAGGTGAACAGGTACTGCTGGCGGTTGACCGCCGCAGGCTTGATCCACATCGAAACCGTGAAGGGCATAGTCATTACGCCGCTTCTGTACAGGAAGTTGTTTGCGTCCACGCGGATGTAGCTGTTGTTTGCCGCGCTGTGCAGGCTGCCGCCGCCCTTCAGTCCTGTTCCGGCGCTGAACTCGGCGGTAGCCGACTTAGCCACAACGGCGTAGGGCTGCCCGGTGATCTCAAGCTCGCCGGCGCTCTCAAAGCCGTAGGTAAACAGCGGGGCGATCCAGCCGGCGTACAGCGTTATGTCGGCGACAACAACGTCGCTCAGCAGCTGCCACGCCTGTGTGCAGGACTCATCCTTATACCAGCCGTTAAAGACGTAGTTGGCCCTCGCAGGCGTCGGGAGCTTGGTGAGCATCTGGCCGTTGGCCACAATCATTGGCTGGAGGCTGTTTCCGCCCAACGAATTGAATGTGACAGTCGACGTGCCGGTCTCGACCCAGCGGGCGTACAGTGTAATGCTCGACATAAGGATGTCGGTCGCAAAGTTCCATTTGCTTGTAAAGGCCTGGTTGCGGTACCAGCCCACAAACGTGAAGCCGTCCCTGGTGGGCGTCGCTGGCTCGGGAATGGTCGTGCCGGTCGGAATGTTGACATAGGGGGCTACATAGCTCCCGCCGTTGGACTCAAAGGTAACGGTGCCGGCGAGAATCCATTTGGCGTACAGCGTTATGTCGCTCATCACGACGTCGCTCGCGAAGTTCCATGGGGTCGTCAGCGCGGCGTCCTTATACCAGCCGACAAAGAGGAAATACGCGCGGGTGGGGTCGGCAGGCTTCGCAAGGAGCGCTCCGTTCTCAACCGTGACCGGCTCAACAGCCGAGCCGCCGTTGGACACGAATGTCACGGTGCGCGGGACGCCAACCCACTTGGCGTAAACGGTGGTGTCGCCCGTAACAGGCGTGTCAGCCAGGAAAGGCTCGCCCAGTCCGCCGGGCTGCGTGAACCAGCCTGCAAACGAGAAGCCGTTGCGAACGGGAGCGACGGGAAGCTGCCCGACCGTGGTGGCGGGCGAGGATACGACGATAAAGGTCGGGTCGCTGAGAATATCGGCGCCCTGGTTGTCAAAGGTGACCGTATAGGCTTGGGCTACGGGCACTTCGGTGCCGACAACCGTGGAGTGCTTGTAGCGCACCGAAACGTCGACCCGCTGCTGGCTGTTTGGCAGGAACGGAATGTAATCAAATGTGACGGAGTTGCTCTCGCGGTCAACGGTCATATTGTAGATGTCCATTGGCTTGACGCCCTTGCCGTCGTTGCAGGTCGCCGAGAAAAGTATCGCGAGCACTCTGTCTGGGATGGCGTCAAATGTGACGACCATTTTCCCGGCGCTGTTGTCAAGGCTGACCGACTTCAGGTCGGTGACCGTGACAGCCGTCGCGCCGGATTTGCTCTGCGCCGTGGCGGTGACAGCGGTCTCACCCTTGAGCACGGCTGTGACAAAGCCGTTGTGCGAAACACGAACTATAGCGGGGTTTTCTGAATCCCAGGAAATGGCGTTATTCGCAGCCTTGGCCGGACGGATCGAGGCTTCGAGCTGGAAGGTCTCACCCATGGCCAGCACAAGGGAATCCTTGTTCATGACGATACTGTCAACCGAAACCTCGCTGACGGTGACGCTGCAGGTGGCGGTGAGCCCTGGAATCTCGCCGGATTCGGCTGTGATGACGGCCGTGCCGGCGGCAAGCGCTTTCATTTCGCCGTCAATGCGGCCGATGCTGACGACATCGGGATTGCTTGAGGTCCAGATCACTGTCTGGTCGCGAGTCGTGGCCGGCGCAACCGTGGCCTTGAGCGTCAGCGTGTCGCCGACGTCCAGCGCGGCAGTTGTCTTGTCCAGCGTGATGCCGGTGGCCTTGTCCGGCCCGTAAATCTGGAGCTCGCGGACGGTGTAGCCCACAGTGGCTGCGGTGCCGACCATGCGGACATAGCGGGCTGTGACAGGCGCGAAAGAATACACGACTTCGTTGGCGTTGCTTCCGCTGGACGAGGCTCCGGAAATCGCCGTCCAGTCCGCTTCGTTTTCGGAGGACTCCAGAGAGAAGGTGCGTCCGTACTCTCTCGTGCCCCAGATGATTCTGGCCAGGTCAAACGTCCTGGCCTCGCCCAGGTCGACCGTCAGACTCCCTTCCTGACCGTCGGCCGACGACCAGCCGGTGTCAAGCCTTCCGTCCACGGCATATCCCGCCGCGTAGCTCGGCTCGGGATAAACGTCGGCCCCTGTGTCGCCGCCGGCGTTCTTTTTGTAGACCTCTACCTCCGCGGCGGCGCCGAAGCGTCCGCCCACGGCGTCGGTGACGACAAACTGCAGGCCTGTCGCGTTGCTGACCGGCCGGAAGTTGACCAGCTTGGGCTGTCCGTCAGCCTGCCAGGTTCCGCCGGCGAGCCAGACGTTTCCGCTCGCGGTGACCGCGTACAGCGCGTAACCGGTCACGTCGCCGTCGCGTCCCTCGCGCTGCTGCGCGCCTTCTGGGAGCGGATAGTACTTGAACGCGCACACCGGCGCGGCTCCGCCCGCCCACGATATATTCAGGGAAATCGGGAAGCCTCTTCCGATGGCTGTTCTCCAGCCCATGAGCTCGTCTGCGATTTTGCCGTCTACGGCCAGAGGCGGCATGTATCCGCCGCCCGACTCGGAGTCGCCGTCGGCAGTATAGGCGCTCAGTCCGCTGATTTTATCAAGCAGAGTGCCGTCATTCTGCCAGACGCTGCTGCCTGTAGCGCTCTTGGCCTGGGCAATCGAATTGAGCACGATGTCCTTCTGGGTGCGGTATATCCAGACCTCGCGTCCGGACAGGAACCGCCCGGTGCTCGCGACCGCCTGCAGGCGTATATAGCGGGCCATTGTCGGGGCGAAGGTGATGGTGCGGGAGGTGAACTGTCCGGACTCGCCGGTCCAGCTCCAGCTGCCCGAAGCCACCTGATTGTAGTTTGTTCCGTCCATGCTCGTAAAGAGCCTGTACTGGCTGATGCAGCCGTTGGACTTCTCGGGGCGCGGCATGTACTCGAACGTGTCAACCATGTACAGCCCGTTCAGGTTGATATTCAGGTTGGCGTAATAACCCGTCCCGGGGTCGGCGCTGTGGAACTGCGTGTCAACGCTGCCGTCAACGCATAAGCCCGGGGCCTCTGTGCTGTACTGTCCCAGCGACGTGACTGCGCCGGTCGAGGTGTTCGTGCGGCTGAACGTGGCTGTCATGCCCGCCTTTGGCACGAGGAAGACGTTCGGATCCTCGGCAGTATAGCCGGTGACCGGCACGGTCCATCCGCTGGTCTCGCTGGTGTTTCTCGCCTTGATTCTGTACGTGTGGCTGGACTTGGGAGACAGGTCGGTGTGCTCGTAACCGCTGCTGACATACGAGACGATTCTCTGGCCGTCAATTTCCAGGTCATAGGCGGTCGCGCGCTCAACGGGCTCCCAGGAAATCCTGATCGCACTGTCGGACACCGTCGAGGCCCTGACGTTCTCGGGCAGAGGCAGTGAATTTTCCAGCTCCGGGGTCTTGTTGGCGAGATAACGGTCCACCCTGATCACGACATCCTCGTGAATGCTGATGGAGGGGGTCTTGACGTACAGAGTGCCTCCCCTGTCGTCGGCGCTGTAGAACCAGCCGCCCTCGGTGGAACTGTCGAGCGCTTCGGCGGAGCCGTAGAACTTCAGCTCCTCGTCGCCAAGCTTGACGACAGCAGGACTGTTCTTAGCGTGAATCTTCAGGAAGTTCTTGCGCTCGCTGACCTGGCCGGCAAAGCCGTTGCCCTGCGCGGCGCCGATGGTGACGGTCAGCGGGCCGGTGACGCCGGCCGCGGGCGCGTCGGACGTGATGAGGGTGTTGGCGAAGGCGTTTTCCGTCCGGAACTTCACGGTGTAGCCGTCGTCCTCATACAGGTTAAAGGTCGTCTTTCCCTCAGGGTACAGGTCGACAATCAGGGTATCGTTGACCTTCTTGCCGTTGTAATACTCCTGGCCGTCGTACAGCGATTCCTGATACATCGGGATGATGCCGCCGCCGCGCACAAACATCGGAAGGGTGTCGTATGGAGCGTCGACGCTGATCGTCGTCGGGCCGAAGTACTCGGTGCCGCTCCAGTAGTCGACCCAACGGCCCTCTGGCAGATAGATGTTGTTTCGGACGGTGGCTCTCGGATCGTAAACCGGCGCCGCGAGCATCCAGTCGCCCGACATATACTGGTACTGCGTCCTGCTGTCGTATGTGTTCGGATCGTCGGGGAAGTCATAGACCATCGGGCGCACAATCGGCGAGCCCTTCAGGTATGCCTGCCTGGCGTACGAGTAAATGTACGGCACCAGCTGCATCTTCAGCTTGGCGTACTTGCGGTTTATCTCGATCTCCTCTGCCGTGAAGTGGTACTGCGAGGAGGGGCGCTTGTCCGACGTGGCGCGGATGCCAGAGGCCGGATTGGCGCTGGAGTATGTGGTGCTGTTGCCCCAGTTGCTCATCGCGATGTTTGTCGGGACAAGCAGCTTCATCTGGAAGTCGCGCACATAGACGCCGGGGTTGTCGTTGAAGATTGCGCCGGCGTCGCTGGTGGAGACCGGATAGCCCGACATGCCGGCTCCTGTGATTGTCGGAATGTGGTACTGGATGTAGTCGTCGGTGCCGCTCTGGTCACCGCTCCACAGCGTCGTGTAGCGCTGTCCGCCAGCCCAGCCGTACACCGTGACAATCATGCCTCGCTCGTTGGTGCGGCCCTCGATGTTGTTGAGCATCTGATTGAAGATGCCCATGTCGCCCTTCAGGCCCTTCTGACTCGACCAGCCCACGTCTATCTTGTACAGACGGACGCCCCAGTCCACGGTCTGGGCGGTGATTTCTTTGTTGAAAGCTTCAAGCTTGACCGCGTCGGACGCTCCGGACGGATAGCCGTATGTATAGTTGGCGCTTGTGTAGTTCTGAGGCTGGCCGACCCAGAGGCCGGTGCGGATGTTGTGCTCCATCAGACCGGCTGCGGCGGCGCCGAGGCTTCCGCCCGGATGGGTCTGCTTGTTGTACTCGCAGCCGTAGCCGTCATTGGGCAGGAACCAGTTCGCCGGCATGTCGCGGTCAAGATACCATGTTTTGTAGTCCTGCACTACGCCGACCGTGCCGTTTTCGCGCCAGAAGCCGCCGTACGGCTCCTGCGGCGCGGAGTATCCCTGGGAATCCTTCGGATTGCCGCCCTCGGCGGTCGTGTCGCTGATCTGGCGGTAGGCTCCGGCGTCGCCGGTTCCGATGCCCCAGCGCGGGATCATGGCCGGGCGTCCGGTCAGCTCTGTGTAGCCGTCTAGAATGCCCTCAAACGAGGGGCCATAGAAGTAGAAGGCGTCAAAGCGTCTCTCGTTGTGGGTCTCCTCGGTGACCGAGTTCGAACGAAAGTCGTAGACGCCGTTTTTATATGTATTGCGGAATACTCCGAAGCCGCTTGTGCTCATGTAGAAAGGCACGGGAGACGGAGCGGTGCCCACGCCCCAGCCGCTGCGGGAAATGCTGATCGAGCGGCCCTTGTGCGAGAAATATCCGACCTGCATGCCGCCGCCAAAGAAGTACTCATCCTCATCGGTGGCCATGACCTGCGTGGTCGCGCCCGAGGCGCGCGTGATAGGCTGGGCCTCTTTCCAGACCGTGTTGCCGTCCGCGTCAAGCATCTCAAAGCAGAAGGGATCCTTATAAGCCCTGAGCTTCAGAGTCGGGGTTGCAAACTCGTAATACGCCGGCGCCTCTGTGCCGCTGACGCTCGGCATGGAACCGAAGTCCTTCTTCGCGACTATCTCAAGGTCCTGAGCGCTGGTTATGCCTCCGAGATCCCACTTCTGGGACTCCGGAAGGTCAGACGCGTCCGTCTCGGTGAACTCGCCCGTACCGCCGTCAGCCATCCAGATGCGGAACAGGTCGTTCTTATAGAATACCACTCTTACCTTTTCTCCGTTGACCGTTGTAAACAAATACGCCCGTGTGTTTGGATTCTCGCCCATAAAAGCAGAATCCTCCGCAAACGAGGACACCGCGCCTATAGGCGCACCGGTGGCCGCCAGGGCGGTGAAGATTCCTGAAGGCAGGAATTGCGAAATAAGTACAAGCGTCAACAGAATTGAGAAGACTCTTTTCAGCAGCGTGCTTCCGGTATTTGCTTTTGTGGATTTCAACAAGTGTATACCTCCTCTTCTTTCATCCATGTCCGTTATCGGGCAGCAAGCCCCTTTGGTAATAACCGCTTGACCAGCAGCACCTCCGTTTCATGGTGAATCTGTACAGAATGCAGGTGCGCACAACGCGCATTACCTAATATTACCTACAAAGTATAGCAGTAACAGCCAATTTTGTATTTAGATTATTGTATTAGCTTTTTGCACTTTTTCACTATTATTGCCCTTTATCTCCGAGTTGTTTAGTGGATTTTTTACAGCAAAAACCGCATGCGCTTCACAACATTGCCGCGCCCTGCATTCCGGTTGTGCGTCTTGAGTGTTCATGCGTTTTCCCGTGGTATATTGGGCCGCCGCTGTTGACTATAGCCCTCCCGTAACGTATAATTACTCAAAAACAAAACCACTCGCGGAAGGGGACCGCTTATGTGTAAAAAAGAAAAAGTCGCCGAGCTCGCGTTTGTATGCGCCGTATCGCTGATAAGCCTTTCCCTGCTTGTCAACCTCGCGCTGGTCGTCCTGGGGGTTGTCCCGTACAACACCGCCGACCTCGGCAGCTCGGAGACCGCCGTTCCCTATACGGGGCGCTTTCTCCCGGCCTATCAGAACTTGTTTGAAAAGGGACGGGTTGCCGTCACCAACGTCGCCAACAGGCAGTTTCCGGGGTATGTGGGACTGCTTGAGGCGGAAAGAGGCGCGGCGGGCCTGCTGGACAAGGGGCTTTACGAGCTGGCCCTCGGGGGGAAATACGAGCTTTTGCCGGCAAGGGCCGCCGACAATGAGACCATATACATACACAGGGACGAGGACTACCTTGTCAGGATACTCACTTACAAAAACGCGGACAAGCTTGTGCGGAGCTCGATGGAGCTTGTAAATTCCGCAGCCGCCAGGAATCCCGGCACGTCCTTCGGATTTTACATAGTACCGTCGCCTTCTGACAATGGGGTTCTGTCAAAATACGAACCGCTGCTTGGGGACATGCCCGACTACACGGTGGTGGCCCTCGGCCTGCTGAGCCCGGATATCGCCGGTGGGCAGCTCGAATATGACGATATGGACGGCTTCCGGGAATATTTCTTCAACAGTGACCACCACTGGAACTACACGGGCGCGTACCGGGGCTACAGGGACATCCTTGAGCTGATGCGGCAAAAAAACCCCGATATCGGCCGGCCGCTCGCCGCGGGGGAGCGCCGCGTGCTCGACCCGGATTTCAGGGGCTCGCTGTCCCGGCGCACCGCGACGGACTCGGTACGCGACGAGCTGTATGATTTCTCGATTGAGCTCCCGCCGCACTCGGCGGGATTTATGGAGTCCGATATGAGCGTTCGCGAGTACGACACCGCCTTCCCAAACAGGCAGGCGTTTTTAAGCGGGGAGACGTGGCGCTATAAGTACATGAACACCTACGCCGTGCTGTTCCGCAACGACTATCCGATGGTGACCTACGACTTCGGAGGCAGTACAGGGCGCAGCCTTCTGCTGCTCGGCGACTCCGCCACGAACTGCATGGAGAGCCTGCTGGCCAGCCACTACGACAGAACCTACAGCGTCGACCTGAGGTTTTACAAAAGCTTTAGGCTGGACGCATTTATTGAGGAGCGCGGCGTCACCGACGTGGTCTTCCTCTATACAAGCCCGGCGCTGTATACAATAGGCAGCGGCTTCCGGGCCATGCTGGAGGGGTAGCCATGCTGTTTTCGAGTATTGAGTTCATCTTCCTGTTTTTGCCGTGCTTTTTTATAGTGTATTATCTGCTGAAAAAAACCTCCCACAGGAACATATTCCTGCTGCTTGCCTCGCTGTTTTTTTACGCCTGGGGGGAGCACGGCTATGTGTTCCTGATGATGTTCTTCATCGCGCTGAACTACCTGATGGCGGTCATAATAGACAGGGGATGGCATCCCAGGGCGGTGCTGGCGTTCACGGTCGCCGCCAACCTGCTGCTGATAGGCTTTTACAAGTACGCGGACTTTTTTATCGGCACGTTCAACTCCCTGTTCGCAACCTCATTCCCGCTGCCCCACATCCCGCTGCCTCTTGGAATATCGTTTTTCACCTTCCAGACCATGTCCTACGTCATCGATGTGTACCGGGGAGACACAAAGGTTCAGAAAAACATTCTGTACCTGGGTGAATACGTCTCCAGCTTCCCGCAGCTTGTCGCCGGCCCGATTGTGCGCTACCGGACGGTCGCCGAGGAGATCGGGGAGCGCGGAGCGTCGCTCGGAGACATGGCGTACGGTCTGCGGCGGTTTATATTTGGCCTGGCCAAAAAGGTGATAATCGCGAACAACGTAGCCGCGCTGTGCGACACGATATTCAAGGGGACGCCGCAGGAATACGGCGCGGTCGGCGCCTGGGCTGGGATGCTGGCCTACACGATGCAGATATACTTCGACTTCTCCGGCTACTCCGACATGGCCATCGGCATGGGCCGCATGATGGGCTTCCATTTCCTCGAGAATTTCAACTATCCCTATGTGGCCAGGTCGATCACCGACTTCTGGCGCAGATGGCATATCTCGCTGTCCACCTTCTTTCGCGACTACCTCTATATACCGCTGGGCGGAAACCGCGTCAAAAAGGGCAGGTGGATTTTCAACCTGCTGGTCGTCTGGCTGCTGACCGGGCTGTGGCACGGCGCGAGCTGGAACTTTGTCGCCTGGGGCGTATACTATGGCATTATACTTGTGGTTGAAAAGCTGCTTATCGGCAAATATCTTGAAAAATGCGGACGGGTAGTCCAGCATGTATACACGATGTTTCTTGTGATCGTCGGCTGGGTAATATTCAGAATGGAGAGCATGGGCTCCATTCTGGATGTGCTGTCCTCGATGTTCGGGAGAAACGGCGCCGGGTCGGTTAGCTTCTTTGTAAGCTCGCAGGCGCTCCAGGGCAAATACGCGCTGGCGCTGCTGCTGGCGGTTCTGTTCTGCACACCCGCGCTGACAAAGACGCTGTTCCGGAAGGCCGAGACCTCGGTCACGGCCAAGGTCTGCCTGAACGCCGCGACAGTAGCGCTACTGCTCATAAGCGTGCTGCTGCTGGTCTCCTCGTCGTATAATCCGTTTATATATTTCAGGTTTTAGAGATAAAGGGATCCAGAGCCCTACGGCCAGGTAAGCCGTCTGACGGCGGAGTTCGAACGCCGAGAGCCATTGTGTCTTGCGACCCGGACTGCCGAAAGCCGCGCACCCGGCGTTTCGAGCGCAGTCAGAGAATTTGTCGGTAAGTCATCCCATCGTATTGGGGAAAAGGATTCTTAAGGAAAAACCGTCAGGTTTTCTCTTAAGCCGCGCTTTGGTTACTTTGCCGCGGTGGGCAAAGTAACGCCCTCGTCCCCCGCAGGGGGAAAAGGGTTACGGCGGACGGCCAATGGCCGCCCCTACAAAGAATGGGGGCTCGGCCGGCTCCATTCTTCGCTATTGCCTCACCGCCCAAATTATGATAAACTTCCCTTGTCATAAAAGCGGTAAAAAAAAGGCGGGTTTTAGGCGGTAATATGGACATTTCAAAAAGAACACTGAAGATTTTAATAGCTATTAGCGGTTTCTTGCTGATCAACAGGTTATTCCGGATATATCAGGCGTTTTATTTCATCCTAAATGAAATGCCAAATGAATCCAACAGCGTCGGTATTATTGGGGGCATGGATGGTCCGACCGCAATATTTTTAGCAAGCAAATTATTGCCTCACTTAATACTTCCATTGCTATGCTTTTTACTTGAAATTTTCTTATATCTTTATGTTCTTATAAAGTCTGTTAAAGCAGTTAAAAAATAGTATGATCCTCGCCTCTTACTGCTCCGGAGCATATCCCGAAATCCCGACTTTTTCTCACTCTGAAGGAGGAGTATACATGGAATTCAAATGGGCAAGGCGCATCGCGGGCCTTCAGCCGTCCGCGATACGCGAGATTCTCAAGGTGACGGCCGACCCGTCCGTTATATCCTTCGCGGCGGGCAACCCCTCGCCGGAGGCGTTCCCGGTTCGAGAGCTCGCGGCCGTGTCGGAGGGGCTTTATTCCAGGAGCTCGGCCTCGGTTCTGCAATACGGGGTGACCGAGGGCTACACGCCGCTGATAAAGCTGGTGTCGGAGCGCCTTAGGAGAGGCCTTGGCGCGATGGCGGAAAACGACCAGGTTATTATTGTCAGCGGGGGTCAGCAGGGCATAGACCTGTCCGCCAAATGCCTTCTCAACGAGGGGGACGCGGTGCTCTGCGAGAATCCGAGCTTCATCGGAGCTCTCAATTCGCTGCTGTCCTACGGTACAGAGCTCCACGGGGTTCCCTGCGACCGGAAGGGCATGATTCCCGAGGCGCTCGAGGGTGCGCTGGTGGCCCATCCGAACGCGAAGCTCATCTATACGATACCCACGTTTCAGAACCCCTCCGGCTGCGTGCTGACGGCGGAACGCCGAGCCCGTATGCTTGAGCTGGCCCGAAAATACGACGTGCTTATAATAGAGGACGATCCTTACCGCGAGCTGTGCTATGGAACCGAGCCGCCCGCCCCGATAAAGTCCCTGGACACGGAGGGGCGAGTTATCTATGTGGGCTCGTTCTCCAAGACAATTGCCCCCGGTATCCGCGTCGCCTATGTGTGTGCGCACCGCGACATCATCGCCAAGCTGACTGTGGCCAAGCAGACGCAGGATGTGCACACAAACCTGTTCTTCCAGGCGGCCTGCGCGGATTTTCTGACCAACTACGACTATAACGAGCACCTGCGCTTCTGCCGAGGACTCTACGCCGCCAAGCTGGACAGGATGTGCGGCGGGCTTGCCGGGGCCTTTGGGGACAGTGTAAAGTGGATCCGGCCGGACGGCGGCATATTTATATGGTGCGAGCTGCCGGAGGGTATGGACGGCTTGGAGTTTTGCCGGAGGGCGGGCGAAAAAAAGGTCGCTGCCGTTCCGGGAAGCGCGTTCATGGTCGGCGGCGCTGCGGTAAACGCGATCCGCCTGAACTTCTCTCTGCCGAGTATGGCCCAGATAGACGAGGGCTGCGCGAGGCTGGGCGAGACACTTCGGGAGATGAATTGACGAAGAGCGGAGCCGGGCGGGTTTCTAAATAAACCGAGCATGGTTGCGCAAGCAAGCACGCGCAGGTTTATTTTGGAACAAAGCGCAGGGCCGCCACAGCCCGCAGGAGCGGGCGAAGGCGGACCGGAGCGATAGCCCGTGCGCAGCTTGACATCATCGAAGAGCGGAGCCGGGCGTGTTTCTAAATAAACCGAGCATGGTTGCGCAAGCAAGCACGCGCAGGTTTATTTTGGAACAAAGCGCAGGGCCGCCACAGCCCGCAGGAGCGGGCGAAGGTGCGATATCATACATGCCTTTACACGAAAGGGAATGGGGCAATATGGACAAGAAAAAACGGGTATTTTCCGGCATACAGCCGACAAACGTGCCCACTATAGGCAACTACCTGGGCGCGATGAGAAACTGGGTGACGATGCAGGATGAGAGCGAGTGTCTGTACTGCGTCGTGGATCTGCACGGCATAACAATACGGCACGACCCGGAGGAATTTCGCCGGAAGACCAGGACGCTCTACGCAATACTGCTCTCCTGCGGGCTTACGCCGGAAAAGAGCGTAGTATACCTTCAGAGCCATGTGAGCGGGCATTCGGAACTCGCCTGGCTCCTGGGATGCTACACGATGTTCGGTGAGCTTTCCCGTATGACGCAGTTCAAGGACAAGTCGGCCAAGCACCCGGACAATATCAACTCGGGGCTGTTTACCTACCCGGTGCTGATGGCGGCGGATATCCTGCTGTTCGACACGAACGAGGTTCCGGTCGGGCAGGATCAGAAGCAGCACGTCGAGCTCGCGCGCAACATAGCCGAGCGCTTCAACCACATCTACGGCGATGTGCTGGTGGTGCCCGAGCCGGTGATCCCGGCGGTCGGAGCGAAAATAAACAGCCTGATCGAGCCATCCCGCAAGATGGACAAATCCGACCCCAACCCCGGCGCCTTTATCTCCCTCACCGACGACCGGGACACGGTGCTGAAAAAGTTCAAAAAGGCCGTTACCGACTCCGACCCAAGTATCCGTTTTGACCCCGAGAACAAACCGGGCGTCAGCAACCTCATGACGATATACTCGCTGGCCACCGGAAAGAGCCTCGCTCAGACCGAGGCCGAATTCGAGGGCAGGGGCTACGGGGTGTTCAAACCGGCCGTAGGCGAGGCGGTGGACGCGATGCTCGCGCCTATTCGCGACAAAACGAACATGTACCTGGGCGACATAGCCCAGCTTGAGAGCATGATGCGCCTGGGCGCGGAGAGGGCCTCGGCCATGTCCGAACCGGTTTTGAGGCGAATAAGGGGCGCTATCGGCTTTGTACAGGCGGGGGATTAGCCCATGTCCGAAGAGCTGATGTTTCTCATCGAGGTGCTCAAGTCCTTCGGGCTCGCGGCGGTGATAGCCTTCGCCTCTACACCGCTTGTCAAGCAGTTCGCCCGCACGGTGGGCGCGATTGACGTCCCGCAGGACGACAGACGGATGCACAAGGTGCCGATCGCCAGGCTGGGAGGCCTCGCGATATTTTTCGGCTTTCTGGTTCCGGTGCTGCTGTTCTGCGAATTAAACGTCGAGCTTCGGGGGATGTTGTTCGGGGCGGTCGTAATAATCGTCCTGGGCTGCGTGGACGACGTGTTGCGACTGCCCGCCTGGATAAAGCTGATTTTCCAGGTGGCCGCCGCCCTTATCCCTGTGATGATGAGCGAGAGCTTCAGGATAATCAAGCTCTTTAACCCGCTGCCGTTCATCGGAGGGGAGTACATCGAGCTGGGCTTTCTGTCCATCCCGGTTTCCGTGATCTGGATTGTGGCGATAACAAACGCGGTTAACTTCATCGACGGGTTGGACGGGCTTGCGCTGGGAGTGTCGACAATCAGCTCGGTATGCCTGCTGTTGCTGACTATGATGACGCGCGAGGCCAACCTCTCACTGATAATGGCGGCGCTGGTGGGGGGCTGCATCGGCTTCATGCCGTATAATATTAATCCCGCCAAGCTTTTTATGGGGGACACCGGGGCCACATTCCTGGGCTTTGTAATGGCCTCGGTATCGATACAGGGGCTTTTTAAATCCTACGCGCTGATCTCATTTGCGGTGCCATTCTTAATCCTCGGGCTTCCTATTTTTGACATCGTTGTCTCGGTGTTCCGCCGTCTCGCCAAGGGGCAGAGCCCGGGGAGCGCCGACCGCAGCCATATACACCACAGGCTCATTGACATGGGCTTTTCCCAGAAGCAGGCCGTGGCAATCCTTTACGCGATATCGGCCATACTGGGGCTGTCGGCGGTGATACTCACCACCTCGGGCGAGCTGAAGGCGATTGTCTTCCTGCTCGCGGTGGTGGTGGCGGTACTGATCGGATCAAAGGTTTTTTCGTCGGTCAGGGGCAAGCCTCAACAGGGCGAGGCTCCGTCGGAGGATGAGAGACGTGACGGCGGGGAGCGGGACGCCCCGGACAGCGAGAAGCCGGGCGGCGATACGGAGAACGACAAGGACGGGGAAACATGAACAGTACTCTTCACGTAATGAGCGTGTTCGGGACGAGGCCGGAGGCCGTCAAGATGGCGCCGCTCGTCAAAGCCCTGGACGCCTGCCCGGGTATCCGGAGCACATGCTGCGTCACCGGGCAGCACCGGGAAATGCTGGACGGGGTGCTTGGCGCGTTCGGGATTACTCCGGACGTGGACCTGGACATCATGACCGGAAGCCAGACGGTGGGCGACGTCACAGTGCGCACCCTGACCGGCATGGAGGGCGTTTTCGCGGAGCGCAGGCCCGATCTGGCACTTGTGCACGGGGACACCACGACCGCCTTCGCGAGCGCGCTGGCGGCTTTTTACTCGAAAATCCCGGTGGGGCACGTAGAGGCGGGGCTCAGGACGGGGGATCGCTATTCGCCATACCCTGAGGAGATGAACCGCAGGCTGATAACAAGGCTGTCCACTCTGCATTTCTGCCCCACGGAGCAAAACAGGCGGGCGCTTGAGTCCGAAGGCGTCGGGGAGGGTATCGTTGTAACCGGCAACACGGTTATTGACGCGATGAAGGAGACGGTGCGCGGAAACTACGCTTTTGACGAGCCGGTTTTGAATTCCCTGGATTTTTCGAAAAACAGGGTTTTGCTTGTCACGGCGCACAGGCGCGAGAACTACGGCGAGGCGTTTGAGAGCATATTCGGGGCGCTCAGCGATATAACGGGGCGTTTTGACGACGTCAGGATAGTATACCCAGTGCACCCGGCGCCCGCGGTGCGGGAAGCCGCGTCCAGGCTGCTCGGGGGAAACCCCCGGATATCCTTGATTGAGCCGCTGGGCCTGCTGGACATGCACAACCTTATGGCGCGCTGCTTCTTTGTACTGACCGACTCCGGCGGCCTTCAGGAGGAGGCTCCCGCGCTGGGCAGACCCGTGCTTGTGCTGCGGCGCGAGACGGAGCGCCCCGAGGCGGTTGAGGCGGGAACGGTCAAGCTCGCGGGTGTGGATCGCGCTCATATCGCCGCCCTTGCGTCTGAGCTGCTGACGGACGGCGCGGCGTACGAGAGTATGTCAAGGGCCGTTTCGCCGTATGGAGACGGCAACGCCTGCCCGCGCATCGTGAAGGCGATTCTTGATTTTTTTGAGAAATCATCAGGGGAGCCCGCCAAGTGAAGCGGGGAAAGCCAGCTCTCATCCCGGCCGCCCTGGCCGGGCTTGTGGTGCTGGCCCTTTTGCTCGGGTTTTGGGTTTCAAACCTGCGCCGTCCACAGCCGGAGGGCCTCGTTCTGCCTCCGTCGCCCTCGATTTACAGCCCTGTTTCGGGAGGGGTGTTCTTTCCGTCCGCCTCGGAGATTCCGGCGGAAATCCTGGGGGTAAGCCCGGATACGGTGCAGCAGGTGCTTAAAACAATAACGCGCCCGGCGAACTACTCGGCCAAATACAGCACGACCTGGCATTTCGATTCCGAGCAGCGCTCGTCGTACAGCAACGTGTACGCCCTCGGCGGAGAGGTTAAAATCGAGACGTTCGACACCTACGGGCAGCCGGATATGCACTATCTGACAGACGGCGAGACTATAAGCTTCTGGGAGGACGGGAGCCCCGTTCTCACTGCGGTGAGCATGGGAGAGCGCAATACGGACGACCCGGCGCGGATCCCGACCTATGAGTCGATCTTCGCTCTGGATAAGGCCGACATTCTGTCGGCCTCCTATGAGAAATACGGCGGGCGGCCGTTTGTGGCCGTCACCACGCGAGGCCCCGTCTACGACACGAAATGGTGGATATCCCTTGAAACCGCCCTGATGCACAGGGCGGAGCTCACCGAGCGGGACGGCAGCCCTGCTGTGACTGTCGAAATGGCGGAATATTTGCCCGGGCCGCCGGAGAGGGAGCTTTTTAAGTCGCCTTAAGAGTGAAGCCCCGGTCTGCTTGTAGGGGCGGCCGTCCTTGGCCGCCCGCCGCATCCTGTACGCCGTATGGTACGAGGGCGGTACTTCTCGTTTCGCGGAAAAGTACCCAAAACGCGCCTCAAGGCAAAACCTGACGGTTTTTCCTTAAGTATCTTTTTCCCTAATACGAAGGGATGGTTTACCGGCAAATACTCCCAGATGCACTCGAAACGCGGGGTAATCTGCTACCGGCAGTCCGGGGTAGAGGACACAATGAACCCCGGCGCTCGGACTCCGCCGTCAGACGGCTTACCTGGGCAAAAAGTGCAGCAATTCATATGAAGGAGAAGCATCATGGGCATACGCTTCGGCCCGGCGGGGCACAGCGAAAGCTACAAGGGCAAAACGGAGGACGCCGCTCCGTGGCTGGCGGAGTGCGGGCTGAACGCGTTCGAGGTTCAATGCGGCCACGGCGTAAGGGTCGGCGCGGAGACCGCCGACAGAATCGGCGCTTCAATGGCCTCCAACGGCATAGCGCTGTCGGTGCACTCGCCCTACTATATAAGCCTCTCCAACCCCGAACGGCTGGAGAGCTCGTTGGAGCACATTCGCAAGAGCTGCCTGCTCGCGAAGCGCCTCGGCGCGGCCCGGGTGGTGGTGCACACCGGGGGGAAGTCCGGGGCGGCGCGTGACGCGTCGCTGGAGGCGACGGCGTTCGCGCTGCGCCGTGCGCGGGAGGTCTCCGCCGCCGAGGGCTGGGACGATGTGACTCTCTGCCTTGAGACTATGGGCAAGTCGGAAAGCCTGGGCGATCTGAACGACGTGCTGCGCCTTTGCGCGCTTGACGAAAGCTTTCTGCCCTGCATAGACTTCGGCCACCTCTACGCCCGCTCGCGCGGGGAAGTCGCCGGCGCGGAAAAAACCGCAGCTGTTCTGGACGCCCTGGAGAACGCGCTCGGCCCGAACCGCGCGCGCCTCACCCATATACATTTTTCAAAAATCGAATTCACCAGTGCCGGCGAGCGGCGGCACCGCACCTTCGGGGACAGCGGCGGCTTCGGCCCGGACTGGGAGCCGCTGGCCTCGCTGCTGGCGGAAAGGGACTACGCGCCGACCGTAATATGCGAGTCCGCCGGCACCCAGGCCGAGGACGCGGCGTGGATGAAGGGCGTATATGAGAAGTGTAAGGGATAAAATAATCCACATAAATATGAAGGGGAGACATATATGAGCCGTTTGCAGGCCCTGCAGGCCGTTTTGGAATCCGAAAAGCTGGACGCGATCATGCTTACGTCGCCGGTGGCCCGATTTTACGCCACTGACCTCGAGACCTCCGACGGTCTGGCGCTCATAACAAGGGACGCCGGGTATTTTTTCACGGATTTTCGCTACATTGAGGCGGCCCGAGGCAAGCTCGGGGACTTTTCAGTCGAGATGACAACTCTTGAACGCCCCTACGCCGAGCTTCTGAGTTCGGCGCTGTCCGGCAAAAAGGTAAAAAAGCTTGGCTTTGAGGCGGACACGATGACGGTGTCGGCCCATAAGCGCTGGAGCGGCAAGCTCAAATACGAGCTGACACCGTGCGACGAAGCCCTGCGAAAGCTGCGCGCGGTAAAACTCCAGTGGGAGGTTGACCGTATAATCGCGGCACAGCGCATTGCCGAGCGGGCGCTGGAGGAAATCCTGGAGGGGGTGCTCCGCCCCGGACTGACCGAGCGCGAGCTCGCCGCCGAGCTCACCTACAGGATGCTCAGGCACGGGTCGGAGAAGAACAGCTTTGACCCGATCGTCGTCTCCGGCCCGAACAGCTCAATGCCCCACGGAGTGCCGGGGGACAGGGCAATACAGAGCGGCGATTTTGTGACGATGGACTTTGGCGCGACAAAGGACGGCTATGTCTCGGACATGACGCGCACAGTCGCCATAGGAAGCGCCACAGACGAGATGAGGAACGTCTACGGCATCGTGCTTGAGGCTCAGCTCGCCGGGATCGCGGCGGCCAGAGCGGGCGCCGTCGGCCGGGACATTGACGGCGCGGCCCGGAAGGTGATAGCCGACTCGGGCTACGGGGACAACTTCGGGCACGGATTTGGGCATGGCCTCGGCATAGAGGTGCACGAGCAGCCGGGAGCCGGCATGTCGGCGGACGTCACGCTTCCGGAGGGCGCGGTCATTTCGGCTGAGCCGGGTATATACCTGCCGGGGAAGTTTGGGGTGCGCATTGAGGATATGATCCGGCTGACGGCGGAGGGTTGCGAGAATCTGACGAAAGCCCCGAAGGAGTTGCTGATAATATCAGGCTGAAAAAGATATAACCGCTGGGCTTTGCTTATTTGCGACAATTTCTGTGCGTATGCCGTTAAATCCTTGACAAACTCCGATAATATCTGCTATATTGTTATCCTTGGTATGCTATAAGCTGTCTGTTTCCCCGCCTCCGGCGGGGAAACAGACAGTGTGGTTTTTAAGAGGAGGAGCGCTTGTGAAAATTCTGGTTATTAACGCGGGGTCGTCGTCCCTGAAGTTCCAGCTGATAGACATGGAGCTCGAAAAGGCCCTGGTAAAGGGGCTTGTCGAGCGGATAGGGATGGAGGGCTCACGCCTGAAAGAGAGCATAGGGGAGCAAAAGGCTGAAAAGTACGCCGAGGTTCCCGACCACAGAGCCGCAATGCGGCTGGTGGTGGACTCGCTGCTGGGCAGCGGCTGCATAACATCCCTCGGCGACATAGACGCGGTCGGGCACAGGGTCGCTCACGGCGGAGAGCGCTTCAAAACGTCCGTGCTCATCGACGCGGACGTGCTTGAGCATGTAAACGAATTCAAGATGCTGGCTCCGCTGCACACCCCGGCCAACATCCAGGGCATAGAGGCCTGCCTCGAGATACTGCCAGACACCCCGATGGCCGCGGTGTTCGACACGGCATTCCACCAGACTATGCCGCCGTACGCCTACCTCTACTCGATACCGATGGAGTATTACGAGAGGCTGGGCATACGCCGTTATGGATTCCACGGAACCTCCCACTCGTATGTGGCCGGGCAGGCCTCCAAAATGCTGGGACGCGGCCTGGACGAGCTCAAGCTTGTAACCTGCCACCTCGGAAACGGCGCTTCCGTCACCGCGATAGACTGCGGGAAATCGGTGGACACCTCAATGGGCTTTACCCCGCTCGAGGGCATTGTGATGGGCACCAGGAGCGGAGATATCGACCCCGCGATAGTCGACTATCTGTGCAAGAGAGAGAACATGGAGGCGGAGAAGGTCATCGGCATACTCAATAAGGAGTCCGGCCTGCTCGGGCTCAGCGGGATCTCAAGCGACATCCGCGACGTTGAGGAGGCGGCCGCGCAGGGCAACTCCCGCGCGAGGCTTGCGCTGGAGGTGTTCGCCTACCGGGTCAGAAAGTATATCGGCTCCTATGTCGCGGCGATGGACGGGCTGGACGCGGTCGTGTTCACCGGAGGCATCGGCGAGAACGATCCCGAGATGCGGGAGATGATCGTGAGCGGCCTGACATTCTTCGGGCTCAGGCTGGATCCCAGGCGTAACCAGACAAGGAAAAGCTCGGATATCAGCGTTCCCGGCAGCCGCGCGCGTATACTCGTCGTCAACACCGACGAGGAGATGGCAATCGCGGCCGATACGGCGAAACTGGCGAGGCTGTAATATTACTCCGGAAGCATATTTTCTGCTCGGCCAGCTGAATGGTGTACTATTTTTCGAGTGATAACTCTTCGCTATTCATAATCCTCCTGAAACACGAACACATTGGCAGTCTCCTCTCCGCGCAGCACGCGAAGCGCCCCCATCGCCAGGGACTCCATCTCGTTCTCCCCAGCCACGACCTCTACCGGGCCTAAAAAGCCCACTCGCTCTTTAATCGCGTTCGTCAGCCTCTTGGAGCGTGCAAGTCCGCCTGTCAGGATAATCGCATCCGGATTTCGTCCAATCGGCACGGTGAGCTGGCCTATGTATTTTGAGACATTATAGGCCAGCGCGTCGTAAACGGCGATAGCGTGCTCGTCTCCGTCGTCAGCGCGCTTTTCAATCGCAAGGGCGTCCGATGTGCCGAAGTGCGACATAAAACCGGCCTGAGTTTTCAGCTTGCGGGTGATTGCGCGCTCATCTGGGCCGTTTTTCAGCGTCCAGCGGACAAGCTGAAGCAGCGGCAGCGCCCCGGCTCGCTCGGGAGTAAACGGTCCGTCCTCGTCGCTGACCAGATCCACGATTCGCCCGTGCTTCATGGACATAATTGAGATTCCACCGCCTAGATGCGCTATGACAAGATTCAGTTCCGAGAGCGGCCTCCCCAGTCCTGCCGCGTACCGTATAGCTGTCGCTCGCACGTTGAGGTTGTGTCCGAACGCCTCTCGCCGCATCTCGGCAAGCCCTGTGAGCTTGGCGACCGGTTCCATCTCGTCCACCGTCACCGGATCGTAAATGTAGGCTGGGATATAGAGCGGCAGCGCAATCTCATACGCGATTACGCCGCCCAGATTTGACGCGTGTTGCATCCTCGGGTGATAGCGCAGCGCCGTCACCATGTCGGGGTTGACCTCATACGCGCCGGCCTTGACCGGGGGAAGCATCCCTCCCCTGCCCGCCACGGCCGACAGGGATTTCAGCGGTATGCTGTACACCCCGAGCATCTTAACGACCGCGTCACGCCGCATCTCGTACTGATCCCCTATGTTTCGAAAACCGGACAGCATTTCGGGGGAGTGCGCGATGTTTTCCTTGAACACAAGCTCCTCGTCGTCGTACAGCGCGATTTTGGTAGAGGTGGAGCCGGGGTTTATCGTGAGTATTCTGAACATGTATAAATCACTCCACAATAACAGATAGCGGGCGGCTGTCGCCGTCCGTTTTACATCATATCATATTGTTGCATAGTCGTGAACACACTAGAAGGTTTTATTTATACTATTGAGGTACCAATATAGACTCACGCAGTGGGTAAGGCTTACGAAAGAGCGCTGACGCTTCCGATTTAAGCTGGCTACGTTTTCACTTTTCCGTCAGTGCGTAGGACTGCGCAATCCAATCCAGCAGTTCGTAAAACATTGTTTCGTCCCGCGCTTCCACCATGTGCGCTACACGATTTTTTGAGGTTTGCAGCGTTTTGACCGGGTTTATCTCCGTATGCAGCCTGTTCAAATAAAACTCAACGCGCATTGCGCCGCTCACGGCGCTGATTTGGGCAAACGTGGATGTGTGTTTCCACAGCACGTTGACGGCGGGGAAGTACTCGGTAAACTGCGGCAAACGCTCTTTCGCCCGATCACGCAGCGTTTCATACAGCGGCAGCCACTTTACTTTGCCACCGGAAAAGGCGGTGTTTAGCTTTACCTCATAAGGCAGGTCGGGAACAACATCGACGGCAGGTGCATCGGGTAGCATATTCAGCCGGACAACCTCATCGCAAAGTTCTTTCAAAACAGGCTTTGCGGCGGTGTCCGAAAACCTTACCTTTACACAGCCTTTGCCGAAATCGGCTTTTGAAAGCACGCCGCGAATGTTTTCAATCAAGTCGAAGTTGAGCGTATGCAGCGAAAAATGCTCCTTGGCGACGGTGAACATCACATAGCTTTTGCCCACCTTGAACATCGGACGCTGCCGGAACATGACGGGCGCAATATCGGGATATTTTTGCGTCATATACGCAAGAAACTCTTGAAGCCATTCCCTGCCGGGGCTGCTCAGCGAATCTACATACTCCTGTGGCGTTGTAAGCATCATATCACTCCCAAACAACCTGTCATCCAATGCCTGTTTGCTTTTTGTTATTTTACCGCGTCCAAAAGAAATAGCGATGCATCCGTGTTCATAAACATTTTTTTGCCGTGGAAAAAAGTCCGCGACTGTAGATTGATAAAGCCCAAACGCTTCAAAAGGGAGTTTAGACTTTCCTGTTCAAAACCGTTATGGACATCTGCGGACACAATCGCCTCGTTCTTGTCGAAATCCACCACCAGCAAGTGCCCGCCTTCATTCAGCATCGCGTGCATTTGCGCCAATACCGGTTCTATGTTTTTTATATGCAAAAGAACCTGCGCCATTATGATATAGTCTGCGCGCAAATCGGGCGGTGTATTTTCCTCGATGTTGCAGCACAAAACATTGGAGTTCGTCATGTTGGACTGCCGCAATTTTTGCTCGGTTATGCGCGCCATGTTGGGTGAAGCGTCTATAAACAACACGGATTTGAAATTTTTTAGCAGCTCCATGCCGATAAGTCCGGTGCCGCAGCCGAAGTCAATTGCTGTTTTCTGATCTCCATTCTCAATGCAGGGACGCAGCGCTTCGGCTATGATTTTTGAAATTCCTATACGCTCCGGCGTGTCGTAACTGTTTGCGACAGCTTCGAATTTATCAATGTTTCCCACCGTAAAACTCCTAGTTCAAAATTTCCAAATACTGCTTTAATCGTTCCTCCAAATATTCCGCAACCATCGTCACCATCGGCGCGGCGTTTTCATCTTTGTAGTAATTGTCAAAGCAGTCACAATACCGCCGCCTGTCGGCGAACTTCACATTGACGGGCGGGTAGCCGCAGTGCATTAGCATAAGATTGAGCAGGAGCCGCCCCGTGCGTCCGTTGCCGTCGATAAATGGGTGTATGCCCTCAAACTCTAAATGGAACAAAGCGGCGTTCTCGATGGGATGCCGCTTTTCTGTTTTCTGAGCCGCCGTGAACGAACTGAAACGGCACGGCTATTTGACCCGCCGCCGTATTCGCAACGACAAGGGGCAGCTCACCGAAACCGAATATACCATTTTGGAGCATCCAGCATCGGAAAAACCTACGTTGGAAAAACCAATATTGGATAAGCCTACGCAAGAGAAACCTACGTTGGGAAATCCAATGCAATTAAATACTAATCCAGCAATCCCAAAAGAAAAAAATACTCATGCAGAAAGTATCAATCCATCAATCTATCAGGCCATTCACGGGCTTGCAGCGCCGGACACGTATGAAAAAGAGATGGATGGGATGGATGCGATTGATGCGTACCGCGAATTGATTATGGACAATTTGGAGTACGACATCATGTGTGAACGGTACAGCAAGGAGCGCATGGATGAAATTGTGGAGCTTATTCTTGAAATCGTCTGCGTAAAACGCAAATACATCCGCATTGGCGGTGAGGACTACCCCGCCGAGGTTGTGAAAAACCGCCTATTAAAGCTCAATTCATCCCATGTGGAGTACGTTTTTGACTGCATCGACCAGAACACCACTAAAGTCCATAACATCAAATCCTATTTGCTCACCACGCTCTATAATGCTCCTGCCACCATCGACCATTACTACACAACGCTTGTAAACCATGACTTGTACGGGAGGTAAGCAGGATAAGGATTATGTTTTTGCGAGAGCGGGAAAAGCAAACGGCTCCGGCAATGCAATACTGCCCCTCACAAACATTGATTCATTGCCCGATTCCATACGTTCCCACTTGCATGGCAACATCAGCAAATCCGGCGTAAAGCCAAAAG
>JAVBTT010000006.1:0-109654 GCA_031556035.1 Oscillospiraceae bacterium
GATGTTAAGTTTGTCCTTCAGCAAATCGTAAACGATTTTGATCATGCCTTCAACGGTCATCGTCTCTTTGGTGACGACCAGGCGGCATTCGGGATAGGCCGTTGCGAGCTCCGTCTTGAACGCTGGACCTTTTTGTTTATTGCTTGGCGCGCCATTCTGAATGCCTTGTGCTTCATAAACGCTAAGAATTGCAGGCAGCAAGGGGTCGTCTTCCCTTAAAACAAGGGCGTGGTCAAAGTTTTGCAGAACTTCCCAGGCGGTTTTCTTGATCTCATTACAAGGGAACACCATGTTGACGCCCATATTGACGGTATCCTCAACCTCAAGCGTCAGTATTCCCGTATGCCCGTGCAAATACTGGGCTTCTCCCTTGAATCCGTAGAACCTGTGGGCATACTGTATGTCCAGTGTTGTGAAACTTCTCATGATTCTTCTCCCTATAATGTATTTACGGGATATTTCCGTGCTCCCGCATGCGCACGTATTAGCAGGTCTCTATACCTCCGCCAAAAGGTCAACTGCACCAATTATCCCATTGTGACCGCCTCCTGAAGAAATCGCGCGTAATACTGTTGGTCCCACGGTCAAGCTTTGCCAGGCAAAGCTCCATAAAATGCTGCGCCAACTGCGTTGAGTGCGCATTTTCTCGCATAAATTACTCCGGCACTTATCAGTGGTAAATTAGGCAGGCTTGATTTGCAGGAGTAATATTGACTTTAACTCATATTACACTCATGGCAAATGCCCTTGAAAACTATGTCATGGCCGACAAACTCAAACCCTCGGGTATCATTTACGCGTTTTTCTAAATCTCCCATAAAATCCATGTCCACATCAAAGACTCGACCGCACCTCAGGCATCTTGCGTGATAATGATCATGGCACAGATGGTCGTAGCGGTCGGCCCCGCCCGGGATTTCCCTTTTGCGGATTTCGCCGATCTCGGACAGCACGTTCAGATTTCGATATACCGTCCCCCTGCTGATATCGGGGTGCTTTATCACGATCGCTTTGTGGATTTCGTCGGCGGTAGCATGGCACCGCAACTCTTTCACCGCCTCGAGAACCAGGGCTCTCTGGACGGTATTTCGCTTGTTCATAGCAATCTGTCCTTTGTTTTAATAGGATTATATATCATCAAGGACATAATGTCAATAGCGTAATGGAAAAGTTTTTGTCCTTGGCTCCCTATTGAACCTTGCGCCGTTTTGAGCTTATTCATCCGTAAGTTTTTACAGAATATCATGCAGCCACCCCCGAATGCCTTTAATCGGCTGCGCCCAGCGCCCAAGCGGCCGACTCACCTTCCCCCTCCTCCTGAAATATAATGATGAAGGGGGCAACTCCCCTCAATCAAGAATGAGAGAAGGAAGTATCTTGGCTACAACACCTTTCAAAAACACAGCTGTTGCTGATGGTATAGTAAACAGCCTTCCAACCGACCTTACCGGCATTGTTACCATACATCTGGTCAATGGTCTGACAATGACAAAATCCGCGGATAAACAGTCCTGGGCTAACGGTGAGCTGACGTATACATTGGAAATCGACAACACACTCGGCACCGAAGATTACACGGGCATTACCGTGAGCGATGTATTAGACCCGGCCGTCGTTGTGCTTGTTACCGACAGTGTCGAGAAGGACGGTGTCATTCAAGACTACACCTACAACGACACAAGCGGATTGCTTACCATTCCGCAGACCGGGTCGTTTGACGTCGATGCGGGAGAAAAAACAACCATCACCTTTCGTTGTACAAAGAAAGTGTAACGACTGGCAAGTTCTTTACAACCAGGCTTATGGCGACTGCGACGGAGAGGAATACGCCTCGAATATCGTGACGGTTTGGAACGCCTGCCCGCCAATGCCGCCGTGCCCATACTGCCGCTGTGTATGGCGGGATTGCTGCGGATTCTGGCATTGCGTGGTTTGCGGCTATTGCCCGTACCGAAACCGCTGTTGCTGTCAACATCTGAGCTTGCCTTGCGGCGGATCAATATGGTGATAAAAAAGAGAGGGTGCGCTTGCACCCTCTCTTTACTATTTCCCACGATCGTATTCAGCCACCAATCACCTCTTCGGATAGCGTCCAGGTGAGGTCGGCGCGGTAGGGCTCGCCGTTGAAATAGGGTGCGGACGTCGCTTGCAGCAGTACGCCCTTTGTTGTGTCCCACGATACGTCCGTGATTTTTGTCTGTCCGCCGTTGCCCTCCCCGGTGAACACCAGCACGGGCTGGTCGCTGAGCTCGGTCACGGTGTCCGACTCGCTCACATAGACGACAGCGCCGGGCACCGTGTGCTCCGGGTTGACCTGACTGGTCAGCGGCCCGTTGATGGTGGCATAGATATACCATGTGCCGCTTTGAAAACGGGAATCGGAGACGGTCAGCGACCATGCGGCGTCCTCGCGGCCGTACAGAACTACCGGCTCAGTCGCGATTACACTGAGAATAAAGGGCATCAGATCCGGCACCTCCAGCAGCGTCAGCTCACCGGCATCAGGGCTGCGTGTCATAACGGACGTGAGCAAAAACGGGATGTTAGCGGTGGTTGTCACTTCGGTTTCCGCGGGAATCTGCCCGGCGTCGACCGATATAGCGCCTGCCGCGTCAGCCGTGCCACTGAATGTCTGTGCGCCGTAGCTGACGCGCAAAGCCGCGTTAGGAGCCGTTGTACCGGTGACGGGATTGCTCGCCATAGTAATCGGATTGACGCCCAGCGGCAGGCTGCCGGCCGAAAACTGCCGGACGCTCTGCAATTGTAATAGTGAAAGCGGTTTGCCGATCAACTCTTCGGGTGTGAACTCGCTGACATCAACGGTAGTTGACGCTGCCGTAAAGTGCCCCAGTACGAAAGCCAGAGAACCATCCGTCTTGCGCCACGAATAGGCGGGGGTGTCGTCCATGCCGCCTGCTTCCGCAAAGGGCGTCACGGAATTCCAATAATTTATTTGCTGCTGGTAGAGCGTAAATGTGACACGTCCAGCGCCTGCGATTGCGCTGTTGCTGACGTTATACAGCACGAAACTCTTTGGGTTTATAATATCAAGAGTCGTGTCATCCCCGAAATTGATCAGATGAGCCGCGCCTTCATAGTTCGCCTCCATGTAGACGCTGCCCCCATACCCCACATAAAAATTTTCGTTGCAATAAATGGTGTCTATAGTGCCGTTAGGACTGGTTTGAATAATTCTCAGGGATGCGTCTGAGTCCACCGAGATCTTTTCCAGCGCATGCGAGGCATCCTGGCAAAAACCTGCTCCGGCGCTTACGCTTAGAGAAGCGCCATCTTCGATTGTCAGCGAAGTGCTGCTTGTTACGTCTCGGGAAAGAACATGAGCTGAAGTTTCAATGCGGACATCGGCTCCTGTTAAAACCTTCAAATTCGGAGCCGTACTATGAAAAAAGAAAATGGGGTTGGTGTTGCCTGAGCTCATGTTCCTAAACCATGTTACTCCGCCCAGCTCGAGCTTGCAGGTACTGACCGCCTCTCTGATCGGATGTGAGGTCGTTTTCACCATGAAGATGTTAGAGTCAATGATTTTTGTGACACCTGTCGGGTGTTCGACAAATTTGGGGCCAGTGTAGACTATATTTTCAAAGCTGACAGACACATTTTGATAGCCTGCGGTCGCGGGCGCATAGAAAGCGCCACTGTTGTTATTCCCTTCCCAGACCAGGTTCCGGAACGTTACGGCGAGGCTGCTGCCGGCGGTGCGCACGCCGATGGTTTGTGATGTGTCTCCAAGGTAAACATCCGCGATCGTTTTGGTGGTTCCGTCGGGGTAATTACCGTCAATGGTGATGCTCGCTCGGGCCGGATGCAGGTTGATACCGCCCGTCAATGTGATGTTGTTCTTGAGATAAACCGTCGTAATGGCGGTATAGGTGGAGCCGGTATTCTCAAGAACCGTCTTGAGGTCGCTATAGTATTCGACAAGCACCGAGGTCGCGTCGATTGGTGTAATAGCCATGGCTTGCTCCTTACTGCATGGATTTTCTTTGCGCTTGCTCCGTGTAATATTACGGCGGCATCTAACAGTAGTAATTTATGTGGCTTATACAGCCGCCGTAATACTAATGCCGTGTTATCAGTTCAGCGATTAACCCTTGCGCCGCTCTAAAATTTGCGAAAGCTTGCTTCAGCAAGCTTTCGCAAATTTTTTTCGCGGGCTTCCTGCTACCCGATGGTCATTATATTTAAAATCGGGCCAATCAAGTGTACGGGATCAGTACCTCCAAAGCTGACTTCCAGGGTACTGATGCGATTTGGGGGCGTGGTAAAAATAGCGACAGACGTCATTGAATCGCTAACGTTTTGATTCGGGACGCGATTGATGGAACATGATATCCCGGAGCCCGCGATGCTGACGCCGTTGAGAGCCATGCCGAGCGAAGTGCCCGCCACATCTTCCTCAAAGTCGGCCGCCCCCTCGAATGAGGCGTAATACGCCCTTCCGCCTTCCAGGGTGATTATGTTGCTCTCAAGAGTATAGCGGATCGCAGTCCCCGAAATTTCCCCAATGTTGTCAAATCTGACGACATCGTTGGAATTGTAGACAATCGGGCGCAAATCAAGAGATCCGTAGATGCGCAAAAAGTTAGGCGTAACCACCGGCGCCGGATCCCCTTTTGGCCCCTGGATTCCCTGCGGGCCCATCGGGCCCACATCCCCCTGAACGCCGCGCTGTCCGGCGGGGCCGGGTTCTCCCTGGATGCCCTTGGGGCCGGCGGGGCCGGGCTCTCCTTTTGGTCCGCGCGGGCCCGGAGGCCCGGGAGGACAGGGCGGATACGGATGCGGGGGGCACGGGTGCGGAGGACACGGACGCGGAGGGCACGGACGCGGGGGGCACGGGTGCGGAGGACACGGACGCGGAGGGCACCTATTTATCATATATTCTGAACATCCGTCCTCAAGGGGAAAATCATCACACTCGGGTCGAACATCCGTTGTTTCGCGCTGATCTTTTCTCAAATATGCGATATATTCATCGTATTTCATATAGATCGCCTTTCTATTTGATTGGACAGGCCGTTTTAGCAGCTGCCAAAAAGCCCAGCTTTATGACTGTTTACGACCTGGCTCTTCACATTCTATTCTGTTGTCTTTGAGCGCGTGACTAATCCACGATTAGACCTTGCCGCGTCAAGCTTTCACCGATTAATGCGGGGGGTTTTTAAGCAGATGCCAGCATTTTTTTATTCTTTACAAGCACCTCAACAAAATCCTGGTATTGACAACAGAAACCAGTTTTTTCGCAAAACTTCCAATCGAGCGCTGCTTGCGTTTTCTGCAAAAGTCGCCAAGCATTAGGCAGAGCATATAATAGGATAGAATCAAAGGGTTTCCAAGGCGCCCTGCTTTGATTACAAAAGCTTTAACAATACTAATCCCTTGATAAAGTACGTTTTGAGGAACCGGACAGCGCAAGATTTAATCGCGGAGCCAAAATAATAAGACCCACGCGTAAAACATGTCAATAATTTTAGGAGGTACACCCATGGGGATGCCCATTATCACGCCCAGCACAACCACGAAGTGTCAGGCCATTACGGATATTATTGAATCTGTCGCTTTAGAGCAGGCTGCGTTATCCCACATTTTGAACGCAGAAGGCGAGAAAATCCAAAAAATTGTCGCAATCGCGACTTCCAGCGACCAAATGCTTGCGGTGAATAAGTCCGTACTGTCGATGGTCGGCGCGATAACCAGGCTGGAAATGGTGCTTCAGGCAAAGCTGGAGCTGTTTCAGGACAGCCTGACAGCGGATTGCCCCGATTAATTATTTTTCCGCCGCCTAACAGCAGCAACGATCAATAGCTCCATGCGGCGGAACAATAGTTATTTTACATGAGACTACATATTCACCATCAATTTTGAAGGGCGATGATTCAATGCCTAATATTAGCGGAAGAGTATATTACGATCAAACCAGATTACGAACAGGCACAACCGGTATAGCCAATGTTCCTGTTTGCCTATACAGCGAGGCAACCGGCCAGGGTGTGGTTGCGCTCACAAACACAAGCGGCGCGTTCTACTTTTCAGGCGTACCGAGTGGAAGTTACACCCTCATCGAATGCTTTGGCACAAGCGGTTCTCCTTCTCCCGTAGATTACTCGGCGGCGACGGCTATGGAAAAGCCGGAGCCCGCGGACCCTCCGATCAGCTCAATCCCGTCCCCGATACCCGGCGCGAATAAACTCGATTCCGTTTCTCCCAATACTCTGTTCGTGACGGTGGCGTCCGTCGCTCCGCCAATTCAATACTTCTATGACGGCCCCATTGAGGAGAGACCTTTGGCTTTATTTGCCGGAATCCCTATAGGGCCCAATCTTATCACGAACGCAGACAATGGAACATGGGGCGAATGGCCGGACGGAACGCCTGTCGACACCTGTGTCCCGACCAACATCTATCCTGGAATGCTGACAGGCCTGACTTACAGTACAAACTATCCTCTCGATAATGGCGAGGTTGTTTACGCCAATTTCTCGGAGCGTTCTCCTGGATGGTGGTGTATCGCCGATCATACAACCGGGCTGGAAACCGGCAGAATGATTGTCGTCAACGGCGCGAATCCGGGCGCGGTGTTTTTTAAAGAAACGGTAACGCTGAAAGCAAACACCTATTACGCGCTCACCATGTGGATCGTAAATATGAACGATCCCTCGCGTTTGCGGCCAATGGGTCCGCCGCGCATTGGAATGTCTGTGACCTCTCTGGATGGCACGGTTATCTTCCGGCAGGATTTAAATGATCTCCCTCGTTCAACCCCGCCCCAATGGACACAAATCGGGGGGTTGTTCTACAGCACAGTTGACACGGACGCGGAGGTCTCCATTTTGTCCATGAGCGCAGTCTCAAATGGCAATGACTATTCGATAGACGATATCGTCTTAAACGAAATTGACATTATCGATGCTTTGTTATTAGAAAAGTCCGCTTCACAATGTCCGGTCGCCATAGGCGAAACGATCACCTATTCTGCAACCATAACGAATACAAGCGATACTGTCGCAAAAAACACTCAATTTCAAGACGTACTCGCAGCCAACGTCACATTTGTCCCCGGCAGCGTGACTGTAGATGACATACCCTATTACACCTATGACCCGGAGACAGGCTTTCCGCTGGGCGACATGGAGCCGGGCGGTTCTGTAGAGATCACCTATCAGGTCATTGTGGATGACGGCAGCGTAAACCCGATTCCGAATAAAGCCGAAGCCTCGTATGACATCTTTGTGAGCCAGAGCGGCGATGTTTTCCGTCATGCCGTGTACAGCAACACGGTTCTTACAAATGTCACCAAGTGCAATCTGCGCCAGGCGGGAGCCGGCGTTTTGGAGTCAATCGCGCTTGTGCAGGCGGCATTGGCCCACATCATGAACGCGGAGGGCGAGAAGCTTCAAAAAGCGGTGGCGCTGGATGTAAGCGAGGAGGAGCTTATAAGGATCAACGGATCTGTCGCCAATATGATGCAGTCCATTACCGTGCTTGAGAGCCTCCTGCTCTCGAAAGCGGAGCTGATCAAGCCGCAGATAAGCTGCTGATATTAACCCGCAGACGGAGCAATGTTGATTTTAATACATATTACGGCGGCTGTTTAAGCCACATAAGTTACTACTGTTAGATGCCGCCGTAATATTAGGGGATAGCTTTAGTAAAGGAGAGACAATCTATGGGAATGCCGGTAATTCAACCTGGCACCGCGACCCGCTGCGAAGCGGTAAGCGATTTAGTCATGTCCATCGCGCTGGAGGAAGCAGCGCTTTCTCATATCCTGAATGCCGAAGGCGAAAAGCTGCAGGCGTTAATAGCATCTGCGACAACGGCAGACGATTTGCTGAGCGTTAACGAGTCTGTCAACGCTATGGTGAAGGCCGTTTCAATGCTTGAGATTGTATTGGCCAAAAAACTCGGCACCTTTCTTCAGGAATAACATGAGGTTGGTACCACGCCGAGTAATGTGGCATATTGGAGAATGCTATGGATCAATTAATAACATGTTCATGCAAGCCCCTCATCACCGGTTGCGGCGATCATAAAAACCATATGGCATTTGACGGGTGCTCGTATTTTTTCACTGTCAAGTGCCGATGTGAAATTGTCAGACTGAATAAGCGCCTTGAACTCGAAGAAAAGCACCGTACCTGCAGAATATACGATTGTATTTGTTACGATTGGCGTGAGCACTGCTTCTGGGCGTCCTCAAACACATGCTTTAAAATGCTCTTCAGGCTCGATTGCGACATGAACGAGACAGACTGCATACACATCAGAACGGCAGGCGCGGAGGGCATGATAACGGGAATTTCATATAACTGCCGCGGGGACACGCTTATGGTTTCTTTCGCGAACACAGTCGTTGAAGTCAACAAGAGATGTGAGACAGTCGAAATTGTATATTTCGTCGGAAACGGGTGGATCACGGACGTTCTCAGTCTGAGCCCCGGAATCATCATAACCTTGGTGAGAGATCAAAAGCAATATATTGAAATAATCAACCGCTGCGGCGGATTAACGGCATGTTTCTGCCTGAACGACCGTTTTTTAGTAAAGAACCTGATATTCAACCCGTGCCGATCCCGCTGCATGTACCCACGAATTGAAGCGTTTGCGGCAAAAAACTATCACTATCCTTTTTTATGTGAGCTGCAGATCCCGTATGAGGCCTTAGGCTTTAAACCCGATTGCTGCAACTTTGAGATATGCGGGGAATGCTGCCGCGAACAGCCCCGTAAAAAGGATCCCTGCGCAGACATAATGGATTCGATCGCCCGCGTTGAGGCCGCCCTCTCCCATATACTGAACGCCGAGGGTGAAAAGCTGCAAAAGATCATTTCGGAAACAGACGATATAGAGACGATTCTACACGTCAACCGCGAGGTCAATAAGACGGTCATCAACGCGACACACCTGGAGCATGTGCTCTACGCGAAGCTGACGGCACTTGCCGACGGCGGACTTTGTGGCGATCCTTGTGACCGCTTCGAGAAATATAGCTAGCCTAAGTGGTCCGATAGCCGCAAGGCGTCGGGCCCTTCTTTTGAAAAGGAGGTCAATATGGCTTTTAATATAGATTTCAGTCTTCAGGTTGAAGACCCAACGGGCTCAAACAACTGGGTGCAATACCCCAACGGCGTTACCCGCCTGACGGGAGAAAAAGCGAATTACCGCATTTACTACAGCTTTAGCGCGACCGAAAGCGGCACATTCGAGGATATGTCCTTTGAGCTCAGGTTTCCGGATGAATATTATAATCTGCTCAACGTCAGCAACATAGGTCTGCCTCTCGGCGCGACGTACACGATGGAGCGCTCCGGAACCGAGCTGCGCGTGAATATCATGTTCGCGCCCTCTCTTCAGCCGGGCCAGTCGGGATTCATGGCGTTTATTGTGGATTCCGCGGCACCACAAGGCCCGGACGGGTATTTGATTCCTTCAGCCATTGAACTGACCGGCCGGTTCCGCAACAATGAAGGAATCATAACCCCAATTGACGAGACTAAACCCGGGCCAACCTGGACAGTTAACTGCGCAATTTGCGACACGCTGACAAAACGCGTAATCAATAACGG
Source organism: Oscillospiraceae bacterium (assembly GCA_031556035.1). Classification (GTDB taxonomy): domain Bacteria; phylum Bacillota; class Clostridia; order Oscillospirales; family UBA929; genus JAVBTT01. The sequence continues at coordinate 9,585 of JAVBTT010000006.1, forward strand.
AACCGTCTATATCGAAGATTCCGGGGCATATATTGTGGATTACCAGGTTGAGCGAATGCTGGATCCGCCTGCTCCGGGCACCTACAATGGTGTCTGGGCAGCCGAACGCTGCATGCTGACCGAGTATTTGCCGACTATAACCGGCGTGACCCCCGAGATTGTGTGGTCGGACAGACCTTATACTGTTGCCGGGAATACAGTTGTTTGGGATTTCTCGCCGGCGCAGACGCCCTCAAACGGCGTTTTGATAAATTTTCGCATCCGCTATCCAAAGAATCAGGTCGATGAGCGGGGAGGCCCCAGCGCCATCGGCGATATCATTGATAACATGACCGCCAATTACATGCTGCTGGGCGATGTTCCCGGCAGTCTAAGCGCTACAGTCACGCATCCGCTTTTGCCCGTACCGGAGCCAGCTTCCGGCACTGCCTCTGTTATGAAGTGGAGTGATCCGTCCTCAATCTCCGGCACTGTGCTCGGGATGCAAGACATAAGGTCTTTGTTTGTGCTCATGGCCTCAGCGCAAAACGGAAATGTGATTCCGCGCCACGTGGAGCTGACAGACCTTAGACTTACAATCGAGCTCAACGACGGTACCATCTATGTACCCGAGCCCAATGAAATTGAATGGAACTCCATACAAATCAACAACGCAAGTGTTTTCTTTGAGTACCAGACAGCGCTCGGCGGGGGAGTCTGGACGCCGGACCCCGCAATCGTCGGACAAAGATTATGTCCTTTCCCGACGGTGGCCCCGGGGGACCATATAACCGCGTTTCGCTTTTCGGGAAGCACATTTACGCATCCGAACGATCGCATGTCTGCATATGTGTATATTACAGTCAAGCGGCGTGAGCTCGAGTTGGAGCACTACAAGAACATTACGAACGAGATGTCTGCCGTAATTGCCATGTCTGACGGAACAGTTCTCGAAGGAACGGCCAAAGCGGTTGTGCCTGTGAATTATAGCCAGATCATAGTGACTGAAATCGTCGCTACCGCGGTCGACGACCTGACCATCAACCCTGGCGGAACCGCCAACGTAAGAGCCACACTTAGAATTGCGCCAGGCACCACGATAACTGTCAACGGCACCGACCTGTTTGTCGTCATCCCGCCGGGGTTTGACCTGAATGCGGTTCGTGATAACGGCTCACCACTCGACCCTTCGGAATACAGCGTCACGGCAGACTGGCGGATTGCGGGGCAGTCACTTCTTCATGTCCCGATCAAATATAACGAGCCAAGCAAGGCCGGCGATCCATTCCACTATTCACTCGAATGCGACGTAGATCCGTTCATTGTTCCTGGGGCTTATAGTTTTGATTTCTGGTATGTTATAAACTCCGAGCAGGCAAACGACCCCGAGACCACACATTCCGCCATAGGCACCACCGCGCCGGACATCTATGATTTTGATCAGGACGGCGATGAAACTGAGCTTGTGGCTATGCAAACGCTGCCGGTCACCGTCACCGCCGCCCACGTTGTCAATGTGCTCAAGCTCAGCAAAGGCCCGCGTGATGCGGATTTTGATCCGGACAACGACACGCACATAATAGCCGGCGAGATGTTCCAGTATAAGCACTCTGTTCGAAACGACAGCCCCGACCCCATGACCGATCTCGTGATGATCGATGTCTTCCCATATATGGGAGACGCTTTCAGTTCACAATGGCGACCCGTTCTTAACGCGCCTATCATTCCCCCTGTGGGCGTCGACGTAAAGTATTCGCTGTCTGACGACCCGATCATGGCGCCTATTGGGCCGGGCGGCACAGGGGTCTGGCTTGACATTCCGCCCACTGATATCTCAACCGTTCGTTCTGTCCGGCTCGATTTTGACAGCCGCGTTTTTCAGCCGGGTGAATCCGCCACCCTGACTACAGACATGCTCGGTCCGATAGGTACGCCCGTCGACACGACATGCTACAACAGCATAAAATATATCGCCAGCGCGATAATCGGCGGCAGCCATGTGCCGTTTCTTCCCGCGTATTCGCCGCCGGCCTACGCAAAGGTCACCATTGCCCAAGGCGCCAACACCATCGGCGACTATGTCTGGTCGGATCTCAACGAAAACGGCATCCAGGATCCCGGTGAGCCGGGGCTCAACGGCATAACCGTCGAGCTGTACGATGACCAGGGCGCTTTGCTGCATGTGACCGTGAGCGCAAACAGCCCTGTTGACGGCAGCGCCGGATACTATTTGTTCAGCAACCTCGCGGACGGCGGCTACCGAGTAAAATTTGACCCTGCGCCGCCCTCCGGCAATACGCTGACGATTCAGCACGCTGGCGGCGACCCCAACCTCGACAGCGACCCCGACCCGGTCACAGGCTTGACCGAGATCATTGAACTTGCCGGAGGCGAAAGCCGCCTCGACATCGACGCGGGTTACCGTCTCCCCTGCAAAGACAAGCTTTGCCAGGCCATTACCGATCTCATAGAATCGGTTGCGCTTGAACAGGCGGCTCTCTCGCACATCCTGAACGCCGAGGGTGAAAAGCTGCAGGCCTATCTCTCGCTTCCCGATCAAACGCTGGAGTCGCTGCTCAATGTAAATAAGTCCGTAAAGAAAATGGTAGACTCTGTGGCGCTGCTTGAAATGGTGCTGCAAGCCAAAATCAGGCTAACAAAAAGTTAATATTGGCCCCATATTACTGTTTAAAACCTTCCGCTTAGAAATTTGCAGAAGCTTGCCGCGGCAAGCGGGGAAAATGCGCCGCCCGCACAGCGGGCAGCGCATTTTGAGGAGCTGTTGCGGAAAGGTTTACTCGCGGGGTCAATAGTATGACAAAGCCCCCGTTTGGCGCGAGCAAACAGCGACAGGCCGACGGCTATCTTCTCCTGAGCTCAAACTTAAAGTAATCCCAACTGTCTTGATCCGGGCCTACGGCAAAGGTCTCCACGCCCTCCGGCGGAGTCTCTCCGGCAAGCCCGCCCATAAACTGCGGATAATGAGCATTGTCCCCATGGAAGTAAGCGGTATAAGTCCCGCCGGGCCTTGCGGGAAACCATGCGGCCTGATCTCCCACGATTGGGGAGTCGAACTGCCACACCCATACGCCGGGCGCGGCAAGCCTCCACAGGCTGACAATGACAAGCTGCCGGCCGCCGGGGACCTCCACGTTGATGTTCTTCGCGGCGGGAACGGCTCGAAGCGGATCCTTATAAAGTTCGGACAGGCGCCGGGGTCTGATGAGGCCCGGCGCTCCGACAGCCGACATGTCCAGCCGTTCAACGCCGTACTCTGCGGCCGCAGACTCCGAAAGCTGAAAATCATATTTTGCCGCGTCGGCAAACCCGGGGTCGCCGTACAGGAAATGGTTGTTTTCCACCCTGCCGTACTTCGTGTCCACCGCGACTTCCTCCGGCAGCTCGGTCGCCCTCCCGCTCATTCTCCCCTCCAGGTATACAATAATATTGTTGTATACCTGCGCCATCACCGGGCGCATATCGGTCTTTTCGCTCTCCATGTATTTATAATACTCGTAATGCTCGGGGTACTTCTCCCGCCAGAGCCTGTCCTTGTACATGCCGTTAAGGTAATACTTGGGCAGGGTGTTCTCTGTTTTTACGATTTCGCTTCCGCTCTCGCCGTGGTACCAGTCGCGGATGAACTCGTCGGGGTAATCCAGAACATAGTCACAGTCGATAAAAACATTGTTTATCGTCGTCGAGGGGCTTATCGGACTCATGGGATTGGAACAGACGCAGGGGACATTGTACACGACGTTGTAAGAAAAATCGTGAAACGGCTGGGCGTTGTCGTAGCCCGCCGCGCCGCGCCGCGCAAAGTCGAAGCCTGCGGCGTAAACATTGCCGTATCCGCGGCTTGTGACGTCGTGAAAGTAGTTGTGCCGTATTTTTACGCCGTCGTTTTGGCCCTGATAGTTCAAGTAAATTGTGCCGGTGTCCTCGGCCATGTCGCATGGGCTGTCGCAAAACTCGTTGTATATTATCTCGGTGTCAATTGCGCTGCCGTTTATGGCCTGCCCCCGGCAGAAAAGAAATGAGTTGTTCTTCACCGTAATGCCGCAGCCGTTCAGAACGAGCCCGGAGAAGTAACAGGAGCCGATCAGCCCCGAGTGCTTTACCGTATTATTCTCGAAAACCGCGCCGCCGCTCTCGCGGTAGCCCGTGTGGCCGGAGTTGATCAGCGCCGCGCAGCAGCCGGTGTTGAGAAATGTGCAGCCGCTGATCCTGTGATTAATTCCGTTCACGGCGGCTGAGCGTTCATCCAGGTACCGCTGAAACTCCCCGGTACCGTAGACATCGGCGTAGTTCGAGGTGTTTAAAACCCATTCGCCCAGGCGTACGCCGTCTATCCCGTAATTCTTAAGGGTGCAGTTTTCCACAGTGCAGCTCTTCCCGCCGTTGATCCAGAATATCGAACCCTTCGTCAGCTCGAAGGTCAGACCGGAAAATGTGAGGAATGAGGCGTCCTGTGAGTTGATAACATAGTTGCCGTCAAAAAGGGAGAGCTTGACCGTTGCGTCCCTCATGTCCTTCGTGGGGTAAAGGTAGAGGGTTCCGGCCCTGTCTATATAGTATTCGCCCGGTCTGTCCAGTTCCTCAAGCACGTTGGCGAAGGCGTACCGCGAACCCCCCTGTACGCCGGAGGTCGGGGTCGCGCGCAGGGTAACGGTCATGGCCTCGGGGTCGATTTTATCCGCCACTGCCTCCGTCTGAAAAAACTCCCAGCCGGTCATGCCGAAAATAATTACGTCATCACGGGTCTGCCAGCCCTTGATCCTGTCCTCATACGTTTTAAACGCGCATTGCCTGCCGTTTGGCTGTTCGGTCACCGGATCAAAGCCGGTTTCGATGACATCGGGTATTCTGAGGTATTGGTTGTAGGGATTTTCCTCGAATATGCCCTCGGACTTGTTTGGATAACGCGCCAGGTACAGCGCGTCGTCGTCAATAAAGACCTGCATGCGCGGGACAAAGTACCGGTTGTCGCGATACTCCTCCGATTCATGCTCCCGCAGGTTGCCCGCCCGCCAATAGTCCTTGGAATAGTCAAGATCCGAAAATTTAACGCCGTTTTTAAACAGATCACAGCACAGCACTTTTTCGCGCGCCTCGGGGGAGAGACGCGCGAGCGTTCCGGCGTCCGCCACGTTTGTGAAATCGCGTCCCTTTATGTAGCTCCCGCCCGTAAAAACCGGGGTTTCCCCGGGATACGCCGTATAGCTCACAGGCGCGGACACATCGCCGGAATCCGCCTCGCCGAAATGCACCGTCTCGGTTATCCTGTAGGCTCCGCCCCGAATATACACGGTAACCCCGCCTTCCGGCAGGCCGGAGGCGTCCTTAATTTCCCGTATTCTGTCGCGCGCCCCCGCGACGGTGGCCAGCGGCGAGGATTTTGTGCCGTTGTTTTTGTCACTGCCGTTCGGAGCTATGTACAATACAGCCCCCTTGGCGGTGTCGTTTGCGCAGCCGGGTAAAAGCGAAAGCAAAAGAACAATAAGCAGCGAAAGTGAGGAAAACCTCTTCATGCTATGCAACTCCCTGTCATTGCCTCAGCGGTTTCTGCCCCGCTGGCCGCACGCGCGTCCGCCTTATACTATTGATGTGCCAGTTAAACCTTGCCGCCAGCGGCGGCGGAGCTATTGCGGCAAGGTTTAATCGTGGGATCAATAGTATTAATCCGGCACTATCTCAATCCAGTACCCGTCCGGGTCCTCGATAAAATAGATGCCCATGCCCTCGTTTTCATAACATATGCAGCCCATTTCCGCGTGTTTTTTATGGGATTCCTCATAATTGGCGGCGGAGAGGCACAGATGTGTCTCGTTGTCGCCCAGATCGTAGGGCTCCTTGCGATCCCTGAGCCAGGTGAGCTCGATCTGATGCGGAGTCCTGCCGTCCGTCAAGAACACAAGGGTGAAGTCCGGGGTCTCCTTTCGCCGGGCCTCGGTCAGGCAAAGGGCCTCGCGATAAAAATCCAGGCTTTTTTGCAGATCAAATACGTTGAAGTTGTTGTGCCGTATAGTGAACTCCATAGCGTTCGCCTCACTTATTGCAGGGCGCGACGAGCCCGGCGCGCCGTTTGTCTGTATGTGACGCATACCGGGCGTCGCGTCCTGAGAGATTGGATACGGCGGGCCGCCGAGGACGGCGGCCCCTGCAGCGGAACTGTCAAGCTGCGCTCGCCCTGCGCTCCGGCTTTGCTTTCGCCCGCTTTGCGTGCTTCCGCAAACGCCTGCGCTTTGTCTGGAAATATCCGGCGTCATGCGCTTCGCTGTTCCTTGGATATTTCCGAACCCGGGCGGCTCCGCTCTTCTGTTAATACATCCCGCCGTACGCGGCGCAGGCCCTGTAGTCCGCGCTCTCGCTTTCAACCGTGCCGAAGGCGGCCCAGGCGTGCGGGCGGAAAACGCGGCAGTCGTCGATATTGTGCATGCTCACCGGAATGCGCAGCATGGACGCGAGAGTGATCAGCTTGTCGCCTATGTGCCCGTAGCAGAACGCGCCGTGGTTCGCGCCCCAGTTCGCCATGACGCTGTACGCGTCCCTAAACGCTCCCTTGCCGGTCAGCCTCGGGGCAAACCATGTGGTGGGCCAGGTCGGGTCTGTACGCTCCTGAAGAATCCTGCTCTCCCTGTCGGGCAGGGCCACCGTCTGCCCCTCCGCGAGCTGGAGCACCGGGCCGACCCCTTCCACCATGTTGAGCCGTATCATCGTAACAGGCATGTCAGCCCTCGTCTCAAAGCAGGACGAGAAGCCGCCGCCCCTAAAATACTCCACGTTGGCGGGGCACCATGTGGTGGCCTTCATCGTCGCGTCAATATCCGCGTCCGTGACCTCCCAGAACGGCTTCATGGCAGGGTCCCCGCCCCTGTCCTTCATGGCTCCGGCGCCGTCCAGCGCCGCCGCGCCCGAGTTGATCAGGTGGATGAGCCCGCCCCCGGCGGCTCCCGCCGGCTTCCAGCCGGTAACGCGCTCAATGGCCTCCGGGCTCCAGTATGTGCGCACGTCCGCGAACACGGCCGCCCGGTCTCCCACCAGGTGGCCCATCAGCATGCTCATCGCGTTGAGAGTGTCGTTCTCGGTGGCGAGGATAAGCGGCTCGCGCGGGCCGTTCCAGTCAAACGACGAGCAGAGCATGGATTCGGGGAAGTCGTGGTTGGGGAAATGATCCGTCCACTGGCGCTGGCCCTGCACCCCGGCCGCGATCGCGTTGCGCCCCATGGACTCCTCCACGAAGCCCAGCTCGGCCAGCCGCGGATTCCCCAGCATAATATCCTTGAGAATGACCGCCTCCTTGACCGTGCGCTCCCACTCGGCGTCCTTCTCCTCCCGGCTGTGCGGAGCCCTGTTGCGGTCGGGGCCCTCGACGCAGACAGCCTCCTTCCATTCCATCGCCTTTTTGAACTCCTCGGGGTCGTATATGCCCCGCGCGATGCGCCGCTCAATCTCGATCTGATCAAGCCACTCCGTGCGCATTCCGAACGTCTTCTGGAGCATGGCCGCGTTCACGTAGGAGCCCGCGATGCCCATGCAGGTGGAGCCTATGTTGCAGTAGCTCTTGCCGCGCATCAGACCCACAGCGGTCGCCGCCTTGGCGAAGAGCAGTATCTTGTCCCTGACGTCGTCCGGGATGTCCGTGTCCGTCATGTCCTGCACGTCGCGGCCGTAAATCGCGAAGGCGGGCAGCCCCATCTGGTTGTGGGCGGCCATGACAGCCGCCAGATAGACGGCGCCCGGGCGCTCGGTTCCGTTGAAGCCCCAGACGGCTTTGACTGTCAGCGGGTTCTGATCCATCGTCTCGGTGCCATAGCACCAGCAGGGAGTGACGCTCAGGGTCGCGGTCACGTTCTCGCGGGAAAACTTGTCCTCACATATGGCGGCCTCGGCCACCCCTCCGATGCAGGTGTCGGCTATGACGCACTGCACCGGCTCCCCGGACGGGTAGCGCAGGCTGGACGAAATCAGCTCCGCCGCCTGCCTGGCCATAGCCATCGTGCGCTCCTCAAGCGATTCGCGCACCCCAAGGCGCCTGCCGTCTATGCACGGGCGTATCCCGATCTTTGGCAGCGCTCCTATAAGCCTGTTGTTCATAAATACAGCCTCCCCTTATTTGTGTGTTTTTTTGCGATATTAACGCAATAGGGCCTGTTATACGAAAATACTATATCTAAAAGAGGGGCGCTTTTCAAGGTGATATTTTTGACTTCGATCCTGCCTTTTGTACAGATTTCGCGCAGATGGTTAACATAATACTGTGTTCTGCGAGGAGGGTACGCCCTAATAGTCCAGCCACGTCACCTTCGGGCGCAGCTTGACGCTGGAGACAAGCCCCATAGCCGCGAAGTATGTTATGGTCGACGAGCCGCCCGCGCTGAAAAACGGCAGGGTTATCCCCACAATTGGGAAGAGCCCGACGCACATGCCTATGTTGAGGAAGGTCTGGAATATCATCATCCCGGCCACCCCGACGCAGATCAGGGCGCCGAGTCCGTTTCTCGCGCGCCCCGCCACATAGAGGCAGCGGGCTATGATTATAATCAGCAGCAGCATGACCCCCATGCAGCCCAAAAAGCCCAGCTCCTCGGCGCACACCGAGAAGATGAAGTCGGTGTGCCTGGCGTAAAGCGTATCGAGCTGGGTGTGCATACCCTTGTACAGGCCCTGCCCCAGCAGGCCGCCTCCGCCCACCGTGTTCATGCTCTGTATCGCGTGCCAGCCCTTGTCGGTTGGGTCCATGTACGGGTTCAGCGTTATTATGATCCTGTCCTTCTGGTTGGAGGACAGCACAAACGACCATATAAGCGGGGCCGCCGCCGCCATCGTCGCCCCGGCCACCGCGAACCAGCGCGGCTTGACCCCGGCGGCTATAAGCATGCAGATAAATATCGCGATATAAATCAGGGCGACGCCCAGGTCGCTGGATATCACCACTATCAGGCCCACCATGCCGAAGGCGTGGGCCGCGAAGGACGCCATGGGCAGCACGTGGTTCACCCTGTCCCTGAAGTGGTACATCTGCGCCGCCAGCAGGATGATAAAGCTCACCTTGACGATTTCCGCGGGCTGCACCGTCAGGGGGATGGGCAGGTATTCCGGGTCGATCCAGCTCTTGTTGCCGCCCACAACCTTGCCGAAGGGGACAAGGACAAGTATCATCGCTATGTTGAAGGGCAGCAGCCATTTCCAGAGCCTTGCCCAAAAGTCGACCGGGATAAGGGTGAAGACCAGGAACAGCAGCACGCCTATCGCTATGGCGATCAGCTGAGTTTTGACATAGTTTTCGGGCAGGGTCCGCGACGCGCTGGATATCAGCACACAGCCGTACGCCGAGGCTACAAGGCAGATAAAAAGCAGCGGCAGGTCGGCGCCGCGCAGAAAATGCTTCGCGTATCTGACGATTTCTTTCATCGAACGCTCCTTAATAGGCTGTGGATATCCTGTATTCACAGACGGGCGGGGCTGTGATATAATCATTTTGACCTGATTATTGTATCCGGAGGAACAGATGCTGTCAAGAAGCGCTGAGCAGACCGAGCGGCTCGGTCAGGAGCTGGGGGAGAGCCTGAGTGCCCCTGAAAACATATGGCTTTACGGCGGGCTGGGCGCGGGCAAGACCGCCTTTGTCAGGGGTCTGGCGAGGGGGCTGGGCGTGACCGGGCGCGTCACCAGCCCGACGTTCACACTTGTCAATGAATACGAGGGAAGGCTTCCGCTGTTCCACTTCGACTTGTACAGGCTCGGCGGCATGGACGAGCTCTATGACATAGGCTGGGAGGATTACCTCGCCAGGGGCGGGGTGTGCGCCGTCGAGTGGAGCGAGCGCGCCGGGAAGCAGGACGGCGGTATACGTGTAAAAATAACCGAGTGCCCGGAGGGGAGGATAATAGACATTGACCGTACTGGCGATTGAAAGCAGCTCAAAGACCGCCTCCTGCGCTCTGGTCAGGGACGGCGGGCTGATTGCGCAGAGCTTTCTCAACACCGGCCTGACCCACTCCGAAACCCTGCTGCCGATGGTCGACGCGATGCTTAAAAACAGCAAAACCGGCCCGGGGGGGATAGATCTCGTCGCGGTGGCAAACGGCCCTGGCTCATTCACAGGGCTTCGCATCGGAACGGCGACGGCGATGGGCTTCGCGCTTGCGGCGAATATTGAGTGCGTGGGGGTGTCCTCCCTTGAGGCGGCGGCATACGGAGCCGCGCACATGGGCGGGCTGATCTGCGCCGTGATGGACGCCCGGCGCAGTCAGGTGTACAACGCGCTGTTCCTTGCCGAAAACGGGGGGCTCACCAGGCTCTGCGAGGATCGCGCGAGCTCACTTGAGGAGCTCGCCGCCGAAATGGACGGCAAAAACGCGATAGTGGTTGGAGACGGCGCGGAGCTGTGCTATAATATTGGAAATCCCGTCCCGGCGGTGAGATATCCCACCGGCTTCGGAGTCGCGCTGGCCGCCCTTGCCGGGCACACAAGGCCGGCGGACAGGCCCCTTTATCTGCGTCTGCCCCAGGCGGAGCGCGAAAGAATCGAGAAGGAGAGAAGGCAAAATGAAGACACATGTCCTTGACCATCCGCTTATTCAGCACAAGCTGACGATACTGCGCGACAGAAATACCGGCTCCAAGGAATTCAGGGAGGTCGTGAGCGAGATAGCCATGCTGATGTGCTACGAGGCCACCCGGGACCTGCCGACAGAGATAATTGAGGTGGAGACCCCGATGGGCACGGCGATGTCCCCGGCCCTCTCGGGCAAAAAGCTGGCGATAGTGCCGATACTGCGGGCCGGCCTGGGTATGGTGGACGGCATGCTGAACCTTATCCCGGCGGCCAAGGTCGCGCACATCGGCCTGTACCGCGACCCGGACACACTGCTGCCGGTGGAGTATTACTGCAAGGTGCCGCAGGATATCGGCGAGCGGGACGTGATAATCCTGGACCCGATGCTGGCGACAGGCGGCACAGCGGCGGCCGCGGCCCAGTTTCTGAAGAACTACCGTGTGAGGAGCATTAAGCTGCTCACCATACTGTCCGCCCCCGAGGGGATAAAAAAGATGAGCGAGGCTCACCCGGACGTGGACATATACACGTGCGCGGTAGACGAGAGGCTGAACGAGCACGGCTATATTGTACCCGGTCTGGGCGACGCCGGAGACAGAATATTCGGAACAAAGTAGGGGCGGTTGTCGCGCGTCCGCGAAAGCTACCTGCGCCTGCGCTTTTTCCCCCTGTAGTTCGGGTGCCCCGAGGAGCGCTGCTTTCTGCGGCGCAAATTGTACATTACTATTATGACTATATACAGCGCGATCGCCAGGATCACCCCGCCAACGGCCCACCTGACCCACGGCCGGGAGATTATATCCTGAAACTGATTGTAAATCTTGTCCACCTCTGAGCGCTCCTCGGCGGTCAGCGACACAAGGTTCACGGCGCCGAACTCCCGCCCCTCCAGGGTCAGGGTTATTGTGCCCATTATCTGCCCCTTCAGCACCGGGGCCAGGGTGCCCTCCGGCTCGAAGACCTTGACAGTCCGCTCGATGTCCTCAGGGTTGACGGTGCGCGGCACCAGCGCGGAGAGCTCCCGCTCCGGAACGAGCTCCACGCTGTCGTTGTTCAGCCCCTCGATTACGGGCACGCTTGTTATAACCTCCGTTTTTGCGAGCAGCTTTTTCTGGGTAAAATTATTAAAGCCCCATTCGAAGAGCTCCTTTGTCTCGATGAAGCTGCGAATCGCGCCGCCCTCCTCGCGCTCGGCTCCCAGCACGACCGAGATCAGGGCCAGCCCGTCCTTTTCGGCGCTGGACGCCAGGCAGTAGCCCGCGTCGTTCGTGTGCCCTGTCTTTATGCCCCGCGCGTAGGGATATATATACTCGGGCGAGATTTTCTTGGAGATCAGGCGGTTTGTCGTGTTCAGGGTGCGTCCCTCCGGCCTTTTGTTTGTGGGGGGGACGGTATAGGTCTCCGTGTGGGCTATTTCCATAAACTGCTGGTTCTTCATGGCCTCGAGGCACAGCAGGTATATATCGTACGCAGTGGAGTAGTGGGCGTCGTCGGGCAGCCCGTGCGTGTTGGCGAAATGGGTGTCCTTCATGCCGATGTCCGCCGCCCGCTCGTTCATCAGTGCGACAAAGGCCTCCACCGAGCCGGCTATATACTCGGCCAGGACGTTGCAGGCCTCGTTGGCGGACGCGATCATTGAGCAGTAGACCAAATCCCGGAACACGAGCTCCTCGTCCGGCTGGAGATTTTGGGTGCTGCCCTCCGGGTCCATGCCCGCGAGGGCGGACTGGTTTACCGTCACTACATCCTCCATGCAGCCGTTCTCCTGCGCGTACTCGAGGGCGAGCAGGCAGGTCATCACCTTTGTTATGCTGGCGGGCATCCGCCTGTCGTGCATGTTGCGGTCATAGAGTATCTCGCCCGTTTTGGCGTCGACAAGTATGGCCGCCGCCGCGCGGACGTCGGCCCCGGGCAGGTCGGCATACCCCGCCAGGGCGGGGGCGGAAATCAATAATGACGCTGCGAGCATAAGCGCCGCAAATTTATGTATTCTCATTGAAGCTCCTTTTCGCCTCGGGAAGCGGCCCAGCGGATTTTTAAAGAATTATACCATGTGTTATGTAATCTTTCAATAAGCCGGGGCTCCAAAGAGGCTTATTTCTTTTCCGGCAGCTTAGCTGCCGGAAAAGAAATAAGCCCCGTCGGATACGGTCGGGGTATTGGCATGATCAGGGAGGTGGCTCGCCTTGAGGATGAAGTGGCCTGGCTTTGCCGCCGCGATACTCGTTGCCGCGCTTCTGGCCTTCGCGGGGGGCTATCTGGCCGGGCAGCGCCCGATAGCCGGCCAGGCTCAGATATCCCGCATGTCGGCGCCGGAGCCCGTTGTTCCGACTGCCGCCCGCCAGGGGCTTATAGACGTTAACAGCGCGACCGCCGCCGAGCTCGCGGATATCCCGGGCGTCGGGCCCGTTATCGCGGGGCGTATCGTTGAATACAGGGAGCGAGGCGGCCCCCTTTCCGGGCCGGAGGAGCTTCTGAACATAAAGGGAATCGGGGAGAAGGCCCTCGAAAAGATGCGGGACTATATAACATTTGGAGGCGCTGATGAGAATACTGGTGGTTGACGACGAGAAGATACTCGTCAAGGGGATAAAATTCAACCTTGAGCACGAGGGCTACGACGTGGACGGCTGCCACGACGGCGAGGAGGGCGTCAGGCTTGCCAGGGAGCGGGAGTACGACCTTGTCATTCTCGACCTTATGATGCCGAAGATTGACGGGCTCGAGGCGTGCAGGATGATCCGGGAGTTTTCCGGAGTCCCGATAATCATGCTGACGGCGCGCAGCTCGGACACGGATAAGCTTATCGGCTTTGAGTACGGGGCGGACGACTACTTGACCAAGCCCTTCAATATAATGGAGCTCAAGGCCCGCGTGCGCGCCATCCTGCGCAGGGTGAGCGCGCAGAACGCGGTCGCTGAAAAGAACGAGCGCCTGGAGGCCGGCCATATCGTGCTGAACTCCGCCCAGCGCACCGTAACCGTCGACGGAAGGCCCACCGAGCTCACCGCCAAGGAGTTCGACCTTGTGGAGCTGCTGATGCGCAACCCCGGCCGCGTGTACAGCCGCGAGAATCTGCTGAACATTGTCTGGGGCTTTGAGTTTCCGGGAGATATCAGGACGGTGGACGTGCACGTCAGGCGCCTGCGCGAGAAGCTTGAGCTGAGGCCGGCGAGCCCCGAATACATCCTTACCAAGTGGGGGGTGGGGTATTATTTTAAAGCCTGAGAGGCCGGCGGAGCGGAAAAAAATGCGGGTGGGCCGCTATCAGATGAAGATAGCGTTCTCCTACATGCTCATCATCCTTGTAATTCTTGTTCTGCTGAACACATACCCGATACTGATATCCCAGAATTCGCTGTTCCAGAGCAAAAAAAGCGCCCTGGAGGAGCAGGCCTCGCTCGCCGCCTGGACTCTCGCCAGCATGGATACCCTCCAGCCCGAGGAGACTGGGCGTGTTATAAAAGAGTTCAAGACCCTTTCCTCGTACCGCGTGATCGTCTGCAACGAGCGGGGGCTGGTGGTGTACGACAATTCCACCGTGGACTCCACGGCGGGAAAGTTCGCTCTCCAGGGCGAAATAGTGACCGCGCTGTCAGGCCGGGACGTATACAGGGGGAAGGCGGACGTCATAGCCTTCGAGAGCTTTGTCGCGATCCCGGTTATGACGAGGGGGCGGGTTATCGGGGCGGTTTACCTGTACGAATACGACCCGGAGCAGGCGGCGCTGCTGAAAAGCCTGCAAAACGACCTCTCCACCTTTTCGGTGCTGATAACGGTGGTTGTGGTCATATTGAGCATCTTCATCTCGCTCGCGCTGACAAGGCGGGTGTCCGGGCTGATGCAGGCGATACGGGCCGTCGGGGTCGGGGAATACGACGTCAAGGCGCCCGTCAAGGGGAGCGACGAGCTGGCGCAGGTGGCCGGGCAGTTCAATGAGCTGACCGAGCGCCTCGCCAAGACGGAGACGCTCAGGCAGCAGTTTGTGTCCGACGCCTCGCATGAGCTGAAAACCCCGCTGTCCGCGATACGCCTGCTCGCGGATTCGGTGCTCCAGAACGAGGACATGGACGAGGAGACCATAAAGGACTTTATGAGCGATATCGGCCAGGAGATAGACCGGCTGGCGCGCACCACCGAAAAGCTGATGCTGCTGACCCGGCTGGATTCCGCCTCTCCGCCGCCGGAATATGTGCTGTATCCCGCGCCTGTTATCCGCAGGGCGGCTCATATGCTGACCCCGCTGGCCGAAAACGCGGGGGTGTCGCTCCGGTGCGAGCTGGACGAGAGGTGCAGCGTCATGGGCAACTATGACGACCTGTACACGGTAGTGTTTAACCTGATTGAAAACGCGATAAAATACAACCATCCAGGCGGGGCGGTGCGCGTGCTGTGCTTTGCGAGAGAGGTGTACTCGCAGATCATTGTTGACGACACGGGGGTTGGCATTCCGGACGAGGACGTTCCCCGGGTTTTCGACAGGTTTTACAGGGTGGACAAGGCGCGCTCAAGGGAGGCGGGCGGTACGGGGCTCGGCCTCTCGATCGTCGCGGAAACGGTGAGGCGCATGGGGGGCTCTATAGAGTTGGACAGCATCTTGGGCAAGGGGACGCGGTTCACCGTCTCGTTCCCGGTGGTGACGCGCGATGAACAGATATAATTGTTTACAGGCCAAGGCCGCGCTGCTGCTGGCGGCTCTCCTGCTCCTGTCCTCCTGCGGCTTTTCGGGCGGCGGGGAGGCGTCGGGGGAGGAGGTATTGGTTTACTGTCTGGCTAAATCCGATCAGGCCCGGCTCGCGGTTGAAGGCGAGAGCAGGGCGTTCTCAGGCGCGGGCAGCCGCTCGGATTTCGCGCTGCGGCAGCTTTTTGCTCAGCCTGAAAATCCCTCGCTTGAGACGGCGTTTAAAGGCGGCGTGGCGCTTTTGAGCTTCGAGCTGACGGACGGAGTGGCGCATGTGAACCTGTCGCGGGAATACGCCGAGCTTGAGGGGATCGCGCTGACCCTGGCGGACGCCTGCGTTGTTTTGACTCTGACCGAGTTCCCCGAGGCGGCCTACGTTAGCATAACCGCGGCTGGAGGGCCCCACCCGTCCAGGGAGGACCGCATGTTCACCCGGGACGATTTTCTCCTGGGCGCCCAGGGGCTTGACCCGCGGGACGTCGAGTTTGAGCTCTTCTTCGCGGCTCCAAGCGGCAGATATCTTGAAAGCGAGCCTCAAAGCCTCAGCATACGCGACAACAACTACGCGCTGTACATGGTGGACATGCTGATGGCCGGGCCCAGGTCGGACGACCTCAAGCCCGTCATCCCCGAGGGCACAAAACTGCTCACGCTGTCGGTGGAGGAAAACACCTGCTTCGTCAGCTTTTCGGAGGAATTTGTCTCCGCGGCGCAGGGAGACGCGGATTCGGCCCGCATGACGCTTACCGCGCTGGCAAATTCCCTGACCGGGCTGGAGGGCATAGAGAAGGTCGAGCTCGCCCTCAACGGAGTCCCTCTGAGGGAGTACTTTATGTACGATATATCCGGCGGGCTGAGGCGCGAGGCCGCCGCGATAGACGGCGGTCAGGGAATGGATGTCAATTTCTATTACGCGGGGCTTGGAAACAGCCTGATTCAGGTGGCCGCGAGGGTGCCCTACGGCGAAGGCGAGGAGCTGGCGCTTGCCGCGTTGAACGGGTATTTCAAACGCCCGGCTCCCATCGGGCTTAAAAAGCTCGCGCCGGAAAGGACAAGCGTACTTAATTTGGAAATTAACGGGAGAACCGCCCGCCTGGATTTATCCATGGAGTTCGCCGCCTCCCCCATGGACCCGCTCGCGCCGTACGCGCTCCTGAAAATGCTTGCGGACAGAACCGGGATAAGCGAGCTGGAGCTGTATTCAGAGGGGAAGAGAATCGGCGAAAAGCCTTACACCCTTGAGGACGCGCCGGAGGCGTAATACAGGCAAGTATGCCCGCTATTCTTTTCAGAGGATAAAGTTGATCTCTTTAATTGTTGCTAAAAGGGCGTATAAATGATAGAATATCCAAAAGATCGATGCGATTCGCATTTTATATTCCCGTTCCTGAGGCAGGGAAACCCGTTGAAACACAAACCCAGGTGATTATCCCGGGAAAAGGATGTCCTGCGGATACAACGCAGCCTCAGGAGGACTGCGTAAAGGACGAATGATTATGAGCGACAAAGACAAAATATGCGGCGGAGCAGAAGGATATGGGCCGGACGCCCTGAGTATAGACTCCCTTATGCTGGAAAACAGCATCCTGCGCGCCGAAATAGCGGAGGCGGCGCTGGTTTCCGAGCGGAGCGCGATTATGAGCGCTCACGTCTTTACGGACAGCCCCTATCTTACGCTGCTGTTCGATGACCGCTTCAAGCTGATCGACTGCAACGCCGCCGCCAGAGAATACTTCGGAATGGATCCGGACGAGGGCTTCGGCAGCGACTTTGTACATATGATTGACAAAAGCACTCCGGAGTATCAGCCCGACGGCAGAAAATCGGACTCGGTCATTTTAAAACTGGCTGAGACTGCCCGCAACGGGTTCGACAGGTTTGACACCGAGCTGATTATAAAGGGCAGGCCCACTCCGCTCAGCGTGATTTTAAAGCGCGTACCGCACAGAGACTCATTTTTGATTGCCGCGTACTGCAGGGATCTCACAAACGCCAAGAGGATCGGCGCGACGATTGCCCATCAGGGGGAGCTTCTCCAGGCGGTGAACACGGTGGCGACCAATCTGATAGCCGCAGAGCCGGAGATTTTCGAGAGGACAATCCTGGAATCCCTCGGGACAATTGGGCGTGCTGCCGGCGCGGACCGCGCCTATATCTGGCAGAACTTTGAGCAGGACGGAAGGCTTTGCTGCCGCCAGACGCACGAGTGGTCTGAAGGCGCCGCCCCGCAGCAGGGCAAGAATTTTACCGAAGCTCTTGCCTATGATGACATTCCGCGCTGGCGCGACGCGC
The DNA here is from genome assembly GCA_031556035.1 of Oscillospiraceae bacterium. Lineage (GTDB taxonomy): Bacteria > Bacillota > Clostridia > Oscillospirales > UBA929 > JAVBTT01. Next base: position 27,098 of record JAVBTT010000006.1, read on the forward strand.
TGCTGGCCGGCATCTCCATAAACGGCCCCATATCCCAGTTTTCCGAAAGCGAACAGGAGATTCTGAGGCGGCAGGGCATCGTGTCCATACTGCTTATTCCGCTTATCCACGCCGGCACCCCCTGGGGCTTCATAGGCTTTGACGATTGCCGCCGCGAGCGCGTATTTACAAGGGTTGACGAGCAGGTGCTGCAATCGGCGGGCATATTGATGACCTCCGCCATACTGCGCAACGATGTAACAAAAAAGCTCATAACCGCGCGTGAGGAAGCCCTCGCAGGAATGCACGCCAAGAGCGAGTTCCTCTCCAGGATGAGCCACGAGATACGCACCCCTATGAACGCGATTATAGGCATGACCGCCATCGCCATTAAAACGGGAGACCAGGCAAAGATTCAGCACTGCCTGGAGAAGGTCGACGCTTCCTCACGGCAGTTGCTGAGCATCATAAACGATGTGCTGGATATGTCCAAGATAGACGCAAACAAGCTTGAGATCGTTAACAGCGAGTTTGACTTTGAAAAAATGATGCAAAACGTCTTTAACGTTATTCAGGTCAAGCTGGACGAAAAGCGCCAGGAATTCCATTTCGACTTCGACGGGGTGTTTTCAAAAAACGTGGTAAGCGATGAGCTGCGCCTTTCCCAGGTGCTGATAAATCTGCTCACCAACGCGGTGAAATTCACCCCGGAATGCGGGGAAATTACGCTCAAGGTGCGCGAGACCCCGATTGACGCGGATTCCTCTGCCCTCAGCATTGAGGTTGCGGACAACGGCATAGGCATCCGGAACGAGCGCCTGGACAGTCTGTTCGATTCCTTTGAGCAGGCGGACGGCGGAATTACGCGCCAGTACGGGGGGACAGGTCTTGGCCTTGCGATAAGCAAGAGGATCGTCGGCCTCATGGGTGGGGAAATCTGGGTCAGAAGCTCGCCTGGAAAGGGCTCGCGCTTCGGCTTCGAGGTGAGGATCGGCTGGGGGGGTCCCTGCAGAGCCCAGCCAACACACCGGATTCATCTGGACAGACTGCGTATACTTGTGGCGGACGACGCCGAGGATGTGCGCGAGTACTTCAAAAACATACTCGGTTCCTTTGGGGTTCACTGTGACACTGCGTCCGATGGAACCGAGGCTGTCGAGCTGGCTGCGCGTGCCAAGGAGGCGGGTGCGCCGTACGATGTAATTTTTGTGGACTGGCACATGCCCGGTCTAAACGGAGGCGAAACCGCGCGCGAGATAGAGCGCGTTACGGGGAACGCCGCTTCCGTGGTAATGATATCGGTGCTTGGCTGGCATGAGATCGAGCCGGAGGCCAAAGCCTGCGGCGTATCGCGCTTTCTGCCCAAGCCGGTCCTCCCGTCCATGCTCTACAATGCGCTTATGGAGCTCACAGAGCTTGCAGTCGCCCCCAAGAACGCGGACGAACACGAGCTGTCAAAGGACTGGACCGGCAAAACCATCCTTCTGGTTGAGGATATTGAGATAAACCGGGAGATAGTCATAAACCTGCTTGAGGACACCGGCGTCTCGATTGTCCTCGCCGAGGACGGGGAGCAGGCGCTCGGGCGTTTCATGTCAAGTCCTGATAAGTTTGACCTCATACTTATGGATGTTCAAATGCCGGTGATGGACGGTCTGGAGGCGACAAGGCGCATCCGTGCGCTGGGGCTTCCTCGCGCCGCCTCTGTCCCGATTGTGGCCATGACCGCGAACGCCTTCAAGGAGGACGAAAAGGAGTGCCTCGCCGCCGGCATGAACGGTCATGTGGCGAAGCCTCTGGAGCCAAAAACCCTTTACAACACTCTCTCGTCCTACCTGGGCTGATACATATATCTTTTTAAATCTGGGCGCGTTAAACAGCAAAAGCTTGCCGACGCAAGCTTTTGCTGTTTTCTAGGCGGAAGGTTTTAACATGGGATTAGTATTATGTCCTTCGGCCATAGCGTCAAACACGCCCCGGCTTTACGGCCTGACGGCTCGCAGGGCGCAGATTTTTATTCCTTGCGCCCGAAATTTGCTCTCGTACTCAGTTTCTATGTTGTTCTCCCCGCCCGGCAAGTCCTCAGTCCGCTCAGTTATTTGCCAGCCGGAGGCTTCAAGCTCCCTCACGGAAAATCTGAAAAGCGGCACGTTGTCGGTCTTTAAAGCCAGCATGCCGCCCGGCTTCAGCACCTTTTCGTACAGCGCCAGGAAGCCCCGGTGCGTCAGGCGCCTCGAGGAATGCTTCCAGTGCGGCCAGGGGTCGGAAAAATTCAAATATATTTCGTCGGCCTCGCCCTCCGCGAAGCAGACAGGAAGGGCCTCCGCGTCGGCAATGACAAAGCGGGCGTTCGGAATATCCTCCCGTGCCGCGAGCTCCATGCCTCTGAGCGCGGCGTCCGGGATTTTTTCAAAGCCCACAAATAGGCTGTCCCGCCGCAGTTGGGCGGACCGGCACAGAAACGCGCCCTTGCCGCAGCCCAGCTCAAGACACAGCGCGGACGCGCCCGGCATAAGCCCGTCGAGCCATTTCCCGCGAAGCTGCTCCGGATTCCCGATTTTCCAGCCGGAGGCGGCGTCCAGCCTGCTGTCCAGATGCTTGACTTTGCGCATTCTCATAACCTTACCTCGCAGGATTATTGGGGACGTCAGCACTCGCCCGCCCTTTTCGGATTTTAACACTAATACCTGTTTAAAACCTTCCGCTTAGAAATTTGCAGAAGCTTGCCGCAGCAAGCTTCTGCAAATTAATACCGTCAGGTTTTAAACAGGTATTAGTATAAACGCTCAAAACCCGGCTTGTCAAGCTTTCTTGGCCTGCCGCTTATGTATCCGCCCAAAAATTTTCCTTTCCCGCTTTAGATGCTTCGGTAATAGGACGATATAATTGACAGCATGTTTTGCGCTTTATGCCGTAAAACACCTCCCGAATTATGAAATATGCGTAAATTTTACGACATTTGTATAAATTTGTCATACCCTTTGGATTGTTGACGCATTTAGCGCGGTGTGATATAATTCTTAAATCATTAAGCTGAAGCGGCCTTTATTTCGCGCGCGACCGGAGGTGCGGAGATTTGTCATACGACGCGTTCAGCATTGTCTCGGCAAGACTCTCGCAGGTTCAGGCGGCTGTTTCGTCGCGGCTGGCTGAAATACAGTCCTCGACGGGAGTCCCCTTTTCGATTGTGCTCCAGAGGACTTCGGCGGCTTCCCAAAATATATCCGAGACCGGAGCCGCAGACATCGAGGAGTTGTCGGCAGCGCCCGGGGCCGAGACGACTTCTGCCTCTGAAGCGTCCTCCGACGTCGGCGCTCTCGCGCTACAGGCGGCTACAAGGTACAACGTGAGCCCCGAGCTGGTAAAGGCCCTGATCTGGGCTGAATCCGGCAACAGGGCGGACGCGGTGTCCGGCGCCGGGGCGATGGGTCTGATGCAGCTGATGCCCTACACGGCGGAGGGTCTGGGGGTGAGTGACCCCTTTGACCCTGAGCAGAACGTTGACGGGGGGACGCGACTGCTCTCCTCTCTGCTTGAGCGATACGACGGCAACGCAAAGCTCGCCCTCGCCGCCTACAATATGGGCTCCGGAGGTCTGAGCCGCACCGGGGTCACGTCGCTTGACAGCTCGTACGAGCTGTCTCTGCTACCCTCCGAAACCCAGTCCCTTCTGAGCAGGGTCTCGCAACACCTTGTAAAGTACGGTTACACGGGGCTGTGATAAGCGGCGCCCGTTTGAGCATCATAATCAAAAGCGTCCGTTCAAGGAGGTCTCTAGATGTTCAACAAGGTCTTCAATCATATAAATCTTCTGAATAAGGGGATGGATGTGGCCTGGACGCGGCAGGAGGTCATATCCCACAATATCGCCAACGCCGAGACCCCGGGCTACAAGTCCCAGCACGTGGAGTTCGAGACTCTGTTCCGGCAGGCGCTGGAGGACAACAACGGCTTTGAGACAAAGACCACCAGACCGGGACATATCAAGGTCACAACCGCCGACCCGCTGGCCGTCCGCCCCGCGGTGGTCAGCGAGACTCACCACTCAATGCGTATGGATGAGAACAGCGTGGACATCGACGCCGAGATGGTTGAGCTGGCCGAGAACACGATTCAGTATAACGAGCTGGTCAACAAGGCGAATATGGAGTTTTCCAGGCTCAGGCTGGCCATTACGGGGAATAAATAATCCGAAGAGCGGAGCCGGGCGTGGCGAGAAATAAGCCGAGCATGGCCGCGCAGCGGGCACGCGCAGGATTATTCGGAGCCGAGCGCAGGCGTTTGGCGCAGTCCGCGAATCGGACGAAGGCAAAGCCGGAGCGGCAGCCCGAGCGCAGCTTGACATCACCCAAAGAGCGGAGCCGGGCGGGTTCCCGAAAATGCAAGGAGCAGCTGCCTGGCGGCAGACGACTGCCGCCAAAGGCCAGCGCACGACACCCTCTCAAGCCCTGATGGGCCAGCTCTCCCAGAGGGAGAGCCAAGGCCCTCGCCTCTCCCCTTGGGAGAGGTGGCGCGAAGCGCCGGAGAGGGCGCGGGAGCTTGACATCACCCGAAGAGCGGAGCCCCCGCGCCGCGCGTGGCGCGGCCCACCTTTCAAATTGTATAATGCACCCCTGTTTTGACAGAAAGGCTGGTATTATGAACTTCTTCCGCAGCATGAACATCAGCGCCTCGGCGTTGACCGCCCAGCGCTACCGCATGGACGTCATCGGGGAAAACATTGCCAACGCGACCACCACCAGGACGGCTGACGGAACCCCATACCGGCGCAAATACACGGTTTTTGAGGAGCGAACCCAGCCGTATCTGTTCTCGGAATGGCTTCAGGTCTCCCAGGAGCGCATAGGCGGAGCGGGGGTTCGCGTTATCGACATGGGTGAGGATCAGAGCCCGTTTAAGCTTGTCTACGACCCCAGCCATCCGGACGCCAACGAGGACGGCTATGTGGAGTATCCCAATGTAGACCTTGAGAAGGAGATGGTGGATTTTATCGCCGCCACCCGCTCCTACGAGGCCAATATCACAGCCATCAACAACTACAGGAATATTGCGATGAAGGCGCTGGAGCTGAGCAGATAGGAAGAGCGAAGCCGGGCGGGTTCCCGAAAATGCAAGGAGCATCTGCCTGGCGGCAGACGTCTACCTCCAAAGGCCAGCGCACGACACCCCTCTCAGGCCCTGAAGGGCCAGCTCTCCCAGAGGGAGAGCCAAGAACGTCGCCTATCCCCTAAAACACACGCACGGAAAGGAATATCGCTTATGGCCAATTTCAACATTCCTTATATCAACAACAACATGATGATTATGCCCTCGATTTCAACCGTCGGCCAGGTAAGGGACACGGCTCCGGTTGTTGAGGCCGGGATTGGCGGCGCCCAGGGCGTATCATTTGCCGACTTTTTGCAGGACGCCATATCCAATACCGTTTCGTCCGACTACGAGACGAAGGCGGCCGACGTGGGAATGCTGGTGGGCGAGGTTCAGGATCTTCACACCATAGGGCTCGCTGGCCAGAAGGCGGATATAATGCTGAGCCTGACGGTGCAGATACGCGACCGTGTTATAGAAGCCTATCAGGAAATAATGCGCATGCAGGTGTGATCATGCCCGCTGCCCCGGGCGGGGCAGCAGGGCCTGAGCTTTGCAGGCGTTGGGGAGTGTTGCGTTGAACATTCTTGACCTTATTAAAAAGGCGCGGCAATCTATAGTGGAGCTCTGGGAGCGCACCGAGAAAAAAGACCGCAAACGCTTTTTCCTGATCGCGGGAACGGCGCTTGTGGTTATTGTCGTGTCTGTACTTCTTCTCACAAAGACCAACTGGGTGCCGCTTTACTCCTCTCTTGACGCCCAGTCCTCCTCGCTTGTAACGGCGGCGCTCGGCGAAAGAGGAACCCCGTTTCAGGTGGCTGACGGCGGAGCAACCATACTTGTGCCGGACAACATAAAGGATCAGGTGTCGATCGACTTCGCCGCGCAGGGGATACCGTCGACCGGGCTCACATATGACCTGTTCGCCCTCGGCAACGGACTGACCTCCTCCACCTATGAAAAGCGCATATACGAGAATTATCAGCTTCAGGAGCACATCAAGACCTCCCTGAAGCGCATTGGAAGCATTCAGGACGCCCTGGTGCTGCTCGCCATACCGGACAACGACCACGCGATCTTTCAGAACGAGGTTCAGGACACCACCGCCTCCGTAGTGCTGACCATGCGCGACGGAGCAGTTCCCACTCCAGAGCTTGTTCAGACCGTCGAGAACCTGGTCGTCGGGGCCGTCCCCGGGATGCATCCCGGCAACGTAAAGATAACGGACGACAACGGAGCGCTGCTCCAGAACCGGGACGATATCTACTCCTCCCTCCAGTCAAATTACGCCTTTCAGAAGCAGGTGGAGAGCGATCTCGCCTCCAGCGTATACAATCTGCTCAAGCCCCTGTTCGGAGCCAACCGCGTCAGGGCGAGGGTAGGCGCCACCCTGAATTTCGACGACCACGCGATACAGAGCACGACATTTTCCCCCGTTGTGGACGAGGACGGAATCCCGATCTCCGTCAACACGATAAACGAGCAGGTCAAGGGATATCCCTCGGTCGCGGGCGAGCCGGGCATAGACCCGAACGGCGGGGCCCCGGAATACACCGAGGTTGAGGGCACAACCGCCAGCGAATACAGCAAGTACACCGAGACGATAAATTACGAGGTCAACAAGGTTGAGGAGCAGATAGTGAAGGCCAGGGGGAGCATTGAGCACCTGACCATCGCGGTGACGATAGACAGCACCGGACTCGACCAGCAAACCGCCGCCGGAGCCGACGCGGTGCGCGCGCTTGTGGGGGGCGCGACCGGGCTGGAAAAGGCCGATTACGGCCTGATATCCGTCGAGTTTTATCCCTTCCTCGGCGCGGCCGAGGATCAGGCGATATTGGATCAGGCGGCCTCCGATATGCGCCGTGCCGAGCTTTTCGAGCTGATAAAGACGCTGTTCTTATTCGCAATCATCGGAGTCTGCATAATACTGCTGATCGTCAGGACTCTGTCGCTGTTCAAAAAGAAGCCCTCCGAGGCTGAGCTGCTGGCGCTTGACAAGCTGGGCCAGGCCGAGGCGGAGCTGGACGAATACGGGGAGCTTGTCAAGCTGGCCACCGCCGGCGCTCAGATCGAGGTCACGAAGAGCCCGGTGCGCGAGCGGGTGGAGGAGTTCATCGACAACAACCCGGACGCGGTCGCGCAGCTTCTGCGCAACTGGATAAACGACGAGCCGAGCAGGTATTGACACGGGTTTTACAGCCGGACTATTTATTTCAAATGGTATAGTTCAATGGGTAGTAGGGGACGCACTCCCGGGCGTCCCGCAAAACGGGATGATATCATTGCGAGCGGGACGCCGAGGGCGGCGTCCCCTGCGAAAGCACCCGCTTTGGGATGAACTTAAAAACTCAGGGGGAAAGGAGCTTCTTATGCCGGTGTTGACGTTGACGGGCCGCGAAAAGGCCGCAGTACTCCTCATAGCGCTTGGCAGGGACTATTCGGCCAAAGTATTCAAGCACCTGCGCGACGAGGAGATTGAGCAGCTCACCCTTGATATAACCAATGTTCGACGGATAGACGCCGAAACCAAGGAGGCGGTTATCCAGGAGTTTTACGAGGAGTGCCTCGCGCAGAATTATATCTCCGAGGGCGGCATTGATTACGCCCGCGAGGTTCTTGAGCAGGCAATCGGCGCGGACAGGGCGTACGACCTGATAAACAGGCTCACCTCGTCCCTCCAGGTGCGCCCGTTCGACTTCGCCCGCAAGTCCGACCCGAACCAGATTCTGAACTTCGTCCAAAACGAGCATCCCCAGACGATAGCGCTCATACTGGCCTATCTTGAGCCCGCGATGTCGGCCGCCATACTCGCCAAGCTCCCCCCCGACAAGCAGACCGAGGTTGTGGCCCGCATCTCGACGATGGACAGAACCAGCCCCGAGTATGTCCGCGAGATTGAGCGCGTGCTGGACAAAAAGCTCACCTCCCTCGGCACGGACGATTTCACCTCGGTGGGCGGCATCGAGAACATTGTGGAAATTCTGAACGCGGCCGACCGCGGCACCGAGCGCAGGGTGCTGGAGGAGCTTGAGATTGAGCACGGCGAGCTTGTTGACGAGATCAGGCGCAAAATGTTTGTGTTCGAGGACATAATAAAGCTGGACAAACGCGCGATACAGCGCGTGCTCAAGGACGTGGAGAACGCGGACCTCACGGTGGCTCTCAAGAACGCCACCCCGGAGGTCAGCGCCCTCATTTTCGAGAACATGTCCAAGCGCCTTGCCGATATGATCCGCGAGGATATGGAGTATATGGGCCCGGTCAGGGTGCGCGACGTCGAGGACGCCCAGCAGAGGATCGTCAACGTTATCCGCAAGCTGCAGGACGCGGGCGAGATAATAATCTCGCGCGGATCGGAGGACGAGATAATTGTCTAGGATTATCAAGGCCTCCCTGGCGCGCTTTGCCGGAAAGCCGGATGACGCGGAGAGGCCGCCCGAGCAGCCCGGTGAAGAGCCCAGCGCTCCGGAAGGATCTGAAAACGACTCCCCACTGGTGCCTGATCCGGACATTCAGGCGGCCTATGATGAGCTCATAGCGGCGGCGCAGGACGAAGTTTCAGCCATGCTGAGGGACGCGCGCGACGAGGCGCAGATCATCCTTAAAGACGCGGAGAGGCAGGCCGACGATGTCCGCCAGAACGGATATGAGGAGGGCTACCGCCTTGGGCTTCAGCAGGCCCAGACGGATACGGAGGAAATACTCGCCAGAGCCGAGCGGGACGCAGCCGACCTCATGACCCAGGCCCAGACCGAGAAGGAAAACATGCTGCGCGAGATGGAGCCCAAGCTGCTGAGGCTCTCGTTGGATGTGGCTGAGAAGATACTGCATCGCGAGCTCGAGGAGGACGACAGCGCATATATGTCGATTCTGTCAAACGCGCTGGGCGCTGTCAAGGCCGAATCCAAGGTAACCCTGCGCGTCAACCCCTCGGACTACGTGCGCTACTTCAACAGCCGCGAGAACGCCAAGATACGCACCGCCAACGGAAACGTCACCGCCCAGGTCATGATAGATTCGTCGGTGGGCTCCGGTGGCTGCCTCATAGAGACGGATAGCGGCGCCATAGACTCAAGCCCTTCCGCCCAGATCAGCCAGATCGCCAACAGCCTCGGGGTGGATTACGGAGCGGTCAAGGCTGAGCCTATTTGAGAATTCGCAGGCGGCCTCGGGCCGCCTTTTGTCGAAAGAAGAAGGGCAACAATCTTCCTGCCTCCCTCTCTGAGGGAGGTGCCGCATGTATGTGTGGCGGAGGGAGTATCCTCCCCCAGTCACCTTCGGTGGCAGCCCCCTCTGAGAGTGGGCCGGAAAGCGGGTAACTCAGCGGAGAACGTCAGGAGGTGAGGCCGTGCCCATCGATTTTGACAGCATAAAAGCGCAGCTCAAAAAGACCGACCCGCTGGAATACTCCGGCAAGGTGCAGATGATAGCGGGCCTCACCGTCGAGAGCAACGGCCCCGCGGTCCAGATCGGGGAGATGTGCAAGATATACACCCTCCGGGGCGACAAACACATCCAGGCGGAGGTGGTGGGCTTCCGCGAGCGGCGCGTGCTGCTGATGCCGTACGGGGACATGACCGGAGTAGGCCCCGGCTCCCGCGTCGTATCCACAAACAGAAGCCTTCAGGTGCCGGTCGGAATGAACTATCTCGGCAGGGTGCTGGACGGGCTGGGCAACCCGATGGACGGCGGCCCGGCGCTTGTGCCGCAGGAGTTTTACAAGGTTGAGGCGTCCCCGCCCAACCCGATAACCCGCCCCCGGATCAAGGAGATACTGCCGCTCGGGGTTCGCGCGATAGACTCGCTGCTGACCTGCGGCAGGGGGCAGCGCATAGGTATATTCGCGGGCTCCGGGGTGGGAAAATCCACCCTGCTGGGCATGATAGCCAGGAACGCGCGAAGCGATATAAACGTGATAACGCTGATCGGCGAGCGAGGTCGGGAGGTTAACGACTTCTTGCAGAAGGACCTCAAGGCCGAGGGCCTGAAGCGCTCTGTAATCGTGGTGGCCTCCAGCGACCAGCCGGCGCTGATACGCGCCAAATCCGCGCTTGTGGGCACCTCGATAGCCGAATACTACCGCAACAAGGGCCTGAATGTGCTCCTGATGATGGACAGCCTGACCCGCTACGCGATGGCGCAGCGCGAGATTGGTATGGCGGTCGGCGAGCCCCCCGTATCCAGAGGGTACACGCCGTCGGTGTACACCGTCATGCCCAAGCTGCTGGAGCGCACCGGCAACTCGGAAAAGGGCTCGATAACTGCGCTCTACACCGTGCTTGTCGAGGGCGACGACCTCAACGAGCCGATAACCGACACTGCGCGGGGCATACTGGACGGGCATATCGTGCTGTCCCGGGCGCTTGCCAACCGCAACCACTATCCCGCGATAGACATTCTGGCCAGCGTCTCAAGGCTCATGCCGGACATAGTGCCCCGGGAGCAGTACGACAGGGCCAGCAGAGTCAAGAGCAACATGGCCGTGTTCCGGGACGCTCAGGATCTGATCAACATCGGGGCCTATCGCGCGGGCTCGAACCCGGAGATCGACGAGGCCATACGGCTCAACCCGAAGATAAACGAACTGCTGCTCCAGCGTGTCGAGGAGGTCTCCTCGTACGAGGAGACAGTGACCATGCTTAACGGGATAGGCTGATGAAAAAGTTCAGGTTTACCCTCCAGTCCGTGCTGAATGTCAAGCAGTCGCTTGAAAAGCAGCAAATGGCCGAGCTGGGCGTCTGCGAGATGCGCATCAAGACCTTCCAAAGGGAGCTGGACGAAATAATCGACCGCCGGGAGCGCAGCCGTCGAGACTTCCAGTCGGCGCTCTCTGAGGGTGTAAAAGCCCATGATCTGACGGTCTTCGCGATGGGTTTCACCGCCATGAGGGGTAAAATCGAGGCGCAGGAGCGCAAGATCGAGACCGCCGAGGAGGAGAAACGCAGGGTTCAGGCGAGACTGCTTGAGGTCATGCAGGAGAGAAAAATGCTTGAGAAGCTGAAGGAAAAGCAGCTCGGGGAGTACAAGCTGCTGCAAAAGGCCGAGGACGCCATTATGATAGACGATTTTCTGACCAACAAGATTAACACAGGGCTATAGAGTTTTTATACTAATACCTGTTTAAAGCCTGACGGAGGGGAGCTGCGCATATGGACACCGGGACAAAAGCCAAGACTCTGGATGAGTTTGAGCGTGAGGAGACCGAGGCCGCCGCGGACGTCAAGAGAAAAAAGCCCGCGAAGGCCCCTAAACAGAAAAAGGCCAAGGCGACTAAGGCCGCGAAGACTCCGAAGGGCAAAGCCGACAAAAACGACGCCGTCGAAGCCGCCGGGGAAGAGCCCAAGCCGGAGAAAAAACGCCACCCGGTTCGCAACGCGCTGCTGTTTACCTCACTGTTCTGGCTGCTGCCGATCGCGCTTGTGATTGTGGTGTGCTGGGGATATGAGGACGAATACGGGGAGCCCAAGTATCTGGCCGACAAGGACGGCGTTATCCGGGGCCCGATCCTTGTGTTCCTTAACCCGGAGGACAGACCGCGCGAGGAGTATTACAGCGCCGAGTTTGACGAGATTAACGGCCTCATTCAGGAGAAAACGGATCTTGTCGCCGAGGCGGAGGCGCGTTTAGAGGAGCTGGACGCCCGCGAGGAGGAGCTTGACGAGTGGGAGACCAGGCTCCAGGATCAGGAGGATTTGCTCGAGGAGGGGATGCCCTCCGGAGACGGCGCGGCGACCGCGCCGGTGACAGCCGACATAGCGGCGCTGGCCAAGGCGTGGAGCGAGATGACACCCGCCAAGGCGGCGGCGGCAATCGGCGAGATGAGCGACGAGGCGGTGACCCTCAGTGTGCTCAGACTGGTGAAGTACAAGAGCCTCGGAAAAATACTGGACGCGATGAGCGCGGAGGAGGCGGCAAGGATATCCGAGCTGCTGGCCGAGCCCCCTGACGCGGACTGAGATAATGCTAGAACAAGGGCGTGTTCGATAATTATCGAACACGCCCTTGTTCTAGCATTATCTCACCTGGAGATAGACAAGAGTCTGGTTTACGAGCTGGTAGGCAATTTCGCCGAAGGTGAGCGGGCCGTAGAACGCCCCTATATCCTGCCCCTCAAGCTCTCCGTACAGAAAATTGAGATAGCAGTTGCAGCAGAAATCTGCCCTGGTATCCGATATGCCCCGGAGCCGCGCCTTGAACTCCTCCGCGTAGTTGTCTATATTTTTTGCAAATCGATATGCTATCCCCCTGAAAACAGGCGCGAAAAAGCGGACGGCGCCCTCTTCAACATTCTTAACGGAGGTATTGATCAGGGCCCCGGAGAAGTTTCCTATTATGGGGAGGCGTGTATTTATGCCGTTCTCCGCAATATAGTCGGAAAAAAACGTCTCTTTGCCGTCGACCAAACACTTCGACACGGAAAAGCCGTCCTCAAGAAACTCGACGACTGGACCGTTCTCATCCGGGGAAAATATATTAACAATATTTATCAGCACAAGCTTGTCGTCGGGCAGGGAGACGTGCAGCGCCACTGCTCTGTCAGAAAATGTTTCCCCGGTTTCGCCGTTGACCGCCGCCGGCAGCTGCCCGGCAACCGAGGCGTTTGCTCCGGATACCCACCCGACAATGTTCTTCAGAAAAATGCCGTCGAAGCTCGAGGCGCTTTTGGCGTACTCCTCAAGTACGGCGCTGTCGAGCGGAACTATGAGTATTGTAAAGCCGTTTGGATAGGCGTCCTCCGTGATTCCCGAAATTGTATTTTCATCGTATGAGGATATCCTAAATTCCTGATAGTCTAGCACGCGGACGTTTAGAAGCTCTCCCGTGATCATGCCCCCGCCACTCGACATAAAATACTCAGTTGAGCCGCCGATCCAATTCCCCTTCGGCAACCCCTTCAGCAGACCCTCGTTTCCGGATATGTGCAGAAGCTTTCCCTGCATTATCAGGGCTGAGGCCTCATTAAGCGACATTAACATATGACCGCCTCCTCAAAGGTTTATCATCCAGTCGTAGTCCTTCCTCATTATCTCCCCGTATTTGGACAGAAAGGTGTTCAACTCTGACGTGCACCTGGCCAGAACCGGAGGGGCCGGGTTGGCTTTGTACACGCCCTTGAGCCGTGTTAACAGAAGACTGAGCCCAAGCTGGGAAATTTGCGCGCTCCCGCCGTAATTGAGCACACTCTTCACCTGCGCTTCGGTCATGGTCATATCCGCTTTACCTCCCATGCAAAATAGGCGGTTAAATAAATATTATTCCACCACACAGAGGTTGTCTTTTTTGTTACTGTTAAGAGGCGGAATGATAAAGCACGCCGACTATGTATTATGCTACACTATACTACTAAAATACAAAATAGTCAAATCCCAGTCGAAATAATCTGCCCGGAAGTGTGCGCGAATGTCAAACTAATCCCATGTTAAAACCTTCCACTCATTATTTTGCAAAAGCTTGCTACGGCAAGCTTTTGCAAAATAATATGTCAGGTTTTAAACAGGTATTAGTATCAATGACGCTAGGAGGTTTTTAAAACATTCGCCAGCACAATCGCGGACTGCTCGCGGGATAGCATGTCCTTTGGAAGAAACCGCATCCCGTCTCCCGACATAATTCCGGCCGATCTTACAAAATTTACAGCCTCGTGCGCCCATGAGGCGATTTGAGCGTCGTCGGAAAACCTGGTGACGCTCATACCCGGCGCCTCTATGCCTATTACGTCGCAGAGATTTTTGAGTAAAACCGCCGCCTGCTGGCGCTCGATTTTCGCGTTTGGGGCGAATATTCCACCGCCCATGCCGTTCACTATGCCCAGCGCGGCGGCCGCGAGGATGTCGGGGTCGCTTGTGTCGGTGAAGACAGCCTCTGCTGTTTTTCCGCGCGATGTCAAAATTTCACTGATGCCCTTGCCGGTCTTGGCCTCCAGCGACCGCACCGCCATGCGGCAGAACTCGGCGCGGGTCGCGTTCACAGAGAAGTCGACCGATATGTCGTCCGGCACGAGGCCGTACGCCAGGGCGCGCGACAGCGGCTCCGCCGCCCAGTAGTGCGCGGTGTCCAGCAGGTCGAGCTGGGCCTGCAAAATGACGACGAGCTCCTCGGACTCGAAAGCCTTCCCGCGGTATTTGCCGGTGAGCTTGTACACGCCGGGGTCGGTAAACTCTTTTTTCATATAAATGTGGAAGTCAGTATATTCAATATCGCCCATTCTTTCCGAGTAATATGTGGAACGATACAATAAATTTGGATCAAGTGAAAATGGCGCCTCGAAACTGTTGCGGAGAACCTTCAACTCGGTCAAGTCCTCTAGGCGTAAGACGTCCTGTTTGCCACGAAAGTTGAATTGAACGCTGGATAGACCAGCTGCAAGAATCAAATTATACCTGTTGTTCATCCTCGTGTACCCAGCCCACACATGCTCAAGCGTCTCCGGGTCCGCCGGAGTGTCGGAGAGCGGCCCCTCCACCGGCTGAGCATAGGTTTCTATCTCAACCCCCTGATATGTGGCGTACAGCTTGTACACTCCGGGCTCGGTGTATGCCTTGCTAAATGGAATAACAAAATATGTTTCTTGTCCGTTCTCGTATGTATTCACCGAGCGCTTTATGTCCTTCCCGAGCTCTACTGCAACCTCGACGCCGTCCCTGGTTAGGCGCACGTTGGAGAAGTCACTCAGCTCGACCGCCAGAACCTCGCCGCGAAATGTCATGGAAAAGCCTTTCACTGCTTTGGGGCCAACATTATTCCACTCGCTATCCATGTGCGCAAACCAAAACGACTCCACATTGCCCCCCGCCGCCAGAACGGGCGCCATAGACACAATCATAGTAACCACTAGAATAAGCGACAAAACCCTTTTCATTTTCCTAACCCTCCACATAAATTTACAGGGGCGGATTTGTATCCGCCCCCGGTCATTATATATCGAAATCAGTTGCTGATGGTCTTTTCAGTCTCCTTGTCGAACAGATGAACTTTGCCCGAGTCGAACGCGACGCGAATCTTGTCGCCCGTCTTGGTGGTGGAGCGCGGCGACACGCGCGCGGTTATGCTGCGACCCTCGCAGGTCATGTACAGATAGGTCTCGGAGCCCATCATCTCGACAACGTCGACGCCCATGTTGACCAGAGCGTCCGGGAACTGCTGTATGAACATGTCCTCGTCATGGATATTCTCGGGGCGGATACCCATCACGACCTCCTTGCCGGCATAGGCAAGAACCTCGGGCTTGCGGCCCTTGGAGTTCGGCAGCGCGATCTTGGAGCCGCCAAACTGGAGATAGGTCACTCCGCCGGAATCGACGACGGTGGCGTCTATGAAGTTCATCTGCGGAGAGCCAATGAAGCCCGCGACAAACAGGTTGTTGGGCGTTTCGTACAGCACCTGCGGAGAGGAAATCTGCTGAATGAAGCCGTCCTTCATGACAACGATGCGCGTGCCCATCGTCATGGCCTCTACCTGGTCGTGGGTGACGTAGATGAAGGTGGTGGCGAGGCGCTGATGGAGCTTGGTGAGCTCGGTGCGCATCTGGGCGCGGAGCTTGGCGTCCAGGTTGGACAGTGGCTCGTCGAGCAGGAACACCTTAGGGTTGCGGACGATGGCGCGCCCCAGCGCGACGCGCTGGCGCTGGCCGCCGGACAGAGCCTTGGGCTTGCGGTCGAGCAGATGCTCAATCTCAAGGACACGGGCCGCCTCATTGACGCGGCGCTTTATCTCGTCCTTGGGGGTCTTGCGGAGCTTGAGGCCGAAGGCCATGTTCTCGAAAACGGTCATGTGGGGATACAGCGCGTAGTTCTGGAACACCATGGCTATATCGCGGTCCTTGGGGGGGGTGTCGTTGACGAGCTTGCCATCTATGTATAGCTCGCCCTCGCTGATCTCCTCAAGTCCGGCAACCATGCGCAGAGTGGTGGATTTTCCGCATCCGGAGGGACCGACAAGAATAATGAACTCCTTGTCCGCGATTTCCAGGTTAAAGTCCGAAACGGCTGTTACGCCTCCCGCATAGCGCTTGTAGATGCCTTTCAAAGACAAACTGGCCATGTTCTGCCTCCTATATATTTTTCTCTAAAACTCCTCGGAGAATTGGAACGTCCTCGCTGTATAAAATATAACATTTTAGCTTGAATAAGTATATGCGTTTATTTAACAAACCTTTTGGACGGGGTTTGTGCATATTGTATCCCAAGCCTGCGAAAAACCTCCCCTTCCTCAAGGACTTCAAAGCCTTGGGGTGCAAGCGATTCAGTCAGGTTCAACCCCCCCATTGATATGCGGTGCAAACGGGTCACGTTAAGGTCAAAAATTGACATCATGCGTTTAATTTGGTGGTATTTCCCCTCATATAGCGTTATTTTCGCATCATTTTTGGTGATTATCTGCAATTCAGCGGGCAGGCAGGCTTCTCCGCCGTATAAAACTACACCTTTTTGAAAGTTTTCCTGCATTTTTTTGTCGAGAATGCCGTCTACGCTCACCTCATATTCCTTGGGCACATGGCTTGACGGCGACAACAGCGAATGGGCCAGCGCGCCGTTTGTGGTGAGCAGCAGCAGGCCTGTGGAGTCCTTATCCAGTCTCCCCACCGGGAAAAGTCCCAGGCGCCTGTAGCGCTCAGGCAGGAGCTCAAGCACGGTTTTGTCCCGGGGGTCGTCTGTTGACGAAACATACCCGGAGGGCTTGTTCATGACAATATAGTAGTGCTCGCGCCACTCTATGTCCTTTCCGTCCAGCAATATTCTTTCGTCTTCCGGAGTGACCTGAGCCTCGGGCTTTCTGACGCTTTCCCCGTCAACGCTCACCCTGCCGTCCCTTACCGCGCGGCGCATCTCAGAGCGGCTTCCCCAGCCCGCGTGAACAAGGGCCTTGTCGAGTCTCATCGGCAGCTCCTCCTTTGTCTCCTCCCAAGGGGAAAATTCCCCTTAGGAGGTTCCCTCTTTAGAATTAGCATTCATATCCCTCGTCCCCTTCGAATATTCTTTAGCAAAGACATGCCGGAGGGGGTTCATAACATGTTCGTTTTCACCACCAGGCTCACCAGGAAAAAGCTGGCAGGGATGATAGTTGCCGCCGGAGCGGTGCTCGTCCTGATAATCGCGCTGATCGCCTCAAGGGGCTCGGCGCAGGCCGGCAAGGAACTCGGCGCGGTCAAAAACATAAAGAGCAACGCCGACAGGGTTGCGTACCTTCAGAAGCTGGGCTGGACAGTGGCCGAGGAGCCGCTTGTCACCGAAGAGGTGCTTATCCCCGTGGAGTGGAACGACGTTTTTGAGGATTACAACGACATGCAGCGCGATCAGGGCTTCGACCTTGAGAGCTACAAGGGCAAGCGCGTTACCCGGGTGGCGTACTCGGTCGCCAACCATCCCTCCGGAAAAGACAATGTGCAGGCGAATTTGCTTTGTTACAAGAATACCATTATCGCCGGGGATGTGCAATCCCCTTCTCTGGACGGCTTTATGCACGGTCTGAGCCAGCAGACCGAAAGCGGCCTGTTCTCGGCAAAGGGACCGTCCGCGTCCCCGTCCGCCGCACTCCCCGAAGTCTCCCCCGGCGCGGGGACGCACTCTCCCGGGCCGGACTGCCCCAAGCTTCCGGACGGCAGTGACTGCAACTGTGAGGAGGATCCTGAGAGCTGCGGCTGCGAGGACTGCGAGCACTGACAGGATTAGTGTAACAAATCCCGGCCCCGCCTTTAGGCGGGGTCGGGGCTTGTCGCGTCTCTGATGACACGGTCGGTCGGCAATTGTTTAAGGGGCGCGTGATACGCGCCCCCGGGAGCAAAACGAAGAAGCTTGCAAATCATAACAAGCTCCTTTGTTTTCAATCCTATCTTATTGCATTGCAATGCAACTGTAATGGCTTTACTACTCGTGCTCGCCCAAAAAAAGTCACCACCTTCCATACTACCTTGAACCTAAATTTTAATTAAAAAAATAGGTTCCAGAAACAACGCAGCATGTACTCAATCAAAACTCTTGCCTTCCTTTCTACCTTAGTTTTTCCCCTTGTATGGCGCCATGAGGATGAGAATCCAGCCACTTTTTTTGTTTGTTTCTACGTTTTTCCCATTTGCAATACAACCAAATTATACTTTCGTACCATCTTTCTTCTGTTTTCAAATTCTCTTCAGCAATGAAATAATATAGTAAAGGCATACGCAATAATAAGACCTGATGTAATGACTGGTAAACCATCTTTTCATCGGCTATATTGTATCTAAAAAGCATAGAGAAGGCTTCAAGTGCGTTAAGTAAATCCCTAACTATTCGACCGAAAACATGCGGGTAGATTTTGTCAACCGTCGATTCCTCATTGCAAAGAGATTCGATATCGAACAAAGATTTCTCGCTCGCTATTTTAAGATGTTCATAAGTGATATTATCTAAATATGTTTTTTTTATGTTTGGAGCATAGCCCCATAGTTCATTATATTCCCCTCTGTCAAAACGTTTCATTTTACCTTTAAACTTATCTGTCGCTATATGTACAAACTCATCCTGATTATCTGGTGGCGTCTGCTTAATATTTTCTAAGACCAAAGAAATGAATCTAATGCGTGGAATTATCTGCTCCGCATAATATTTCGCAAGCTCACAAGCCTTTTGTTTTCTTAAGGCATTCCTTTGAAAAAGATATGCAATAAAAGCGACAATTAGACTAAGAAACGCAATCAGCGATGTCGGCACCCCGGCAAAAAAATCAAAAAACCACTTCACACAACTCAATCCTTCGGGTATATATTATATCGAAAGAAGGCCTGCAAACTTAATCGAATTGTGCATTTCGCTCAAAAAAGAAATCACGACGCCACCTTATCACTTAATACCCATTTTGTCAATACGCTAAACAAAAAAACGCCTCGTCTGATTTTGGTGACAATTTCCTTCCAATTACAGGGTACCATATATACAGGTCAAAGTCAACCGTGACCGATTCGTCCGCTACCGTTTTACCCACAGATTCCAGACAGTCACAATCGCCTGCTCCCGGGTCAGGGGCTCCGCCGGAGAGAACCTGCCACCGCTCCCGCTCATGAGTCCAAGCCCTGACACAAAGCCCACCGCGTCCGACGCCCACGGGGATATAGCGCCGGCGTCCTCAAAGCCCGCCGCCTCCCCAGAAATCTCGAAGCCCAGCGCCCCCGCCGCCCCCCGGAGCATCACCGCCGCCTGCTCGCGCGTAACCGGCGCGTTGGGCGCGAAAATTCCGTTAGGAAGGCCCGACGCTATCCCAAGCGCACCCGCGGCAAGCACGGACGAGTCATCCGTATCCGAAAACGCGGGGACCGCATCCACGGCCTCCGTAACAAAATCCCCGGCGCTCTTGCCCAGCCGCGCGCCGCAAATGCGGACGAGCATGGAGCAGAACTGTGCGCGGGTGACCGGTACGCCGTAATCCCCGAGAAGCCCGAGCGATATTATACCGGTGTTCGCCGCGCGCCGCACGCTGTCCCCGGCCCAGACGGACGGCTCAGGGACTATCTTTAGAAATCCCCATTTTCCGGCCGCGCCAACCGCCGCGAAGTCCTCGCTGAAGCCCTGGGTATTGGCGTACTTGGGCTCGACCGCGATATTCCCGTCCAGGTCGACGTAGCCCAGCAGCTTTTCAAACATCGCGTCCGCGAAACCGTTGTAGTACCGGCTGACCATCTCGAACTGCGGCTGAACCACAAATTCCCCGTCCGGGCCGATAAAGCCGTAGCCATCCCCGGTGAGCACCATCGCCCTGCCCCCCGTGAACTGATCCGCCCACATGAACTTGTGCGCAATCACCGTCTCGCCCTTCGAGTTTATATAGCCAAACATACCCTCCAAATCCATAACCGGCGCCAGTCCTTCAGAGAAGCTGTCCCCCCAGAAGTACGGCGCGTCGGAAACGGGGCGTCCCTCTTTATCTATAAATATGCAGTCATTCTCGCGGACGACAAGAGCCAGACCCTCGCTGAAGCTGTTGGCGCTCAGATACTGGGGGGGGATCGCCTCGGTTCCGTCCCGGGACACAAAGCCGTACAGCTCCCCTTTTTTGACCGCCGCCAACCCCTCGCTGAAGCGGAACACCCTGTCGTACACGGGCTCGACCACAAGCTTGCCCAGCTCGTCTACAAAGCCCCAGCCGCTTTCAGTCTTTACGGCTGCAAGCTCGTCATAAAAGGACGAGGCGAGGTCAAACGAGGGCGGGATCACAAATTCGCCCGTCCTGTCGATATACCCGTAGTCGCCCAAGGCCCCATCATTCTCGGGGGCAGACCTCACCACCGCCATGCCCCGGGAAAAATCCAGCGCCTGCTCGAATTTAAACGGTATAATAGTTTCGCCGCTGTTGTCTATGTAGCCGTAAAGCCCGTCGAGCATCACGACCGCGAGCCCCTCTGAGAAATCAAAGGCATCCTCAAAGCGCGGCTCAATCGCCATTTGCCCCCGCGGTCCGAGATATCCCCATTTGCCGCCCAGCAGCACAAGAGCCATGCCCTCGCAGTAATCATAGGCGTCGTCGTAGATGATCGGGACCGCGATTTCCCCCAGCGCGTCTATGTAGCCATACTTGCCGTCCCGCGAGACAAACGCCATACCCTCGTGGAAGTTCCCCACCTCGTCGTAAACAAGCGGCACGGCCTCGATCAGCATTGACGCGCCCGCATGGGCGGTCAGCATCAGCAGCGCCGCGGCAATACAGATAAAGCGTCTCATAAAAGCCCTCCATGTAAATTGGATGATATATAAGATACATTATATCATAATACTCATCTCATGTTAAAGAGCAGATGTATTATAATCGAAAAACCTTGCCGATACTACGTCGAAGGTATATTTCGGTAACTTCTGTTCAACCGCCGGAAAGACCGGTTCTCTCCCGCGCGGCGCTCCTGCGACGCACACGTACTTCCGCGCACAGCCAAATTGCGACGGGCAGCGCCGTCTGAAGCGGAATGAGCAGCCATACGCTCTGCCGGATCCAGGTTTCCATCTCCGCGGTATCTTTAAACAGCAGCTGAGCCAGAGCCGCGCCCAGAAGGGCGACGGGAAACACGAGCCTTCTGTAATCCGCGACTCTAAGCAGCCCGGCAAAACCCCGCCCGGCGCCGTACAGGCTCACGCAAATACGGACGAATACACATATCAGCATATAGGCTGATATGAAGGCCTCTATCCTCTGGACAAATCCCCCCACGGATATTATCCGCGCCGAAATGTAGGACGGAAATCGCATAAGCGCGACCATATCCCCTCCGAACACCAGCAGATTGCGCAACAGGGCGATCAGCAGCAGCGCGACGGAGAGACAGAGCGCGGCTATATACAGCGCATGCCTTCCCCCCTTTTTCTTGACACCCCCCAGAATCGGAAGCAGGGCGACGCTTTCGGCCAGAGGGAACGCGAACCAGGCCGCGGTTCCGCTGGCTATGTTCTCGTATGGCTGCGCGGCGACCGGCAGCAAATTATCCATATCCATCCCGGGGATCAGCATGACAGTGCTGAACAGGAATATGATTGTCACCGCTATAAACAGCACGGCCGCGCTGCGCCCCATTATACTCAGTCCCTTGGAGACGGTATAGGCGCACAGTATGGCCAGGCATACCCCGACAAATATCTGCGGCGTCTGCCTGAATGTGACTATATGGGTGAACTCAGTGAAGGTTCTAATAGCGAGAACGCCGATCAGGAAGAAATACAGCGCCATAACGAAGCTTATTATCCACCCCAGTATCCTTCCAAAGATATCGGCGAGCGCGTCGAAGAAGCCGATGCCCGGAAAAAGGGAGGATATCCGCGCGTATATCAGCGTAAACGGCAGGCAGAGCACCCCGGCCAGCAGCAGCGACATCCAGGAATCCTGCTTTACCCAGGCGGCGTTGCCGGTTATCATAGCGCTTCCCGCGATAAACAGGGCCATCAGGCATGCGGCCTGTCTGCCGCTTATCGTTTCAGATTTCAACGCGCACCTCCGAAGAGTTATTAATACTAATGCCTGTTTAATACCGTCAGGTTTTAACATGGGATTAGTATAAGGCTGCTGACAGTCGTTTTTATCCAAATATCAATCGGTACAGGCTCGGCATGTCCGCGAGACAGGCGACGCCCATGACTCCCCAAGCCAGCAGGAGCGCACAGGAGTATATAACAATGTCGGCGCGGCGCGCCCCGCGCAGCAGCGTCACGCAATTCCAGGCAAGTATTATAGCCATGATCGCGGAAATAAGAATGAACGTCCCCACGGCGTCCTCCTCCCTGAAGGCATTGGTAATGCCGCTCTTCTACTCCGTTTTCTCAAGCCCCGCGTCCTCGACCCTCACTTCTGCGGACACCGAGAGCTCGAGCGCGCGCAGCAGTTCGTCCCAATGCCCCTCAAACGAGCGCCAACTTCCGCCGTAGGTCCTTGCGAACTCTCCGGACAGCCCCAGGATGTCGCAGCCCATCTCGTCCCGGCAGCGCTCAAACAGCTCCAGCACTCCGAGGCGTATCCCGTCGGAGAAATCCCCGCCGGCGGAGCTCGCGTCACCGGCGGCGCGCGGCGGCTTTACAAGTGTGGCGTCCGCCTTTATGCTTATACCGGCTGTCGGATGAATGCCCTCCAACTTCGCCTCTGTCTTGAGCGAGAAATCGCGCAGCTCGGCGGTCACCCACCCCCCGTCCATGTCCCGGGCGCTCTCATAGCCTCCGGAGGCGTCTCCCGTGGCAATGCGGAAGTAGGCGGCCTCCCGCGGCGTCAGCCAGCCCGCCAGCCCATCTTTCCTGACTACGGCGGCCCCGCCCGCCATAATGCTGTTGTCCTCCCGCTCGCTCTCCAGATATACCCTGGTAAGGGCGGCGCAGCCGCAAGGGCCTTGCAGCGCGGCCCGCACACCGTACGCGTCATTTTTCACAAGGCTCAGGCACTGGCTGTAATTGGATTTTATTATGCCGGATATCTCGTAGGCAGCGGAAGGCTCGTCCTTTCCCCTCGCGGCGAATATCTCGGCCGCCGAGCAGCCCTCGGCAACGGCCAGCAGCGCGGTGTGCTGGATGTCGGCGTTGCGCAGCAACATGTCCGCAATATTAGCCATGCCGTGCCTGGCGTAAGCCTCACTCATCACGATAGCCTCGCAGTAATTGAAATCCAGGCTGCCGCCGGCGTTCATCGACAGGGCGGTCAGCGCGTCTCCGATATCCCTGCCTCTGACGGTGAATAACGAGGAGGAGAGCTTTTCGTCTTTGCTGGAGGACACCTTTATGAATTCTATGCTGACCTCCACCTCGTCACCGCCCGCCGGGATATCCAGCCCGAGTCCGGATACATACAGCAGATCGGTTATCTCTTGCTTGTCCCAGCAGCCTGATAACAGGGGGATGAGAAAGATGATCAGCAGGGAGAGGGAGAGAGGGCGCGTAAAGTTGATTTTCATGATACAAGCTCCGCTCTTTGGGTGGTGTATGGGAAATACGTCAGCCCCCGCATGCAGGGGAGGAGCTTGTCTCCGCCCTGAATACATGAATCCGCCGGGGCAAACGCGGGGTTTGCCCCTACAGGGACGCGGCCGGCTCCGCTCTTCGTCCATTGTCAAGCTCCGCGCGGCCTGTCGCTTCGGTCCCGCCTGCGTAGTCTGCGCCTACTACGGCAGACCCTGCGCTTTGTCCGTAAATAAGCCTGCGCGTGCTTACTTCGTAACCATGCTCAGCTTATTTACGGACCCGGCCGGCTCCGCTCTTCGTCCATTGTCATGCCCTCCGGCCTGCGGCGCATGAACCTGAAAGGGAAGCGCAAATAAATGTCGGACTGGCTGCCCTTCCCGAACGAGAAAAGCTGCGAGGTGTAGTCTATCCCGAAGCTCTTTATGCTCTGCATGTACACCAGCAGCGCAATCAGGGACATGAAATACCCGTATACCCCGATTGTAGCCGCCGCCGCCAGAAACAGCAGCCTCAGAAACAGCACCGTCAGCTTGAGCCTGGGCAGCATAAGCCCGGTTATGCTTGTGAACGCCACAAGTATAACGGTCGGGGCGCTTACAATCTTGGCCTCGACCGCCGCCTGGCCCAATACAAGCGCTCCCACAATGCTCAGCGCGGAGCCGATTTTGTCGGACATTCGCATCCCCGTCTCGCGCAGTATCTCAAATACCGCGAGCATCCCCAGCAGCTCAACGACGGTGGGGAACGGCGTGCCCCTGGCGGCGGAGGTCAGGCTGAACATCAGGGTTGTGGGTATCATCTCCTGGTGAAAGCCCAGCAGCGCGACATACAGAGCCGGAAGGCTGACCGTCAGCAGAAGCCCCGCCAGGCGCAGCAGCCGCCCGAACGAGCCGTAGTAGAAATTCAGATAGTAGTCGTCCGGGGACTGAAGATTTTCCACGAACAGATAGGGTACAGTCATCACCATTGGGGTGCCGTCAAGCAGCAGGGCTATCCGTCCCTCAAGCAGCTTGGAGGCTATGATGTCCGGCTTCTCGCTCTGCCCGGTTGTTTTGAAAATTGAGAACGGGGAGTCCTTTATCCTCTCATGTATGCTGTTTCCGTCCAGAGCCGCGTCGCAGTCTACGCCGTCCAGCCGCCTCTCCAGCTCCGCCAGCGCCTCCGGCTTTGCCAGGCTCTCCAGATAGCAGACGCAGGCCTTTGTGTTGGTGCGGGTGCCGAACCTGCGGAACTTGAACTTCAGGTCGGGAGTCTGGAGCTTGCGCCGCAACATGGAGATATTGATCATTATTGCCTCTGTAAAGCCCTCTCGGGGCCCGAGCAGGCTCTTGTCGTCGTCCGGCTCCGAGATGCCGCGCATGCTGAAGCCCTTGCTGTTGATGACAAGCGCCTCATCGCAGCCCTCCGCCAACAGCATCGTATCCCCGTAGAGGATCGATTCTACCAGTGTCTTGACGTCCCCGGTGCGCTTGATGTCGTTTCCCTTGACGACTTTTGTCTCGATGCGCTCCATGAGCCCTATGTTGCCCTGGAGTCCGCAGCTGGTGAGCGGCTCTATGATGTCGTCGTTGATGATCCGGGGGTTGACCATGCCGTCGAAGAACAGCAGGCAGGCCCGGAACGTGCTGTCACTGAGATTACCGATAAAACGCACACAAAGCGTGCCGTCCCCCTCAAAAAGCCCCTTCAGCATTGCGATGTTCTCGTCCAGCTTTTTAGTAAGCCTGTAGCTGTCGTAGTTTATCCTGCCCGTGTTGTCCGCTGCCGCCGGCATTTGTCCGCCCTCCCCCCGGTGCGTTCTGGCGCGAAGGTTCGATATCGGGCTTAGAATGCTCATACCGGCGCGGACTTATTCCAAACGGCAGGCTGGAAAAAGTTAGCGCAATGTCCTGTAAAAACTGATGACGTGAAAAACAACCCTCTGTCCGAAGATGGGACGGAGGGTTGTTCAGACCGATGTCAAACTACAGTTTGTCATCGAAAACGAGGGCAAGCTGTCGCCGCTAAGGCGGCTAGCAAAGAAAGGCTTTCCCGGAGTGAATCCGTGAAAGCCTTGAATTTCAAGCTTTTTCACTCTTGCGGTCAAGCAAGAACCTGCCGCCTCCGGCGTCAGGCTCGACGCTCAAAAGTGAAAAAGGACGGAGGGTTGCGGACTTTGTCTACAGTCTCAAAAAATCCCGCGTCGTGCGCTTCGCTGCTCCTTGGGTTTTTGCTCACACGCGGGGGCTCCGCTCTTCTAGCCTTTCCTGAACGGCCTGGGCAAATACTCCTCGCTGCCCGGTTTTTCGCGCGTATAGAAAATACAGTCCTCCTCGCTGGCAAAGCCCAGCACGACGTCCTCGGCCAGAGAGCGGCAGCTCGGTGCGCCGCAAGACGCGCAGTCCAGACCCGGTAGGCGGGATTGCAGCTCCTCGATGCGGATCTGCTTGCGTATGGCGGCGTCAATGTCGTCGTCAAGCTGCCATATCGGCTTGTGGGCGAGCCCGACCTCGCGGCGCACCGACTCGCCGCCCTCCGGCTCCTCATAGCGGTTGGAGGACACCGGCAGGTATTTCATCAGCGCCTTGACGCGGTTCTTAGCCGCGAACGGATTCTCCACCGTAAGGCAGCCCCCCAGACAGCCCTGGGTGCAGGCCGCGATCTCCACAAAGTCAAACTCCTGGTAGTTGCCGTTTTCAATTTCCTCAAGGATGCTTATCACGTTGCCTATCCCGTCGACCGACAGTCTGCTGCCGCTGAGCAGCGCTGAGCTCTCCCCTCCGCAGGCCGACCAGCCGATGCCCATAAGTCCGGAGGTGGCGAGCTGAGGCGGCTCCGGGTTCTTTTTCATGACCGGAAGCAGCCTTTTGTAGACGTCCCGCATTGATATCGCGCCGTCCATCACCTTGCCGGGGATTCCGACCGGGTGGTGGGCTGCCGTCATCTTCGCGGGGCATGGGGTTATAAAGAACACCCCCACCCTGTCCGGCGCGAGTCCGGTTCTCTCCGTCGCCTCGGCTCGCGCGCGCATTGCCGCCAGCTCGACGGGCGGCAGCAGCGGGGATATGTTCGGAATCAGCTTTGGGAACCTCTGGCAAATAAGCCTTACGCAGGCCGGGCAGGCGGAGGAGATCACCGGTTTGAGAGGATGCTCCCTCAGCTCGGCCCTTCCCAGGTCCGAAATCATCTCAGCCGCGCGGGATACCTCGTATATGGCGTCGAAGCCTATGTCCAGAAGGCCCCTGAGTATTATGTTGACGTTGTCCAGGTTGCGAAACTGCCCGTAAAGGCTGGGTGCCGGCAGGGCAACGTTGTATTCAAACTCGTCAAGCCGCTCAAAACCGTCGCAGACCGCCTGCTTTGCGTGGTGAGGGCAGACGCGGATGCACTCGCCGCAGTCAATGCAGCGCTCGCTGATTATCGTGGCCTTGCCGTTTCGAACGCGTATGGCCTCGGTGGGACATCGCCTTATACACGTCGTGCAGCCCTTGCATTTGCTCTTGTCCAGCGTGACGCTGTGCTCCAAGATAATCCCTCCTGTGGATGGGGATGATGTTGTGTTTACTTCCCTATACGAGGGAGGGGGTCGCGCATTGCGCGACGGAGGGAGAACGGCGTATGCCCGATGCGCTCTTCTACAGCCGTATCTTCATCAAAACCGTAGTGCCCTCGCCGACGACCGACTCTAGCCTGAGCTCGTCGGAGTATTTCTTCATATTGGGAAGGCCCATGCCCGCGCCGAAGCCCAGATCCCGAACATTGTCGTCGGCGGTGGACCAGCCCTCGCGCATGGCGAGCTCTATGTCAGGGATACCGGGGCCGGTGTCCCGCAGGACGATGTCGATCTCCCTGCCGTCAAAGCTTATCTCGGCCTTGCCGCCGTTGGCGTGGATCACCATGTTGATCTCGCCCTCGTACATGCATATCGCAGCGCGGCGGATGGCCTCCGCGTCGACCCCGAGCCGCCTGAGCACCCGCTTCATATCGGACGAGGCCGCGCCGGCGGACGTAAAGCTGTCTCCGTCGACGTCATATGTAAGAACAAGAGGCTCCATCAGCGGGCGCCCCCAATCCCCTCCGCGTACAGCATACCGCACGCGTCAAACATGCGCAGCGCGGTCGTCATCACAGCTATGCCGCTGTTTTCCGCGAGCTCGATTATCTCGTTTCCGGGGCGCTTGCCGCGCACGAAGACGATGCAGCGCATGTCCATCATTTCGGCGGTGCGCACCACCTGCGGGTTGACAAGCCCTGTCAGCAGCATTCCCTGGTTTTTCACGAAGGCGAGTACGTCGCTCATCAGGTCCGAGCCGCAGGCGGCGTGCACCTCCGTGCCCGAGAGGTCCTCCTTTGTGAGGATTTCAGCGCCTAGTATGTCCCTAACACGTCCAATGGTCATGTATTTTCAAGTCTCCTTAAGTTATTGTGAGAGGTCAATCCATAGCATTATAACATCTATGTCGTAGTGTGGCAATGACGGCTTTAATCTAAGGGCGAATCCGGCTATTTAAAAATTCAGTGAATACGCTTTACCAAAAATTTATTTAGAGTTATATTTAACCAAACAAGACTGGGTCTGTCTGCCTGTCGCGTAAACATCTAAAACACTGATATAGGGCCATGGCTCGCCGATCCCGCTTGTGTCCCCCTCCCTTAAATGTAATATAATAGTATTGAAGGAGGTGATGCCCATGTACGAACAGGCAAATGACAAGTATGCGTATGTCAATATAATAGCCAGCTGCGACGACGATAGGAATCTGCATGAAACCGAAAGAAGAAGGGATTCGGACCCCTGCGTTGTCGTAAACATTTTTGTAGAATGCGAAGAAGGCCGCCGCGGAAAGGAGCCCTGCGGGAAACCCAAAGCGCCGCCTTGCGTTGAGGTAAACGTCTACGCCGATTGCGACAGGAAGTAGTTATACCCAAAGATCACCATCTGCGAGCGCGTAAATAATATGCATTCCTAATAGATTATGTAAACCAGACTCTGAGTGTTTCACGTGAAACATTCAGAGTTAAACAACGCAGGCTGAGCGGTCATAACCGTCCAGCCTGCGTTGTTTAACTCTCGATTAATCTCTGCCCATTTTATCCGGCCCGTTTCGGAATCTTTATGGTAACAACCATGCCGTCCGGCCCGTCTGTACGGTTCATTTCAGCGCCCACTCCTGAGCGCCTCATCGTATCCACGGCGCGGGTGACTGTGTTCAGAAACAACCTCAAATCCTTGAATACATACAACGTGCGCATTCTCTCCTTGGGCGTAGGCTCGTCCTTTTCCTGTCCTGAGTGTGTCAGGTAATCGTCTATGTATTCATCAGTCTGAGAGACATTGAGATGCCTCGAGACAATCGTCTCCAGCGCAATCTTCCGATCCTCAATGGCCTCCAGCCGCAAGAGCGCCCGAGCGTGGCGTTCTGTCAGGCCGTTCTCCCTAATGCTCTCAATCATCTCGGGCGGGTGCCTCAAAAGACGCAGCTTATTGGCGACCGCCGACTGTGATTTGCCGATGCGCCGCGCCGCCTCTTCCTGGGACAGGCCGAACTGATATATCAGCCGTTGCAGCCCCTCGGCTTCCTCAAAAAAATCCAGATCACAGCGCTGTAGATTTTCAACCAGGGCTATTAGTGAGCTTTGCTTCTCGTCCGCTCCAATTACAATGCAGGGCACCTCGTTGAGCCCCGCAATGCGCGACGCTCTCAGCCGACGTTCACCGGCCACTAATTCGTAGCCTCCCCCCAACCGCTTGCGTATAGTGAGCGGCTGAAGTACACCATATTGTTTAATTGACTCCGAAAGCTCTCTCAAGCCCTCTGTGTCGAATATCCTCCGGGGCTGTCCCGGATTGGGATAAATCGCGGAAATTTTGATAAAAAACACCCTGTTGCTCTCTAAAAGGCCATTTCTTCTCAGTATCTGCATTAATACTTCCCCCAGCTTGTCCCGGATTATTCTCCGGGACTATTTTTATATTTCTCAGGAAATGGATTGCTGTTATGTAGTATGCTCCCCCTTTCTGTTTGCTGATCTCAGCAGGGGCGGATCTCGTGTCCGCCCTTCGCAATCGGTCAAGCTGCGCTCCCCGCTTGCGCTCAGCCTCCGCCTTCGCCGGGCTGCACCCGCCTTCAGCCGGAGTCTTCGCGTAGTTTCAAAATAACCTTCGTCGTGCACTGTGTTGCTCCTTGGTTATTTTTCAACGCGCGGGGGCTGCGCTCTTCGGGTTTAATTGACATAATCATATAGGCTATTTCCCAAGAAGCAAAGGGAAGCATGTCGGCAATAATAAAAAAATAACAACATATTGTGTCGGCAATAATAAAATAAGCGCATATTTTGCAAAAGTTTACCGTTTACATGGCAGATAAAATGTAGTAAAATAAAGTGTGTGCAACTTGACATAAAACAGGAAGTTATTTTTATTCTCTGATTTCTGAAAATACAGGCGCAGACAGTCTATTTACAAAAGGAGAGCCGCATGAACAAAGCACTCAAAGGATTTTTAAGCGTGTTTCTGAGCGCCGCTATGCTGATATCCCCCTCGCTCGCGCAAGGCGCCCCGGACTGGATCGGGGTAAATCTTCGCAACTACGAGGCTCCGCTGCACGACGGGCTGTATTACAGCTCCAACACAATACAGAACAAGTCGTCCGGCCGCGCCGAGGAGCGGATCCTCATCCGGGAGGCGGGCTCAAGGGCCATCCCGGTGGTGGTGGGCGGCGACTACATATACAACTCCAACCTCACGCTGAAGCAGGCGGCGGACAAGCTCACGGCCTCCGGCAGGACGGTCGTGGGCGGGATAACGGGAGATATGTTCTCAGTCTCTACCGGGGTGCCGCTCGGACTTGTAATCACCGGCGGAATCGTGCGTTCCTCCTGCGACCCCGGATACTGGGCGGCGGGCTTCCGCGCGGACGGTACGGCGTTCGTCGGCGACGTGGCGATGGCGACCACCCTGACCGCCGGGGGCAAGACAATTAAAATCGACCGAATCAACCACGTCCGCGACGTGGACAGGATAACTCTCTACACCCCCGACTTCAGCACCGACACCCGCACGACAAAGCAGGGCCGCCATGTCGTGCTTACTGTCGACGGCAGCCTTAAAATGGGCGGCACGCTCAGCGGCACAGTCAAGGCCGTCATAGACGGTATCGCCGCCGAGCCGCTGCGCCAGGGCGAGATGGTGCTGTCCGCCAGCTCGGCAGCGCAGGTAGAGGCGCTTGGCACTCTCGTCCAGGGGGAGAGCGTCAGTATATCAATAGCCTCAAACAACGCCTGGTATGACGTGGAGTACGCCTGCGGCGGCGTTCACGCCCTTGTCAAGAACGGCGCGGTCATTTCCGGCCTTGGCACGGACAGGGCCCCTCGCACCGCCGTCGGCATGAAAGAGGACGGCTCTCTTGTGCTGTTCGCGGTGGACGGCAGGCAGTCCGGCTACTCGTCCGGCATGTCCCTGGCAGACGTGGCATACAGAATGCAGTCCCTGGGCTGCACCTATGCCCTTGAGCTGGACGGAGGGGGGTCAACCGCCGCGGGCATAGTCCGCCCCGGCAGGACAGAGTTCTCGGTAGTAAACTCGCCGTCGGACGGAAGCCTCAGAAAGTGCACAAACTATATTTTTCTTGTAAATCCCGAACCGAAGCTGGGGCAGGCGGCCTGCGGCTTTATATACGGCCCGGAAAGCGTTTATTTGACCGGAGCGTCCGCGCGCCTTGAATACAGGGAGGCGGACGCGAACTGGCACGCGGTGCAGACGCGGGTTCCGCAGTGGTCCATAAGCGACGAGTTTCTGGGCAGCATCGACTCCACAGGCTTCTTTACGGCGGGCTCCGCCGGAGAGGGCTTTGTGAGCGCCGAGGCTAACGGAATCTTCAGCGAATACCCAGTAAAGGTTTCGGGGACGATAGATACCCTCAAGGTCATCCTTGAGTCGGACGGCAGCGAGGTTAAGGGACTGCAAAACGGCCCGGGCAAGACCGTTGCCCTGCGCGCGGAGGGGATACTCAACGGCTTCAAGGTGGTTTCACAGGATGCCTGCTTTAAATGGGAGGTGTTTGGCAACGTCGGCACGGTCGACCAGAACGGAACGTTCACCTACGGGGAGACGGTCGGCGCGACAGGGCATCTGAGCGTCTCGGGCGGGGACAGGATGATTACGATTCCGATAACGGTGGGCGTATCCCCGGTGCTGGTCGAGGGCTTTGAGAACGGCGCTCCGGCGGTCGACGCGGAGGGCGCTGGCATGACGTTCAGGCAGGACATCTCTATTAAAGCAGCGGGGCGCGGCATGAAGTCCGGGCTGTTTGGCTACCAGTTCACACCTGTTGAGGGCGCGGAAACGCCCGAGGTCACGATCGGCGCCAATATCGCCCTCAAGGGCTCGCCCACTCACCTCAATCTGCTTCTCAGGGGAGACGGCTCCGGAAGCTCGCTGGACATCCTGTTCTCAGACTCGTCCGGCACTGTCAAGCGTGTCGAGGCGGCAAGGCTCTGGGGCACGGAGTACACGGAGGTGCAGCTCGCCGTGCCTCCTAAAAGCGCGAAAATATCCGGCTTCGCGCTCAGGCCGACCGGCTCCAAAGCAAGCGGCAGCTTCAGCCTCGACCAGATTGTCTCGGCCTGGAACGAGCGCGGGAGCGTCTCCGCCCCCGCCATAGACCTGACGGGGCCGGATGGAGTCTCCCAGCCCGGCAACCTGATATTCTCCGCCAAAATCATCGGCTCGGGCGGCGCCCCACTGCCCCGCTCCGGCATATCGGTCACCTGGGACGGCGCGGCGGAGGAGTTTGTATACGACTCCTACACCGGCCAGCTCACCGTCACGGTGCCCGACCCGGTAAGCGACCTGCATATATTAACCGTGACCGCGACCGACGTGTTCGGCAACCGCCGCAGGGCCTCGGTACAGGTGAGTCGTGACCGGGCGGACAACCTCGACAAGTTCATCGACGTCTCCGGAAAATGGATGGAGATGTACGCCGACTTCCTGGATGGCAGGAACCTGCTGCCCGGGCGCGAGGAGGGCGGACTGCGCTACTTCGACCCGAGCATGCAGCTGACGCGGCTTGAGATGGTGGAGATGGTAGTCGCTTTGATGAAGGTGGAGGTGGGCCTCTACGCCGAGACTGTCCTCCCCTTCACGGACGCGGACAAGCTGCCGGCGAGCTCCCTGCCGGCGGTCAAGGCGGCGTACGCGCTCGGGGTGGTTGCCGGAATCTCGGACAAGAACGGAAGCCTGTCCCTCGGCTGGGATAAGCCGATCACGCGGCAGGACTTCTGCGTGATTGTGCTCGGCGCTCTGCCCAAGGGCTACGAGCGCAAGGCGCTGACCTTCAGCGACAAGGGGAGCGTGTCAGCCTACGCGGTCGAGGCGGTCGAAACGTTTGTGAACCTCGGCGCGATATCCGGCATGGGTGACGGTACGTTTGCCCCGCGCAAGAGCATAACACGGGCCGAGGCCTCGTCGATACTGACGAATCTGTTTTTCTAAAAAGAAGAGCGGAGCCGGGCGTGTCTCAAACAATCCAAGGAGCGGCGCCCTCTCAGACCCTGCGGGGCCAGCTCTCCCAAGGGGAGAGCCCAGGCCGATGACAAACTACTGTTTGTCATCGAAAACGAGGGCAAGCTGTCGCCGCTGAGGCGGCTCGCAGAGAAAGGCTTTCCCGGAGTGAATCCGTGAAAGCCTTGAATTTCAAACTTTTTCACTCTTGCGGTCAAGCAAGAACCTGCCGCCTCCGGCGTCAGGCTCAACGCGCAAAAGTGAAAAAGGACGGAGGTCGCGGACTTTGTCAGCAGCCTGATCTCTCCCTGTGGGAGAGGTGGCGCGAAGCGCCGGAGAGGGTGCGCCAGCCGTGGAGAAATAAAAACACACCATTTTTTAAAAACTCTCCCCATATTTACCTCTCATATTGCTTCCGCTCCGGGTCATACTATGTGTGGACAACGACGGACAAGCTTTGGAACAGCTGATGATGTTCACTATTGCTCCAGGCCGGTGCAGGAGAGTAAAATCTCCGTAAAAGCGAATGGCTGAGTGGTTTTAAAAAGGGTCCGAATAGACGTTGTCAAGCGTTGAAGACGGTTTGTGATAGGGCCGCTAAAAAATGCGCCGCCGGGGTTCCGTAGAGGAGTCCCGGCGGTTTCCCGTTTGCGATATCATGCGACCTCGTTTTCAGGGTGGTAAAAACACTTGTAATGCAATATAAATGTAGTGTATAATTGCTTAATCCGGCGCGAGCATATATGAAACGAGGGCCGTCTGTGTGACACTTGAGGTTTTGGGCGTGGATACATACTGCACAATAGCGGGCTCCGGCCCGCATCTGGTTTTTCTCCACGGCTGGGGAGTGGGACACGAGCTATACGCCCCGCTGCTGGAGCATCTCCAAAAGACGCACACCGTCTTCGCGCCCGATCTACCCGGCTTCGGCAAGACACCGGAGCCGCCGGAGCCGTGGGGCGTGGACGAGTATGTGTCGTTTTTGCTGGAGTTTATGTCAGCCGCGGGGGTCACAGCCCCCGTCATGATGGGGCACAGCAACGGCGGGCGCGTACTGCTCAATCTGCTTCCCAGGCACGACACAGGCGCGAAGAAGCTTGTTTTAATAGCCAGCGCGGGCTTGAAGCCCAAACGCGGTTTAGGGTATTACGCCAGAGTCTATACTTATAAGGCGGGCAAGGCGGTTCTGACGCCGTTCCCTGGCCTGAAGCGCCGCCTGACTGAAAACCGGGGCTCGGAGGATTACCGCCGCGCGTCCCCTCTGATGAAGGCCACGATGTCGCGGCTGCTGTCCTCGGACGCGACCGCGCTTCTGCCTAAGATAAGCGTCCCCACCCTACTGATCTGGGGCGAGGACGACACCGCCGCGCTGCTTAGCGACGCGAAAATTATGGAACGCGCTATCCCGGACGCAGGGCTGGCCCAATTGCCGGGCGGCCACTGGGCGTTTATGGAGCAGCTGCCCCGGACGCTGAGGATATTGGACAGTTTTTTACAATAAGAAGAGCGCAGCCGGGCGGGTCTGAAAATATCCAAGGAGAAACGAAGTGTACGACGCAGGATATTTTCAGACAAAGCGCAGGCGTTTGGCGTAGTCCGCAAAGCGGACGCAGCCAAAGCCGGAGCGGCAGCCCGGCGGGAGCTTGACAATGCCGGAATCCCCCTGTCACCTTCGGTGACATCCCCCTTGTTAAAGGGGGACGTTGACGGCACTGTGGGTGCGCCGCATCCCCGCCCGCCGTATCTCACAACACCAACACAATCATCTCTGGGAGGGATTCAATGCTCTGGATGCTCCTGTCAGTGTTTTTCGCGTCAGCAATGCTCGTCTCCCTGCGCTTTGTCCACATGCTCCAGCTCAGCTCCTATCAGACGCCGGGCTACCGCAAGTGGCTCAGGGAGAACGGCGCGGATGTCTACAGGGCCATGGCACCGCTTGCTGTCGGCGCGTTGCTTGCCGCAATATTTGAGAATGAGTATATGGCTATTGCGGCAGCGGCGTCCATGCTGCTGGCCCTTGTTTTGCAACCGCGCAAAAAAGCGAAAAAGCCGCTGGTCTTTACGGGCAGGGTGGTGCGCCTGCTTGCGGCGCACGCGCTCCTGCTGGCTGCCCTCTGTATCGCGGCGTATTTCCTGTGGCTTGCCCCGTTTTTATGGCTTGGCCCACGGGTGCCGATAGCGCTGCTGTGCCTGTCCATGTTCGCGTCCGCCCAGATCCTCATGGTGGCAAACTGGATCACCATGCCGCTGCAAAAGCTTATCAACGGCTTTTACCTCAGGGACGCCCAAAACAAGCTCGCCGCTGTCCCGAATCTGCTCGTGATAGGAGTCACCGGAAGCTACGGGAAGACCTCCGCGAAAGTGTTCCTGCACAAGCTGCTCTCCTCGCGCTACAACGTGCTGATGACCCCGGAGAGCTACAACACCCCGATGGGCGTCGTCCGGGCTATACGGGAGGGCCTTGAGCCGTCCCACCAGCTCTTTGTCTGCGAGATGGGCGCGCGGCATGTCGGGGACATAGCCGAGCTCTGCCGGATTGTGCGCCCCTCCCACGGCCTGATCACCTCCATAGGCCCCCAGCATCTTGAGACGTTCGGGAGCCTTGAGAACATAATCAATACAAAATTTGAGCTGATAGACGCGCTGCCGCCCGAGGGCATTGCGTTTCTGGCGGACGGCAACGAGCATATACACCAAAGGCCGATATCCCGGCGCACCGTGCGCTACGCGCTGCGGGACGACACGGGGCTCGACTACCGCGTGACCGATATATCGGCGGACAGGCGCGGCAGCCGTTTTACAGTGACAACCAGGGACGGTGAGAGCCGGGAATTTCTCACCCCGGTGCTGGGACGGCATCAGGTAGAGAATATCGCGGGCGCGATTGCGGTGGCTCACACGCTGGGCATCAGTCTGGCCAAGCTCGCGCTGCCGGTCATGGGTTTGGAAAACCCGCCTCACCGTCTGAGGCTGATACGCGGCGGCGGCCTGACCGTGATAGACGACGCCTTCAACGCCAACCCCGCCGGAGCCAGGGCCGCTTTGGACACTCTTGCAATGTTTTCCGGCGCCAAGATACTCGTCACCCCCGGCATGGTCGAGCTGGGAGAAAGGCAAAACGAGCTCAACCGCGAGTTTGGCCGGGACGCCGCCAGCGTGTGCGACTATGTGGCGCTGGTGGGAGTAAAGCAGACGCTGCCGATAGCAGAGGGACTGCTTGAGGAAGGCTATCCGGAGGCAAGGTGGAGGGCGTTCGACACGCTCGGGCAGGCCATGGACTGGGTGCGCGGCCTGGACGCCGAGGACAAGGTTGTGCTGCTTGAGAACGATCTGCCGGATAATTATTGAGAAGAGCGGAGCCCCCGCGCGTGAGCAAATATGCGACGAGCAGCGGGGAGCGCAGCTTGACATTAAAAAATCCCCCTGTCGGCCACAGGCCGACATCCCCCTTTGACAAGGGGGACATTGGACTTATTTTTTCCGGGCTTTGCACAAAGCCCATCCCCAAAACATCTCAAAGGAGTGATTCACCTTGAGCATTCAGGTCGCCGTGTTTTTCGGCGGGAAAAGCGTCGAGCACGAGGTGTCGGTGATATCCGGCCTCCAAGCCTGCGCCGCGCTGGACAGGGGTAAATATACGGCGGTGCCGGTTTACATCGCCAAGGACGGCGCGTTTTACAGCGGCGACGAGTTTGGGAAGATAGAGAATTACAGGGACATCCCGAGGCTGCTTGAGAACGCCCGGCAGGTCTACCTGATCCGCTCGGGCGGCAAGGTGCTGCTCAAGGCCGACGTCAAAAAGCTCTTCGGGGCGGAGAAGCCGCTCCAGATAGACGTGGCCCTGCCGGTTGTTCACGGCACGTTCGCCGAGGACGGAACGCTCCAGGGCTACCTTGAGACACTGGGGCTGCCCTACGCCGGGAGCGACGTGCTGTCCTCGGCCGTCAGCATGGATAAGCTTGTGACCAAGCGGCTGCTGCGGGCCGCCGGGCTGCCGGTGCTGCCGGAGGCCAAAATAACCTCCGAGGACTTCGCCGAGCGTCAGGGTCGGGCGCTCACCGACCTTGAGACCGAGATAACATACCCTGCTGTGGTCAAGCCGGTCAACCTCGGCTCCAGCGTGGGCATCTCCAAGGCTGAGAACCGCGACAGGCTGATCGAGGCGCTGGCGCTGGCCTTTAAGTTCGCGTCCGACGCCATAGTCGAGCCGGCGGTGATACATCTGCGGGAGATCAACGTAGCGGTGCTGGGGGATCGCGAGGGCGCGCGCGCGTCCGTCTGCGAGGAACCGATCGGGCGCGACGAGATTCTGAGCTTCAAGGACAAGTACATGTCCGGCGGCAAGGGCAAGGCGTCCGGAATGAGCTCCCTGAAGCGCAGGCTCCCCGCCGATATCCCGGACGAGCTGGCAAAGCAGGCGGGAGAGCTGGCGGTCAGGGCGTTTCAGGCGCTGGGTTGCTCAGGGGTGGCCCGGGTGGACTTCCTGCTGGACACCTTCAGGAATACGCTGTATATCAACGAGATAAACCCCATACCCGGCTCGCTGGCCTTTTATCTCTGGAAGGAGAGCGGAACCGATTTCCCCGCGCTGCTGGAGGAGCTGATCTCGCTGGCCTTCGCCCGTCAGCGCAGGCGCGGCGAGCTGACCTTCGCGATAGACACGAATTTGCTTAGTACTACAGAATGGAAAGGAAGCAAGCAATGAAGTTCAAAGACATGCCGTACAAACGCGCCGGGCTTGAGGAGTATCAGGGGCTTTTCAGGAATCTCACCGGTAGGATGACGTCCGCCGCCTCGCAGGAGGAGGCTTTCAAGGCAATGGAGGAGTTCGACGGGGCCTGCGAGCGTCTGAGCACGATGGATGCCCTGGCCTTTATCCGCAACTCCATAGACACCACCGACGAGTTTTATGACAGGGAAAAGGCATATTACGACGAGGCCATGCCGACCCTTCAGGAGGATATCCAGAAGTTCTCGATAGCCCTGCTTGATTCCCCCTACCGCCCGCAGATGGAGGAGAAGTGGGGAAAGCTCATCTTCCTGCGCACCGAGATGGAGCTGAAGTGCTTCTCGCCCGAGATTATCCCCGATCTCCAGGAGGAGAACCGGCTGACAACCGAGTACGACAAGCTGATTGCCTCCGCGCAGATAGAGTACGACGGCAAGACCCTGACCCTGTCCCAGCTTTCGCCGTACCACCAGAACCCGGACAGGGCTGTGAGGGAGAGCTCGTTCAGGGCGCGCTCCGAGTGGTTTGAGAGCCATAAGGACACCCTGGACAGACTGTTCGACGAACTTGTAAATGTGCGTACAAAAATGGCTAAAACGCTCGGATACAAAAACTTTGTCCAGCTCGGCTACTACCGCATGAGCCGCGACTGCTACACCAGGGACGACGTGGCGAGATTCCGCGCGTCGGTAAAGGAGAACATCGTGCCTGTGGCGGCGAGGTTGAAGAGGGCCCAGGCCGACAGGCTCGGGGTGCCCGCGCTGAAGATGTATGACGACCCTTGCGAATACAAGACCGGCAACGCCGACCCGGTCGGCACCCCGGATGACATATTCGCCCACGGCAAGAAGATGTACCACGAGATGTCGTCGGAGACCGCCGGGTTTATAGACGCGATGCTGGAGGATGAGCTGTTCGACGTGCTGTCCCGCAAGGGCAAGTCCGCCGGAGGATACTGCTGCACGCTGCCGGCCTTCAAATCCCAGTTTATCTTCGCCAACTTCAACGGCACCGCCGGAGATGTCGACGTGCTGACGCACGAGGCGGGGCACGCCTTCGCGGCCTATCTTGCCCGCGACGTGTTCCCCATGACTCTAAAGTCCCCGACCAACGAGGGCTGTGAAATCCACTCGATGTCGATGGAGTTTTTCGCCTGGCCCTGGATGGAGGGCTTCTTCGGTGAAAAGACGGACAAATACCGCTATACGCACCTGTCCGGGGCGCTGACGTTCATCCCCTACGGTACGATTGTCGACTACTTCCAGCATATAGTCTATGAAAACCCGGACATGACCCCGGCCCAGCGCTGCGAGAAGTGGAAGGAGCTGGAGGCCGAGTTCAGGCCGTGGCTCGACCTGAGCGACACCCCGTTCTTCGGCGAGGGCCGCCGCTGGCAGGCGCAGGGGCACATCTTCGAGCGCCCGTTCTACTATATAGACTACTGCCTGGCCCAGACGGTCGCGCTCCAGTTCTGGGCGCTGGCGCAGAAGGATCGCGAGGGAGCCTGGGAGCGCTATATGAAATACACGCTCCAGGCCGGAACAAAGCCTCTGCTCGGGCTCATAGAGGGTGCGGGCATGGACAGTCCGTTCGGCGCCGAGGCTCTCAGGACGGTGGCGGACGCGGCCTCAGCCTGGCTGGACGCGCAGCCGCCGGTGGAATAGGGTTCCGCCCTCTCCGGGTGAGCGTCACCTGGAGAGGGCGGCCTTTGCATAACACAGCGTGAGATAAGTATGACTTTTGAGAAGGAGAACGCATGGAGCATCCTATTGCGGAGGCCGCGCTGAAGTCTGGATTTATTGTGGCCAGGCCCTCCACCGCGCACCCGTACGCGCTCTGGCGCGAAAAGCTGGACGCTCTCCCCCTGGGGCAGCACATGACGCTGGAGCACAGGCCGGAGGCGGTCTGCGGCTGGCCCTCGCGCGAGACCACGATCTGGGCCGCCCTGTACCCCGCGCCGCCGTTTGAGGGCTGGCCCGAGGGCTGCGGGGAGGTTTCGGGATATTATATGCGCTCAAACGAGGCGCGGGAAAAAACCGGGGAGTGGGAAAACGCGGTCAGGGGCATGGGATACGAGACGCTTGCCCGTACCCCGCTTCCGGCGCGGGCTGCCGCGATCAGGGCCGGGCTGGGAGTCCACGGGCTGAACGGCCTGCTCATCACCCCGCACGGGAGCTTTGTGTACATCGCGCTCCTGTTGGTACGGGCCGCTCCGCCCAGGGGGGCACCGGGGCCGGAGGCCGATCTGTCTCCCGGCTGCGAGAGGTGCGGCCTGTGCCGCGCGGCCTGCCCGGCCGGCGCGATTTCAGAGAACGGAGTCGACGCGCTGAAGTGCCTGCGCAACGATATGAGCCACCCAGAGCTCATGCCGGAATCCCATTACCATCTGATGGGGAAGCGTATTCTGGGCTGCGACGAGTGCCAGCTCGCCTGCCCGCGCAACAGGGACGTCAGGCGGATTTCGCCTGAATCTCGCCAGACAGGGCCCTTCTGTCTGAAAAGCCTGCTGGAAGCCCCGGATATGGGCGCGATAGCTGAGCTGATAGGCGGTAACTACGCGAGAAAGGGGCGTCTCCAGACCCAGGCGGCGCTGGCCGCCGCCAATACCGGGCGAACCGAGCTTATCCCGGCGCTTGAAAAGCATCTGGACTCCAATTTCGAGCCGCTGAAAAAGGCGGCTGACTGGGCTATAAAAACTCTCGGGCATAATATCATAAAGGGGAGAGCATCAATGATGAACGAAACCATCGGAGCGATAATGAGCAGGCGCTCCTGCCGTGCCTTCAAGCCGGATCCGGTAAACCCAGACGAGCTTAAAGCGGTGATCGACTGCGGGCTGTGGGCCCCGAGCGCGATGAACCGGCAGGACTGGTTTTTCCTGGTTGTCAGGGAGAGCGGACTTATTGAAAGGGTCAGCCGCGAAATAATAAAGAGGCTTCCCGCTCCGGCGTTCGAGAGATACAAGGGCCGCCACGGTGGAAACGAGAATTTCAGCATGTTTTACGGCGCGCCGGCTGTAATCTTTGTGTTCGGGGACGCCGCCTCCGGCTCGGGCCCGGTCGACGGAGCTCTGGCCACCGAAAACATCTGCCTCGCGGCCGAGTCCCTCGGGCTGGGCTCCTGCATAATCGGCCTCGCGGCGCTGCTGCTTGAAGCCCCGGAAGCGGACGTGCTTTCCGAGCTGCGCGCCCCCGAGGGCTACGTGCTGCTTCACGCGATAGCGCTCGGTTACAGGGCGGCGGAATTTCCCGCGCCGGAGCGGCTGCCGGGAAGGGTTGAGTACATAGATTAAGGTTTTCCCGAGCAGCCAGCGCACAGCGGCTCCGCCGCCCGCCCGGACGCAAAGCCGGCGCGTATGGTCGAGGCTCGGGGGGAGGCCAGTATCTCGTCAATTGAGCTTTCAAACAAATTCCCCAGCGCCAGCTCGCCCCTCGCGTCGAGGCAGCAGGGAACCACCGTGCCGTCGGCAAGCACGGCGAGCTGATTTGTCAGACCGGGGCAGCTTTTCCGGGGTGAGCCCGCCCTCCCTGCCGAGGGCCATTGGAACGGCTGCGCCAGGTCGAGGAACAGCCCGGGCGCGAGCCTGTACGCCTCGTGCCCGCTGCGCGCAACCGCCTCCATGTCCGGAAAGCGCCGCCTCAGCTCCTCCATGGCGGCGACGGCAAGCCCCTCCGAGCCGCGCCACAGCCGCAGGGTGACGTACGGGCGGCCTGATAGCCGCGCCCTGGCGAAGCTCAGTGCGTCCTCCAGCAGGCACAGCGCCGCGTCCGCGCTTTCATCCCCGGCGCTGTGCAGCGATACGCTCACCAGCCGCAGCGCGGGCGAGTACAGCAGCAGCCCGGAGCGACTGCCCAGAAGCCTGCCGTTTGTAGTCAGATTTACAGGGCGGCCCTTCGCCCGGCATATGTCCAGTATCTCGCCCAGCTCGGGGTGCAGCAGCGGCTCTCCCAGCACATGCGGGTATATGTGCCCCCCCAGCGGGGCCAGCCTGTCCAGCGCGAGCGCGAATTTCTCCGCCGCCATGAACTCGGGCGACCTTCCTGACTCCGCGCAAAACGGGCAGCGCAGGTTGCACACGTTTGTTATCTCAATATAGAGCTTTTTAAAGGCCATGCCGCCACCCCGCAATATCAAAGCGCCGCCGTAAGGCGGCGCTTTAGGCTGCTGACAAATATATGCCTCCCTCCCTGAGGGAGGTGCCGTCAACGGTGGCGGCAGACGTCTGCCGCCACACGTACAGACGGCGGAGGGAGTATTCACCTCTCCCCCAGTCACCTTCGGTGACAGCCCCCTCAAAGAGGGGGCCAAAAAGAGCTAACCCTTAGGTTATGTCATCGGTTTGAAAGCGGCGCTTTTTCACGCGCTAATGCCTGTATCCTTTGGGCGGCAGGGCGGAGCGCGGCCTTCCCGGGCCAAGCGCCTGCCCTCCCGCGTCCACCTTGAACCTTTCCACCAGCCCGCGCAGCATCTCGCTCTGATCGCTCATCTCCTCGGCGGACGCGGCCGATTCCTCGGCGGTGGCGCTGTTCTGGTGCACCACCTGCGCGACCTGACCTATGCCCCTGTTTATCTCGCCGATCGCCCTGTCCTGCTCCTCGGAGGAGCGAGCTATCTCGCCCATTATGGAGGACGACTCGCCTATGCCGTGGGTTATGTCGGCCAGAGACCTGGCGGTCTCGCCGGCGATTCTGGCGCCAAGCGAGGCCTTCTCCATCGTGTCCGCGATGAGGGCGGCGGTCTCCTTTGCCGCCTCCGCGCTCTTGGAGGCGAGGCTGCGGACCTCGTCCGCCACAACCGCGAAGCCCTTGCCGTGCTGCCCGGCCCGCGCTGCCTCGACAGCCGCGTTGAGCGCGAGTATATTTGTCTGGAACGCGATATTGTCGATGACGCTTATCACCTTCCCTATCGCCTGGCTCGCCTCGTTAATATCATAGACAGCCTTTGTCATGCCGTCCATCCTGGAGCTTCCCTCGTGCGCGCTGCGCTTGATGCTCTCCGCAAGCCCGGCCGCCTTTTCAACCATCTCAGCGTTTTCTCGGGTTTTTGCCGCCACCGCCGTTATAGATGAGCTGAGCTGCTCCACCGCCGCGGCCTGCTCGGTGCTGCCCTGCGCTAGCGCCTGCGATCCTGCGGCTATCTGCCCGGCTCCGCTTGAAACCCTCGCCGAGCTGTCCTGTATCTCCCCTATCAGCTCGTTCAGGCCGGAAATCGTGCGCCTTATCGCCCTGCCCATCGAGTCCCTCTCGCCGCGTATCTCAATGTCGGCGGTCAAATCCCCGTCCGCCAGCGCCTCAAGCGCCCTGACCTGTGCGCGGGTTCCCTCGGTCACGCGCTTAAACGCGTCCGCCAGCTCGCCTATCTCGTCGTTTCTGCCCATGACGACGGACACGTCCGTATCCCCCTCGGCGATCCTGCCCGCGGCCTCCGCTATCGCCCTGACCGGCTTGCCCACCGACACGCTCACGTAGCGCAGCGCGATTATGCCGAAGAGCACTGAAAAGCCCAGCACAAACGCCAGGATAATCAGCGCGAATCCCAGGGTATCCCTGTTGACCTGGTCAACGCTTATATCCACCCCGACCACGGCGTAAGGCTTGCCGGCCGAGTCCAGCACAGGGGCAAAGCCCGACACCATGTCGCCGTAATTCTCAGTCCCGTAAAGCTCTGTTGCGATGTTCGCCCCGGTCGTCAGGGTGTCTATGAGGCGCTCATCGTATTCGGTCATGGCCTCGGTCACCCCGAGGTCGAAATCCGTCTCGTCTGTGGGGGTGACGCCCTCCAGGAGATAGGTCACGTTGTCCAAGTCAGCCTTTTGCAGCACGTACAGGAAATACACCCCGGTCCGGACTTTTGTCTTGCTCGCGAAATCCCTCATCTGATACCAGTGCTCGTTTTTAACCCCGGTATCGATAACGGCCTTTGTCTCATTTTCCCTGAAGGCCGCGGCCACGGACTGCGCGACGCTCAGCGCCCTCTCCGCGTGGGCCCTCGCGATGTCGGTCCTGTAGATTAGGATGCTGACGACTCCCACAACCGCCATGCAGACAAAAAGCATTGCAAACGCGAAAATGGAAATCCTTCCGGAAAGGGACGCTCTCTTTTTTTCCCTGGCTGACGATCCGAGATACATACAAAAATCCCTCACATCGACATTATTGCGGCGCGGCGTATCGCGCCGGGGCTCCGCTCTTCTTAGATATCCAAATTCGTCACATATTTCGCGTGGCGTTCAATAAAGTCCCGGCGGGGCTCGACCTTGTCCCCCATCAGTATGGTGAACGTCTGGTCGGCGCTGACCGCGTCGTCCAGCGTAACCTGGAGCAGGGTGCGCTTCTCCGGGTGCATCGTGGTCTCCCAGAGCTCCTCCGCGTCCATCTCGCCCAAACCCTTGTTGCGCGACACGTCGATGCGGGCTCTGACGCCGGCGTCCCCACCGCTCATCTCGTCCAGTATCTGGTCGCGCTCGCGGTCGGAGTAGGCGTAGCGCGCCTGCTTTCCGCGAGTCATCTTGTAAAGCGGCGGCTGGGCGATATACACATGCCCGTGCTCGATTAGCGGACGCATAAACCGGAAGAAAAAGGTCAGGAGCAGCACACGGATATGACTTCCGTCCACGTCCGCGTCCGCCATCAGAATCAGCT
Source organism: Oscillospiraceae bacterium (assembly GCA_031556035.1). GTDB lineage: Bacteria > Bacillota > Clostridia > Oscillospirales > UBA929 > JAVBTT01. The sequence continues at coordinate 71,411 of JAVBTT010000006.1, forward strand.
TGCCGTAGCGCAGCTTTCCAACGTCGAACTCCTCCCCGATCCCGGCGCCCAGGGCGGTTATAACCGGCATCAGCTTTTCGTTTCCATAAACTCTGTCAAGCCGGGATTTTTCCACGTTGAGCATCTTTCCCCACAGAGGCAGGATCGCCTGGTAGCGGCTGTCCCTTCCCCCCTTTGCGGAGCCTCCGGCGCTGTCTCCCTCAACGATGTAGAGCTCCGTGAACGTCGGGTCGGTCTCATAGCAGTCGGCTAGCTTGCCTGGCAGCGCCGCGCTGTCCAGCGCCGTCTTGCGTCTGGTGAGCTCCCTCGCGCGCCGGGCGGCCTCCCTGGCGCGGGACGCCAGCAGCGACTTCTCCAGTATCGCCTTGCCGACCGCCGGATTTTCCTCCAGAAAGTCAGTCAGCTTCTCGGTGACAATGCCGTCCACCAGCGAGCGCATCTCGGAGTTGCCCAGCTTTGTCTTTGTCTGGCCCTCGAACTGCGCATCCTGGAGCTTAACACTGACGACCGCTGTGATCCCCTCGCGCACGTCCTCACCGCTGAGCTTCTCGTCCTCCTTGAGCAGCTTGTGCTTCTTGCCATAGTCAGTGAGCACCCTCGTGATCGCGGCCTTGAAGCCGGTCTCATGCATGCCGCCCTCGGTGGTGGCGATGTTGTTGGCGAAGCTCAGCAGGTTCTCGCTGTAGCCGTCGTTGTACTGCAGGGCGATTTCGGCCGTGGAGGTGCCCTTCTCTCCGGAGACGTATATCACGCTGCCGTGCAGCGGAGTCTTGTTCTGATTTATCCACTCGACGAATGAGCGTATGCCCCCCTCGTAGTGAAACCGGGATTCTCTCGGGTCAGCCTCGCGCTTGTCGGTCAGCGTAATGCGCAGCCCCGCGTTCAAAAACGCCTGCTGGCGCAGCCGCGACTCCAGCGTCTCAAACTCAAAAGAGGTTTCCTCAAAGACCTTTGCGTCCGGCATAAAGGTCACCGTCGTGCCGTGGCGCTCCGTCGCCTCGCCGCGCTCAATGGGCTTTGTGACGTCCCCGCGTGAAAACTCCATGCGGTGCACAAAGCCGTCGTTGTATATCTCGACCCTCATCCACTCTGAAAGCGCGTTGACAACGCTTGCCCCAACCCCGTGAAGTCCGCCCGACACCTTGTAGCCGCTGCCGCCGAATTTACCTCCGGCGTGCAGCACGGTGAACACCACCTCGGCGGCAGATTTTCCGGACACATGCTCTCCGACCGGTATGCCGCGCCCGTCGTCCGACACCGAGATCGACCCGTCCGGATTTATTGTCACCTCTATATGAGTGCAGACTCCGGCCAGCGCCTCGTCAATCGCGTTGTCCACAATCTCATACACCAGATGGTGCAGACCCTGTATAGAGGTGGTGCCGATGTACATGCCCGGGCGCTTGCGCACGGCCTCAAGACCTTCAAGCACCTGAATCTGGGAAGCGTCGTAGTTCTGATCCAAGAATTAATCACCCTTCCGGCAAATATAGAGGCGGGGTTCCATCCCCGCCCGAAGCGTTTTTTGGAATGAAACAAAATATTAAAATCCGCCCCTCGCCCTTTTCTCAATAGTCCCGGCGGCTATCTGTGTGAGAATTACCTCCGTCTTTCCCAGCCCGTCGTACAGCACGACCGATCTTGGCAGGTCGGTTCCCACCATCGAAACCCTCCCGGCCCTTTCGGCTGCGCTGAGAAACGCTCGGGTGCGTTTGCTTTGGCTAATGTTGTCAAGGTCAAAGACGCCGATTATCCCGCCAGAGCGCAAAACCCTTTCCTGACCGATGAAGATATACATACAGGCTGGCTCCTTTCGGTGGAAATCACTCTGTAGGGGCGGAGCTCCTCTCCGCCCTTCGGGTTTAGCAAACATAAATCATGCCCATTCATCGACAGACCGGCCTGTGTCCTGTCCCTACATCCCCAACACTATATTCTTCCCGTTAGTGTCCCTTGTCAACCCACCGGGCTCGCAGCAGGTGACGAACGCCTGCCCGCCTCCGAGTCCGTGCAGGATATAATCCCGCCTTCCGCCGTCCAGCTCGCTGAGCACGTCGTCCAGCAGCAGCAGGGGCGGCTCCCCGAATTCCCGGGAGAGTATATCGCGCTCGGCCAGCTTCACGGCCACAACAGCCGTCCTTGTCTGGCCCTGGCTCGCATACTCGCGGGCGTCCCTTCCGTCCAGTCTGACGGCTATGTCGTCCTTGTGGGCGCCGACCAGGCACATCCCGCGGGCAAGCTCCGCCTCCCGGCGGGCCTGCATATGGTTAAATGTATCCCCCGCATCCGCCGCGTGCGTCCTGTATTCAAGAGCGAGCTCCTCCTTTTCCCCGGAAATAAGCCGGTGGTGCTGCGCCGCCAGCTCCGACAGGCTCCGGCAGAACTCCCCGCGAAAGGCGCTCAGCTCAGCTCCGGTCTGCGCCAGCCTCAGATTGAAATCCGGCAAAGCGCCTAGAAAGTCCGGCTTTTTTTCGCTCTGCCTGAGAAGCTTTGTCTTGCCCTCCGCCAGCTTCCTGTATACCGACAGCAGGGACAGGTATCTCGGCCTGAGCTGGCAGAGCGCCATATCCATCAGCCTGCGCCTCGCCTGCGCCCCGCCCCTTATCAGGTGCAGGTCCTCCGGCTCAAAGTACACCGACGGCAGCCTCCCGAGCAGCTCTCTTGGGGATTTGACCGGAGCGCCGTCCAAAAACAGCTTACGGCGGGAATCCCGGCATATGACGGCGTTAATTGAGCATTCGCGCCCGCCGCTCTCGAACTCGGCTTCTATTTCGGCGGCGTCCGCCCCGAAACGTATCAGCTCGCGCTCCTTCCCGGTTCTGGGCGAGCGCGCGGCGGACAGGTAGGCTATAGACTCCAGCAGGCAGGTCTTGCCCACCCCATTCGGCCCTGTTATCACGTTTACTCCGGAGGAAAACCCAAAAATATCTCTTTCGTAGCGCCTGAAATTCCCGAGCTCTATCCTGAGGAGCCTCATGCGTCGGGCTTCAGCCTGACCGGAAGCACCATGTACAGCATGTCCTCCCCCTCCGGGGGAAGGAACAGGCAGGGCAACAGCGGTCCGCCGCACTCTATCCGCACGTCGTCCCCCTCAAGGTGGCGCAGCGCGTCTGACACGTAGCGGTTGTTGAAGCCTATCTCCATCTCCATGTTTGAGTCGCACTCCATGGCGTCGGTAGCGCTTCCAATCGCGGTCACGGTTGAAAGCACCAGCTTTTTATCTGAAAATTTGAGTTTTATCGGGTTTTTAAGCTTGTCGCTTATCAGAAGGGACACGCGATCCACGCACTTAACAAATTCTCTCAGTCCAGCCGTTCCCCTGAATATCCTGTCCTGAGGGATCGCGTTTTTGTATTTGAGGAACTCCCCCTCCAGCAGCCTTGTAACCACCGTTATCTGCCCAAGATCAAATATTATGTGCCTCTGACCTATATGCAGCCTGACCTCGGCTTCCTCGTCCGCGGAGAGCATTTTCTCCACCTCACGCAGAGGAGCGCCCGGCACTACGAACGAGAATTCTCCCTCCATTTCCGCCGCCTCACGGCGCAATGCCAGCCTGTGCCCGTCCAAGGCGACAATGGTGAGCGTCCCGGGCTCGCAGTCAAAGAGCGCCCCTGTATGGATTTGCTTTGCCTCACTTTCGGATGCCGCGAACAGAGTTCCGCCCAGCTGCCTGCCCAGCGCGGACTGGCTGAGGGTGAGCTCCCGCATCCCGGTCACTTCCGGGATTGCCGGGAAATTGTCGCATGGCAGAGCGGTGAGGGCGAAATCTGAAAGACCGCAGGTAATGGACACGATGAACCTTTCGTTCACCTCTATGTTTACAGTGTCGTCCGCCAGCTTGCGGACAATATCCAGGAACATTTTGCACTCCAGCACAAAGCGTCCCGTCCGCTCAACCTTCGCGTCGATACGGGCGATAATGGCCATCTCCATATTGTTGCCGGTCAGGGTCAGGGTATCTTCCCCTGCCTCCAGCATCACTCCCTTGAGGAGTTCTACAGTGGCGTGAGTGGGCACGGCGCGCGCACAGTTTGTCAGGGCGTCCTGAAGGGTGTTTTTTTCACAGCTGAATTTCATTCCCGCAACCCCCGTGAAAATAAATCGTTCTATATTAAAGAGAGATAGAATATAATAATATTTTATTAGTTACTATAGTATATCCTGTGGATATGTTAATAAGTAAATAAAACGCTAGAGCGGCATGTATTTGCGAATTCACAAAAAATGTGGATGAACATGAATGTTGTCCACAGCTGTCCACATGACCGGGAGGGTAAGGGTACAAATGTGGAGTATTTTGTCCACATTTGTATAAGTTTGTGGATAAGTAGGGCGCTGCATCCCTGTCACTCCGTTTGTATTTATTTACCCCTGATATTCTCCATCAGAAGGTTTATTGTCTTGTCAAAAGCGTCGTCAGTACCGCGCATCTCCTCCACCTTTTCCACCGCGTACATCACGGTCGTGTGGTCGCGCCTGAAAACCTTGGTTCCAATTTCCTTCAGGCTCATAGAGGTCAGAGAGCGCACCAGGTACATGCATATCTGCCTGGCGGTTACTATGTCTGCCTGCCTGTTTTTGCCAAGTATATCGCGCTCTTCTACCCCGTAAAAGGCGGAAACCTCGGAAATTATCATGTCAGGAGTGGGATTCAGGCCGGGGTTCTCGCGCATTAGGTCGGCAATAGCCTTCTCTGCGGTGGTTACGTCCACCGGACTGTGCAGCAGATCCCGCCATGCGACGATCTTCTTGACGGTTCCCTCGAGCTGGCGCACATTGGCGGTGACGGACGTGGCCAGGTACAGCACCACATCGTCCGGCAGCAGTAGACCCATCCTCTGAGCCTTGCTCTTGACAATCGCCATCCTGGTCTCAAAGTCGGGTGGTTGTATATCCACTATCAGGCCGGACTCAAAGCGGGTTCTCAGCCTGTCTTCAAGCGCCGGAACCTCCTTGGGAGGTCTGTCGGATGTGAGCACTATCTGGTGCCCGGCGTCGTACAGGGTGTTGAAGGTGTGAAAGAACTCCTCCTGAGAGAAGTTGCGGCCCCCGATGAACTGTATGTCGTCGACCAGCAGCAGATCGGCGCTGCGGTATTTGTCGTGAAATTCATGGGTTTTTTTGTTCTGGAGGGCGTTTACCAGGTCGTTTGTAAAAAGCTCCGCCGAGAATACGCGCATCTGATATTCAGGGTGGGAGGCCCTGATAAAGTTCATTATGGCGTACAGCAGATGGGTCTTGCCAAGGCCCGAGCCGCCGTATATAAACAGCGGATTGTAGGCCTGACCTGGCGATTCCGCCACCGCCTTCGCAGCAGCGGCCGCGAATTTGTTCGAATCCCCGACAACAAAGTTTTCAAAACCGAATTCCCTGATGCCGCAGCTGTCCTGCTTGGATGGTGCCGTCCTTTCAAGTGTCACCTCAAGTTTCATAGGAGTGCCGAACAGCTCGAAAAGGGCGTCCGTAACCGGTTTTGAGTATCGCGACAGAATTATGCCGCGCTTGAGCTCTGTGGAGGTGAGCAGGGTGAGAGTGTCCTCGGTAAGGCTCAATATTTCGGCGTCGTCAAACCAGGCGTTCAGTACGGACGCCGGCATGTCCCTGCTGAGGATATCCAGCAGGTATGTCAAAATGTCTTCTTTGGGCTGCAAAGCGCTCTCCGCCTTCCGGAAGGTGAATTTCCGCCCCGCGAACGCGCGGCATAATGATTATATCGGAAAAAGCATTATATCACAACAGGGACAGACGCGCCATAGCCTTCATGTGATTTTTGACAGTTTTTATTATTTTTTATGCAAAGAAAACGAAACCCCCGCCGTTGGCGGGGGCAGATATTTGAACAATGGGGATATTACATAGCACCTTAAAGATGGCGGCAGACGTCTGCCGCCAATCATCAAACCATCGGGAAGGAATACGGCGGGCGAGGTGGTAGGCTCCCGGCTCCGCTCTTCTTAATACTGAAATCCCCAGTACAGCATCGTGTCCGCCGGCTTGCCGCAGACGGCGCAGGTTTCGCCCAGCCTTTCCTGCTCAAACGGGATGTTGCGCGACTTCATGCCTCCGGTGAGATCCTTGACTCTCTCCTCGCATTCCGCCCCGCCGCACCACATGGTCTTGATGAAGCCGCCGCGCTTCTGCGCGATAGTGACCATCTCCTCCAGGGTGAGCGCGACGCTTATCTGGCTGTCCAGGTTTTTGCGGGCCTTGTCGTACATAGCCCTTTGTATTTCTGATAGAGCCTCCGGCACCCTAAGCTCCAGCCCCTCAAGCGAAGCCTCCTCCTTGCCGCCGGTGCGCTTGGCGAGCACACATCTGCCCGCCTCAATATCACGCGGGCCGAGCTCCAGCCTGAGCGGCACGCCCTTCATCTCGTACTCGGCGAACTTCCAGCCGGGCGACTGGTCGGAGGAATCGAGTCTGACCCTGATGCCCGCCGCCTTCAGGTTCTTTTCCACCTCGGCTGCCTTTTCCAGCACGCCCGGCTTGTGCGAGGCGACCGGGACTATGACGACCTGGGTGGGCGCGATGCGGGGGGGCAGGACGAGCCCGGAGTCGTCCCCGTGAGTCATTATTATGCCGCCGATGATCCGGGTCGAGACGCCCCACGAGGACTGGAACACGTGCCTCAGCGAGTTATCCTTAGCTGTATATGTGATATCGAACGCCTTCGCGAAGCCGTCCCCGAAGTAGTGGGTGGTGCCGGCCTGAAGGGCCTTGCCGTCGTGCATCATGCACTCGATCGAATATGTGTCCTGCGCGCCCGCGAATTTCTCGCTCTCGGTCTTGCGGCCTTTGATGACGGGCATCGCCAGCACGTCCTCGGCGAGCTCGGCGTATATATCAAGGATCATCAGCGCCTCGTCGACGGCTTCCTGAGCCTCGGCGTGCGCCGTGTGGCCTTCCTGCCACAGAAACTCCCTGTGCCGCAGGAACGGGCGGGTGGTCTTCTCCCAGCGCAGCACGCTGCACCACTGGTTGTAGAGCTTGGGAAGGTCGCGCCAGCTCTGCACCACATGCGCGTAGTGCTCGCAAAACAGCGTCTCGGACGTCGGGCGCACGCAGAGGCGCTCGGCCAACTGCTCTGTTCCGCCGTGCGTGACCCAGGCCACCTCGGGAGCGAAGCCGTTGACGTGGTCCTTTTCCTTCTGAAGCAGGGACTCCGGGATCAGCAGGGGCATATAGACGTTCTCGTGCCCCGTCTCCTTGAAGCGGGTGTCCATGTAGTGCTGTATCCGCTCCCAGAGCGCGTAGGCGTATGGCCTCAGCACTATGCAGCCCTTGACGCTCGAGTAGTCGATAAGCTCCGCCTTTTTTACAACGTCGGTGTACCACTGGGCGAAATCCTCCTCCATGGAGGTGATCGCCTCAACCTGCTTTTTATCCGCCATAAAAACCCCCCCATTAAATTCCATGTAGGGGCGATTATCAATCGCCCATTCGCAAGAGACCCGCCCGGCTGCGCTCTTCGGTGATGTCAAGCTCCCGCCGGGCTGCCGCTCCGGCTTTGGCTGCGTCCGCTTTGCGGACTGCGCCAAACGCCTGCGCTCGGCTCCAAATAATCCTGCGCGTGCCCGCTTACGCTCTGTCAAGCGGACTTCGTCCGCTCTTCGAGCTTGCGGCCATGCTCGGCTTATTTCTCGCCACGCCCGGCTCCGCTCTTCTGATTTTAACATTTTCAGCGCACTTGTCAAGCAGTGGGGCCATATGATGGTGTTGAGAACATTGATTGACAAGGTTGTGCTTGCATGTATACAAAATTTTTTGTTCAGCCGGGCGAAAACGAGTGGATAAAAACCGAGGTCACCCTCAAGCCGGACAGCCGCAGTGCGCTGCACGGCACCGTTACCGGCCCGGACGGCAGGCTTGTCTGCGACGCCCTGGTCATGCTGTTTCTGGCGGATAAGGCCGCCGACGCCGTGAAGTTTACAGCCTGCACGTTCACCGACGACTCCGGGCAGTTCGCGTTCGGTCCGCTCGACCCCGGCCGCGTTTACGCCGTCAAGGTGTTCAGAAACAGCGTCAAGGTGCGGGAACTGGAGATTGTCACCGATTAGGGCGGCGTATTGACAGACGCTGTACCGGTACAAATATCTCTTCGGTTATTTCCACATGAGCTTTCTCGTGGGCTCAAGCTCAAAGCCCATCGCCTTGAGCTCGCTTTCGATCTGCCCCGCGCTCTCGCCGCTCCAGCCGTAGGCCCCAAAGGCGAGCCCCCTCTTGTTTTTGGGGGACAGGCCGCGCATATAGGTCAAAAACGCGGCGACCTGCGGCATGACGTTCCTGTTCAGGGTCGGGCTGCCCACCGCCACAAACGACGCCTCAAGCACTTTGGCCATCGCGGTCGAGACATGCCCGTCCTTCAGGCAGAAAAGCTCCGGCTCCATGCCGCGTCCGGCGAGCTCGCTGAAGAGCGCCTCCGCCATCTTCCGCGTCGCGCCCCACATCGTGTCGTACACGATGACGGCCTTCCGGGGATTGGAGCCCCCGCCCGCCCAGAGCTCGTATTTTTTGAGCATCTCGCCCACATACGAGCGCAGTATGACCCCGTGGCTGGGGCATACGGTGTCGATCTCAAGGGCCGAGATATCGCCCAGCAGCTTTTTGACCGGCATCCCGAACGGCAGGACTATGTTGGCGTAATAGTCCCCCGCGCGCTCAAGCAGCCTCTCCAGGCCGATCTGGTCGTCAAAGCGCTCCAGGGACGCGATATGCTGCCCCAGCGCGTCGTTGCAGAACAGCGTTTTTTCCGCTGCCAGATATGTCGTCATGCTGTCCGGCCAGTGGACCATCGGCATGGGTAAAAAGGAGAACTCATATTTGCCGGTGCTGAGGGTGTCGCCCGCCTTGACGGCGCGGACGCGGGCGCCGCCCATAATCTCCGGGTAGTAGGCGTTCAGACCCTTTTGCCCGTTCTGGGACGTGATGATCTCGGCGTTCGGGGCGATGGCGCGAAAATGCGGAAGCGCCCCCGAGTGGTCCGGCTCCACATGGTTTGAGATATGGTAAGCTATTTTGGCGGGGTCGACTATTTCCCGGATATTCTCCATCAGCTCAGCGGTGTGGGTGGCCTTGACCAGATCAATCAGGGTAATTTTTTCATCCAGCACAAGATACGCGTTGTAGGTTGTGCCGCAGGGAGTCAGATAGCCGTGGAAGTTCCGCACGTCGTAGTCAATCGCGCCCACCCAGTATATGTTGTCCTTTATCTTTACAGCGCCCATGTTGTACCTCCAGCAAGCATATAATTTTTTGAAAAAATAATATCACTTCCGGCGGCGCGTGTCAAACGCGGCGCATAACTCCCGCCCGCTTCGGTTCATAATAGCAGTGTACGCGGCTAATTTGGACGCCGGGAGGGGATTTTTTTATGCTTGTGGCGATAACGCGCACCGCCATACTGTACATCGTTGTCATTACGGCAATGAGGATAATGGGCAAGCGGCAGATTGGCGAGCTGGAGCCCAGCGAGCTGGTGGTGGCAATTATGATCTCGGAGCTGGCCGCCGTCCCGATGCAGGAGCCCGGGATGCCGCTTGTGTCCGGCCTGGTGCCGATTGTGACCCTGATTTCGCTGGAGATACTCATATCGCTGCTGCTGCTCAAAAGCGTCAGGCTGCGCAAGCTGTTCTGCGGGACTCCCAGCGTGCTGATTGAAAACGGCAGGATTTTGCAGAAAGAGCTCAAAAAAAACCGAATGACTATGGACGAGCTGATTGAGGATCTGCGGCTGCAGGACATTTTGGATCTCAGCACGGTGCAGTACGCGATACTTGAGACAAACGGCAAGCTCAGCGCCATATTGTACTCCGAGCACCGCCCGATGCCGGCCGGAAAGCGGGGAGGGGCAGACCGCGGCCTGCCGGTCGTACTGATAAACGACGGGCGCACCCTGTCCGCGAATCTTGAGAAGCTTGGCCTGGACGAGAAATGGCTGTACAGCGAGGTCAAGGGAAGGGGCGTGTCCGGGCCGTCCGAGGTTTTTCTGCTGATGCGGGACGAGCAGGGCGGCGTATACTATCTGCCCAAGGAGAAAGCGAGATGAAGCAGGCTGTTCTGGCGGGCGCGCTGCTGTTGGCGATGCTGATTTGCGGGGTAGCGAGCCGCAGCTACACCGGCTCGTTTTCCCGTGAGATAGGGGAGGAGCTTGCCGCGGCCCGGGCGGGGGTTGAGGCCGGGGACTGGGACAAGGCGGAGAGAGGAATGCTCTCCGCTATGTCGCGCTGGGAGGATTCGCGCAAGGTGATGGGCTTTATCGCGGCGGACGCGGAGCTCGCGGCGGTGGACGCCGCGCTGGCCGGGGTATACTCGGCGCTCGAAAACAGGGACGGCGCAGAGCTGGATACGCAAATAAGGCTTGTCACGCTGTTGCTCGGGGTGCTGGTGGAACAGGAGAGACTGACGTGGCAAAACCTAGGGTAGACTTTGAAATAAACAGTTTCACTCCCGCTCGTCTGCGCATACGATATATTGCGGGGGAGGGGCGTAGCCCATCTCCCGAATAAAGCGTGGAAGCGAAGGGGTGCTCTGCATGTCTCTGTTAATTTTAAGCAGCCGTCCAGCGGCCGCCACTGGCGAGGGTTGGGATGTCATGCCCACAAGGGGGCGTTTGGCGGCAAGGGCGTTGATGGCCGCGACACAGCCGGCCCTGACAATACGGGGTGAGGTCAGATTTTACGAAGCCGGGGATAAGGGCTGCCTGGTCGAGGCGTCGGTGGAGGGGCTGCCCACCGGGCCGAACGCGCACCCGTTTCTCGCCTTCCATATCCATGAAAACGGCTCCTGTGCCGACGCCGGGATGGCCGCCGGAGGTCACTACAATCCGGAGGGCCGCCAGCACGGGTATCACGCCGGGGATCTTCCGTCCCTTTTGAACGCCGACGGGATCGCGGAGAGCGTCGTCTACACAGACCGCTTTGTGCCCGGGGACGTGATCGGGAGGACGGCGATTATACACGAGCTGCCGGACGATTACCGCACCCAGCCCAACGGCAGCGGAGGCCCGCGCATTGCCTGCGGCGTTATAGAAATGGTATAGTTCTCAGCGGATTTCCGTAAAAAGGCCCCAGTTCGCAAATTTCCCTTGCAAACCCCTCCCGGCTGCAATAGAATGTATCGGGGCATGCCGCGTCCGGCCCGTCCAACGGAAGGGGGATTGCAGTTGTTTGAATCGTTAAGGCAGTGGAAAAAATATATACTGCCCTTTTCGCTCGCCGTGTTTATTTTCGCGTTCATCACAAGCTATGACGGCACTATGCATCTGCTGCGCAGCGTGTTCGGCTGGCTCGGCTTTATACTGAGCCGGTTTCTGCTTGGGTTCGCGATGGCCTACATGGTGGACTTCCTGGTGGAGTTTCTTAAAAAGCGCCTCAAATTTCCGCGCTGGCTCGCGATCGGAGCCTCCTATGTCCTGCTGCTGGGCCTGTTGGTCTGGATGATACTCTACATAGCCCCTCTGACGGTGGAGAGCGTGAACCAGATCATAACGGTGCTCACCGACGCGTACGGCAGGTTTACGGGCTATCTGGCCGACTCTGAGCCTCTGATCGACCCGCAGATGTTCGACATGCTGACCGGGCTGCTGGACGGCATAAAGGAGAGTCTGCTCTCCGTGCTGAAGGGGCTGCTGGACTATTCCTTCATCGAAAGCGCACTGAAGATATCCACCCGGATGCTGATGAACATCTCCTTCGGCTTCCTGATCTCCCTGTATGCGATTATTGAGAAGGAGCCCCTGCTGCGCAACGCCAGGGCGATAGTCAGGGCGCTTTTCCCCAAGCGCTCCCCGCGGATATTTGAGCTGGCGGGAGAGGCCAACCGCACATTTTCCCGCTTTTTGGTGGGCAAGACAGTGGACTCCCTGATAATCGGCCTGCTCAGCTATATCCTCTACATGATATTCAGGCTGCCGATCTCGCCGTTCCTGGCTGTCGTGGCGGGGGTCACAAATATGATCCCCTACTTCGGCCCGATTGTGGGCGGGGCGGTCACGGTACTGCTACTGATCTGCTACCAGCCGATTTACGCGCTGTACGGGTTGATCATAGTCGTGGCCGTCCAGACGGTGGACGGCATGGTGCTCGGCCCGAAGATACTGGGCGACGCGGTGGGCATAAGCCCGCTGCTCACGATTTTCGCGATCTCCATAGGCGGGGATGTGGCGGGCTTCCTGGGGATGTTCATAGGGGTGCCGGTGCTCGCGGTGTTTAAGAAGATGATTTACCACACATTTATTAAGAAGAGGATGGCCTCGAGCGAGGCCTCCGGGCCTCCGGCCGCGCCTGACGGCGGATGAGGCCGCGCCCGGCTGCACACCCTCTCCGGCGCTTCGCGCCACCTCTCCCACAGGGAGAGCTCAGACCGATGACAAACTACAGTTTGTCATCGAAAACGAGGGCAAGCTGTCGCCGCTGAGGCGGCTCACAGAGAACGGCTTTCCCGGAGTGAATCCGTGAAAGCCTTGAATTTCAAGCTTATTCACTCTTGCGGTCAAGCAAGAACCTGCCGCCTCCGGCGTCAGGCTCGACGCGCAAAAGTGAAAAAGGACGGAGGTCGCGGAATTTGTCTTCACTCTGGGCTCTCCCCTTGGGAGAGCTGGCCCCGCAGGGTCTGAGAGGGTGCTGCTCCTTGGTTATTTTTCAACGCGCGGGGGCTGCGCTATTCGGGTGATGTCAAGCTCCCGCCGGGCTGTCGCTTCGGCTTTGGCTTTGTCCGCTTTGCGGACTGCGCCAAACGCCTGCGCTCGGCTCCAAATAATCCTGCGCGTGCCCGCTTACGCTCTGTCAAGCGGACTTCGTCCGCTCTTCGAGCTTGCGGCCATGCTCGGCTTATTTCTCGCCCCGCCCGGCTGCGCTCTTCGGGTGATGTCGGTGAGTTTTCCGAGCTTTCAAATTTTTTGATAGCGTTTCCTGCTGAAATAGGGTAAAATGTCTATATGACCGCATAACCGCCTCGGTTTTCCGGGGCGCACGCTGTTATTGCGCCGGAACAGGAAACAGGGATTTTTTATGTCTGCCGAAAGGCGCAATACTGTTCAAAAACACACAAATGGGGGTTCACAGATGACCGACCATCCCGTAAGCTTTGAAAACCAGAAAATACTCCCCGCCGACCTGGAGCGGGAGATCAAGAAGTCCTTTATCGACTACGCTATGTCGGTGATTACAGCGCGCGCCCTGCCGGACGTGCGCGACGGCCTCAAGCCGGTGCACAGGCGGATTCTGTACACGATGTGGGAGGAAAACCTCACGCCGGACAAGCCCTTCCGCAAGTCGGCCACAGCGGTCGGCGACGTGCTGGGCCGGTATCATCCGCACGGCGACGCGTCGGTATATGACGCCCTTGTGCGCCTGGCGCAGAGCTTTTCGCTGCGCCATGTGCTGGTGGACGGCCACGGAAACTTCGGCTCGGTAGACGGGGATCCCCCGGCCGCCTACCGTTACACAGAGGCCAGAATGTCTAAGATCGCGATGGAGATGCTGGCGGATATCGAGAAGGAGACCGTCGACTTCTCCCCCAACTACGACAACTCCCGTCAGGAGCCCACCGTGCTGCCCTCACACTTCCCGAACCTGCTGGTCAACGGCTCGGCGGGAATAGCGGTGGGCATGGCCACAAACATACCGCCGCACAATCTTCGCGAGACCGTAGGTGCGGCTGTCTGCCTGCTGGACAACCCCGAGGCCGAGCTGGACGACCTGATGGAGCACATGCACGGGCCGGATTTCCCGACCGCCGCGATGATCTACGGGCGCGCCGGGATACGCGCCGCATACTCCACCGGGCGCGGCAAGGTGCGGGTGCGCGCCAAGGCAGACATTGAGGAGCACAAGGGCCGGATGCGCATTGTCGTCACCGAGCTGCCATATATGACCAACAAGGCCAGGCTCGTCGAGCACATAGGCTCGCTGGTGCGGGACAAGACCATTGAGGGCGTGAGCGCACTGCGCGACGAGTCTGACCGGGTGGGCATGAAGGTGGTCGTCGACCTCAAGCGTGACGCGAATCCCCAGGTGGTGCTGAACAAGCTGTACACGATGACCGCGATGCAGACCACATTTGCGATAAACATGCTCGCGCTGGTTAAGGGGCAGCCGATGACCCTGAACCTGCGCCAGATACTGGAGTACTATCTTGAGCACCAGCGGGAGATAGTGACCCGCAGGACGATGTTCGACCTGCGCAAGGCCCGCGAGCGCGCCCACCTGTTGGAGGGCCTTATGATCGCGGTGAACAACATCGACGAGGTCATCAGGATTATCCGCACGAGCTACAACGACGCGAAAGCCCGCCTGATGGAGCGCTTCGACCTCTCGGACGTGCAGGGCCAGGCGATTATCGACATGCGCCTGGGACGTTTGCAGGGGCTGGAGATTGAGAAGCTCCAGAAGGAGCTGGACGAGCTGCTGGAGCGCATCGCCGACTTTGAGGACATACTGGCAAAGCCGGAGCGCGTGACCGCGATAGTCCGCGAGCAGCTGCTGGCTCTCTCGGAAAAATTCGGAAACGACAGGATGACCGAGATCGTCGAGAACGAGGACGAGATCGACCTCGAGGATCTGATTGAGCGCGAGGACTGCGTGTTTACGCTGACACACATGGGCTACATCAAGCGCCAGCCCAAGACCGCCTACCGCACCCAGCGGCGCGGCGGCAAGGGAATATCCGCCCAGACGATGCGCGAGGAGGATTTCGTGGAGGAGCTGTTTGTGGCCTCCACCCATGACGACCTGCTTTTCTTCACGTCCAAGGGCAAGCTGTTCCGCAAGCGCGGCTATCATGTCCCGGAGGCGGGGCGGGCCGCGAAGGGCAGCAACCTTGTAAACCTCCTGTCGCTTGAGCCGGGAGAGAAGGTGACGGCCACGATCCCGGTGCGCGAGCAGGATGACTTCGAGTATCTGTTCTTTGTCACCCGGGGCGGCACCGTCAAGCGGGTCGAGGTCGGGCGCTTTAAGTCGGCGGGGCGCAAGGCGGGGCTCAGGGCGATAAACCTGGACGAGGGCGATGAGCTGATCGCGGTGCGCAAGACGGACGGCAACCAGAATATTCTGATCGCCACCAAAAACGGCATGGCGATCTGCTTTAACGAGAACGACGTGCGTCCGATGGGCCGCGAGGCCTCCGGTGTGCGCGGCATACGGCTCATAGACGGCGACTATGTTATCGGGGCGGCGCGCGCCAGGGCTGGCGGAACGCTTCTGACCGTGACCGAAAACGGCTACGGCAAGCGCACCGAGATAGACGAGTACCTGCGCGGCGGAGAGGCGCAGCGCCGGGGCGGCAAGGGACTTCGCAACCACAACCTGACGGATAAGACAGGGCTTGTGGCGGACATCCGGGTGGTGGACGACACGGACGACATCCTGATAATATCGGACGACGGCACGATCATCCGCATGGAGGCGGCGTCGGTCAACGTATACAGCCGCACGGCCCAGGGCGTCATACTGATGCGCCTGTCCGGGGACGCGCGTGTCATATCCATCGCGCGGACGTTTAAGGACGAGGAGGAAGAGGGCCAGGCGGAGGAGAATACCGAGGAATGACAGCCGTCAACATGGCCGCCGAAGGCGGCCATGTTGACGTTGACCAAACGTCTAACCCTCATTTAGAGGGGATCGGGGGCGGAATGCATGAAGAATAAGCTCTGGCAGATTGTGGGCGCGGCGGCGGGCATGTCCGGCGGGCACGACCTGAGCCATGTCCGCAGGGTGTACAGGCTAGCGATGCGCCTCAGCGACTTTTACCCGGAGGTGGACAGGGAGCTGCTGACCGCCGCGGTCATACTGCACGACATAGCGAGGCGGGAGGAGGACGACGACGCCTCCGGCATTGTCGACCACGCGATGCTGGGCGCTGAAAAGGCCGAGCAGATACTGCTGGAGCTGGGCTGGGACGCGGAGCGCGCGTCCGCAGTTGCGGCATGTGTGCGCTGCCACCGTTACAGGGGCGAGGAAAACGCTCCGCGCACGATAGAGGCGAAAATCCTCTACGATGCGGACAAGCTGGACTGCCTTGGCGCCGTCGGCGTCGGGCGGCTGTTCATGCTTTCGGGGCAGTACGGCGAGAGGCTTTACATCGAGCCCCCGGCGGGCTTCGGCAGGGACGGTCACGCCCCCAGGATAAGCGAGTTTGCCGAGTACAGCCCGAACCTCGAGTACCTTCTGAAAATGCGGCACATACCCGAAAAGCTTTTCACGCAGGCCGCGCGGGACATCGCCGCCGTGCGCATGGCGAGGATGGACAGATTCTTCGAGGAGCTGAAAGAGGAGATTGAGGGATGAGGGAGAAATGATTTCGCCGCCCGAAGGGAGGCGAAATCACACAAGACTTTTCCACACCCGGAGGAACAAT
Source organism: Oscillospiraceae bacterium (assembly GCA_031556035.1). Lineage (GTDB taxonomy): Bacteria > Bacillota > Clostridia > Oscillospirales > UBA929 > JAVBTT01. The sequence continues at coordinate 87,767 of JAVBTT010000006.1, forward strand.
GAAAAAAGTCACGATCTATACTGACGGGGCCTGCTCAGGCAACCCGGGGCCCGGGGGCTGGGGCGCGATACTCAGCTACGGCGGGCGCGAAAAGGAGCTGTCCGGCGGTGAGAGCCCCACTACCAACAACCGCATGGAGCTGACCGGGGCAATAGAGGCGCTGAGGGCGCTGAGGGAGCCCTGCGAGGTGGAGCTGTATTCGGACTCTCGCTACCTGGTCGACGGGATAACCAAGGGCTGGGCCAGATCCTGGAAGGCCAGGGGCTGGATAAAGGCGGACAAGAAGCCGGCGCTGAATCCGGACCTGTGGGACGCGCTGCTGGAGCTGCTGGAAAGGCACGAGGTCAGGTTCCACTGGGTGCGCGGCCACTCCGACAACGAGAAAAACAACCGCTGCGACCAGCTTGCCAGGGAATATATTGAGAAGAGCGGAGCCGGTCGGGTCTGAAAATATCCAAGGAGAAACGAAGTGTACGACGCAGGATATTTTCAGACAAAGCGCAGGCGTTTGGCGTAGTCCGCAAAGCGGACGCAGCCAAAGCCGGAGCGGCAGCCCGGCGGGAGCTTGACATCACCCGAAGAGCGGAGCCGGGCGAGTGAAAAAAAATCCCAGGGGATGCCGCGCCCCGCGGGGACGACCACCCCGCCGCGCGTCCGCGCGGCACCCCTCCAGGGAGGGGAATTACCCGTAGCGTCTCCATCCCCCTCCTGCGGAGGGGTGGGCCCGCAGGGCCGGGGTGGTTCCCATATCCCACGGAAATCGACATTTTCGTTGCATCTGCACTTTACAAAGAGCATGGCCAGCGCTATAATTGTTTTGCAAAGGAAACAATCAGATCAATTATAACTACCATGAACATAATACGGGCATTGCCCGTTCAGCATAGAGGGCATTTCGACTTACAGAAAGAAGGATAATCGATGTTTGTATACGCGGACAACGCCGCGACCACAAAGCTCAAAAACAGCGCGCTGGACGCCATGCTGCCTTGGTTGACGGACGGATACGGCAACGCCTCCGGCTTCTACTCTATAGCAAGGGACGCCAGACGCGCCGTTGAGGACGCGAGGAAGACAGTCGCGGAGGCGATGGGCGCCAGACCCGAGGAAATATACTTCACCTCGGGAGGCACGGAGGCCGACAACTGGGCGCTGAAGTGCGCCCTCCCCGAGGGAGGCACGCTAATTACAACCGAGGTGGAGCACCACGCGGTGCTGCACACGGCGCAGTATCTCGGGAAAAACCGCAGGCAGGTCATATATCTTCCGGTCGACGAAAAGGGGCATGTCATAGAGGACGAGATGGACAGGGCGCTTGAGCAGCCGCCGGCCCTTGTGTCAATCATGCACGCCAACAACGAGATCGGCACAATTCTCGGGGTCAACGAGCTGTTCGCCAAGGTCAAGACCAGATGGCCGAAGGCCCTGACGCACACAGACGCTGTTCAGGCGGTGGGGCATGTCCCGGTCAGCCTTGAGTTTGTGGACATGCTGTCCATGTCGGCGCACAAGTTCGGCGGCCCCAAGGGGGTCGGAGCGCTGTATATCCGCAGGGGCGTCAGCCTGCCGCCGCTGCTGCACGGGGGCGGGCATGAGCGCGGCAAGCGCTCCTCGACCGAAAACGTGGCGGGGATCGTCGGGATGGCCGCCGCGCTCCGGGAGGCTGTCAATAAGCTTGACATTGCGGCGGGGAAGACGAAAAGGCTGCGTGATAAGCTGATTGACGGTGTGCTGGCAATACCCTACAGCTTTTTGAACGGCGACCGTGAGGTGAGGCTCCCCGGCAACGCCTCGTTTATATTTGAGGGCGTGGAGGGCGAGAGCCTTGTGCTGGGTCTGGACGCCAAGGGAGTATGTGCCTCTTCCGGCTCGGCCTGCTCGTCCGGCACGCTGGACCCGTCCCATGTGCTTATGGCGATCGGGCTGCCCCAGGAGGTCGCCCACGGCAGCCTCCGGCTGAGCCTGAGCGAGGACAATACCGAGGAGGAGGTCGCGTATATGATCGAGGCAGTCGCTGAGATCGTGGCGCGCCGCCGCTCAATGAGCCCGCTGTGGGACGAGAGGGAGCAGAAGCCGACCGAAAGGTTCTGGAGCAAGTAAACATAATGTATTATATTACAATGCTGACGATATATAATACTAGAAGTATATTATAAGGAGATATCCAGATGCTGTACACCGACAAGGTAATGGAGCATTTCAACAATCCGCGCAACGTCGGAGAGGTCGAAAACTGCAACGCCGAGGGCACTGTGGGCAATCCGAAGTGCGGAGATATCATGAAGATAACCATGCGCATCGAAAATGACAGGATTGAGGACGTGAAGTTCAAGACTTTCGGTTGCGGCGCGGCGGTCGCCACCTCGTCGATGGCTACCGAGCTCGTCAAGGGCAAGACGGTGAGCGAGGCGCTGGGACTGACAAACCGCGCGGTGGTGGAAGCCCTTGAGGGCCTGCCGCCGCAGAAGATACACTGCTCTGTGCTGGCGGAGGAGGCTATCAAGAGCGCGATAGCTGACTACTACAAGCGCCGGGGCATAGACCCCGCCCCCATACTGGGCTGCGACGCGGACTGCGAGAGCTGCCACAGGGAATACGAGGAGCACTATTTCGAGAAATGATTACAATTAGTTGATCCCCCGGCCGCAAGGCTGGGGGATCATCTATGTTAAGGGGAGGGAGGCTCACGCCTTCGGCTGCCCGGCATTACATCATACGGCGGGGGCAAAGGCGTTGTTCTCCCTGAATATGGAACCCGGAACCGCGCGGTTGCAAATGGCCGCGCGTTTTAAAGATAATCAGGTCACACGAGCGGCTTCCTTTTTATCTGGGCCCAGGGGCGGGGATAAATTTTATTAGTAAAAGTAATTTTTAACACTGTTATTACATTGTGTAAAGTGCCGTCCGACAGCTCGTAGATATAGTCTTCGCCGCGCTCCCCGCCTAAAAGCCGGTACGGGGCGCTCTCAAACGCGGTGGATTTCATCGCGAGCAGAACCCCGCCAGGCTTCAGCAGCGGAAGGGCCAGCTCGCACAGCAGCGGCAGGGAGGCGACCCCGCGCGCCGTTACGATGTCAAAGCTCTCGCGGGCCGGGCCGTGGGCGTACTCCTCGGCGCGCCCGTGGACGCAGGCGACATCCCGGAGGCCGAGCGCGTCCGCGACGCGGCGCAGGAACTCCACCTTCTTGCCTGTGCCGTCCAGCAGGGTCAGCGCAATCGACGGCTCGGCGATTTTCAGCGGAAGCCCGGGAAAGCCCGCTCCGGAGCCAAGGTCCAGCACGCGCCTGTTCCTGAAGTCCGCGCAGCCGAGGAGCTTGAGGCTGTCCTCAAAGTGGCGCACTCGGATTTCCTCCGGCTCGCGTATCGCGGTCAGGTTCATCACAGCGTTGGCCTCAAGCAGGAGGGACAGATAGAGATCGAATTGCTCGTCCATAGAGTACCGCCTTTGATGATGGTTGTGGTACGGCGGGCTTGGCTGCGCTCTTAGGTGATGTCAAGCTCCCGCCGGGCTGCCGCTCCGGCTTTGGCTGTGTCCGCTTTGCGGACTGCGCCAAACGCCTGCGCTTTGTCTGAAAAATATCCTGCGTCGTGCGCTGCGTTGCTCCTTGGATATTTTCAGACCCGCCCGGCTCCGCTCTTCTCTAAAAAAATCATCAGCGCTGTCAAGTCCGCGGGGTTTACACCCGGGATGCGCCCGGCCTGGCCGAGATTCTCCGGGCGCACGCGCTGGAGCTTCTCACGCGCTTCAAGCCGCAGGCCCTGGATAGAAGAATAGTCGATGTCCCCCGGCAGGGCCCGGCGCTCCATCCGCGAAAACTCCTCCACCTGGGCCATTTGCCGCCGGATATAGCCCTCGTAGCGCAGCCGTATCTCAACCTGCTCTCGCACCGGGCCGGGCAGGTCGGGCCGCTCCGGATCCACCGGCGCAAGCGCCTCATAGCTGAGCTCCGGGCGGCGCACAAGGTCAGCCAGCTTCACCCCGGTCGAGACGGCCGACGTGCCGCAGCCCTCTAAAAGGGCGTTCAGCGCGTCCGACGGCGGTATAACCGTGCGCTCAAGGCGGCCGAGCTCCTGCTCGGTCAGGTGCCGCTTCTCAAGCATGTTGTCATATACAGAATGTAATATAAGTCCAATATTATAACCGATTGACATCAATCTCTCGTCCGCGTTGTCCTGCCGCAGCAGCAGCCTGTATTCGCTGCGCGAGGTCATCATGCGGTACGGCTCGCTCGTTCCGCGGGTCACAAGGTCGTCGATCATCGTGCCGATGTAGCTGGACGCGCGGCTGAGGGTGAACGGCTCCCGGCCCAACACCCTGTGGGCGGCGTTGATGCCCGCCACAAGCCCGAGCGCCGCCGCCTCTTCATAGCCGGACGTAGAGCAGAACTGCCCCGCGCCGAACAGCCCTTGCATATCTATGAGCTCCAGCGTCGGGCGCAGCGCCAGCGGATCCACGCAGTCGTACTCGATCGCGTAGGCGGGGCGGCAGACCTCGGCCCGCTCCAGCCCGGGTATGGTGCGCAGCGCCATGAGCTGCACCTCCTCCGGGAGGCTGGAGCTGAAGCCCTGGAGATAAAGCTCGTCCGTCTCCAGGCCGCACGGCTCCAGGAACAGGTGGTGCCGCTCCTTGTCCGCGAAGCGGACGATCTTGTCCTCAATCGAGGGGCAGTAGCGCGGCCCGGTGCCCTCAATCACCCCTCCGTAGAGCGGGGAGCGGTGCAGGTTCGCGCGGATCACCGCGTGCGTCTCGGGGGTGGTGGACGTGCGCCAGCACATCGCGCGGTTTCGGGGTCTGTCCGTTGTCGAGAATGAAAAAGGCGGGATGTCCTCGTCCCCGTGCTGGGGCTCCATCACCGAGAAGTCGACGCTTTTCGCCAGTATCCGGGGCGGGGTGCCGGTCTTGAAGCGCTGTAAAGGCAGTCCCATTGCCAGCAATGACTCGGTGAGCCCGGACGCGGGCTGGAGTCCGTCCGGCCCGGAATCCCTCAGATATTCGCCGACGATCACGCGCCCGCGCAAAAAGGTGCCGGTGGCGATTATCGCGCATTTGACAGGATGCGCGGCCCCCAGCGCGGTTGTAACGGAGCTCACGCTCCCGTCCTCCCCGCGCTCTATCGAGATTATCTCGGCCTGCTTCAGCGTCAAGCCTGGCTCACGCTCCAGCACCCGCTTCATGTGTATGTGGTAGCGCGCCCGGTCGGCCTGCGCGCGCAGCGAATGCACCGCCGGGCCCTTGCCTCGGTTGAGCATCCGGTACTGGATGCAGCAGGCGTCGGCGGCCTTTGCCATTTCGCCGCCCAGCGCGTCTATCTCGCGCACAAGATGGCCCTTGGCGGTACCTCCTATGGCCGGGTTGCAGGGCAGGTTTGCCACCGCGTCCAGGTTCGTGCAAAAGCAGACCACCCGGCAGCCCAGCCGGGCGGCGGCGAGCGCGGCCTCTATCCCGGCGTGGCCCGCGCCAATCACGGCGATATCGTAGCTCTCGGCGGCGTAAACTGTCATCGCTGCGGAATATGGGCGCGGTAAAGGCCCTTTTGAACCAAAAACAGCAGCGCCGAGTATATCGGTATGGTCAGCAGCCGCCACGGTAGCGCCTCAATTATGAGCACATGCGCCGGGAGGTTCCTGATCTGCGACATCCAGAGCGAGCCCAGCAGCAGCGACACCGGCAGCACGACAGCGGAGACCGCCAGCAGTGCCCGCCACCATTTGACGGGACGGCGGTAGAGGGTAAAACCGTAGATCAATCCTGTCAGCACGGCGGACAGGGTGTAGCCGAGGTGTATGGACAGGCCTCCGGAGTTTATCAGCATTCCAAGCAGATCCCCCGCCACAGCTGAGCCGGCCGCCCACAAAGGGCCGAGCAGCCAGCCGACCAGCGCGTGCGCCAGAAACTGAGGGCTGATGCGCACGGTGTTGAGTCCGGGCGGCATGTAAAAATACAAAAACCTCGCGAACACAATATCCATCGCGACAAACAGCCCCGCGAGGGCCAGTTTTTTTACCCTGCTCATTTTTTATACTCTTCCTTCAGCATGGAATAACAGGCGGTGTCCAGCACGGCGCCGTCGCAAATCGCGCTGGCGCGGCGCAGGGTGCCAATTGAGTCTGTGAGCTTGCCGTTTTCCTTCAGCTCAAGCGCCCAATACTCATCCTTGGCAATCTGATCGCCTCTTTACAAAACATAATTGTACCACAGGCGGCGATGTGGGACAAGTGCGAGTTCCCGCCCCTGCGCGGCAAATCATTCTTTTGCCGCACAGCTCGTCGTGGCCGCCCCGCATTTTTCCCTTTACATTTGCGGCGGCCTATGTTAAAATGACTGCGTTTATAGCTCCGTTTGCGCGGAGCCGCCGCTCCCCAAAGCTAAGTCCGGGGGAAAACGGGCCGTATCACCGGCCGGTTCACCCGCCCCGAACATGGCTCTGCGGGAAATTAAGGCAGGAAAGGTGAAAAAACATGCTTCTCAAAGAGAAAAAGACCGACATTATTGTGGATAACCGCATCCACGAGACCGACACGGGTTCCCCCGAGGTTCAGGTCGCGATCCTGACCGAGCGCATCAACCAGCTCACCGGGCACCTCAAGGAACACAAAAAGGACAACCACTCGCGCCGCGGCCTTCTGAAAATGGTAGGCCAGCGCCGCAGCCTGCTGGATTACCTTGCCAAGAAGGACATTGAGCGCTACAGGGCGCTTATCGCCAAGCTTGGCATCCGCAAATAAGTGTTGAGGCTTTGACGAGTTGAACGGGACGCCCTGAGGCTGTCCCCTCCGCGAGCGATTTTGCGGGGGCGGACTCACTGGCGTCCCGTTTGAAGCGTTTTTTAGCAAACAGACACCGTCATCCTGAGTGCAGCGAAGCCGTCTATCTCCTGGTAAGCGCCGTGTAAATGTCTGTTTACGCGTAGGGGCGCGCAGCGCGCGTCCGATATTTATTGCGGCGCAATAGCGGACGGCCAGTGGCCGCCCCTACAGAGACGCTGACGAATCAGCGGTTACTCTGACGTCTTCGCTTTGCTCAGAATGACGGAATCTCGTACAATTGAAAGGATGTAACAAATGACAAAGCGAGAATTCCCGAACGCGCGTATTTATCAAACAACCCTGGGCGGACGCCCCCTGAGCTTTGAGACCGGCAAGCTGGCCGAGCTGGCCGGGGGCGCCGTTATGGTGCGCTACGGCGAGACCGCCGTGCTCGTCACCGCGACCGCCGCCGCCAAGCCCCGCGAGGGCATCGACTATTTCCCGCTCTCGGTGGACTTTGAGGAGCGCCTCTACTCCGTTGGCCGCATCCCCGGAAGCTTCCTGCGCCGCGAGGGCCGCCCGAGCGAGAGAGCCGTGCTGGCCTCCCGCCTGATCGACCGCCCGATGCGCCCGCTTTTTCCGGACGACCTGCGCAACGACGTGGCGATAGCCGCCACCGTAATGAGCCTTGATCCCGACTGTGCGCCCGAGATACCCGCCATGCTCGGCGCGTCGCTCGCGGTTTCGATCTCCGACATCCCGTGGAGGGGCCCGATAGCGGGCGTAGCCGTCGGCCTTGTGGATGGTCAGCTCGTCATCAATCCTGACACGGCCCAGCGCGAGGCGTCCACCCTCCAGCTCACCGTCGCCGGCACAGCGGACAAGGTCGCGATGATTGAGGCCGGGGCCAGCCAGGTGCCCGAGGACATCATGTACGACGCGATAATGTTCGCGCACGGGGAGATCAAAAAGCTCTGCGCGTTTTTTGACGGAATTATAGCCGAAATCGGCAGGCCCAAGTTCAGCTACAACCCCGTATACTTCAATCAGGAGCTCTACGACGCCATTAAGGCCGCGGGGCTCGGCTCCCTTGAGCGCTGCCTGGACACCGACGACAAGAACATCCGCGAGGAGCGCCTGAAGTCCTGGAAGGACGAGATCGTCGAAAAGTATAAGGAGCGGTTCCCCACGGTCGAGGCCGACCTGGGCGATGTGGCCTACAAGCTCCAGAAGTCGGTGGTGCGCCGCTGGCTGCTGGAGGAGAAGCGCGTTGACGGACGCGGGATGCTGGATGTGCGCCCGCTGTCCTCCGAGGTGGGCATTCTGCCCCGCGCGCACGGCTCGGGCCTCTTCTCGCGCGGGCAGACGCAGGTACTGACCATCGCCACCCTGGGCACGATATCCGACCAGCAGAAGCTGGACAATATCTTCGATGAAGAGACAAAGCGCTATATGCACCACTACAATTTCCCGTCCTATTCGGTGGGCGAGGCGCGACCGTCCAGGAGCCCGGGCCGCCGCGAAATCGGCCACGGAGCGCTCGCCGAGCGCGCGCTTGAGCCGGTCATTCCCGCCGAGACGGACTTCCCCTACTGCATCCGGCTTGTGTCCGAGGTGCTGTCCTCCAACGGCTCCACATCGCAGGGGAGCGTCTGCGGCTCAACTCTGGCGCTGATGGACGCCGGTGTGCCGATCAAGGCCCCGGTAGCGGGAATCTCGTCCGGCCTGATCACCGAGGGCGACCGCTGGATGACGTTCGTGGACATCCAGGGCCTGGAGGACTTTTACGGCGACATGGACTTCAAGGTTGCCGGAACCAAGGCGGGCATCACTGCGATTCAGATGGACCTCAAGATAGACGGCCTCACCCCCGAGATCATCAGGAGCGCGCTGGACATCACCCGCGACGCGCGCTATAAGATTCTGGACGAGATCATGCTGCCCTGCATCCCGGCCCCGCGCGAGGAGCTGTCCAAGTACGCGCCCAAGATGATCCAGATGCAGATCGACCCGGAGAAGATCCGCGAGGTCATCGGCAAGGGCGGCAGCGTGATACAGAAGATCGTGGCGGACACCGGCTGCAAGATCGACATTGAGGACGACGGCAGGATATTCATCGCGGCCATCAACAAGGAGGACTGCGACAAGGCCCAGAAGATCATAAAGGCGATCGTCTTTGAGGCCAAGGTGGGCGACATGTTCTACGGCAAGGTCACCCGCGTTCTCCCGATAGGCGCGTTCGTCGAATACGCCCCGGGCAAGGAGGGCATGGTGCACATCTCCAAGCTGGAGAACCACCGGGTTGCCAAGGTCGAGGACGTGCTCAACCTGGGGGATATGACCTGGGTCAAGTACCTTGGCGCGGACGAGAAGGGCCGCATCAACCTCAGCAGGAAGGACGCCGTTCCGCAGGACATGTAGAGTTGCAGAGTAATTTTTATCTTGAAATATGAGCATACTTTACCCATGCCGGAAAGACAGCTATGCCCCGCCTTCGGCGGGGCATAGCTGCCATTTAGAATCAGGGGGCCAACCTATGACGGAAAAAATCACCCTGCCCAACGGGGCGAGGCTTGTCACGGAGTACATGGATCAGGTGCGCAGCGCCGCGGTGGGCTTCTGGATCGGAAGCGGTTCCCGCCACGAGCCGGAAAACCTGGGAGGCATCTCCCACGCGATTGAGCACATGGTGTTCAAGGGCACAAAGAGCCGCACCTCCGCGCAGATAGCGGAGGAGATGGACGCGATAGGCGGCCAGATCAACGCCTTCACCACAAAGGAGTGCACCTGCTTTTACGGGCGCTCGCTCGACACCCACCTCGACACGGCGATAGACCTGCTGTCCGACATATTCTTCTCCCCCAAGCTGGCAGAGGAGGACTGGCAGCTTGAGCGCGGCGTGATCCTGGAGGAGATAGGCATGTATGAGGACAGCCCGGAGGATCTGGTGGGCGAGGAGCTGTTCGCAGCGGTTTTCAAGGGCTGCCCTCTCGGAAGGCCCATACTGGGCCGCCCGGACAGCCTGAACGCGATGAGCGCCGAAACAATTGCCGGCTACAAGGCCGCGAACTACACTGCGGACCGGCTGGTCGTCAGCCTCGCCGGGCACTACTCGGAGGAGGACAGGCGCCGGCTGGCCGACATCATTTCCGGACTCGGGGGGCAGGCCCCTGAGGACAGGCGCGCGGGAACCTATACCCCGGCCTTCACCGCAAAGCACAAGCCGATCGAGCAAAACCACATCTGCCTCGCCTTTCCGTCCCTCCCGCTCGGGCACGAGAAGCGCTACGCCCTCCAGGTGCTCAACGGCATACTGGGAGCGGGCATGAGCTCAAGGCTGTTCCAGACTGTGCGCGAGCAAAACGGGCTGTGCTACTCCGTCTACAGCTACACGGCCGGGCACGCGGACGCCGGTCTGTTCGGCATATATACGGCGCTGAACAAGGAGACGGAGAGCCAGGCGATAAGGCTGATATGCGACGTGGTGCGGCGCTTTGCCGAGGAGGGCCCGACCGACAAGGAGCTGTTCCGGGTGCGGGAGCAGATCAAGGCCAACGTGCTGATGAGCCTGGAGTCGACCTCGTCGCGGATGCACCACCTCGGGCAGAACGAGCTGCTTATGAACCACGTCCCCACTCCGGACGAGATCACCGAGCGCTACGACGCCGTGACCTGCGAGGGCGTGCGCGAGCTCGCCGGGGATATCTTCGACTTTGAGAGTCTGAGTTTTTCCGCGGTAGGCAATGTCGAAGGAACCGACTACCACGCGCTGGTGTAAAACGTATAAAGCGTCAGGGCCGCCGGAGGCGGCCCTGATGCTTTATACGGCGACGTCTCCTACGCGTCCACCGTAAGCCAGAACCTCACGGTGCCGCCCACTGTGTCCCCCCGCGCCGTTATGGTATAGTCGCCCATAGAGGTTGAGAAATCGATGTACGGCGACATGGCGTTCTGCATGATCGTGTTCACCATGCCCAGCTCAAGCGCCTCGATTTCAGGCTTTGAGAAATACGGAAGCAGGAGACTGTCCGCCAGCTCGAGCGCCTGGCTGACCGTGTTGATAGTCAAAAGAGACGGGTACACCTCGCCGGACAGCTCCTCCGCCCTGCCGCCCTCAAACCTCGCGCTGAGCCGCACGCTCCTGTCCGGGATGTAATAGTCGAGCGTCATGAGGTCTTCCGGGTCGCCGTTGATATAGAGGTCCACATAGCCCCCCCTGCTCACAGCGTCCGCCACATAGGCCGGATCGTTCACCGTTATCAGGCCGGGCTTGAGCGCCATGCGCAGTGTGTCGCGCTTGAGCGCGGCGAAAACGCCGACAGCGACAAAAAGCAGCAAAAGCGCGACAAGCAGTATCTTTCGGCCAATATGCCTTTTCCTGGGAATCATTTGTGTACCTCCGGGATCGATAATTCAGTGTGTCAGCAGCAGCCTTCTCCAGTTTCCGCCCGCTATCATATCCACAACATCCGCCGAAAACGGCAGAAGCTCAAGCAGCCTGGGCACGCTCTGAACGCCGTCCATGCCGTCCGGCAGCGGCGCGCAGCCGTCAAAATCCGAGCCGAGGCCCACGTGCCCGCTTCCTGCCACCCTGACCGCGTGCGCTATGTGCGCCGCGATGTCCCCCAGCGTCGCCTGGTTTCTTCCCGTCAGAAACGGGGGATAATAGCAAATGCCGACAACTCCCCCCGATTCGGCCACGGCCCTGAGCTGGGAGTCTGTGAGGTTGCGCCGGTGGGGATTGAGGGCCGCGCAGCAGGCGTGCGTTACGGCGAGAGGGCCCCTGCGCATCGCGGCGACGTCCTCAAATGTCTTCTGCGAGCAGTGAGAGAGATCGACAAGCATTCCCAGGGCCGCGCAGTATTCCACGACCTCGCGGCCCAGCTCCGTAAGACCCCCGCCCGCGCCGCCGCAGCCGCCCGCCAGGGCGTTGTCGCTGTTCCAGGTCAGGCCCAGCAGCCGGACGCCCAGCCCGGCGTACCCGTCAATGTCGGCGAGGCTCCTCGCCTCGTCGGCGCCCTCCACGGCGGGGATCGCCGTAAAGCCCTCGATCCGGGCCAGGGCCGCCAGTCTGCGAAGCTGCTCGCGCTTGCCAGGGCCGTACGCGGCGAACACCTGCCCGGAATACCCGGCCCTTACCGCGCGGGTCATGTCAAAGTGCCCCGTGTTGGCGAGCAGGCCGAGGCCCGCCGAAAGAGTGTCGCAGTGCGCGTCCAGTATCAACGAAAGCATCCCCTCTCTTGCAATGCGGGCCTCCCTGTGATAATGTTTCGGGAGAGCGCCATACTGAATTATATGAGGATGGCTCTTAAAAAAGCATAATTTACCAAGCAAGCGCCGATTAAAGCCGCCTTGTAGGGGCGCATATTATGCGCCCGCCCAAACTCCCTGCAACGCGGGACACGACGGGCGATTGACAATCGCCCCTACTTTAAGGGTCGCTCCTTACGGGACCTGTAGCGCTCCATGTCGCGCTCGTCCTTGCGCTCAAGGCTCCTGTCCCCCGCCAGGCTCTCGAGGTGATGGGTGAACTCGTGCACGAGCACGCGCTTGAGCTGAGCGCGGAAGGCGCGGGGCGGCATGTGCCCGTATATCAGCTCAAACGAGCCGAAATATATCGTGATATATCTGCCCAGCGTCGGGCTGTGCGTATATTCCCCCATGATGTAAAGGTCGCCGGAATCCCTTGCCTCCTCGTGCGTCTTCACGTCCGGAAGCAGCAGTATTCCCCCGTTGAGCTGATTATAAAAGTCGGCGGGCAGCTCCTGCGCGATCTCGTCCAGCATCGCGCCCGCCTCTTCGATCGTAACCATCCGGCACCTCCGATCCAAACCTCATGATATCATAACTCCGCGGTAAATAAAAGCCCCGGCGCACATGTCCGGGGAAAGGGGGCGGCGTATGCGAGTAAAAGCGGTAATCAATCCGGAATCCGGCCAGAAGAGCATGAGGGCCGCCGTATCGGAAGCGCTCGGGCTGCTGAAGGCGCGCGGACTGCTGGAGGACGGGGACATAATCACCCGCTCCCCGAGCGAACGCGCGGGCTTCTACGACGGCTGCGGGCTAGTCGTGGCCGCGGGCGGGGACGGGACGCTGCACGACCTGATAAACGACATGAAACGGCGAGGCGCGGATATCCCGGTCGCCTACCTGCCCACCGGCACCATGAACGACTTCGGCACCAGTCTGGGCCTGCCCCGCTCCGCCAGGGCGTTCTGCGACATGATAGAAGCCGGGAAAATCAGGGAGCTGGATCTGGGAAAGGCCGGAGATCAGTATTTTCACTATGTGGTGGCAGGAGGGGCGATGAGCTCGGTCAGCTACGCCACCGCCCGCCGCCTGAAGTACATTTTCGGGCGCAGGGCGTACTACATCTCGGCCCTTCCCCGCTTTTTCGAGCTCTTCAAGGGCTCAAAAATCAAAATATCCGGCGACGCGGGGGAGTTCAGCGAGAAAACGCTGCTGTTTCTGATAGCAAATTCCTCGATCATAGCCGGCTTCAGGAAAATGTTCCCGGAAGCCTCCCCGGACGACGGTCTGCTGGATGTCCTGGTGATACGCAAGGTCACCGCGCTCAAGTCCCTGCCGCTGCTGCTGTCCATAGTCAGGGGGACGCATCTGGAAAGGCCGGAGGTGCTGTACTTCAGGACGAAGCGGGTCGAGATAACCCAGCTGGGCAGGCGCGCGGTTAGAACGGACATAGACGGGGAAAGGGGCGGCCCGCTCCCTCTCACGGCGGAAATAGTCCCCGGAGCGCTGAAGCTGATAGTGCCGTGAAAGCAGGGGCGGCTCAGACCGATGACAAACTACAGTTTGTCATCGAAAACGAGGGCAAGCTGTCGCCGCTGAGGCGGCTCACAGAGAACGGTTTTCCCGAAGTGAATTCGGGAAAACCTAGAATATCAAGCTTTTTCACTCTTGCTTGAGCGCAAGAGTGAAAAAGGACGGAGGTTGCGGACTTTGTCATCACTCTGAAAGCGAGTCCAGGGTGCACTGATCCTGCCTGGCGTTTGTCGGCGGCAGTGAAATCCCCATGCGCTGAACATCAAAGCGGCTGTCCGACAGATAGCTCAGTATCCTGTCCATGACCTCCAGCGTCTCCTCGTCCTGGTTCAGCATCAGCACGCACCGCTCCGCGTACGGCTTTGTCAGCAGGGCTTCCAGACTTGACGACACCGTCTGATAAATCTTGCCCGGAACGCTCTCCGTCCGGGCGTCCACGGTCCAGTCCCAGTACCTGTAGCCCGCGAGGATGAGCCCGCGCCTCAGCTCCTCGGTCAGCCCGCCGCTTCCGCCCGGCAGCCGGACAAGCATGGTTTTTGTGAGCGTGCAGGCGTCCAGCGCGTCGTTGTCCGCGCCCAGCGCCTCCAGCATTTTCTCGGACGAGGAATAGAAATCCTCAATTCCGCCATAGCCGCCGAGCCCCGCCGCGAACTGAGAGGACGCGGCGATCCGCCGCATATCGGCGGCATAATCCCCCATCCGCTCCCCGCGCATAAAAAACGCCGCCGGCATATTGTAAGAATCCAAAATATCGAGAAACTCGCGCGTGAGCTCATTTGGCCCGCCCTCAAACGTGATGAACACCGGGATGGGAACCTGCACCCGGGAGGGAGACGGAGAGGACGGCGTCACGGACTGAGACGGCAGCGCCGACGACGGAGGGGTCAGCGTCGGCAGCGACACGCCTGTCGTCGGGGTGGGGTTCGCCTCCAGCCACGCGCTCTTCAGCGAGTCCTCAAATAAAGCCAGGAAGTTCTGGTCGCTCATCGTGGTTTTTCTAGTCCTTATCCTGAGCATGTCGCCATATTCGGTCGGCGTGATATCGGCCCCCGCCCATTCGAAATACTCGCACAGAAAATCCACCGGGAGGACAAATATGGTGTTCTCCCCGTCGTCCACCATGGTGCAGCGCTGGCTGTACTGCTTTTCCCCGTCAAACGCCACGCCCGAGCCGAGCTCAAAGGTTATTGTCTTTCCTCCCCAGGTGAGCGAGAAATGCCGCTGCGCGGGCGCGTAGGTGGTCGTCAGGCCGATCCCGGCCTCCGCCAGCGCGAAGTGCGGCACATAATTTACCCTGCTGACGGTTAAAAAGCTGTATTTTGAGTTAAACGGAAGTATAGTTGTATTGACCACCGTAAAGCTGCCGGTCACCGCGCGGGCTCCGGGCATAAATAACGACAGCAGGGCTGACATGGTAAAAAGCGCGGCGAAAAGCGCCCACAGCGCACGGTTCCGGGTGGGCTTCGCGCCGTTTTGGAACCGCCTTCTCCTCATGGCTGCCCCTCCCGCTGACGGGTGGCGTACAGGTATGCGTTTTCATAGTCCCCCAGGCTGTGGCAGCAGCGCTCCAGGAGACGGTACAGCCTTTTCGGGTCCGTTTTGGGCGGAACATGTTTCTCCGCCTGCGCGAGCATCAGCCTCGCCTGCGCGAGCTGCCCGCTTTCAAGGAAGAGTCTTCCCCTGAGTAAAAAATGCCTGTAGAGCAGAGACGCCTCCGACGGGGGCTCCATATCCAAAAGCCTCCCGGCGCTCTCCAGCTCGCCGCGGGAGAGGCAATACTCAGCCTCAAGCAGTCTCAAATGCTTCTCGGTGGAGTGCAGACGGCACTTTTCCTCGAGAAGCCGCCGGGAAAACTCCTCCGGGTTTGTCTCCATCAGCCCGTCCAGCTCGTCGAGCCCGTCCGAGGTCTGCGGCATGTCGCCGGACAAAAACTCGCCCGGAGACAGCCCGAGCCGCTCCGCCAGATACTCCAGCGTCCTGACTGACGGGGTCGCGCTGTCGTTCTCGATTTTTGAGAGCATGTTGCGCGTAATATATTCTCCGACAAGCTCCTGCTGGGTCAGCCTCTTGTCGAGACGCGCCTCGCGTATGCGCTGTCCGAGGGTCATTGTTCTCACGCCCAATGTGAATTTAATTTACTATAAGTATAGCATATATATGAGAAATTGCAACCCCCTTGACAAGTCGTTTTTGAGATAGTAATATAAAGGTAAACTGAATTTACATTAGTGGGTGACGCCTTATGATGGAATGGTTTCAGAGCATGGGGCTACTGGAGCAGATATTCGCGCTGATTGCCGCCCCGGCGACGGTTATACTTTTTATCCAGACCATTATGTCGTTTTTCGGCGGAACGGCGAACGACGCAGGGCTGGACAGCGACGTGTCCGGCATCGGCGACGCGGGCGCGGGCGACGCCGGGCTCGGGGACGCCGGAGCCTTTGAAGTCGACACCGAGCTGCCGGACGGCCACATGGGGGACAGCGCCCAGCACTTTGACGACTCGGGCCTGAGGCTGTTTTCCACCCGGGGAATCATCGCGTTCCTGACGGTCGGCGGATGGGTGGGCGTGATATGCGTCGAGTCCGGAGTCCCGGGCGTGCTGTCTGTACTTATCGCGGCGGTATGCGGCTTCGCGGCGCTGTATGGCATAGCGAAGCTTATGCAGGCTCTGATGCGCCTGCAGGAGTCGGGCAACTACGACTACCGCCAGGGCCTGGGGATGCGCGGCAAGGTGTACCTGACAATCCCGGAGAAGGGAACCGGCAAGATAAACCTGATACTGGGCGGCTCGCTGGGCGAATTCTCAGCCAGGAGCGGCTCCGGCAAGGCGATCGGAACCGGCTCTATCGTGAGGGTGATAGACCTCACGGGGGATGTGTACGTCGTCGAGGAGGAGGCCGATTCGTAGGGGCCTCCGGCGGCTTCGGGCCGAAAAAAGTTTTTACACAGCCTATTAAATTAAAGGGGGAGCTCAAAAATGCCAAAGCTGTTGCTGACAAGCGGCCTTTCCGGAGGTCTGGCCATTTTCCTGGTGGTGGTTGTGGTGGCGCTGTTTTTCGGCGTCGTCATAGCGATTCTTTCGCGTTACCGGAAGTGCCCGTCGGATAAGATTCTGGTCATATACGGCAAGGTCGGCTCCGCCAAGGACGGCGGCTCCCGCTCCTCCAAGTGCATACACGGCGGCGCGGCGTTTATTATGCCGGTGCTGCAGAGCTACCAGTACCTCGACCTGACCCCGATATCGATTAACGTGGACCTGCGAAACGCGCTGAGCCGCCAGAACATACGAATAGACGTGCCCAGCCGCTTCACCGTCGGCATATCGACTGAGCCGGGCGTGATACAGAACGCCGCCGAGCGCCTGATGGGGCTGAAGCTCAGCGAGGTGCAGGAACTCGCCAAGGACATCCTCTTCGGTCAGCTCCGCCTGGTCATCGCCACCATGGACATTGAGGAGATCAACACCAACCGGGACAAGTTCCTGGAGGCGGTCGCGATCAACGTGGAAACCGAGCTCAAAAAGATCGGCCTCAAGCTGATCAACGTCAACGTGACCGATATCTCGGACGAATCCGGCTACATCGAGGCGCTTGGCAAGGAGGCCGCGGCTCAGGCGATCAACGACGCCAAAAAGAGCGTGGCCGAGAAAGACCGCGACGGAACGATCGGCGAGGCAAACGCTCTGCGCGACCAGCGCATCTCGGTCAGCATGGCCAACTCCATGGCCGTAAAGGGCGAGAACGAGGCCAAGATAGAGATCGCGAATTCGGACGCGCTGCGCCGCGAGCGCGAGGCGGAAGCCCAGCGCCGCGCCATCGCCGCCGAAAAGGTGCAGAGCGCGAAGGCCCTTGAGGAGGCATACGCCGCCGAGCAGAGCGCTGAAAAGCAGCGCGCCACCCGCGAGAAGGCCACGATGGAGGCGGACGTCATCGTCAAGGCCGAGATCGAAAAGCGCCAGGTGGAAATCGCCGCCGAGGCTGAGGCTGAGCAGTCCAGGCGTCTGGCGCGGGGCGAGGCGGACGCGATATACGCGAAAATGGAGGCGGAGGCGCGGGGCGCCGAGGAGATACTCAAGCGCCAGGCGGAGGGCCTTCTCAAGGTGGTCGAGGCCGCCGGGGGCGACGTCGAGGGCGCGGTGCGCATGATGATAACTGACAAGCTGGAGACACTCACGAGAACTCAGGTCGAGGCGATATCCAGGCTGAAGATCGACAAGATCACGGTGTGGGATTCCGGCGCGGGAGCGGACGGCAAAAGCGCCACCGCCGGTTTTCTGTCCGGGCTGCTGAAATCCCTGCCCCCGCTGAACGACATGTATAAAATGGCGGGGCTTGAAATGCCGGACATACTCGACGTGGAGCCCAAGCACGCCGCAGCGGCGCCGGAGGCGGCGGAAAAACAGTCGGTCTCACAATCAGGTTAAATATAAACCCCGCGGGCCGCAGCGCTCCGCGGGGTTTTTCATATCAGACAAAAATTTTACTTGCATATCCCCGCGTTTTTGCTATAATAGCCTCACTTTGTCTTTTCATGGCATTCCAAATTATTCCGGAATGTACACAAGCAAGGGAGATGTTATTCTAAAGGAGAATGTGTCATGCGCGACGTAAAAACCAGATTCCTGTCCCTGCTGCTGGCCGCGGCGCTGCTGCTGGCCGCGAACGGAGGGGCCCTCGCGGCGGGTCTGCCGGACACCCTCGGGCTCGACTGCGACGAGGCCGTATCCGGGCTCATTGAGGTCGGCGTGGTCGGAGGCTGGCCGGACGGTACATACAAGCCGGAGAGGCTTCTCACCCGCGCGGAGGCGGCGCAGATGATGTTCACGGCGTTTGGCCTGACTGCGGATCAGGCTTGGCCTGTTCCTGCGGATGTCAAGGGACACTGGGCCGAGTCCGCCGTCAGCGCCTGTCTGGCCAGCGGTGTATTTTCCGTTGACGCCGTCGGTCTGTTTGTCCCGGGCGGCGAGGTCTCTTACGGGGAGCTGTGCGGTTATCTGCTCGGGGGGCTGGTCATCGGCGGCGCCGCTGTCGACGTTCAGCGCGCGGTATCGCTGGCCGGGGAGCTCGGGATAGGCGCGGGCGTTCAGGCCACAGACGGGCCTGTCACCAGGGGCGTGGCCTCTATTATGCTCTACAACGCCATCCGCCTGCCCTTTGTCGACCGGGTTGGGGACGCTTTTATAAAGAGAACCGACGGCGTCACCCGGCAGGGCATACTCAGGGGCAAAATGGCCCTGGAGTCGGGAGACACGCTGCGCAGCTTCGCGCTGGCGGCCTACTATGAGGACAATATGATAAACGCCGCGAGCCTTGCGGCTGAGCCGGCAGCCTATCTGTGGAGCGCCTCCTACGGCGCCTTTGTTCCCGCAAGGGCTTCGCTTGAGGCGGTAAAATACAACTTCGTCATGGTGCGCGACACGGACGGCGACAAGCTTGGCGACGCGCTGTTCATCGTAAATCGGGCGGACAGTGAAAAATATTGGGATTCCAAGGCTGTGTACAAGGATCCGCGCGGCGCGGAGGACAGGGCCTATGAGGGAACCTGGTCCAACGGGTACAACATCCCCTTCGGAGAGCGGCTTATCGGCTTCGCGGATGAGGAGGGATATCTCGACTTCTCAGGCGCGGCAATGGACTACCACAACATAGCCGCCCCCGGAGACATGTCGGCCTCAACCTATTATCCCACCTACGACTGGTACAATTCCACCGGAACCGATACCCTAACAATGCTGACCGGCTTTAAGACCATCCAGCAGACCACCGGCTGGGCCTGCGGGGTGACAAGCGCGCTGATGACGATGGACTGGTTCGGGCTGCGGGGCGATCTCAACGAGCTCGATCTCGGGGCGCTGCGCAACACGAAGGAGAAGTACGGCGCGTACCGCTGGGGCAGCTCCACCGACGTCAAGATGCTCCTCAACGTCTTCTCGGCCATCAATGAGATGGAGGGCAGGGAGGTCTGGCGCTGGGAATCCACCTACGACTTTGTGGACGCGGACGGAAACCTCAGCGACGAGTACCTCAGCACCGGGTGGATTCAGGGGATGCTTGCCCAGGGACGCCCGATAATGGTCGGCTGGAACAGCTTCGGCGGGCACTGGCAGGTCATCATCGGCTATGACGGCATGGGCACCGAGAACACCGCCGACGACGTGCTGATCCTCGCCGACCCCTACGACACCACCGACCACCGCAACGACGGTGTCAACATCCAGTCCTACCAGAGGCTGTACTACGACTGGACCCAGAACTTTGACCGCGATTTCGGCAGGGACAAGGGCTTCGGCATGACGGTGATGTTCGCCCCATATCCGGTTGTGCGGGACGAATACAAGCCCGTGTCCGGAAAGGGGCTGGCCGTTAAGAAGGGCGAGTTCAAAAACCGCACAGTCACCAGGGACGCGGCGTTGATCCCCTATGGCGACACCGCGAAGGATTTGGCGGCGTCGGACTACAAATATGCCAAGGAGCAGGCCGGCTCAAACGGCATGGCCGGCCCCGCCAGCAGCGACTATATGCACATGTTCGAATGCGCCCTATCCCCCTACTACCCGGTATTCGACTTCTTCGGCGGCGAGGGGCTGAGCGGCAGCCTGACCCTTCTGAAGGGGTTCAAGACCTCCCAGCAGGCCTCCGAGTGGACATGCGGCCCCGCCTCCGCGCGCATGGTTCTCAACTGGTTCGGCGAAATGGGGAGCCGCTCCGAGTTCGCCCTCGCCCATCTGCGCGAGAACGACAAAGAGGGCGCGACCACCCTGGACGGTATGGCTCAGATATTTGAGGGACTCAGCGCCGCCGGGCAGAGCTGGGGCCTGCTCACGACCGACGACATGGACGAGGACGGCAGTATCGGCCAGTACAACCTTTACGAAGGCGCATCCTACGGCGGGCTTATCCCGTACTGCCTGAAAAACGGCATTCCGATCATGATCGGCTGGAACGAGTGGGGCGGCCACTGGCAGGTGATCATTGGCTACGACGACATGGGCACCGAGGAGACACAGGACGATGTTCTGATCCTCGCCGACCCCTACGACACCACAGACCACGTCCAGGACGGCTATGTGGTAGAATCCTTTGAGCGGCTGGTGTACGGCTGGGGAGCCGCGTTCGACGAGCGCGGAAGCGAGGTGTTCGTCATCGCCGCGCCCCAGGCGAAGCTTGCCGCGGCGGGGCTGCTTAACAAGTAACAATTAAAGCATAAGAGACCCCCGCCTTCCGGCGGGGGTCTCAGGCTGTAGACAAAGTCCGCACCCTCCGTCCTTTTTCACTTTTGAGCGTCGAGCCTGACGCCGGAGGCGGCAGGTTCTTGCTTGACCGCAAGAGTGAAAAAGCTTGATATTCTAGGTTTTCCCGAATTCACTTCGGGAAAACCGTTCTCTGTAAGCCGCCTCAGCGGCGACAGCTTGCCCTCGTTTTCGATGACAAACTGTAGTTTGTCATCGGTCTGACCCCCGCCTCCCGGCCAATGTCATTAAGATAAGAGTCAGTTTTCCAAAACTGGCTCTTATCTTCTTTGTTTAGGCAAAATCTCCGTTAAGTTTGTCTTTAACGAAGCAAAAAAGCACGGCTGTAGCAGACTTTATCTAATGTGTTATCAAACAAACTGCCTTGATTCGTGTATGGACGCAGCACAATCAGACAAGAGCATTCCCCTTGTCTGTTTATTACTCTATTATCTTGTTAGGCCGCCACGCGGTACAGGAAGCTGACAAAGGCTTTTGCCCTAAACTTCCGCCTATCTTGCCGCCCGGCCCTAATCGGTTCGGAGTTTTGATTTATCTTTTGCAGAAGTACGTCGCCGGTTAATTTGTGCGAGAAAAACTCTTTACACAACTGAATTGCTACGTTAAAGTTCACTTGATATGTATACTCATTCTTCGTTTTCTGCTTGATAATCACTTTTGTGCTTATGCGGCTACAGAAGTTATACATGATGAAATGGGCATAAACCTCTTGCAGCACGGAGTCCTCGTTTTTCGCGTGAAGATGCACCAAGCCATTGGAATATTTCAGTTCGCGAAACGATGTCTCAATCCCCCAACGCGTGTGATAAAGCTCTTTGATGTCCTCAGTCGAAAACTCTTCCGGCGTCAAAGACGTTATGATAGTTTCATAATTTTCAGGATTGTCCTCAATCCGCCAATATTTGTCGGGTTTGTTGTTTATCATGAAGCGGACAACACGCAGTCGCATTTGGTATGGTGAGGGAAAATCCCAACGTCCAATGGATGTTTTTGGACTGTTTGTTTTGCCCTGTTTGCTGCCGGTCTGAATGAATATTCGGTTGTTATCTTTGTCTTCTTTCTTCTGTGAGGTGGTGATGCACGGGTCGATAAAAGTATCCAATGTG
>JAVBTT010000014.1:0-65757 GCA_031556035.1 Oscillospiraceae bacterium
GAGATGCAACAAAACGCGACGCTTTCAAATTCATGCAGCTCGGCCAGTTCTAAGCAGGAGCGGTAACAGCCTGCAAGCAGCCGCCTATCATCATCACGCAGCGGCCCGGTGATGATTGGCCCAACCGTATGCAGGATGTGCTTGCTTGGCAGGTTGTACGCCGCCGTGATCTTCGCTCCGCCTGTCGGCTCCGGGTGCCCTTGCCGCTCCATGATGGCGGCGCACTCCAAACGGAGCTGAACGCCCGCATAGGTGTGGATGGCGTTGTCAATGCAGCCATGACATGGTACAAAGCAGCCGAGCATCCCGCTGTTTGCGGCGTTTACGATGGCATCCACTTTCAGCGTCGTGATGTCGCCACGCCACAGGTAAAGATTGTCCTGTATCGGCTGTAAACCGTCTATATCGGTGATGCCTTTTTCGGCAGTCAGCGATTGCAGCAATTCATCCTGTACCTGCAAAAAATCATCATCAACCGGCACCGGCTCCCGGACATTGACAAGAGAGCGAAAAAACCTCCACTTGTCGCTTTGGCTTGCCGCGTTCGGAAGATTGAAGCGCCTGTTTTCCCGCACAAGGTATTCAATTAAATAGTCGAGTTTTTCATCCATATCCATTATCCTATTCTGCCTTTCATAAGAGGGCTTAACCGCTTATACAGCAAAAACGTGACAACTGAAATCAAAGCTCCTTTGAACAGGTTAAAGGGAATGGTGCTGTACAGGATAACGTCCAGCTTTGTTTTGATAATGGGAATAAACATCCCGAATGATGCGATAATGGTGTCCATTGGCATGAAGCTCGAAAACAGCGGCAACAAAATGAAATAGTTAACCACGCCTCCAACGATTGCCATAACGATACTGCCGCAGACAAGCGCAAGCAACGCGCCTTTCAGTGTCCGTCTGCGCCGATATATTATGCCTGCACTAAAAGCCATTGCACCGCCGATGATGAAGTTGGCCAGCTCGCCTATGCCTCCCGTGCCAGTAGATAGCAGACCAATCAAGTTTTTGATAAGCTCAACCATGACGCCCGCCAGCGGCCCGAATGTAAATGCGGCCAGCAGCGCCGGAAAATCGGAAACGTCCAGTTTCACGAAAGAGGGCGACAACGGCATCGTCACCTCGACAAATGACAGCGCAACCGATACGGCGGACAGCATGGCGAGGCTGACGAGCGTTCGGATTTCAATTTTGGGTTTAACGGTTATTGATGACGTTTGCATGACAGGCTCCTTTTCCAAAAGACCGACGCCCCGCCCATCTCAACAGGCAGGGCGTCTTTCCCATTCCTCACACCTTGTAGCTGTTCGGCCCCTCGGCAAAGCTGAATGTTTCCACTTCCTCAACATCAATGTAGAAGATTTTGAAGATGGGGTTATCCGGCGTGTTGTAAATCCCCTTGATGCCGGGGTTTTCGTCCAGCGCGCGGGTTTTGAGCGCCATGTCCTCCGTAAAAACGACCTTGCCGTTGACGGAAAGAACCGGCGTGAAGTTCTGCGGATAGGTGCAGAACGAAACATTGGGGTTGGCCTGTAACTGGTCGTAAACCGGCTTTTGGCTGCTGGTGCAGAAATACACCTGATTCCCATCTGCGAAAAGATACTGGAACACTCTTGTTTTCACGTTGCCGCCGTCCTGCGTTGCAAGCACGCCATTGGGGTTCGCTTTCAGGATTTCTTGATAGTTGATCATTTTCATTACCTCCACGGTTAGTTTGGGCTTGAATTATCTTGCCGTTGATATTATAATAATCTCGAAAGTTTCTAAAGTAAAGTAGGCACTTCAAAGTGCCGTAGTATCTTTTGAGTAACTATTGGGGGAATGGATATGCTAAAGCAATATGAATTGCCTGCTTGCCCTGTCGAAACAGCTTTGACGCTGATGGGCGACAGATGGAAAGTGCTGATTGTCCGCGATTTGCTGATGGGAACAAAACGCTTTGGGGAAGTAAAAAAATCCCTTGACGGGATTTCGCAGAAAGTGTTGACGCAGCATCTTCGCATCATGGAGGAAAACGGGCTTGTTCACCGTCAGGTCTATGCGGAAGTACCGCCGCGTGTGGAATATTCATTGACAGAGCTTGGCCGTAGCCTCAAGCCTATCCATGATGCCATGTGGCAATGGGGTGAGGAATATAAGGCAACGATTAGCGAGTGAAGATTTGTCATTTTTGTAATCCTATTTATTATGCAGCAATATATAAGCGCAATATTCAATCGAATACTGCGCTTATAGTATTAGTCCTATCATCGCTATCGGGTGAGGTGCTGTCAAGATAGGACTAAAATCTTTCTCGACTTTTTTCTGCTCCAACCGAGAGGAAGGTTTCAATCTCGTCCGCATATCTCCAAACAACTTCAATGCGATTTTCGCTGTAAACAACCACATGCTTCACCAGCGCCGTTACAAGCTCATTGCTGTACTGCAAAGGCTCGGCCGTATCTTGCAGATACTCTACAGCCGGAGGGAGAACCGCCAAGCTCTGCTTGTAGTGGAGGTTCTGCTGCTCCAAATCGTCCGCCTGCCCGGACAGCGCCCAGATTTTTTCATCGGCAGACTGGCGGCGCCTGAAATATTCCTCACGGTCGATAGCTTCATCGCTGTATGCGTTGTACAGAGCCAGCTTCTTGCATTGCATCCGCTCAATCTCCCTTTGGAGCGAAGCGATTTCCCGGATATAATCAACGGACGGCGCGGCGGCTTTTTCGGAAGCGGTCCTTTTTTGTTCCACAAGCACATCCCGCAGCCGGTGTAGCGAGGCAAGCAAAACCTCTTTCAGCGCCTCGACCTCCATCTTTCCGCCGAAACACTCCTTGCAGGCAGCGACGGTTTTGTATTTGCAGTAGTAGGCCATGACCTTCGCGTTATTCTTCGTCATTGCGTGCCCGCATCCGCCGCAACGGACCGGCACGGGCAGGGAGTGAGGCGAAGGCGTGCGCGTTCCATATTTGACGCCTTTAGCCTTGTTTGCCCGGATGCAAAGCTGCGCCCGCTCAAACTCGTCCTTTGAAACAAGGGGTTCGTGGGTGTCCGGGGTGATGTACCATTCCGATTGCGGTTTTATCCGCGCGACCCGGCTGCCTATCTTTTCAACGGCGTACATGCCGTTTGTCATGGTCCCGGTATACCGCAAATCCCGGACGGTTATGGTCCTGCGGGTCTTTCACATATCCGAAAGCGGCAAAGGGGGCGATGCAATCTCCCTTCTGGCGCTTCACCTCAAACTGGCTCCTGATCTTCCGCGACGTATCGGCGCAGAAAGCGTCGTTGATAAGATTCTTGAAGGGCACGATCAGGTCGTCGGTCTGCTTGTTATGGTTCTGGCTGTCGTAGTTGTCGTTGATGGCGATAAAGCGCACACCCATGTAGGGGAAGAAGTGCTCGATCAGCCTGCCGGTTTCGATGTAGTTTCTGCCCAGGCGTGAGAGGTCCTTCACGATGACGCAGTTAATCCGCCCCGATTTTATATCTTCCAGCAAACGCTGAAAATCGGGACGGTCATAATTCACGCCGGAATACCCGTCATCGACATAGGGCTCCGCCGCGAGTTCGATATTCTGTTTCTTGCCGACAAAGGACCGAATCAGGTCCTTTTGATTGACAACGCTGTCGGATTCTTCTTTGTCGCCGTCGTCTCTGGACAAACGGACATAGGCGGCGGCCTTCCAGACTACCGAATCACGGCCGCCGTCGCCGAAATCGGCGAAGATGGGCGCCCGAGCACCAGTTTGATTGTTACGCATTTGAATCACTCCCGATTGTTATTTGATTAGAAACCAATCAACAACCGGGGTTCGCTGTTTCATCCTACGCTGATTATAGCGCGCCGAAACAGCGGAAGTCAGCCCCCTAAATTGGCTTCTCTGAAATGAACAAGCCGCATCAAAATCATGCGGCCGGTGTTGTGCGCCTTTGTGTTTTGCATCCTCATACCCTCGCCAGCAGGCTTTCCAGCCGGTCGTCCAGCGTCGCGCCGCTGTCGGTGAAACGCACCTTGACGGCAATCCTGCCCACGCGGTAGCAGTAAGGGTTCGATGTCCGCCCGGCCGCTGCGGTATTCTAGCGCGTCCATGATGCCCTTGCACTTGTCGGGCAGATAGCCCTCGACGTCTGCCTTGAAGCTGGCCGGGTCGCCGATGAAGCCCCAGCAGCTATCCGTTTCCTTAGCTCCTTTATAGAGCTCGAAGCCGTAGCACTCGCCCCGGAGATAGCTGTCGTAGGTGGCGACCTCGGATTCCAGCGCCTCCGCCGCCTTGACTTCATCGCCAAACTCGGCCTGCGCTTTCGCTTTGGTAACGTGAATCCATCCCACCTGCCCGGAATCCCATTCGGCGTGCGGCGCCCGACCGTGAAAGCTCATGGTGCTCATGGACAGCCCGGAATGGTCGTACAGATTGAGCGGCAGGATGATGTTGTGAAGCTCCGCCAGCCGGAGCAGGGACTTTGAGCCCATTTCATCCAGCAGCGTCTCGGCGATGGCGTCCTCCTGCCCGGCAATCGGACCGGGGAAGGATTCCGCAAGGTACCAGTCGCCATCCGAATAGGAAATAACGTCCCACGCCTCGCCGTTGTATTTGAGCTCGACGCCCCCTGCCTTTTCCGCGATAGCAAAATCGCAGACGTCTTTCGCGGGCACGGTTTCGCGGGCGAGCGCCCGCAGGAAGTCGGCCGGGCTGTCGTGATCGTGCTTGTCGCCCAGCGTATGCCGGCGATGGAAACAGGTCATCGTGCCGAAGTTGTCGTAATCGGCGCGCGGGTTCGGAGGGTCGTCATCCTTCCGCAGAATCAGGGTATACGGTCCCTTTGTTGCTACATACGGCATAAAATCCTCCCTTCGCTTAATGGGCGCCCAGCAGGCTTTTCGCCAGCGAGCCGGTTTTGAACAGGGTGAAGCAGAGCAAGGCCGTGTAGCCCGCGCAGCCCCATATCGCCATGTGGATGCTGTCCGCCGCCGCGATGCCCTGTATCAACACGGAGTAGATGGCGATGCACACCATAATCAAAAATCCTTGAAATGCCAGCGCGAACAGGGCTTTGAGATAGTTGTTGCCGGTCGTGCCCCATTCGTGGTTTACCATCGTGGAGAGGGGAATCGGCGCGATGCTCACCGTCATGTAGATTTCAACGGCTTGCTGCCTGACAAGCGCATATGCTTGGTTTATGCCGATTTCCAGCATCATGGATATTTCCTCAACAGTGTAGAGATATTTGCTTTTCAAAAATGATTCCTCCGTTTATTATTACTGCTTGGTATGTCATTTCATTTGTGGGTATGTAGGTAAATGGCTCTGATAGGTAGGATTTTTGCGCCAGTCATAATAGAAATACTTGTTTTATATATAGTAACTACGTATATATTCTATATTATATAATGCTCAAGTCTCCTACCAATGCCATCATTTTTCCCACCTTGTTTTGCAGGGATTGAAGCCTATAATAGAAACTCCGGTTTTGACGTAACCCGAAGAGGGGTCTTCCGTACAGGCTCTTTGCTTGGCGTGGGTAAGAAATTTTGTATTGATTGTACAGCGTCCCTACCTCCCAAGCTGAACGTGTTTTTCCCGTACTTTTGGAAATCGCCGTAATCATCCGTGACCAACTTGCTTGTCCCGCTTTTCATTTTGATATAGCCTATGATCTGCAAGGTCTCGATGTACTTTCGAATTGTGTTAGGGCTAAGACCTGTGATGTCCTCAAAGCATGTACATGGTACGTCAATAGACGTTACCCCTTTTACCTGTAGCAGCATACAGATATAGGAGAAGATCATGAGACATTCACCGCACAGGACGCAAGCCCTTGCTTAATATAAAACGGAATGCACATAATATAACCGCTTTCGATCTTGAAGTAATGGCTTGTATTGAAATCAACGGGTTTAGCCCTTGACGAGCCATGCCCGTCTTTTTCTGTCAGCCCAATCTCCTGCATCAGCTTCAACAGATAGTTTATCTCCTTCGTTTTTTGGGACTGATAGCCCCACATGGCTTTAAGCTCCGAGTGCAATATGCGTTTCCCCTTGGCACGAAACAGTAATAGCGTGACATACCATGAAAACATGAGGGCCTTATGTGTGCTTGATCCATATGCGCTCTCGACGCTCTCTTTTACAATTGCAAAGGCATTCAAAGGGATGTACACCTGATAAGGCGTGTATGCTGAGACGCTGTGCTCAGGACGCTCCTGCCTGTACAGCAGGTCATATTTGTCCTTTCTGAATTTGGAGTATTCTGACAACGGTATTTGGAAAGCTGTGTGAATCTCTTTCGCCTCCTTGAAACTGGTTTGGAACTTTGTTGAGTTTCTTTGCATAATCTAATTGTACTATGTACGGAACAGCCTGTCCAAAACAAGTTTTGATTCAGGATGCTTTCCTTTAGGGGACGCCCATGATAACCCCAACCACGATCATGATTTCATAGATTGGTAAGCAATTTGGGACACTCTAGGGTCAACCCTCTTCCCTCCCTTTGTATTTATTCATCTGTAGTAACCACGGGGTTCGCTGCATTGTCAAGCCCGCTCAAGAATCACCTCTATATTTAGTAATCACTAAGTAGCCAAAAAAGTGCGAGTTATTTTTCTAATTTGTCCTGGAAAATGGTAGCTAATGCGATTTGAGAATTTTAGTCTTGATTTTCGTACTGATATCTGCTATAATAGCAGTACGAAACTAGGAGGTGCTATCTATGCCAGCTATTAGACCGTTGTCTGACATGCGTAACAATATAGGCGAGATCACACAGATCGTTGACGAAGATAGGATGCCAGTTTTTCTGACCAAGCACGGAAAGGGCAAGTATGTTTTTCT
Source organism: Oscillospiraceae bacterium (assembly GCA_031556035.1). GTDB lineage: Bacteria > Bacillota > Clostridia > Oscillospirales > UBA929 > JAVBTT01. The sequence goes on from JAVBTT010000014.1 coordinate 6,817, forward strand.
GAGCATGGACGAATACGACCGGATGTCAAGCCTCCACGAGCTGTACATGGAGATTGACAAGGGTTTGTACGATATCAGGCAGGGGAGGACAAGGGACTTTTCAGAGGCTATGAAAGAGATCAGGAAGGACATAGCCGATGGAAACCTATGAGATCAGAACAGCCGAACAAGCCTATCAAGACATGCGTGACCTCTACCGCTATATTGCCCGTGAGCTGAAAGAACCGACTATTGCCGACAAACTCCTGAGCAAGATTGACGAGGGCATTCAAAGCCTCTCCACAATGCCACAGAGGCACAATACTCTTGCAGACGAACGACTGGGCCAACAGGGGATACGCAGGCTATCCATTGAGAATTATTTCGTGTTCTATGTCGTTGACGAGCCGGGGCAGGTCGTGTTTGTCACCAGAGTGATGTATGCACGGAGAGACTGGATAAACCTTTTGCAGTACCCCAATAATTAAGCGACCTATAGAGATCATCTACAGGCCGCTTTTCATTCGTCCAGTCAGTGTTGGCTCATGCTTTGCCGCTATACCCCGCTCACGTGTCCTGTGAGGGCTTGTTGCGCAAGCAGGGGGGAACCAACACCCCTTGGTATCAGAAGTGCCTCTGCGCTACTCAGCGGGCTTCATACGGGGTGCACAACCGCCAAAACTCACATGAGTACTTGCTTTGTCGAAAACGTTCATACGGACTACTTGGCCAGCGTGATAAGCGCCAAGCAACCCACTGCATTGGGGCCGACACCAGGAACAGAAAAGTTAGTAATCATCCCCCACCATTGATTTGATCATTTTTATAGACTATACCCTATTCAAACGACCGACTTGCCCATAAAATATGTTTGACATGAGTCTAACTCTATAATTATAAATAATTATTTTACTTAGTAATTGACTTCATACAAACAACATGCTAAGCTTGTTCCATCAAATGAAAGGGACATAGAGCATGAGCAAACGTATAGCGTATATCCGAGTCAGTACAGTCGATCAGAACGAAGCCCGGCAAGTTGAGGCCATGAAGCCATTCGCCATTGATAAGACCTTCATCGACAAGGCCAGCGCAAAGGATACCAACAGACCCCAGCTAAAGGCTCTTCTGGAGTTCATGCGTGAAGGCGATACCGTCTATGTATTGGACTTTTCCCGCCTTGCAAGGAGCACCAAGGACTTGTTGGAGATCGTTAGTCAGATGCAGCGTGCCGCAGTAAAGCTGATCAGCTTGAAAGAGAATCTGGATACCGGGACGCCAACAGGCAAGCTTATGCTAACCATGATCGGCGCTATCTACGAGTTTGAGCGGGACAACCTTTTAGAGCGCCAGCGTGAGGGCATTGCCATTGCAAAGCGTGAGGGCAAGTATAAAGGCCGCAAGGCAATCGGATACCCGGCGAACTGGAATGAGGTCTATCCCAAATGGAAACAGCGTGAGATGACAGCCCGTAAGGCTATGGAACTGTTAGGGTTGAAGCCGAATACGTTTTATAAGCTTGTGGGGGAGTATACTAAAACAAGACTCAAACCATGATCTTTTCCGTAATTCATGTGCAACTATAATGATAATGAATTATGGCATTTCTCAACAAGTTGTGTTATTATTGTATTCGTGAAGGGAGAGGGAGATGTTTTGTTGACATCGGTAGAAATATGCGCTGGTGCAGGTGGACAAGCACTCGGACTGGAACAGGCCGGGTTCCACCATTTGGCGCTTGTAGAGATTGAAGAACCCTATTGTAATACTTTGATTCAAAATCGTCCTAAATGGAATGTACTAAATATGGACGTACGCAGTTTTTGTGGCAAGGATTTCAAAGACGTTGATCTGCTGTCTGGTGGCGTTCCATGTCCACCATTTTCTGTCGCTGGAAAGCAAATGGGTTCAGATGATGAGAGAGATTTATTTCCTGAGGCAATCCGTCTTGTAAGTGAAATGAGACCAAAAGCTGTTATGCTTGAAAATGTACGTGGAATACTTGACACGGTATTTGATGAGTATCGCTCGCAAATAAAGAAAAATATTAGTGCGTTGGGGTACCACGTTGAGTGGCGATTGCTTAATGCATCTGACTTTGGTGTATCACAATTGCGTCCGAGAGTGGTTTTTATAGCCATTCGCAATGATTTGTCAAGCATATTTTCTTTCCCCGATGATTTTGTTGAAGCTCCCACTGTTGGAGAGAAACTATTTGATTTGATATCTGCCAACGGATGGCAGCTATCATCTGCATGGAAGATTGGAGCGAACGATATTGCACCAACCATTGTTGGCGGCTCGAAAAAACATGGTGGGCCGGATTTAGGGCCATCCAGAGCGAAGCGTGCATGGGCAGCTATGGGTGTGGACGGTTCAGGGATTGCATCAGAACCACCAGCGCCAGATTTCGTTGGCATGCCAAAGCTAACTAACCGTATGGTAGCAAGACTTCAAGGGTTTCCTGATACATGGGAGTTTTGGGGGAGCAAAACGAATGTATACAGACAGATAGGGAATGCCTTCCCACCTCCTGTTGCCCAATCAGTTGGAGCAAGCATAAAAGCGTGCCTAATGCAATCAACGACACCTTTGAAAGTGGTGGGTAGGTAATTATGGATGTACATATGTCAAGTATTCGCAAGCGCTATCATGAAAAACTATTAGGCTCAATACTTTCTATAGATAAAAATGGCGTACCTAGCAACGCTGACAAAAGTAGTCCGTTATCCGTAAACATCGCCTCTGGAATCACTGATACGATGAAATCGAGTGTTAAGGAAAAAGCGGTCGCACAAACAAGCGGGAAGAAATTCGAAGTCATAAACATGGAGTTTTTGACCGAATCTTTCCCCATGTTGCAGCATATCCGTCAGGGAAAATGGAAAATTACCAGATTAGGTAACAGAAACAGGATAGGAATATCTGATTTCGAACAATATGCTCATTTGCAGAGCCTCAATGATCTTTCAAAACAAAACAGTATCTTAGCAGCAGCCTTAGGGAATGATTATACCGTCACTCCCGATGTGATTGTTTTCCGTGAGTTGTTGACTGACGAAGAAATAAATGAGACGGAATTGCTTGTTGACAGTTCGATCTGCCTCGGTGCATCAATTAGACTTAAAAACGGGGGAAAACCCTTGTTACATGCAAGCGTCTCCTCGAAATGGACAATAAGGTCGGACAGAAGTCAGAATAGCAGGACCGAAGCTCTTAATTTGATTCGAAACAGAAAGGGTCATTTGCCACATATTGTTGTCGTGACGGGTGAACCTCTGCCAAGTAGAATTGCCTCTATTGCACTTGGAACTGGGGATATTGATTGTGTTTATCACTTTGCACTTTACGAATTGATATCGGCGGTGAATGCAGTCGGAGGAGAGGATTCCAAAGAAATGCTGAATATCATGCTGGAAGGGAAAAGACTAAAAGATATCTCTGACCTACCGCTTGATCTTTGTGTTTAGTCTCAAACATCTGTATGGTCAATGCTTGTCAAACATTCTAAAGGAGTTTCATACGGACAGTGGTAGAATCTTGGTAGAAAAACGTTAGGAATCAGCCTTGAATAGCACTGATTTTCACAAGTGAATATCGGTGATCAGAACGTGATGCGTTCTAGTGATTGCAAGTGATTAGAGGCGCATGCAGATAGATTGGAATGGGCGGGAATTAGCAGGGTAAGAATTGTTCGACTCCCCTCGTTGAGTTGCACTCCCTCCGCCGTCTGCACTCCCTCCGCCGTCTGCGGACGGCACCTCCCTCAAAGAGGGAGGCAAGGAGACAGAGGGAGGCGGGGGATTGTCCTCCTCGCTGAGGGGGATGTCACCGCAGGTGACAGGGGGAGTCAAAACATCTCCCCGTTAAAGCACTTTTGCATCAGCGATTTATAGTTCAGCTCAAGCTTTTCAAGGCTGCGCCCCAGCCGGGCTTTTTGCGCCTCGACGCGCTCGACAAAGGCGGCGAACTGGGTTTGGAGGGATATTGGGGGTGCCATTATTGGTATCGAACGTACTGCATCTTTAGTGATTGTTTTAGTGACGGCACCTCTTACATGCTGAGCGATTTCATTTTCGCAATACTTCGAGGTCAGCAGATAAAACATATATATTGAATTGATACTATCATAGTATCTAAACATAAAAGCATTTCTTCCTAATGAAGCGGGTGTATTCAAAGTAGGCATGAGGTATACTTTCCCTGCACTACCTATTTTGTTCATTATTATTTCACCGCCAAATATCTTTGATTTTCCTAAGATTTCGTAAGCCTCTTTACTGATGTATTTTACGTCATGACTAAAATCTTGGTTTTCCAAATCAGTAGTCCTTATCATCAACGCGTAATGTATCCGTCAAATACCCCCCACCTTGCACTTTTCCTGAACAGCCGGAGACCAAGGGAGCAGCTCCCCGATCTGTCCGGTCGTGCAGTTGGGCATGGTCTCAAACAGGAGCTTGAGATACGCAAACGGCTTGAGGCCGTTCTCCTTGGCGGTTTCAATGATGCTGTAAATCACCGAGCTTGCTCTCGCGCCTTTCTGTGTATTGGAAAACAGCCAGTTCTTGCGGCCAATCACAAACGGCTTAATGCTTCGCTCAGCGCGGTTGTTCGAGAGCTCCAGCCGCCCGTCGAGGAAGAGATTCTTCAGGTAAGGCCACTGGCCGACCAGATAGTTCGCCGCCGTTTTCAGAGCGCATTTCGGCTGGTTGTCAAATGTTTTTGCCCACGCAAAAAACTCCTCCGCAATCGGAAGACTGTGTTCAAGACGTTTTGTTCGGATTTCTTCCGGCGGTAACCCCGAAAGCTCTCTCTCCAGCTCAAACAGCCGGTTGCAATAGCCCAGTCCGCGCTCGGCGGATGATCCCGCCCGCTGCTCGGCAGGCAGGATTTTCAGCGCTTCGTCAAACTTCCGCCGCACATGCGCCCAGCACCCGACGACCGTCACATCCGGCAGGATGTGATAGCCCTGATACCCGTCGGTATGGAGATAACCCTTCCAACCAGCCAGGAATCTCTTCCACATATTTCTCGACCATGATGTGCGCAACAGACGATGGCGAGGCCAGACTTCCCTTGATGACCGGCTCAGGCGCTTGGGCCTTGACAACAGGTGTGTGGTCGTTGTTCTTCTCGCAGCTCCGGCAAGCGCAGACGATACTGGAACGAAAGATGAAGCCCGATGTTGCTGTGGCTTGGACTTGGCTTTTTCCACTCGTTCCTCGATCAACAATATTATTATCCTGATTAATATCAGAATTTAGCCCTGATTGCAGGGTTGCTCTGTATTAATCGGAATAATCTGTTTATCGGGATAATCGATATTATTCCGACATCGGGATAACTCGGATATGAATATGTCCTCCGGACCATGGTGCGCCAGCTCCGATATGTCCTGCGCGTCGCCGATTATGCGGGACATGATAGTGCCGGTCTTCGTCCGGTCGAAGTACTTAAACGGAAGACGCTGCAAATGCTCAAAGGCGTCCTTGCGGATGTCGACCTGAATGCGCACCCCCATTACGTGCCCGTAATACTGTATAAAATAGTTCAGGCAGGCCTTCAGAACATAGATCAGGGCCAATACAACGGCGGACTGGAGCATCATTCGCAAATTATGATCCGGCACATAGCTGTTTATGATCTCCCTCGTAAGCATCGGATAGAACAGATTACAGCCTGCGACAAGAGTTGCGGCAAGCATGTCGGCTATAAACAGCTTCATATGGGGCGCGTAATATTTTGCGAGCTTTCTTATCAAGTCGGCAGCCTCCCGGAGAAAAATCTCTGTCTTATTGCCCCCGTGAACGGCAGTATAAACACACCCCAAAATTATATCAAAATTCCCCGGGTATAGCAATGCGCATCCAAGGCAAGAATAAGTTGACAAAACATTGCTGAGGATGACGCACAATGAAAGACATGGGAATGACTATTGACACGGATATACTTGAAAAATGGGCGGAAAATCAGGCCAGAAGCGCGGATGTCAACGGCTGGGCTTCTGTCTCCTCGGTTTCCGCCCAGGTTTCGGCAAATATTCACAGGATAGAGTTGTTCGCCTCCCGAGTCGGGCTGTGGGCTGAGAAAAACCGCTTTCTGCCACAGGAGTTTGAATGGCTGCTCGACAACAGGTATCTAATTCTCAGGGAGGCGGCGGAGACCACTCGCCTTTTGAAGCGCAAGGGCAGACTGCCCGCGGATAAGGACGGGGTGGCGCTGTACACTCTGGCCAGGGCGCTGGTGCGCTCGGGGCGGGGAGAGGTGACGCAGGAGCGAATAGAAAAGTTTTTAAGGGGGGCGCAAAAAAACCGCGCACTCCTTGAAAAGGAGCTATGGCTGCTTGTTCCAATGCTGAGAGCTGCGCTTACACAGATGGCGGCCTGGATTTGCGGAGAGATGGAGGCTGTGTTGAACGGCTACCGCAGGGCTCCTGAACGTGACCCGTTCGCGGCTGAGCTGGCAATATACCGCGCCAGGGAGAGCGGTTCCTCCGCCCCTGAGGGAGCGGAGGAGCTTTCCAAGGGGGCGCAGGCGGTTCATTCTCGCTTGTCAACCCTTATTGGGGCAATGGTCACATCGTTGAGAATGCTGTCGGTTACCGATTTGAGCAGGGTGCTGCGTGAGGCGAGCGCGGTCGAAAGTATGCTGCGAAAGGATCCTGCGGGAATATACCCGAAAATGGACGAGGCCTCGCGGGGACGATACCGCCAGAGGCTTTCCCGGCTCGCGAAAAAAGCCGGTTTACCGGAGGACGAGGCGGCGGAGCGCATACTTGCGCTATGCAAAAAGGCCTCGGGGGAGCGCGAACGCCATGTGGGCGCATACCTGTACGACATGCCGATGGGGAAAAAGCCCCTCAATGCAGCCGGGGCAGCTTATTTCATGGGCATGGCTCTGATAACCGCGCTGCTGTCGGCGGCGGGCTCTAATCTGTCCGGAGTGTGGTGGATAGGGCTGCTTCTCATGCTGCCCGCCTCGGATATGGCGAAAAACATCTGTGACTGGGCGGCCGCTAAGCTTGTGCGGCCACGGCCGATACCCAGGCTTGAACTGAAGGGCGGAATTCCGGACGAGGGAAGGACGCTTTGCGTTATTTCGACTTTGCTCACCGACTTGAAATCAGTGGCGGAGCTTTCAAAAAAACTTGAGTATTTTAGCCTTTCCAACCGTGATTCCGGTAAAAACCTCAGATTCGGGATACTGGGGGATCTCCCGGACGCGTCCATGAAAAGGCTGTCTGGGGATAAGCGCATAATAGACGAGGCGCAAAAGCAGATTTTTGAGCTGAACCGCAAGTACGGCGGGGGGTTCTATCTGTTTCTACGTGAGCGCGAACTGAATCTGCGCGATGGGCGATATATGGGCTGGGAGCGAAAGCGCGGCGCCATTATGGAGCTTGTCCGCCTGCTCCGACAGCTTCCCACCGGACTGCATATCGCCACAGGGGACTCGGCGGCCCTGCGCGGCGTCAAATACATCATAACATTGGACAGCGACACTCAGCTTGTGCCCGGCGCGGCGCGGAAGCTTGCCGGAGGTATGCTGCATCCGTTGTGCAGACCCAAGATAGATGAGCGCAGGAATGTGGTGGTCGAGGGATACGGTATTATACTGCCGCGTATGTCGGTTGAGCTTGAGGCTGCGGGCAAAAGCCTGTTTTCCCGCGTTTATGCCGGACAGGGAGGACTTGATCCATACGGCGGCATGGCGGGAGACGTCTATCACGACCTTTTTGACCAGGGGAGCTTTGTGGGCAAGGGTATTTTGGATGTCGACGCGGCTTTAAAGGTTCTGGACGGGCGTTTCCCGGAAAACAGGGTGTTGTCCCATGACCTGCTGGAGGGCTCGTACCTGAGGGCCGGGCTGATGGGGGATATCGAGCTCACGGACGGCTATCCATGCAAGGTGACAAACTGGTTTGACCGTCTGCACCGGTGGACGCGGGGTGACTGGCAGATCGCGTCGTGGATACTGTGGAGGGTTCCCTGCGGCTCCGGCAGGGAGCGCAACCCAATCAGCGCTTTGTCACGCTGGAAGATATTCGATAATATACGCAGAAGCGTGTCCGGAGCGGCGCTATTAACGCTTTTGACGCTCGGGTTGCTTTCCGGCGGGAACTGGGCGCTGGCCGCCGGCTTTGCGGCGTTGTGCGCGCTGTCAAATCTTATGCTGTCCGCCGCAGAGATGGCCTTCCGTGGTAAGGGCGGGCGCGGAGTCCGGTGCCACAGCACAATTATCACCGGCTTCAGGGCTGTGCTGCTGCAAACGGTCTTTCAGTTGCTGTTCCTTCCTTACAACGCCTTCGTAAGTATTGGCGCCGCGCTTACGGCTCTGTTTCGACTTATATTCAGCCGCAAAAAACTGCTTGAGTGGGTTACGGCGGCTCAGAGCGAAAAATTTACACAGAGCGCCATAACATTGTGCCGCAAAATGTTCCCCTGTATAGCCTGGGGCGTGCTGACAGCCTGCTTTGCGCCCGGCTTGCCCGGATGGCTTGCCGGCGTCGCGTGGGCCCTGTCCCCGATTGCCGCGGCCTCGATAAGCAGGGTGGAAAATCGCGAAGAGCCCATGCCGGACGCGGACAGGGCTTTCCTGTTGCGCCAGGCTGCGCTGATGTGGCAGTATTTTGAGGATTTGCTGACGCCAGAGGACAATTATCTGCCGCCGGACAACTGGCAGGAGCAGCCCGCCGCCGGGACGGCGCACCGCACATCTCCAACTAATATTGGGCTGGCGCTTATGTGCGCGCTGTCCGCCGCGGACCTTGAGCTCTGCTCCCGCGACCGGGCCCTCCATCTGATTGACCGCGTTCTCGATACCATAGAGCGCCTGCCCAAATGGCACGGGCATATATACAACTGGTACGATACGCGGACGCTAGAGCCGCTCAGGCCGAACTGCGTCTCAACGGTCGACAGCGGCAATCTTGCGGGGTATCTGATTGCGCTCAAACAAGGCCTGCTGGAGATCAACGACGCGGCGGCCGAGGATTTGGCCTGCCGCGCCGGCAAGCTGGCGGATGAGATGGATTTCACCCCTCTTTATGACGATGAGCGCAAGTTGTTTGTGATCAGCTGCGATATGGAAACCCAAAAGCGCACGGAGGGCTATTATGATCTGCTCGCCTCGGAGGCGCGGCTCACAAGCTATCTGGCCATCGCGAGAGGCGAGGTCGAAAAGGAGAATTGGGTGCGCCTCGGACGCGCTATGAGCGGCGATGACAGTTATAGGGGAATGGCGAGCTGGACAGGTACAATGTTCGAGTATTTTATGCCACATCTGGTATTGCCCATATACGAAAATTCGCTGCTTTTTGAAAGCCTGTATTTCGCGCTGTACTGCCAGCGCAAGCGCGGCGCCGAGCAAAAAACGCCGTGGGGCATCTCGGAGAGCTGCTTTTACGCCTTTGACGCGGCGCTGAATTATCAGTACAAGGCCCACGGGGTGCCGTCGCTGGCCTATAAGCGGGGGGTAGGCAAGGAAAACGTGGTGTCTCCCTATTCCAGCTTTTTGGCTCTATTGCTCAGCCCCGCCCCCGCGCTGAAGAATCTCCGGAGGCTCCGCGAGCTGGGCCTTGAGGGGCGCTACGGCATGTGCGAGGCGGCGGATTTCACTCCGGCAAGGCTGTCGGGAGGAGAAAAATATGAGCCCGTACGCTGTTTCATGTCCCACCACATCGGTATGAGTTTGGTGGCGGTTTGCAATGCGCTGAAGGATGACATATGGCAAAAACGCTTTATGTCCGATCCCTCAATGGGGGCGTTCGCGTGCATGCTTCAGGAGCGCGTGCCGGTCGGCGGAACCACCGTGCGCCCCGAGGGGAGAGAAGTGCCGGAAAAGCCGAAGCGGGCTCAGGGCGAGGGTTTGAGGCGCGAGATTTCCTCAATCAACCCGGACTGCCCTCGGGGGCATATACTGTCAAACTCATCCTACACCATCTTCTGCACGGACGGGGGGCTGACATCGTCTACTTGCGGGGGGATGGCGGTAAACCGCTTTGAGCCAAATTCCCGCAGTCCGGGAGGAATGAGCTTTTACTTCAAGTCGGGAAACAATACCATCTCCATGCTGCCTGTGCCGGGACAGGATCAGCTTGAGCGCTACGACAGGGCGGTCTTTGAGGGGGGGAGCGCTTCCTGGGAGGCGTCACGTGAGCAGTTTGAAAGCGTCGTAACCGCCTGGATACCCGAAAATGAAAACGCTGAAGTCAGAAGGGTTCGTATCAGCAATACTTCCGGAAAGGAGCTTGAGGGAAGGATACTGCTTTATTTTGAGCCCGTCATGCAGGCCATGCAGGATTTCAGCGCACATCCCGCCTTTTCCAAGCTGTTTCTTGAAACCTCCCGAACCCGAGGGGGAGTTGTAATAAAGCGCAGACCCAGGGGAGGAAAGGGCGAAAAGCATCTGTGCTGCCTGTGCGACCATGAAGAGGCCACGTTCGACACATCCCGGGAAAAAGTGCTGGGCAGGAGAGGAGAAGCCGCGCTGACAGAGGGTGAAATCAGTCTGACGGAATCGTTTGGGGCTGTACTTGACCCTTGCGTGCTGGTTTCTGTTCCAGTAAGGCTCAAGCCGGGATCGAGCTCGGAGATAACATTTTCACTCGCCTTCGCTGAGGCGGAGCGGGACGCATTAAGCGCCGCCGAAAGATCACTTAAGCTCAGGGAGGCTCCGAGGACAGGGCGGATGGACGGGCTTACACGCACACTCGGGCTTACGCAGGCGGAGGTTGTGACCGCGCTGGACATGCTGAGCCCGCTGGTGTTCAACACAAAAAGCGTACCCCGGGATTTGGCAGAGGGCCTGAAGCTCGGGCAATCCGGGCTTTGGAAGCTGGGTATATCCGGAGACCTGCCGATAATGACCGCGCGGGCGATGGACGCCACTCAGCTTGACAAGCTGGGGCGTGTGATAAGGATGCACAGATTTTTAAACCGCTGCGGAATGCTGTGCGACCTGGTAATACTCAGCAGGGACGGAGGTAACTACCGCCGCCCGGCCCGTAGCGCGGTTATGGAGACGCTTAAAGCCCTTGGATGCGAAAATGCCCTGGGGTCTAAGGGCGGTATCCACCATGTTGACCTTGCGGCGCTGAGCGAGCAGGAGGAGTTGCTGCTGCGGGCTGTAAGCCGCGTTTCTGCGGACAAAATTCCGGACGGCGCGGAGGTTCCAAAATATGCGCCGGTTGTAAAGACTCCCGCTCCAGCGCCTATAAAACACGAAAGCAAGCCCTGCGAGTGGATGGACGACGGGGCGTTCAGGTTTGAAACCGGAAACGGACTGCCGCCTGCCGGATGGGGTCATCTGCTTGCGAACGGTTCATATGGCGCACTTGTAACCGAATGCGGCACAGGCTATATGTGGCGCCGTAACGCCCGTGAAAACAAAATGCTGCCGTGGACAAATGACCCTCTTGCCAATGGGGGAGAGGAACGGATATCGCTTCTTTTCGATGGATTTGAGACCGGTATTTTTTCCGCCAACGACGGGTTGCCGTGCGAAGTGACCTATGGCTTCGGCTACGCTCGCTGGGAGAAGACTTTGGGACAGGGTAAGGTCACGACCACCGCCTTTGTGCCGCGCAACCGCATGGCCAGGGTGCTGATCGTAGAGACGGAAGGGCTCAAAGACGCACAGATATGCTACTCGGCAAGGCTGGCAATGGGAGTGTCGGATTCCCACTCCGGGTATATTCAGATAAAACAGGAAAAGGACGGCGTAATCAAGGCGGAAAATCCCTATAACACGGCTTTTTCTCCCCAGATATTCGCGCTGGCGGCGTCTGTGCCGCCCGAACACATATCTGGCCGCCCGGGGGAGCTGAACGCGAAAATATCGACTGTCAGACGCAAGGGCAAGCTGCGCGCGGTGATTGTCACGGGCTGCGCCCAAAACGCGCCGGGACTTGAGCTGCTGCGCGCGCTGGCGGACGACCGCGAGGCCGATATAGCACTGGGAAACACGGTTGGTTTCTGGAGGGATTTGGTCGGAAGCAATCCTGTTGACTCGGGGAGCGAGCAGCTTGACAATTATCTCAACGGGTGGGCGCTCTATCAGGTTGTGGCCTGCCGCCTCTTCGGGCGCACCTCTCTGTATCAGTGCGGCGGGGCCTACGGCTTCCGGGATCAGCTTCAGGATGTGTGCGCGGCGCTGTACGCGGATCCAGGGCTGACAAGGACGCAGATACTCCGAGCCTGCGCCCATCAATACGAGGAGGGGGACGGCCAGCACTGGTGGCATCCCGGTCAACTTGGCAGAGGAGAGGGGGATAAGGGTGTCCGTACCCGATGCTCCGACGATCTGCTGTGGCTTCCCTACACGGTCTGCGAGTATCTGGACTTTACAGGGGACGGCGGTCTTCTGGACCTGCGCGCGCCTTTTATAGCCTCGCCGTCTCTGGCGCTTGACGCGCACGACCGATATGAAACTCCGCGCCGGACAGAATACAGGGCCACGGTTTACGAACACTGTGTCCGTGCAATAGATTTGGCACTTCACCGAGGCGTCGGCATTCACGGGCTTGCTCTGATGGGTGCGGGGGACTGGAACGACGGTTTCAATCTCGTGGGGGACAAGGGGAGCGGCGAGAGCGTCTGGCTGAGCTGGTTTTTGGCCCACGTCTGCGAGAGAATGGCTCCGATCTGCGAGGCCAGAGGGGACACCGCCAGAGCCGAGTCCTACCAGGTGTGGAGGGAAAATTTGATTCGCGCCTGCGAAGGGGCTTGGGACGGGCAGTGGTTCCGCCGCGGCTACTACGACGACGGCGCCACGCTTGGAAGCCATATGGACGAGGAGTGCCGCATAGACTCAATTGCCCAGAGCTGGTCAGCGTTCTTCAAAGACAGCGTGCCTGATGGCATGGTCGAGAGTGCGCTGGACAGCGCATGGGAACGGCTGGTAGATGAAAAGCACAGGCTTGTGAGGCTGTTTGAGCCGGCGTTTGAAAAAAGCGCTAAAAACCCCGGATATATCAAGGGCTACGTGCCGGGGGTTAGGGAAAACGGCGGACAGTATACGCACGCGGCAGTATGGCTGGCGATGGGCTGCCACCTGGCCGGACTGCATGAGCGCGCCGCGCAAATCCTCAATATGCTGCTCCCGGCCACACATCCTATAGATGAATACAAAACCGAGCCGTACGTCCTGGCAGCCGACGTGTACCACAATCCGGCGCACGCGGGGCGCGGCGGCTGGAGCAACTACACGGGCGCGGCCGCCTGGTACTACCGGGTTGCGATGGAGACCCTCGGACTCGGTCGGACACCGAGCTCGCTTTCTGCGGCCGAGCAGGCGACAAAGCTTGGGAAAAAGCAACTTTGACAGGGCCCGCTGCCCAGTCCTCAGCGGCAAAAGCCTGCCCTCATTTTCGATGACAGACTGTCATTTGTCTGCAGTCTAAGGCATCCGCCGGGTTGTCCCGGCGGATGCCTTGTCTGTTATCTCTCGAATAGAGCCCCCAGCGACCCGAGGCCGATAACCGTAAGCTCGTGCATCGCCCTCGTCATGGCTACGTACAGGAGCTTGTCGTCACGCTCGGTGTAGCTGTCCGCGTCCGCTATGATGACGGCGTCAAACTCCAGCCCCTTGGAGAGCGCAGCCGGAATCACGCACAGACCCTTCGGAAGCGGCTCGTCCTTGCCTGTTACAACAGGGGCTTTGAGAATCCTGCCCAGCGCGGCGCACGAGCCGGGAGTCCTGGTTATAACAGCCGTCTGTTTGTGATGTGCGTATTTCGCGGTGCTTTCCGACAACAGGCCTTGCCACTCCCGGGGAGCGAGAGCGATTTTGAACTCGACCGGGGGGCCGTGGCGTACGAAAGCTTCACCCGCGAGGGATTTGTCTGAAAGCACGCTGCCGGCGGCCTCCATAATTTCGGTGGTGGTGCGGTAGCTCTTTTTCAGAACAGCCGAAAAGGCATGGCCGTCAAAGATATCCGTGTTGGCGCTTTCCCAGCTTTCAAGTCCGCGATAGGGGAATATGCCCTGCGCCAGATCGCCGAAAACAGTGAACGCCGCGTTTGGGTATATCTCGCGCAGCGTGGACAGCGTAAACGGGCTGAAATCCTGCGCTTCGTCGATAATGATGTGCTTTGTGCGCCTGTCGGCGGCGCCGTACAGCCTGTGGTAGAGATACAGCAGGGGGGTGAGATCCTCCCAAGTCAGCCTGGGCTTTGATATGGTCAGGAATTTTCCGTAGAGCTCCAGTACACTGGGCCTGAGCATCGGAGACAGCAGCTCGCGCACCGCCGCCTTGCCGCCTGTCATATCGCGCACCAGCGCCTCGAGCTGTCTTTTGATATCCTTCACCCGCGTTACGATTGGAAGGGTGGAGGACTGTCGTCCGTACAGCTCGGCCACCGCGCCGGCGGGGTAGACCTCTGTGATGCCGACAATCAGCGGTCCGGCGGGGAGATTTGACAGCTCCCAGTTTTCCACAAATGCGTCCAGGCTTTCGCGGCAGGCCAGGGAGCACTTATACGCCCTGTCCTCGAAGGAAGCGCCCTCCATAACAGAGGTTAGCCCGGCAACCGGGTTTTCAACAGAGGCCTTTATTCCGGTGATTGTGCGGAACATATCCTCAAACGTCCACTGTGTGACGTCCTCCACCCCGAGGTCGGGGAGCACTGGGGCGATGTACTGGAGAAAGAAGTTGTTGGGAGCGAGAATCATAAACCTGTCAGGGGTGAAGCGCTCAGCCCAGGTGTAGACAAAGTACGCTATGCGGTGCAGCGCGACAGTGGTTTTTCCGCTGCCAGCGGAGCCCTGCACGATCATGTCTCTCCCCAGGTCCGCGCGTATAATGCGGTTTTGCTCCGCCTGTATGGTGGCAATGATGTTCTTCAGCCTCACATCCGAGGCCATTGTGAGATAAGGGCGCAGCAGTTCGTCGTCCGAGGTGATGTCTATGTCGTCATATTTTGTGAGCTCTCCACAATCGCTGGTGAATTGGCGCTTCAGAAGCAGCTCGCCGGAGATTTTTCCTTCCGGGCAGGCGTATCCTGCGGGACCGGGCCTGTTCTCGTAGTAAAGCGAGGCCACCGGCGCGCGCCAGTCGACCGCGCGTATGCGCTTGTCGGCGTCCATAATCGTCGTTTTGCCGAGGTACAGCTCATTAGAAAACGGCTTGCCGTCCTCATGGAAATCTATGCGGGCAAAGTACGGGTTTTCCCTGACAAGAGCCAGGACTCGCCAGCGCCGCTCAAGCATGGATCGGACGCTTTCCTCTGAGGCGTCGTCTCCCGCCTGTATACCTTCGTCAAAGCGCCTGTCGATGCGTTCCATCTCAAGCTCCACAAAACGCTTTGTGTCGGCAAAGCGTTTCTGCTCATACACGAGAGTTTCCATGCATGTTTACCACCTTAAAAGACAGTGGCAAATATTATATCACATTTATTTATGGAGATAAAGCGACACGGCAAAGAATTTGTTCATACGCAAATTCTTTGCCGTGTACTCACTTGTCCGCGCAATATTTTTCCCACATGTCGGGCCTCTTGGCCTTGGTGCGCCGCTCTGCCTGCTCGCGCCGCCACCGGCGTATCGCCTCATGGTTGCCGGACAGCAGCACCTCCGGCACATTTTTGCCGTGCCAAAGCTCGGGACGCGAATACTGCGGAAATTCCAGCAGCCCGCTCCAGTGGCTCTCGTCCTCGAAACATATCTCCTCGGCAAGCACCCCGGGGATAAGCCGGCACACGGCGTCCGCCACCGCGCAGGCCGCGATCTCTCCCCCGGTGAGCACAAAATCCCCAATGCTCAGCTCTTCGTCCACGCACTCCTCAATGAAGCGTTCGTCCACACCCTCGTAGCGGCCGCACACCAGTATGAGGTGGCTGTGTTCCCGCTGATACTCACGCGCCATCCCCTGATTAAAGACGTGCCCCTGCGCGCTCATCAGAACTGTATGCCCTCTGCCGTGCTTGGATATCACGTCCTCCCAGCAGCGAAACAGCGGGTCAGCCTGCATGACCATGCCCATACCGCCGCCATAAGGGTAGTCATCGACCTGCTTTTGCCTGTTTTGAGTGTAGTCTCGTATCTGATGCGCGGCAAAAGAGAAATGGCCCCTCCGCGCCCCGCGACCCAGCACGCTTTCACCGAGCACAGCTTCAATCATTGAGGGGAAGAGGGTCAGAACGTCAATCCTCATTCACATGCCCTCGATCATCTTGACGGAGATAAAGCCTCCCTCGATATCAATACCGAGCACAAACTCCGGCACCGCAGGGATATAATGCTCGCCATCCTCGCCGCGCACAACGTATACATCCTGCGCCGGCATACTCATAACATCGTAAAGCGTGCCGATTCTGACGCCGTCCTGCCCAAGCACGGCAAGCCCGATCAGGTCCTGGACGAAGTAGCGGCCCTCTGGCAGATTCACCCCGGTTCGGTCAATGCTGACTGACTGCTCCTTGAGACGCTGCGCGTCCTGAACGCTTTCGATACCCTCCAGGCTTGCCAGCACCATTTTCCCGTGTACTCGTGAGGAAAGTACTCTGAATACGTTTTTTCCTATCAAAAGCTCTTTAAAAGAAAGCAAAAAATCCGGGCTGTCGCACCAGGGCTCGATTTTAATCTCGCCCTTGATTCCATGCGTATTGACAACCTTTCCTGTTTCCATCCACTGCATGATGAAAATCCTCCCTGAAAAACGGCGTATGCCATTTCCGCGAAACGCGGTTAATATTGATGTACCAGTTAAACCTTGCCGCCAGTGGCGGGGAAAATGCGTCGCCCGCACAGCGGGCAGAGCATTTTGAGGAGCTATTGCGGAAAGGTTTAATCGTGGGACCAATACTGATCCTGTGTTAAAACTTTCCGTTCAGAAATTTGCAGAAGCTTGCCGCGGCAAGCTTCTGCAAATTAATACCGTCAGGTTTTAAACAGATATTAGTATAAGCATACGCCACTATACTATTGCTGGTCCACTATCTCGACATGCACCTTTTTGGATTCACGGGAGGCGGCGCGGACTATGGTTCTTAAATCCTTGGCCATCCTGCCGTTCCGCCCGATTATCTTTCCCATGTCCTCCTTGGCGACCCGGAGCTCAAGGGTTGTGATTTCCTCCCGGTCAACCACCTCAACAGAGACGTCGTCCGGACTGTCGACGATGTTTTTCGCGATGAACGACAAAAGCTCCTTCAAATCGGCAGCCATTACAGAACACCAGCTTTCTTGAGCAGCGACTTGACCACGTCGGTCGGCTGCGCGCCGGTACTGAGCCACTCCCTGGCGCGCTCGGCGTTCACCTTTATTTCGGCGGGCTCGGTAAGGGGATTGTAAGTGCCTATCTCCTCAATAAAGCGGCCGTCGCGGGGATAACGCGAATCGGCTACAATTATGCGGTAAAAAGGGGCCTTTTTCGCGCCCATTCTGCGAAGTCTTAATTTGACCATTGTTTTCACCTCCACTGATAAACAGGTTTTGAGTATTTATGTCAAGGGCGCGCGGCCCGGGACATCTTCAAGAGTACAATCAACGCAACAAGGCAGGTTAGAAGGGCATGCCCTTCATGCCTTTCATACCCTTCGGCATCCGTCCGGACGCCATCTGCTTGACCATTTGCTTCATCATGTCGTACTGCTTTAGGAGCTTGTTTATCTCTTCGACCCTCGTCCCGGCGCCCTTGGATATTCTGCGCTTGCGCGATGAGTTGAGTATCTCCGGAAATTCCCGCTCCCTGGGTGTCATGGACAGGATTATTGCCTCCGTGCGGGCAAGCGCTTTTTCATCAAACTTGGCGTTCTGGAGCGCCCTCTTGTCCATGCCGGGGATCATACCGGCTATATCGGCCATTGAGCCCATGCCCTTCAGCTGGCCCATCTGCTCGTAGAAGTCGGTGAGGGTGAAGCGCCCCGCGCGGAGCTTTTTCTCCATTTCCTCGGCTTTTTTCAGATCAAAGGATTGCTCGGCCTTTTCGATAAGGGTCAGAACATCCCCCATGCCAAGTATGCGTGAGGCCATCCTTTCGGGGTGGAAGGGCTCAATATTGTCCAGCTTTTCGCCGACGCCGACGAACTTCACCGGTCTGCCGGTGACGGCCTTTACAGAAAGAGCCGCGCCTCCGCGCGCGTCGCCGTCCAGCTTTGTGAGCATGACGCCGTCTATTCCGAGTCTCTCATTGAAAGCCTGAGCCGCGTTGACCGCGTCCTGTCCGGTCATGGCGTCGACGACTAGCATTATCTCAGTGGGCTTGACGGCCTCTTTGATGCGCTGCAGCTCCAGCATGAGCTCCTCATCCAGATGGAGCCGGCCGGCCGTGTCGAGGAAGACAAAGTCATTGCCGTGCTTTATCGCGTGCTCTATGGACGCTTTGGCAATTTCAACCGGGTCACCCTGGCCCTGCTCAAACACCGGGATGCCCAGCTGCGCTCCCACCACCTGAAGCTGCTTTATCGCGGCGGGCCTGTATACGTCGCATGCGACCAACAGCGGGCGTTTGCCTTGCTGCTTTTTAAACATGCCCGCGAGCTTGGCACCGTTCGTGGTCTTACCCGCGCCTTGAAGCCCAACCAGCATGACAATTGTGGGGGGGCGGGGAGAAGTGCTTATCTTTGAATTGCTGCCGCCCATCAGGGCGATGAGCTCCTCGTTGACGATCTTGACTATCATCTGAGCCGGGTTCAGGGTCTCAAGCACATCCGCGCCCTTGCAGCGGGCGGATGCCTGTGCGATGAATTCCTTTACGACCTTGAAGCTGACGTCCGCCTCAAGAAGGGCGAGGCGAACCTCGCGCATAGCATCGTTGACGTCGCTTTCTGAAATGCGGCCCTTGCCGCGGAGCTTTTTAAAAACCGAGCCCAGCTTTTCGGTAAGGCCCTCAAAAGCCATTTATGTCTTACCTCCCTCTGAGGATAAACGGCGAATCCTGTTCGCCTCGTCGCGGATTTCCGCATTCATGTATCTGCGCTCATTTATCATTGTAATGACGTCGGCGGACTGAACAATTGCCGAGAACGTATCCGTAAGGAGGGTTATGCGTTTCGCGAGCCCAAGTTTTTCCTCCATGTCCGTGAGTATCGCTTCGCCGCGGGAAATGACGTCGCGCACACCCTGGCGGGTTATTCCGGCTATCTCGGCGATCTCTGACAGCGAAAGGTCCTCGTTGTGATAGAGGTCAAAAAACTCCTGCTGCTTTGGTGTCAGTATGGCGCCGTAGAAATCAAACAAAATCGCCATCTGAACGGAATTGTCCTTCATTGAGGCCTCCTTGTAAAGCCTAATGACTTTACACAGCTGTTATTTTACACCGAACTATTCGGCATGTCAAGAGGTTTGCCGATTATTGGTGAATATTTTTATGTAAACTAAAAAAATATTTATATCGTCAGCACAGGGTTTAAACAGGTATTAGTATTAAAAACGAACCGGCCTCATGTTTCTAGGGGTTGACAATTTCGTTTCCAATGCAGTATAATATAGAATAATCTTAATACCGATACTCTAAATGCGATGACAGGGCAAGCGATTCCCAGTTCCCGAGCTCCAGAGAGCCGCCGGATGGTGCGAGGCGGCGCGAGGGCGGGATTTCGCGCTCCCCCTAGAGCAGTCAGCTGAAACGGCTCTTTACGGGCCGCGCGTAGGTGCGACCGGGGCTCCCGCCGTTATCACGGGAAGCGCGTTTGAATCCCGGGTTTCCGGGGAAAGACGCATTGAGCGGGGGCATTTTTGCCCCAATGAGAGTGGTACCGCGGAGATTTTGTATCTTCGTCTCTTGTGAATGCAGGGGGCGGAGTTTTTATTTTGCCTCCAAAACTCAAAATAGGAGGAACAGACATGAAAATCGCCTTTTCAACCCTCGCGTGCCCCCATTCGGACTGGAGCGATATTTACACGATGGCGAAGGACCTCGGCTTCGACGGCATTGAAATACGAGGCCTCGGAGCGGATATTTTGGCCTTCCGGGCCCAGCCGTTCACAGACTATTCCCTGCCGGAGACTGCGGAAAAGCTTGCGTCCCTGCGCCTGACAATTCCCTGCTTTTCGTCCAACTGCTGCCTGAAATATGCCGACAGGCGCGAACAGAACAGGGCCGAGATAACTGAGTATATCGAGCTCGCCGCCAAGCTCGGCACGCCATACATCCGTATTCTGGCCGACCTGAGCGTTTTCCCGGATGGAGAGGTGGACGACGGGCTTGTTGTATCTCAATTGAAGGAACTGGCTCCGATAGCAGCAAACCGGGGAGTGACGCTGCTCGTCGAGACAAACGGCGTCTACGCGGATACCGCGCGCCTGCGCCGTCTGCTGGAGAGCACGGCCAGCGACGCCGTGGCCGCGCTGTGGGATATGCACCACCCATACCGCGTCGCGGGCGAGAGCCCGGAAAAGACGATACAGAACCTGGGGGCCTACATCAAGTATGTGCATACAAAGGACTCCGTGACGGAAAACGGTAAAATCTCCTATCGTATGATGGGCGAGGGGGATCTGCCGATCGGCGAGATGATGATGGCGCTGCGCTCCATCAACTACGAGGGATATGTCTCGCTGGAGTGGGTCAAGCGATGGTCGGAGGACCTGGAGGACGCGGGCATCGCGATTCCGCAGTTCGCGCACTATATGAGCCGCTACACCGAAAAGTCAGCCCGCAGCGAGCTTTTTGACAACAAGGCGGGGACGGGCAAGTACATATGGGAGAAGGAGTCACTTATCGACCTCACGTTCCCGCAGCTGCTCGACCGCGTAGTAGAGGAGTTCCCGGACCAGTACGCCTTCAAATACACCACCATGGACTACACCCGAACCTACCGGGAATTCCGCGAGGATGTGGACAGGTTCGCCCGGGCGCTCATCTCAATGGGCGTAAAGCGCGGCGACAAGGTGTCGATTTGGGCGACAAACGTGCCGCAGTGGTTCATCACGTTCTGGGCAGCCACCAAGATCGGCGCCGTGCTGGTGACGGTCAACACGGCCTACAAGATTCACGAGGCCGAGTACCTGCTGCGCCAGTCGGACACACACACCCTTGTCATGGTCGACGGACATAAGGATTCGGACTATGTGGGCATTATCAAGGAGATATGCCCTGAGCTCGCAAATCACATGCCGGGAGAACCGTTGCACTCGGGGCGCCTGCCTTTTTTGAGAAACGTCGTCACCATAGATTCCGAGCAGCCCGGCTGCATCACCTGGGAACAGGCGATGTCGTACGCCGACAAAACGCCGATAGAGCTTGTATACCAGCGCATGGCGACCCTCAACCGCCACGATGTCTGCAACATGCAGTACACGTCCGGCACAACTGGTTTCCCCAAGGGGGTCATGCTCACTCACTACAACGTCGTGAACAACGGAAAAAACATCGGCGACCGCATGGATCTGTCCACGGCGGACAGCTATCTGATCCATGTCCCGATGTTCCACTGCTTCGGCATGGTGCTGTCCATGACCGCGTCCGTCACCCACGGAGCGACAATGGTGCCGGTCCCGGCCTATTCGCCGAGGCTCGCGCTTGAGGCTGTCAAAAAGGAGAAGATTACGGCCATAAACGGCGTGCCCACCATGTTTATAGCGATGCTGGAGCACCCGGACTTTGAAAAAACGGACTTCTCGAACCTGAGAACAGGCATAATGGCCGGAAGCCCCTGCCCCGTCAAGGTCATGCAGGACGTCATAGACAGGATGCACATGCCGGAGATCACGATCGTGTTCGGCCAGACCGAGTCCTCGCCCGGCTGCACGCAGTCCAATTCCGATGACTCGATAGAGGTGAAGGTCAACACCGTGGGCAGGCCGCTGCCGGGCATCGAGTGCAAAATTGTCGATCCGGACACGGGCGAGGAGCTGCCGGACGATACGGACGGCGAATTTGTAGCCCGCGGCTACAACATCATGAAGGGCTACTACAAGATGCCGGCCGCGACCGCCGGGGCAATAGACGCTGACGGCTGGCTGCACACGGGCGACCTCGCCCGCCGCAGGCCGGACGGCAATTTCAAAATTACGGGCCGCATCAGGGATATGATAATCCGGGGCGGGGAGAACATCTATCCCAAGGAGATTGAGGACTTTATCTATACGCACGGTAAGGTGCGCGACGTGCAGGTCGTTGGAGTGCCCGACAAGCAGTACGGCGAGGAGATATTGGCCTGCGTTATTCTGAAGGAGGATGTGAGCGCCTCCGAGGAGGAGATAAGGGACTACGTGCGGTCTCATATGGCAAAGCAGAAGACGCCGAAATACGTGAGGTTTGTCTCCGAATTTCCGATGAACGCGGCGGGCAAGATACTCAAATACAAAATGGTGGAAGAGGCGATTGAGATTCTTGGCCTTCAGGAGGCCAGCAAGATAGAAACGGCATAAAGAAGAGCGTAGCCCCCGCGTGTCGAAAAATAAAAGGAATGGTAACAACTATGGCCCTGGAAATATCAATTGTCGGACTCGGACTGATGGGGGGCTCGCTGGCATACGCGCTGCGCGGCTTTCGGGACTGCCGGATAACCGGCTATGACATTGACGAAAAGGTCTTGTCGGCGGCGCTGGAGCGCCGTGCGGTGGACAGGGCTGCGAACTCCCTGGAGGAGGCCGCCGCGGTAGCGGATATCACAATATTTTGCTCGGGCCCGGCTTCAATAATCCGCAACATGGAGATGTGCGTGGGCTTTTTCAAGCCCGGCTCCGTCGTTACAGATATCTGCGGAGTTAAGGAGGAGATAGCGGCCTTCGCGCGGGAAAAGCTTCCTCACGTGGTCGACTATGTGGGTCTTCACCCTATGGCGGGCAAGGAGGTCGGCGGGTTTGACAATGCCGACCCGGGGATTTTCAAGGGAGCGGGCTTTATCGTCGTGCTGCCCGGGCGGTTCAGGAAAAGCTCGGTGATGCTGCTGGACGAGCTGTGCCGCTATATCGGGGCCGGTCGGATAGAGGCGAACCGCCCGGGCGAGCACGACGAAATAATCGCCTATACCAGCGACCTCATGCATATATCCGCCGCCGCTCTCTGCGCGGATTATCCCGATGGCATGACGCTGGCTCACACCGCCGGAGCCTTTCGAGACTGTACGCGCATCGCCAATCTGGATCCCGAGCTGTGGACGGAGCTGCTTGCCCTTAACGCAAGTAAAATCGTACCGCATCTCAAAAAGTACATTTCAGCTCTTTCGGGTCTTGAGAAAGCGCTTGAGAATGACGACAGGGAGTTTATTTGCGGGTTGTTGAAAAAAACATCTGAAAATAAACGCAAAATGCTTAAAATGTAACTGTAAATACGGCGCGGCTCCGCCTTTTTCGCGGGCCGCGCTCGGCTTTTCTCTTGACAAGGCGCGGTGAAAACGATAAGCTTTATCAAACCGGAATATACTCTATGCTTTGTAATTTGGAGGAATATATGTCTTTTGTATCTGATATTTTTGGAAGTGCGGTGTTTCACGACGGAGTTATGAAGGAGAGGCTTCCCAAGGAGATATACCGCAGCCTGCGCGAGACCAGGGACTCCGGCAAGCCGCTGGATCCGTCCGTCGCGACCGTGGTCGCGTCCGTGATGAAGGACTGGGCGGTCGAGAAGGGCGCGACTCACTTCACCCATTGGTTCCAGCCCATGACAGGCATCACCGCCGAGAAGCACAATTCATTCATTACGCCCGCGCCGGACGGCAGGGTGATTATGGAGTTCTCCGGCAAGGAGCTTGTGGTGGGTGAGTCGGACGCGTCGTCCTTTCCGTCGGGCGGGCTGAGGGCCACGTTCGAGGCGCGCGGCTACACCGCCTGGGACCCCACCTCCAGCGCGTTTGTCAAGGACACGACCCTGTACATCCCGACGGCCTTTTGCTCATACTCCGGCGAGGCTCTGGACAAAAAAACCCCGCTGCTGCGCTCCATGGAGGCGGTGAACAGGCAGGCGGTGCGTTTGCTCAGGCTGTTGGGCAACACCGCCTCTAAAAGGGTCGACGTTACTGTGGGACCCGAGCAGGAATACTTCCTGATAGACCGCTCACTGTGGGAGAAGCGGCGCGACCTGATGTACGCCGGACGAACCCTGTTCGGCAGCAAACCCCCCAAGGGGCAGGAGATGGACGACCATTACTACGGCGCGATCAAGCAGCGCGTCAACGACTTCATGAAGGAGGTCGACGAGCAGCTCTGGCGGCTGGGGGTGTTCGCAAAGACAAAGCACAACGAGGTGGCCCCGGCCCAGCATGAGCTCGCGCCGATATTCGAGACGGCGAACATCGCCACGGATCACAATCAGGTTACAATGGAGACCCTGAAGAAGGTGGCGGAAAAGCACGGGCTGGCCTGCCTGCTGCATGAAAAGCCCTTTAAGGGCATAAACGGCTCCGGCAAGCACAACAACTGGTCGCTGTGTACGGACGACGGGCTGAATCTGCTTGAACCAGGGGATTCACCGCAGGAGAACGAGCAGTTCCTCCTGTTCCTCTGCGCCGTAATACGGGCTGTGGACGAGCACGCGGATCTGCTGCGCCTTAGCGTCGCCACCGCCGGAAACGACCACCGCCTGGGCGCGCATGAGGCGCCCCCGGCAATTGTTTCCATCTTCCTGGGCGACCAGCTCAGCGAGATATTAAAGAGCTTCTCGCTCGGCGAGGTGGCGCGCGGAGGCGAGGCGACCTTTATGGAGACCGGGGTGAAAAGCCTGCCGAGGCTTCACCGCGACGCTACCGACCGCAACCGCACCTCCCCGCTGGCGTTCACCGGGAATAAGTTCGAGTTCCGGATGGCGGGCTCGTCTCTGTCGGTGTCCGAGCCCAACGTCGTGCTGAGCACCGCGGTGGCGGACGTGCTGTCCCGTTTCGCGGAGCGGCTGGAGAGCGTGTCCGACGTGCGCCGAGAGGTCAGGCGGATAATCGGGGACACTGCGCGCTCAAACGGGCGTGTCATATTCGACGGCAACAGCTATGGCGACGACTGGAAGGCCGAGGCGGAGCGCCGGGGGCTTCCCGATATAACGGACACTGTCGAAGCCGCTCCACGCTTCATAACGCCCGAAAACATATCGTTTTTTCTGCGCCACAAGGTCTACACCGAGGCCGAGATACGCTCGCGCTACGAGGTCTATCTCGAGAGCTACGGCAAGACCATCAATATCGAGGGCGAGACGATGGTGGAGATGGCGCGGCGCGAGATAGCCCCCGCTTGCGTGCGCTTCAAGCGGGAAGTCTGCGAGGCGAAGCTCGCGGTTAAAGCCTGCGGGGCGGACTGCCATCTTGAGGACGCGCTGATAGAGCGGCTAGGGGCGCTGACCGCCGCGCTGGACGAAAACATACGCGATCTGGCGGAGGCCTTGACCGAGCTCCCGGACGGCGCATCGTTTGAGAGGGCCGCCTATTACAGGGACAAGGTGCTGCCGGCGATGGAGGAGCTGCGCGGAACAGCCGACGGCCTGGAGGAGATTGTGGCATCGGATGTCTGGCCCTTCCCGACGTACGGGGATTTGCTGTACAGAATCTGATATTTATCGCTTTCCCCGCCAAAGGAGAGAAAAGATATCTGTGATATATCATTTTTAAGGAGTGTTGTGAGATGAGGCCCAAGACAAGACAAGCCGCGAGAGCCGCAGTAATACTGTGCGCCTTTCTGCTGCTGTGCAACCTGCCCGCTTACGCCGCCCAGCTCCGCAAGACAATCGAGATAGCTTACAGGGACATCAAAATCTATATCGGCGGCGGGGAATTCCAGCCCAAGGACGCCATGGGCAACGACGTGGAGCCGTTCATATACGACGGCACGACATACTTGCCGGTGAGGGCGATCAGCAGCGCCCTGGGGAAGGAAATCGACTGGGACTGCGAGAGCAACAGCATATACATAGGCGGACGCAAGCAGGAGAAGATCACCGTCTCCACCGCCGCAGAGTTCCTAAATGCCCTGGGTTCGGACAGGAGGATCATTCTGAAGGAGGGCGTCTACAACCTGACCGCGGCCGCGTCCCAATACAAGTCAAATGAGCAATTCTACTGGAACGAGGTGTTCGACGGCAGTGAACTCTGCCTGAAGGGCATAAAGAACCTGACGATTGAGGGAGCGGGCGCGGACCCGAGCGAGATCATAGTGGAGCCCCGCTACGCCTTTGTTCTGAGCTTTTTGGAAAGCTCTAACATAACAATCGACAACATCAAGGCCGGGCACACCGAGGGCGGCTACTGCGTCGGCGGAGTGTTCTCGTTTGAAAACAGCTCGTCTATTGGTATAAGCGGCGCGTACATGTACGGCTGCGGCACAACGGGGCTCAGCCTTAACAACGTGACCGGCATGTCGGTGACGAACTCCTCGATTTACGAGTGCACCTATAACATCATGTCCGTCATGAACAGCAAAAATATAAGCTTTGACAAATGCCTGTTCAGGGACAACGCGGAGTATGATCTTATTAACATATACGACACGTCAGACATGAGCTTTAGCCGCTGCGAGTTCAGGGGCAACAGGGCGGGCGACGCCGGCACCGAATGGGCCCAATACCCCTTCTTTTCAGTCAAGGGCTCTCAGAATATCAGTGTCAGCAACAGCAAGTTTATCGATAACTACGCCAAGTGTCTGGATTCATCGGGAACCGTTGAGCTCAAGGATAATACTCTTGAGGGAAATGAGTTTTACGGGGAATAACGCCTGAGGAGGTGACGGTGTGCCTTTTGTTTTTGGAATGCTGCTAGTCTTTTTGTTTTTTCTCATCCTTTACTGGGTGGTAAAGGCCGCTGTCAGACACGCCATATGGGAGTTAAGGCATGAGGACGCGGAGACCTCGGACTCCGCCGCTTCAGGCGCGCCTCAAAGGGACTGCCCCTCCTGCCAGAGGCGGCACGATTTCGATTATCCCAAGTGCCCCTATTGCGGGCATGTGTACGAATCAATTGAATAATGATGTACCAGTTAAACCTTGCCGCCAGTGGCGGGGAAAATGCGCCGCCCGCACAGCGGGCAGAGCATTTTGAGGAGCTATTGCGGCAAGGTTTAATCGTGGGACCAATAGCTTTTATATCATAGAATGGGGGGACGGCGAAAGCCGTCCCCCCATTGATGTGTATGCACTCAATCAGCCTTGCTTTTTCAGAACATAATACTGCGGATCCATGCCCATGAGGGTATAATCGCCAGTCTTCCACTCATAGAACATATAGGTGTCGTCTCCTATTTCTTTTATTATACATTTGCTGGCGGTTTTATTAGCCTTATCAAGAATCAGTTCGCCTGTCCAGCTCCATATGGCCGCAGAATTGCCGTTGACGGCCACAGCCCCGTCCTCACTAATTTTAAGCTGATTTAAATACAGGCGGTCAGGAAAAGCGTACTCATAGGGTTTGAAGTCCTCAATAGTTTTAACAAAATCCACGCTTTCCCACACCCCGGGCATTTGAGGGTTATATTCGAAGGGATAGTCAATATTATCCTCTATCCTTGTGGGCTCATACGTCGAATAATCCTCGCTGTCCACCTTTTTCAAGACATAGTAACATGGCTTCATACCCCTGATGGTATAATCTCCCGATTTCCACTCGCAGAACATGTACTGCGCTCCGCCGATTTCTTCAATGACATACGCGCTTGCCGTTTTCTCTCCCTGGTTAATTATTATGCCCTTAGTCCATGTCTCTGAGGAATTCACCAAATTTTTGTTGCCCTCGTTAATGGAAACAAGCATACGACCGCCATTGATAAAGGCATACTCGTTTAAATACAATTTCCCTTCCCAGGAGGGCCCCCGGTCCGGCGAGAAGTCCTCGATGCTTTGCACAAAATCCACCGCCAGCCATCTGCCTATGACACCGGGGTCGTCGACAAAGCTGTAATCGGTTTTGTCCGCCCTCATCTGGCTGAACGCGGCCCCGGCTGTAAAAGAGAGAACGATTATAAGGGCGGCGACCAATGAAACGACCTTTTTGCTCATATATATACCTCCAATATGTCCTTTGTTTTTCTGATACTTCTCCCAAACGCTGTTAAAGCCCGTTTCAGGGGTGTTGCGCGATAGGGAATCGCGGATTACCCGCCCGATGTCGTTTTCAAAATTGTCCACTTGTAAAACCTCCCTCCAGAGTATCGGGACGGCTGACGCTTGACCTCAGAGAGTTCAGGGCTGAATTCAGCCTTGATTTGCACGTACCGAGCGGGATTGCCAGTATGTCCGAAATGTCCTTCAGCTTCATGTCGCAGTAGTAGTGCAAAACGATTATTTCCCTGTGCTTTAACGGAAGCTCATTGACGGCGGCCCACAGTTCGCGTCCCTCCTCGTCCTTCAGAACCGAAGCCTCGACAAAATCAACGCCGCCGCTTTCTGGCGCGTCCCCGATAAAGGTCAGCCACTTCTGCTTTCGCAGGAGGTTTCTTGTGACGTTTACCGTTATTTTATATATCCACGGCAGCAGAGGCTTTTCGGCATTATATGCGTCGAATTTTTGGAACACTCGCAAAAAAGTCTCCTGAACGGCGTCCTCCGCCAAGACTCTCGATTTTGTCAGGATCATGGCCGCTCGGAAGACATAGGCGGAGTTGGCGCTGTATATTTCCTCGGCCTGGGCCTGCGTAATGCTGTCCGATAGCAAAAGTGTACCTCCGTTCAGTGGGTCGCGGGTCGGCGCCTTTACCCTATATACACATTAAACACCAAAAAGGTTCGGCGTGGAAGTAGCAACGGCGATAAATTCCCGCGTGGCGGCAGACGTCTGCCACCACGCGGGAATTTGATGGTTGGGAAGGGTTTGAGCTAATCTCATGTTATACTAATCCCATGTTAATTCCGTCAGGTTTTAAACAGGTATTAGTATTAAAACCTTCCGTTCATTAATTTGCAGAAGCTTGCCGTAGCAAGCTTCTGCAAATTAATTGTGTTAAATGGTTGACACGCATCAAGCGAGGCGACCTGGCGCTGTCTCTATTCGGCGCCGCCCTCGGAGGCCCCGCAGCACTTCTTGTACTTCTTGCCGCTGCCGCACGGGCAGGGGTCGTTGCGCCCTACTTTCTGCGCCTGAGTCTTGCGCATCGGCTGCTTCTTCACCGTGCCGTCGCCCCCCTCGACACCCGCTGCGGTCACCTTGGCCACGGCCTCGCGCTTCGGGGCGTCCTGCCCGCGTACCTGGGCAATGAAGACCATACGCACGGTGTCGTTCCTGATGGAGGCAATCATCTCGTCGAACATCGCGAAACCCTCGCGCTTGTATTCAACAACCGGGTCTGCCTGGGCGTACGCCCTCAGACCGATGCCCTGGCGGAATTCATGCATGGCGTCTATGTGATCCATCCACTTCTCGTCCACGGTGCGCAGCAGAACCACACGCTCAAGCTCGCGCATAATTGGTTCGCCCAGCGCCTTCTCCTTTGCCTCGTATACGGCAATGGCGCGTTCCCTGAGCCAGTCCGTTATATCCTCGGGGGTTTTGCCCTCAAGCTGCAAACGGGTGAGATCCCCCTCGCCCTTGCGCAGTATGACTCCCTCCCAGCCTGAGGCAATTTCGGTCATCTGCACAGGGTCGACAAAGCTTTGCTCGCCTGTGACGCGGTGCACGGACTCCTCGACGCAGCCGCCTATCATTCCGGTTATATAGGTGCGCAGATCCTCGCCGTCCAGCACCTTCTTGCGCTGGCCGTATATGATCTCGCGCTGCTTGTTCATGACGTCGTCATATTCCAGCACAGTCTTGCGGGACTGGAAGTGACGGGACTCAACCCGCTTCTGGGCCTTCTCTATTGCGTCTGAAAGCATCTTCTGGTCAATTGGGGTGTCCTCGTCCATGCCCAGCGTTTCAAGGATGCCGGCCATGCGCGACGTCCCGAACAGGCGCAGCAGGTCGTCGTCCAGCGCAAGAAAGAACCTGGATGAACCAGGGTCGCCCTGGCGTCCGGCGCGGCCCCGCAGCTGGTTGTCTATTCGTCTGGACTCGTGGCGCTCGGTGCCGACTATGAACAGGCCGCCGGCCTCCCTGACCTTCTCGGCCTCAACTGATATCTGTGCCTTGTATTTGTTCAGGAGTTCAATGAACTGAGCCCTCGCGGCCAGTATCTCCTGGTTGTCCGTGTCCGCGTAGCCGGTGGCTTCGACGATTATCTCCTCCGGAATCCCCGCCTTGCGCAGATCGGCGCGGGCAAGGTACTCGGCGTTGCCGCCCAGCATGATGTCGGTGCCGCGGCCCGCCATGTTGGTCGCGATCGTGACGGCGCCCAGGTGGCCGGCCTGAGCGACGATCTCGGCCTCCTTCTCGTGGTGCTTGGCGTTGAGGACGACGTGTTTGACGCCCTCTTTTTTAAGCATCCCCGAGAGCTCCTCGCTCTTTTCAATGGAGATCGTACCCACAAGCACCGGCTGTCCGCGGGACGCGCACTCCTTAATCTGGCTGACGATCGCCCGCTTTTTGCCGGCCTGGTTTTTGTACACCGCGTCTGACATGTCGTCGCGGATCATCGGCCTGTTTGTGGGGATCGCGATTACATCCAGCTTGTAAATGTGGGAGAACTCCTCCTCCTCGGTCATCGCCGTTCCGGTCATGCCGGACAGCTTGGAGTAGAGGCGGAAGTAATTCTGGAACGTGATGGTGGCAAGTGTCTTGCTTTCGCGCTCGACCTTTACGCCCTCCTTGGCTTCGATTGCCTGGTGCAGGCCCTCAGAGTAGCGGCGGCCGAACATAAGGCGGCCGGTAAACTCGTCGACTATTATGACCTCGCCGTCCTTGACGACGTAGTCGGTATCGCGCTGCATGATGCCTCGCGCGCGTATGGCCTGGTTGATATGGTGGGCGATCGTCGTGTTCTCTGAGTCCGCGAGATTTTCAAGATTGAAATATCTTTCTGCCTTGGCGATGCCCTCCGCCGTCAGGGTGGCGGTCTTGGCTTTTTCGTCGACGATGTAGTCGGCGTCGATGTCGTCATGCTCCTGCTTGGAATCGAGCTCGACCACCTTGTAAATCCGCAGGCGCTTAGCGAAGTCGTCAGCCCTCGCGTACAGCTCGGTGGATTTGTCCCCCTGGCCGGATATGATGAGCGGGGTTCTGGCCTCGTCGATCAATATAGAGTCGACCTCGTCAACAATCGCGAACGAGTGACCGCGCTGCACCATGTCGCGCTTGTACAAAGCCATATTGTCGCGCAGGTAGTCGAAGCCAAGCTCGTTGTTGGTGGCGTATGTGATGTCGGCGGCGTAGGCAGCCTTGCGGTCCGCGGGGGACATATCGTGCTCTATAAGGCCGACGCTGAGCCCGAGCCAGCGGTAAATTTTGCCCATCCATTCGCTCTGGTAGCGGGCCAGGTAGTCGTTGACAGTGACTATGTGAACCCCGTTTCCAGCCAGAGCGTTTATATAGGCGGGAAGTGCGGCGGTAAGGGTCTTGCCTTCGCCGGTCTTCATTTCGGCGATGCGGCCCTGGTGGAGCACCATGCCGCCGATGAGCTGGACGCGGAACGGGCGCTGGCCGATAACCCGCACCGCCGCCTCACGCACGACCGCGAAGGCTTCGGGAAGTATGTCGTCCAGACTGGCCCCGCTGGCGAGGCGCTGCTTAAACTCGCCCGTCTTGGCCTTGAGCTCGGAGTCGGACAGCTTTTGAAGCTTAGGCTCCAATGCCTCGATCTCATCTATGACCGGATCAAGGCGTTTAAGCTCACGCGCGGACCTTGTTCCGAATATTGCAGAAATTATTGACATTTATTTTCCTCCCATTGGTGTGGCGGATGCGCGGAATATATTTCCTGATATGCGCATCCATATGATTATACCACTTTTTGAAAAAAAACCAATAGGGGATTTTCAGAATCCAGATTTGGAACAACCCCTGATTTCTATTGTGAAATCAAGGGTTGTCAGGTCCGTCAATAAACTATCTGGTTCCGGCCGTTTTCTTTCGCCTTATACAGATTTTTATCCGCGTTTTCCAGAAAGCTTGAAAAAGATATTCCCTTATAGTAAACACTTATCCCGCTGCTGATTGTAAGGTTTAACTTGCTATTCCATTCAACCTTCTCTAATTCTTTATATATTACTTTCATTTTCACAATTGCCTGATCAAGTCTGCAATTTTTGAAAATAACTAAAAATTCCTCTCCGCCATATCGTCCGAAAATGTCTTCGTCAGTCAATGTGTCTATGACACACTGGGAAAGATCCACAAGTACTTTGTCGCCGAAATTATGCCCATATGTATCATTGATTTTTTTGAAGAAGTCAATATCGAAGATACACATCGCAAGCTCGCTGCCGTCATCGAATGATTTTCGCATTTCATCGTATAAATAGGATGTTAGATATCTGCGGTTATAAATGCCTGTTAGGGGATCTGTAATCGAACTGAATTTTAACTGTTCTACAAGCAGTTCCGTCTCGTGCTTAGATTTTTTATAATCGCTCAATACCTGATAGGCCAAATAGACGCTGACGCAGTAGCTCAGGCACATGCCCAGGGCTAAATCCGCATAATGCGCGTCTCTGCTGGGGTAAGGTATGCTTACGTTGGGAAACTTTAGCTCAATGAATGTAAAGGACGTAAACATAATAATAACGATTATCAAAATAATTGTACGAAATCGGCCTTTAAACGCAATCACAACAAATATGCCTATTAATACAACAAAAGGCATGGTTGAGCCGGTTGCCCCGCCCGTGGAAAACCAGAGGGAAGGGAACAAAACAAATATCGCATACAGAATGACGATCAGCGATGGCGACTCCCATTTTCGGGTTTTGAAAAAGTATACAAGACATATTCCGTCAATAGCAATGTTTATTGAGGGAATAATCAAAGTAATTATACTTAGGCCGAGGGATACATTCCCGAACAAGCCCACTGTTGACATCAGTATGCCGGATATTGTAACCAACAAAAATGTCTTTTCTTCCAACAAATAATCTTTATTGGAAATAAATTTTTCATTAAAAACAGCAATACACTTTTTAATATATCTCATACATTATGTATCGTAAAATTTCTGTAGAAGATTAGAGGTTTAATTATTTTAGATAGACACTCATGTATTCTGTTTGTATACAAAAAGCTATGAAGCCGGTTCATCCGGCTTCATAGCTAGGAATTGATCCGTATTATTGCGCTCAGCAGCCTCTGTTTCCGAATCCGAAACCGTCTCCGCAGCAGCATATAAGCACTACGATGATTATGATAATCCAAAGGCAGCTGTCTCCGCCATCCTCGCAGCCTTCGCGTCGTCCAAAACCGAATCCCATAATAAACACCTCCCTTTGCCTTAGCATATGCCCGCAGATAGACATTTGGCACAGGGGCGGGCCTGTTTTTTATAATAAGCCGGGCATATGTTTATGGCTGTGCGCAGACGTCCCCGGCCCTTGGGAAGGGCCGGGGACGCGGATTGCCGTTGAATTATTCAGTGTCGGAGACCGTGCTTTTTAAGACAGCCTTGTTATCTCAAGCGAGCCGAGCCTGCCCGTTATCGCGTCCGCTCCGAGTGTCTCGTCGCCCCAGAAGGTCATCTTAAGCAGGTTGTCGGTCACGACAACGGTGAAGTTCCTGAGCGCGGCGAGGGGACCGTGGTTGTCGCTTCCGACTCCGAGGGGTGTTTCGTGGGTGTAGACC
This sequence comes from Oscillospiraceae bacterium, assembly GCA_031556035.1. Classification (GTDB taxonomy): domain Bacteria; phylum Bacillota; class Clostridia; order Oscillospirales; family UBA929; genus JAVBTT01. The sequence goes on from JAVBTT010000014.1 coordinate 40,292, forward strand.
GTCGGGTCGTCCTGAATGGTGAAGTGGGTCGTGTTGGCGGAATCCTTCGCGCCGGTGTAGACATAGACGTTGTACGTCCCGTTCGGGAGGTCCATGTAGAAGCTGTACTTCTCCCCGCCGGGCATATACACATGGTCGCGGAACTTGTTGCCGCCCTCGGCGCTCTCGTTGGCGTACACGCCCTCGCTGAAGCCGAAGCACTGGATGAGGGGGATCTTCTTGTACACGTTCAGGTTGCTCATGGCAACGAACCCGCCCTCAAGCGGGGAGCCCTCCGGCCCGAAGTCGATGCGCCACGAGGTCTGCCAGGCGATATCCGGGTCGATCAGGGAGGCTACCTGTGAGGCGGACATGGGTATGCCGTAGATTTTGACGTCGTCGATCCTTACTGTACCGGGGCCGCCACCAACAGAAAAGTACATATCGGACAGATTATTGTCACTGAAAAGCTCTGTCAAATCTCCAGCGCCAGAAGCTACAAGATTGCCATTTCTGTAAAGCGCAATGCCGGACTTATTCACCGTGAAAGTCACAAAGCTCCACTCACCTGTGGGCAGATAGTTGTCGGCCCAGTCTTTTACAATATCAATATCTGATTCGATCCCCTTAGCACAGCAGAGGCTATAGTTTGCTCCTATGAACCAATCATTATTGCCAATTGCAAACAGCTGTCCATCAAAGCCGGCTACGGGATTTACCCACATGCTTACAGTGAAGCCGTTCTGTATGCCCTTCAGGGAATCCGAGGGGAGTTCAAGCCATTGGAGCATTCTAGTCGTCTCAAGCACAGGCCCCTTATTCTCATCATTCACTACCTTCGCGCCGCCGACAAGCGTGCCGATGCCGAGCAGGCTTCCGGTGTTCATCGTGAGATATCCGTCGGCGGTGGAAAAGCCGTAGTTGTAGAGCGGGGGAAGGGTGAACGCCTCGGCGCCCGCTGTGGCCGCCTTGACCAATACGCTGAACGCCTTCGCCGTGACCGCGTTGCCCCTGATTATGACCGCCGTGAGGTTGACGGTGACGTCCTCGGCTCCGCGCGTGACTGTGCCGTCAGCCGAAATGACGGCGGGGTCGCTTGTCGTCCAGACGACCCTGGTGCCGTAGGCGAACTCATTAAACAAGGGGATGTCGGTGGTAGCCGCGGTGGCCGCGGTGTTTCCGTAGGGAAGGGTCAGCAGGGCGGCGGAGGCGTTGACGGCCTTCAGGTCGCTGTCGCTGAGGGCCATTCTGGCGCCCCAGATGCACTCGTTGTTTGTGCCCACCGCGGAGAAGGTCATCACCTTCGAGACGGTGAGCGACTCATCCTGCTGCTTGAAGAACACGCCCTTGTAAACCACCCCGTTGATGGTCATGCTCATGTAGTGCGTGCCCTCGTTCATGCTCCATGCGCCCTCGATGTCTCCGGTCACGGTGCCGTCGGCGTTGAGGTCGATAATCAGGGTGTCGAGCATGGCGGTGCTTGTCTGGCTGCCGTGGTTGACAAACTCGTAGGTGCCTACTATGTCGTCAACAGCGTAACCGGTGGGCGAAATAGTGTCGTTTGTGTTCTCGAACACAGCCGTCACCGGCCATCCGTCCTCGTTGGGGAACATCTGGTGGCCCCTAATCTGATTCGAGGAGCCGGATACGAACCGCTGGTGGTAGAATATGTACATCTGCCCATTGTCCATAAGATACGACCCGTGGCCGGCGTATTTGTACCCGCCGCCGCGCGCGCCGCTGGTGCTGTTGACAAGGGTGCTGAGGCTGTAGTTGCCGATCAGCTTGATTCCGTGCTCCTCGGTCAAATCAGCGCCGCTGGCGAAGTCGGCGCGGTTGCCGACCGCGTCCAGATATGGGCCGGTCACGTTTTTGGAGCGGAACATGCGCAGGTTGTAGCCCCCGGTGATCTGGCCGTAGACCGTCTGGAGGTAATAGTACTCCGTTGTGGGATTGTAAACGATATGTCCGCCCTCGCCGCCTCTGTAGAAGCCTCCGGCGATCCTGATTCCGAAATAGCGGTCGATCTGGTTGCCGCCCTCGGTCACCCCGTCCACGCCGGGGTAGCGGGGGAGTCCGGTGCCCTTGTCCAGCTCAAGCATGAAGATGCCGCCGTTGTGGGCGCCGTAGATCATCCAGAACTTGCCGTCCTTGTCGAAGAAGGCTTCGGGGTCGATATTCTCGGGATACTCGACGGAGTTATAGCCGCCTTCCGCGTTGAACCACTCCGCCTTGGGCTTATCCCCGTTCGGGCCGTCGCCCTTTATTACGCCCGCGGCGATCAGCTCATCAATATTGGTGTTCGTCCAGATGGTGTCGACGGTGGCTTTCTCCTCGTCCGGCCCGCCGACGAGGGTGAAGCCGGAATATGAGATTGTCTTTACATGGTTGTATGGGCCTCTGATTGATTTGGAGACGGCGAAGCCGATCGCTCCGCGCTTAAAGTTAGATGTGGAGCAGTAATACCACATATACGCGCCGGATGTGCCGTCCCCGTTGTCGTAATAAGGGTTCCAGACGATGCCCGAGGCATACGTGGTCCCGTTGGCTCCTCCGTTGGTGCCGTCCAGCCCGGCCCACGCAAACGATTCAGCCAGGTTTGTGGTTCTGTTGGGGACGGTGAAGCTGCCACTTGTCCAGTTGACAAGGTCGGTGGAGCTGGGCATCCCGGTGCCTGTTCCGATAATGTACCAGGTCGGAGTCTCGGCGTTTGGGTCTTTTAAAATGGAGGGGTCGTGCTGGGTGGCGCGGGTCGGAAGTGTACGCGCGACCGGGGCGGGAGCGTTTTCATCCGTGGCTGTGATGGAGAGGTGCTCTGTGGCCCACCAAACGCCGAAGGCATCCACCATGTTAGGATGAAATTCGTAGACCCCGGCCTCGCTCAGATGAACGGTCAGCACCCAGGTGCGGACACCGTCCACGTCGGAATAGACGCTTGAGGTCTCGATCCTCTGTCTGGAATTGTCCATTGTCTCAAAGAGTCCTACATCCAAGGTGGCCAGGTTGGTGCGGACAATGACCGCGAAGTTCTGCCCGGTGTAGACATCTTTTGGCGCGTCCGCGCCGTGGAACACAGGAGCGTCAACGAATACGTCGAAGGTGAATGTGAAGCAGTAGCTTGGGAAGAGCTTGGGATATTTTACCTTGGAAACCGAAACGGTCCCGGAAGGAGGAGCGTCGACTGTGATGAAAGCGTCACTGCTGCCGAGTATCGCGACCGGCGCACCGTTCGCCTTCGCCAGATAAGCGCCTGCCGGAGCTATTTCCTCTGTGAAATGAATATTCGTTATTGTCCGCTCAGGATTGGTGTAGGCTACCGGCGTCCAGATAGACGGCGTTATCATGCGAACCGCTATCGGCAGCCTCTTGGAGACCTCCGCGCCCGCAAAGCGAGCCCCTATGTATACGTCATCGGACTCGCCCAAGCTGCCGATGCGTATTGTCGCGGCCCCGTTCGAGAGCTTTACCTCCTCGGAGATCATCCGCTCGCCGGCGTACAGGGCGGCATATACGTCCAGCCCAGCCGCCTCGGGGGAAACCTCCGCGTATACGGGGATAACAGCCGCGCAGCCGAACACAAGGGACTGGATTTTAGATGACGTGCCAAGCGAAAGTATCTCGGGTTCGGGGCTTTCGGAAGCTGCAAGACCGGCCCCGGAGAGGGCAAACAGCATGACAGCGGCCATCGCTATGGATAAAAACGTGCGTAGCTTTCTTTCCATGGCTCTCTACCTTTCTTTTTTAGAATATGGCAATATGCACTAAGTGTATTGTACAATCAATGTAAATGATTGTCAATGTTAGCTATGGGCACAAACGACCATAAACAGGGCAAAAACAATCATTTATCGTAAAACTATCGGCGCGCAACTGGTTTCTTCCGGCTTGCCCCGGGGCTTTCCTTCTTGTTATTTATGTACCAGTTAAACCTTGCCGCCAGTGGCGGGGAAAATGCGCCGCCCGCACAGCGGGCAGAGCATTTTGAGGAGCTATTGCGGAAGGTTTAATCGTGGTACTAATATCAATGCACACATCTTTTGCCGTCCCCCGGAATATATTTGACCAAGAGGGGGGACGAACTATGCCAAATGATCGCAGGCCCGTCCGCAGACCTGTAAGAAAGCCCGGAGGCGGAACTTCCGACGGGAGGCTGAACTGGCAGTTGGCGCAGCTGCTTATATGCCTTGTAATTCTTGGGGCGGTGCTGATAACGCGCGCTTTCAAACCGGAGGCCGTGCAGGCGTTTGTGTTTGACCATATACAAAACGGCGTTGAAATTGAGGAGGCGCTTGCATACATAGGGGACGGCTTTAAGAGCCTGTTTGTCCAGGTTCCGGCCCCGGACGCTTCTCCGGCCCCGAGTGTCGATCCATTGGTTTCGCCCTCGCCGGAGCTCTCGCCGTCCCCTTCCAACGAGGCCTCCCCTGAGCAGGACGGCGTCTCCGGCGAGTCGTCCCCCGCCCCGCTACTTGCGTCGCAGGTGTCCATGCTGGCCATGGGCGGCTTTGACGAGCCGCTGCGTCTCCCGGAGGAGTATCTGCCGTTCTCGGACGAGTTCGAGGAGGACGATACCCTGCCGCTGCCGTTTGGCATGGAGAAGCCGGAAAAGGCTGACTACAATGTCTATGAGCTGCCATTTGAAACGGTGCTGCCTTTGAAGGGGGAAATAACCTCGCCGTTCGGCTACCGCGTGCACCCGATAGACGGGGTCATGGGCTTCCACTATGGCCTTGACATTGCGGCAAATACCGGAACAAGGATTTCGGCGTTTGCCGCCGGCACGGTTATTGCGACGGGGGACAGCGCTTCATACGGCAAATACTTGATGATAAGACATGACGGCGAGTATGTCACGCTGTACGCTCATTGCAGCAAAATAACAGTCAAGGAGGGGCAGACAGTTAAGAAGGGCGCCGCGATTGCCAAGGTGGGCAGCACCGGAAAGGCCACCGGGCCTCATCTGCACTTCGAGATACGTAAGGGAAACGGCCTTCTAAATCCCGCGTATTATCTGGACATTGAAGGATGACTTTCGGAAAAGTGAAAATATACGGGAGCTTCGCGCTTATGTGGGCGGTGCTTCTGTATATAGACGCGGGGCGGCTGCTGTTCCCGGTTTGGTGCTGCGCGGCGCTGCATGAGCTTGGGCACTGGATACCGCTCAGGCTTCTTGGAGGAAGGGTCGAATGCTGGGAGCTGAGCGCCGGTGGGCTTTGCATAAGGATGGCCTCCGGCGGGGAGCTGAGCTATCCGGCCGAGATATTCTGCACACTGGCGGGGCCTCTCGCCAGTTTTTTATGCGCCTTGTGTTTTGGGGGATCGAATGGTATAATTGCGTGGTCCGGAATTTGCGTGGTGCAGGGGGCGTTCAATCTGCTGCCGGCCTCGGGGCTGGACGGGGGCCGCATCCTGAGCCTGGCGCTGCAATGGGCAGGGGCTGCAAACGCGCGGAGCATAACGCGCGCTGCGACCGTCGTCACGGCGCTGGCGCTGGCGGCTGCCGGAGCCTTTTTGTTTGTGCGTTCGGGCTATAATCCGGTTGCGCTGCTGATGGGCGGCTGGGCCGGGATATCTGTTATCGGGAGACACGAGGATGATTGACCGGGAGATACTCTTAAAGGTTAAAAAACCCGCGCGGTACGCGGGCGGAGAGGCGAACATGGTGGTCAAGGACAAGCCCTCAATTGATTTGAGTGTCTGTTTTTGTTTTCCTGACACCTATGAGATCGGCATGTCGCATCTCGGGCTTCAAATACTTTACGGGCTGATGAACAGCCTGCCGTACGTCTGGTGCGAGCGTGCCTTCGCGCCGTGGGCGGACATGGAGGAGCTGCTGCGCAGGCGAAGAATGCCGCTTTCAGCGCTTGAAAGCGGGGATTCTCTGGCGCGGTTTGACGTGCTTGCCTTCACGCTGCAATACGAGCTCACGTATACCAATGTGCTCAACATGCTCGATCTTGCCGGAATCCCGGTTAGGGCGGACGAGCGCGGCGACGAGCATCCGCTGGTGATAGCCGGGGGGCCATGCGCCGCCAACCCGGAGCCCCTGGCGGACTTTATAGACCTGTTTGTCATCGGCGACGGCGAGGAGGTCACCGTCGAGCTGATGGAGCTTTTCAGAGATATGAAGGGGGCGCCGCGCAGAGAGCTTTTGAAGGCGGCCTCCAAAATAAAGGGCGTGTATGTCCCGTCGCTGTATGAGATATCATATTTTGAGGACGGAAGGGTAAAAGAGGCAACGCCGCTTGAAAATGCGCCGAATATAATAGAAAAGCGCGTTGTCACTGATCTTGACAGTGTTTTCTTTCCAGATAAGCCACTGGTGCCCAATACGGAGATCGTGCACGAGCGGGTAATGCTGGAGCTTTTCCGGGGCTGTATACGCGGATGCAGGTTTTGCCAGGCCGGCTACGCCACCCGCCCGGTGCGTTCCCGCAGTCCCCAAAAACTGATCGGGCAGGGGATAGCGGCCTGCAAAAACACAGGCTATGAGGACGTGGCGCTGACGTCGCTCTCAAGCAGCGACTACAGGCCGCTGCGCGAGCTGTGCGACGGACTGCTGGACTACTGCGAGCCCAAGCGCATCGGACTGTCGCTGCCCTCGCTGAGGGCGGACAGCTTTTCGACAGAGCTTATGGAACGTGTGCAGAAGGTGCGCAAGTCCGGGCTGACCTTCGCGCCCGAGGCGGGAAGCGCGCGGCTGAGGGATGTAATAAATAAGAACCTGACGGAGAAGGATCTGCTGAGCGCTTGCGCCGCCGCGTTCTCCGGAGGCTGGAACGGGGTAAAGCTGTACTTCATGCTCGGACTGCCGACTGAAACGGATCAGGACGCGCTTGAAATCGCCGAGCTGTGCTCCAAAGTGTATCAGAAATGGCGCCAGACCGTGCCGGACAGGGCGCGGGGGGTGCGCATAACCGCCAGCTCATCCTTTTTTGTTCCCAAGCCGCACACCCCGTTCCAGTGGGAGCCGCAGGACACCAGGGAGGAATTCCAGCGCAAGGCGGCGCTGGTCAAGGGAGCGATGCGCAGGCAGATAACCTACAACTGGCACGACCCGGACGGCAGCGTGCTGGAGGGAGCGCTCGCGAGAGGGGACAGGCGCGTCGGCGCGGCGATTGAGAATGCCTGGAGGCAGGGCGCGCGGTTGGACGGCTGGGGAGAGTTCCTGAAGTTCGGCGTCTGGAGGGACGCCTTTGAGAGCGCGGGGCTGGACATGGCGTTTTACGCGCACCGCAGGAGGGAACTGGATGAGACGCTGCCATGGTCGCACATTTCTCTCGGTGTTAATCCAGAGCATTTGAAGGAAGAGAACCGCAGAGCGCACATGGGCGTCCCCACCCCGGACTGCCGCACCGCCTGCGCAGGGTGCGGGGCAAATCTGCTGGGAGGCGAGTGCGGTGGATAAAATAAACATAAGGCTTGCGTTCAGCAAAAAGGGGCGGGCAATTTATATTTCTCATCTTGATCTTATGCGGGTGTTTCAACGGGCGTTTTACCGGGCTCAGCTTCCGCTGCGCTACACTGAGGGTTTCAATCCGCACGCCTATCTGTCCGTCGCCCTTCCGCTGCCGCTGGGCATGGAGAGCCTGTGCGAGCGGCTGGATTTTGGCGTAAAAGAGCCTGTAAATCTTCCGGGCCTGCCGGATGAGCTCAATCGGCTGCTGCCAGAGGGCATAGAGGTTTCCTCCGCTGAGATAGCCATGCGCCCGTGCTCTGAAATCGGCTTTGTCGAGGTCAGCTTCGGCGCGGAGACGGCGTGCAAAACGGAGAGATTGAATGAGCTGTTCGCAAGCCCTGTTTTTATAGACAAACGGACTAAAAAGGGCGTTTCCAGGGTGGATATAACCACAATGATAAAAAGCCTTGATTTCCGGGAAAAAGACGGTTTAATTTTGGGAAAAGCCTTGATTTCCGCTCAAAATCCCACCCTGAACCCGGAGTACATTGAAAACGCGGTCAGGGAGTACGCCGACCCGGAGGCGGAGTTCAGATTTACGCGGATAGCGCTGCTTGACACAGAGGGCAATCCATTTGACGGCATGTGAGCTATGTGATAATATTCTATAGCTTAAATACCGTCAGGTTTTAAACAGATATTAGCATTACAAGCCCCCGTGCAGACAGTGGAAGGTGTGGAAATATGCTAAAAACTAACAGTCTCTGCAAGGATTTCGGCCCGGTCAAAGCTGTAAAAGACTTGAGCTTTACAGTTGACGGCGGAGAGATATTCGGGCTTTTGGGCTCAAATGGCGCGGGCAAGACGACCACTCTCCGGATGCTGGCGACAATGCTGACGCCGACCTCGGGTACGGCGGAGATGGACGGCTTCGACCTCGTGAAAAACCCTCGCGAGGTTCGCAGCCGCATAGGGCTGATGTTCGGAGGGGAAACGGGGCTCTATGACAGGCTTACCGCCAGGGAGAACATAATGTATTTCGCCGAACTCAACGACGTGCCGCGCGAGGACGCGGACAGGCGCATCAAGAGCCTGATGGAGACGTTTAATTTCGCCGAATACGCCAATTCATGGGCCGGCAAGCTCTCCAAGGGAACCCGGCAGAAGGTGAGCTTCGCCAGGGCGATAATACACGATCCGTCTGTAATGCTGTTCGACGAGCCGTTTCTCGGCCTCGACGTCACCTCGCGCAAGGAGGCTGAGGACTTCATAAAGCATTGCCGGGAGCAGAAAAAGACGATCGTACTTAGCGACCATACGCTTAGCACAATAGAAAAGCTGTGTGACCGGGTGGGGATACTGTTCAAGGGTGAGCTGCGGGACTGCGGCACCATACCCGAGCTGTGCGAAAAGCACGGGAAAAAGACGCTTGAGGATGTATTCTTCGGATTGGCGGGTGAACAGCTTGAAAAAGAGTAATTATGTCTGGATCGTCGTAAAAAAAGAGGTCAAGGATATACTTCGCGACCGCAAGACGCTGCTGATAAACCTGCTGCTGCCTCTGGCGCTGTATCCGATAATGTTCCTGTTCATGGGCAACGCCATGACGGGGGCGATTGACAGGGCGGAGACCGGCACAGTGGTGGGCCTTATTAATCTTGAGAGCTTCAGGAGTTTTCTTGAGTCCCGAAATGTGACTGTGTCGAACACGGAGGATCCGCTCGCGGAGTTGAAGGACGCGAAGCTGGATTTGGTGCTGGAGGGCAGGGCAGGCGCCGGCGGCAAGACTGAGATAGAGATAATATACGATGATTCAAAGTCCGGCTCCACCTACAGCGCAGATTATGTCGCCTCACTCATTCGCGACTACAACGAGCTTGAGATCCGCGCCGCACTCAGGGATAAAGGCATTGACCTTGACGCCCTTTACCCGGTGAGCATGAGCATGGTGACGCTGGACACGGCGTCAGGGGGAGAGGAAAAGAGCTCCGCCGGCATGATTTTGTCCATGATACTGCCGATGATTTTAGTGGTATTCCTCGCCGTCGGAGGGCTTGCCACCGCGACCGACCTGTTCGCGGGGGAGAAGGAGCGCAAGACCATGGAGCCGCTCCTCTGTACCCGCGCGGGGCGAAGCTCGATTCTGGCGGGAAAGTATATTGTCGTGACCCTGTTTTCGCTTGTTACGCTCCTGTCGTCGGCCCTGGGAATGGTGTTCGGCTACCTCGTCAACCCCAGGGCAATGAGCATGGGCGAGGGGGATGTCTCGGGCGGCTTTACCGTGCCCGCCGGTGCGCTTCTGTTGACATTGCTGCTCATCGCCATTATGGCGATGATATTCGCGGGGCTGCATGTGGCGATCTCCACCTACGCCAGAACCATCAAAGAGGCGTCCACCTACGGCACCTTCCTGATGCTGATAGGCTATGTCCCCGCGTTCGGCAGCATGATGATGCAGGCCGGAGACTTTGCCGGCTGGATGATGTTTGTACCGCTGCTGAACGTGATAGGCTGCATAAAGATGGTGCTGGGCGGGGTTACGGACTATGTCTTTATGCTGGGCTCCCTCGCGGTGTCGGCCGTGTTCCTGCTGGTGGCGCTCGGGCTGTCCACAAGGCTTTTCAGGAAAGAGGCCATAATGCTGAGGACGATGTGAAAATGTCGGGCTTTCCCCGCCTGCGGCGGGGAAAGCCCTTAATGGAGTTGAACACTGTTTATGGATGGATATGTAAAAAACATTCGCTCAAAGATCGGGCATGACATGCTGATATTGGTCGGGGCGGGCGTCATCCCTGTCCGGGGCCGGGAAATGCTGCTGCAAATGCGCAGGGACAACGGCCTGTGGGCGGATCACGGCGGCTGCGTCGAGGTCGGGGAGCGGGTTGAGGACGCCGCGAGTCGCGAGCTGCTTGAGGAGACAGGGCTCACGACCGGGGAGCTGGAGCTCGCGGGCGTATACTCGGGACCGGAGCTCTTATACACCTATCCGAACGGGGACAGGGTATCCATGGTGGTCTGCGGATATGTTTGCCGGAGCTTTTCCGGAGAGCTGAGACCGCAGGCGGAGGAGGTTTTGGAGCTCAGGTGGTTTTCGGTGGATGAGCCGCTGCCCGCGCTGTCCCCGCCGTCCGTGATGTTCGTAACCCAGGTGGCGGAGCTCTTGCGCGGTGAGGGAGCGGATAAAAGGGGCGGCTTCTGATGGAGCGTTTGCCCGCGGGCGAAAAAAAAGAGCTGAACCGCCAGCTTGTGACGCTGGCGATTCCGATAATACTCCAGAATATCGTCAACATGTCGCTGTCGCTGCTGGACACCTTCATGGTGGGCGCTTTGGGCGAGGCCGAGCTGTCGGGCGTCACGCTGGCAAACTCGCTGTTTTTTGTGCTGAGCCTGTTTGTGTTCGGCATACAGAGCGGGAGCAGCGTGCTGATAAGCCAGTACTGGGGCAGGGGAGACACGGCGACTATAAACCGCGTGATGGGGCTGGGGATGTATTGCGCGGGCGCGGTGTCCCTGATAGCGGCGCTTGCGTTTACCTTCTTCCCGGTGCAAATACTGTCGATAACAAGCAACGACCCGGAGCTTGTAAGGATTGCAGCGGAATACGCGAGGATAGTCGCCTTCTCATATTTCCTGAACAGCTTTGTCCTGCTCTATATCGGGGCGCAGCGCAGCATGGAGAACCCGAGGCTCGGCATGGCTGTTTTGATGATCTCGATGGCGCTGAACACCGTGCTGAACTACGCGCTGATATTCGGAAAATTCGGCGCCCCGGCCATGGGGGTCGCGGGCGCTGCTTTGGCCACGTTTATTTCGCAGGTTGTGGAGTTTCTCATAACCCTCGGCTTCGCGCTGTACGACACCCATTTCAGGCTACAGTTCTCAAAACTGCTGATGCCCGGGCGGGCGATAGTCGGGGATTTTATAAGGTTCTGCGCCCCGGTGGTGGCCAACGAGACTCTGTGGGGGATAGGCTTTTCACTCTATCCGATAATAATAGGGCATATGGATAACAGCTCGTCCGGAGTGGCGGCGTTCACGATGGCGCAATCCATTGAGCGGCTGTCCTCCTGCTTTTACTTCGGGGTGGGGCACGCGGCTGCTATAATTATTGGAAAGCGGCTCGGCGGGGGGCAGGCGGACTTGGCATATCCCGCGGCGAAGCGGCTCTGCTTTACGTCGTTTTTCAGCGGTATTGGGGCGGGGGCTCTGCTTGCGCTGCTTGTGCTTACGGTTATCGGGCCCTTCGTCCTGCCTCTGTTTAGGGCAAGCGAGGACACCGTGAGGCTCGCGAAGACCATGCTCTATATAACCTGCCTGGCCGTACCGGCGCGCGGGGTGAACTTTACAATAATTGTTGGAATTTTGCGCGGTGGGGGCGACGTCAACGCGGGAATGTTAATCGACATAGTCTCAATGCTGTGCGTCGCGGTGCCGGTCGCGGCCGCGGTGGGGCTTGTCCTTAGCGGAGGGGTCGTTGGGGTGTATATTGTGATGTGCGTTGAGGAGATATGGAAGTTTTTCGCCAGCGTCTGGCGCTTCAGAACAAAAAAATGGGTTCGCGATGTTACGAGGGAGATGGCATAGGCAATGAAGGACGGTTTTCTCAGGGTGGCGGCGGCTTCGCCCAGGGTAAAGCCCGCCGATCCGAAATCCAACGCGGAAAGCGTTATAAGCGCCCTGCGCGAGGCCGGGGACGCAAGGCTCTTTGTGTTCCCGGAGTTGTTTCTGACCGGTTACACCTGCGGGGACTTCTTTTTTCAGGAGTCCCTTATCGGGGCTGCGGAGGAGGCTCTGGCCCATGTGCTGTGCCAGACCAGCTCCTGCGACGCCCTGGCCGCGATAGGGCTTCCTGCGCGCTACAGGGGCAGGCTTTTCAACTGCGCCGCCGTGATACACAGGGGCAGGCTCCTGGGGATTGTGACAAAGACGTATTTGCCCGATATGAAGGAGTTCAACGAGTCCCGCTATTTCGCGTCGGGATTTGGGGTTTCCGGGGAAATAACATACGCGGGGCACACCGTTCCATTCGGGAACGACCTTGTGTTCGACGGCGGCGGGGGCTTTGCCGTCGGCTTCGAGATATGCAGGGACGCCTGGGTCAAGGAGCCGCCGTCAAACGCGCTGACCTCGGCGGGAGCCCTTGTTATCGGCAACCTGTCCGCGTCCAACGAGCTGATAGGCAAGTGGGAGAACAGGCGCGAGCTGGTGCGGGCGCGCTCCGAGCGTCTGGCCTGCGCGTATGTTTACGCCTCCAACGGCGAGGGCGAGTCCTCGGCCGAGCTGGTGTTTTCAGGCCACAGGATAATCGCCGAGTGCGGGAAAACGCTTGGTGAGGCTTCCCTGCTGGGCGGGCAGGGCAGCGGCGTTATAACAGCGGATATCGATCTGGGATTCCTTCAGTTTGAGCGCGGCAGGATCGGCGGAAGCTCGTTTTCAAATCCGCCCGTGCGCCGGGTCTCGTTCGCCCCCTCGCAGGTATCCCTGGAGCTCGACAGAGAGTTCAGCCCGGCGCCGTTTATCCCTTCCGAGCCCGAACGGCTGGCCGAGCGCTGCCGTCAGGTGCTCGCGCTCCAGACGGCAGCTCTGCGCCAGCGCCTTGAGGCGACCGGTAAACCGGCGGCTGTCGTCGCGCTGTCCGGCGGGCTGGATTCCGCGCTGGCTCTGCTGGTGGCGCACCGCGCGGCGGACAGGGTGCTGGCGGTTACAATGCCAGGGCCCGGCACGACCCCGAGGACGCTGGCGAATTCTGAGATTCTGTGCAGAGCGCTGTCCGTGCCGCTGAAGATTATTCCGATATCGGACGCGCTCAGCCAGCATCTGAAGGATATAGGACATGGGGGAGCTCCCGATCTGACCTATGAAAACGCTCAGGCGCGCGAGCGCACCCAGATAGCGATGGATATAGCCAATCAAATCGGCGGCCTGGTTGTAGGCACCTCCGATCTCTCAGAAATCGCGCTCGGCTTCTCCACATACAACGGCGACCATATGAGCATGTACAACGTAAACGCGGGTGTGCCCAAGACGCTGATCAGGCATATCCTGCGCTACGCAGCGTCGCAGAGCCTTCATGAGCTTGCGGCGGTGCTCGAGGCCGTATCGAGGGAGCAGGTGAGCCCGGAGCTGCTGCCGCTTGACGCCGAGGGTATCCAGAGGCAGAGGACGGAGGATATCCTGGGCGACTACGCCCTGCACGAGTTCTTTCTATATCACTTCCTGCGGCGGGGCAGCGCAGGAAGGAAGCTCATGCGAATTGCGAGGCTCGCGTTCGCGGGAAAGTACGACGACGCGGAGATAGAGCGGGCGCACAAGACCTTTTTCTCCCGCTTTGTCGCGGCGCAGTATAAGCGCTCCTGCTCGCCGGACGGAGTCAAGCAGGGCTCTGTGTCGTTCTCCCGCAAGGATTGGCAGCTGCCAGGTGATATCTCAGCCGCCTTCCTGCCATGATTGAGGACCGGACGGAAAAGCAGCTTTATCTCGGAGTGCTCCATCTTGCCTGGCCGTCGTTTGTTGAGCTTATGCTCACCCAGCTCACCTCAATGGCCGATCTGATGATGGTGGGGCGGCTGGGCTCGTTTGCGGTCGCGGCTGTCGGCCTGAGCGGGCAGCCGAAGCTGCTGCTCATGAGCGCGATTATGGCGCTGAACGTCGGAGCCACCGCGATGGTCGCCCGCTTCAAGGGGATGGGCGAGCGCCGCCAGGCCGCCGAGGTCATGCGCCAGGCGCTGCTCGTTAACCTTACGCTTGGAGCGGTCATGTCGGTCGCGGGCTTTTTCCTCGCGGAGCCGCTGGTGCGTTTTATGGGGGCAAGGCAAGAGACGCTGGCCGACGCGGCGATATATTTGAAAATACAGATGGCGGGCATGCTCACGGTTGCGGTAACCTCTACTATCACCGCGTCCATGCGCGGCGCGGGCCACACAAGGCAGGCGATGATTTACAACATTGCCGCCAACGCCGTGAACATCCTCGGCAACTACCTGCTGATTGAGGGGCATTGGGGCTTCCCGAGGCTGGGCGTGGCCGGGGCGTCGCTGGCCACTGTGATAGGGCAGCTCGCGGCTATGGTGATGGCGGTATGCTATGTGCGGGGTCAAAAATACTACGTTTCGCTGATGATAAGGGAAAAATTCAGGGCGGAATGGGAGCTTATCCGCAGGATAGTCAGAATAGGGCTTCCGTCCATGCTTGAGCAGCTAATCATGCGCACCGGGCTTATGATGTACGGGAAAATTGTCGCCGGACTGGGTACGCTGGTGTTCGCGGCGCATCAGGCCTGCCTGAACATACAGTCTCTGTCGTTCATGAACGGCCAGGCGTTCGGGATAGCGGCCTCCGCCCTTGTGGGGCAAAACCTCGGGGCGGGAAGGCCGGAGTTTGCCGACGCCTACGCAAAAAGGGCGAGGAGGCTGGGAATGGCGGTTTCGGCGCTGCTGATGTTTGTGCTGTTTTTCCTCGGCGGGGCGATTGTATCGCTTTATGTCGAGGAGGCCGAGGCGATAAATATGGGGGCCTCAGCGCTTAAGATTATGGCGTTCATCCTGCCGTTCCAGTCCTCTCAGCTCATCATCGCAAGCGCCCTGCGCGGGGCGGGGGACACCAGGGCCGTGACGGGTTACAGTGTGCTCGGGGTGCTGATTATAAGGCCCGCGGTCGCGTATCTGCTGGTCGTCGTTTTCGAGCTTGGGCTGAACGGAGCGTGGTTCGCGCTGGCGGCCGACCAGCTCGCGCGCTCGGCGCTGACCCTTCTCAGGCTGAAGAGCGGCAAATGGAAGACCATCAGGGTATAAGCGCCCGCAGTTGCAGAATAAAATTTATGAGGGGCGCACTTTGTGCGCCCCTCATCCCAAGGAGAAGCTATGGCGTCATTATTGCTTGCCATCATATATTTGGCCTTTGTCAGCCTGGGTTTGCCAGATTCCCTTTTGGGCTCCGCATGGCCAGTTATGCGGATTCAGATGGACGCGCCTCTGGCGTTTGCGGGCGTTGTTTCCATGCTCATAGCGGGCTGTACTATTGTTTCCAGCCTGTTGTCGGACAGACTGACAAAAAGAATGGGCGCGGGGCCTGTCACGGCCGTAAGCGTCTTAATGACCGCCGCGTCGCTTTTTGGATTTTCAATCTCCGGCTCCTTCTGGATGCTCTGCGTGTGGGCGGTTCCCTATGGCCTCGGCGCGGGAGCGATAGACGCAGCGCTCAATAACTACGTCGCGTTGCATTACACCTCGCGACATATGAGCTGGCTGCACTGCTTCTGGGGAGTCGGGGCGTCCGTCAGCCCGTTTATTATGGGCTATTGCCTGACAAATGGCCTGGGCTGGAATAACGGGTATAAGACTGTATCCGTTATTCAGATTGTCATAGCCGCCGTGATGTTCATCAGTCTGCCGCTGTGGAATGGACGGAAAAACGGGTTGACGGGGGGCGAGGATCACACCCCTCCGCTCGGGCTCTCTCAGATTTTGCGGATAAGAGGCGTGAAATACGTTCTGCTGGCGTTTTTCGGGTATTGCGCGGTCGAATCCACGGCGGGTCTGTGGGCAAGCAGTTATCTTGTCCTGGGAAGGGGGATAAGCTCCGAGACGGCGGCAAGGTACGCGTCGCTGTATTATCTGGGTATAACTCTGGGCCGTTTCCTGTGCGGCTTTGTCGCGAACAAAGCGGGGGACAGGAATATGATAAAAATCGGCATAGCCGTGATGTTTGCCGGGATCGCCGCGATTTGGCTTCCTGTCAAATCTGATTGGATATGTCTGTTCGGGCTTGTAGTAACGGGACTTGGCTGCGCGCCGGTATACCCGTCCATTATACACTCGACTCCGGTGAATTTCGGGCCTGAGAACTCGCAGGCTGTTGTGGGGGTGCAAATGGCAAGCGCGTATATAGGCTCAACCTTTATTCCCCCTCTGTTTGGACTGGTAGCCAACAATATCAGCGTAGGCTTTTATCCGCTGTTTCTGTTGGGTTTCGCGGCGCTGCTGCTGGTAATGACCGAAAAGCTGAATAAAGCTGTCTCAGCCGCCGCGTAGAACGTCTAGACAAGTATTCCGTATTCACGCAGCAACCGGTAAAGCGCCGGGTCGATCCCGAAAGCGCCGCAGGCGTCCTTTACCGCGCGGAGAGCATTTTGCCTCGAATCCCTTGAGATGTTCGCCTTTTGAGCCCGTATCAGTATGTTCTTCGGGGTGTGGCACAGGTCCACGAACTCCATGAGCTGAGTTTTATAGCCGCAGGCTGTCAGCAGGTTTCCACGCACCGCGTCGGTGAGCAGCGCGGAAACCCTTTCCTTAATTATTCCATAGCCGCCCAGGACTGGGATGCTGTCAAAGGAAATCTGCCCTGCTATTTCATGCTGGCAACAGGGAACCGCCAGTATATACGAGGAGTTCAGCCGAACCGCGTTTGATATCGCGTGGTCTGTGGCGGTGTCGCAGGCGTGGAGCGAAATCACCATGTCGGCCCGCTTTCCCTCGCAGTCGAAGCGTGAGATGTCGCCGGTCTCAAAGCTCAGCCCGCCGTATCCGTATTTGCGGGAAAGGTTGTTGCAGAAGTCAATAACGTCCTTCTTCAGATCAATGCCGGTCATTTTGACCGGTATTTTTTTGATTTCGGTGAAGTAATAGTAGACAATAAAGGTCAGGTAGGATTTGCCGCACCCAAAGTCAATAATTTCAAGGCGCTCCGCGTATTTACCCTCGATGGCGTCGTCAATCATCTCCAAAAAGCGGTTGATTTGTTTAAACTTATCATACATAGACTTTACAACGGTTCCCGAGGGCGTGATAACGCCCATGTCGACAAGAGGCGGCACAATCCGGTTCTCCTCAAGTATATAGTTTTTCCCCCGGTTGTGACCAGTCTCGCGCTGAGGAACGGACGCGCAAGCGCGCTTTCCGGTCAGCAGCCTTCCGTTTTTTGTGAGCCTTGCGGAGAATTCTGTATCCTCATTCCAGGCGTTGAACTGGGTATATTCTTCAAATGTCCCGGTGATAAAAGCCTCCGCCTCGTTCTGCGGAACGGTGCTGTGAAACGCCTGGGTTTTGGTCAGCGACTCGCAAAGATAACCTCTTTCGTAAAGGGAAAGAGTTACTTTCCTGTATTTGGAGGAGCTGCTGACCGGGCCGCTGAGCACGATCCTGTGCGCTCCGGCCGCTATGACTTCGCGTACAAAGAGATTTATTTGTTGCATAGTTACCTCACCTGATTTATTGATGTACCAGTTAATACTATACGCTGTCATGTGGTTTTTCAATAAAAAATATACGAACCTCGCTTTCAAATACCTTAATAATGTGTAAATTATTCAGATAATAGAAATAAAATCGTTGACAATTTGACAAGGGTGTGATATTCTTCTAAATTGCTATCTTATGTGCGTCAATATGGAACTCTCGATGTTTCAAGGCTTTTGGAATTTTGACGTGCGTGCGTGGCGGTAATTGGGGGATTGTGACGCGAAAAAAAGACAACGCATCCGGGAGTATCTTGAATATACAAAATGATTGTGACGGAGTGATGGCTAATGGTCAAAGACGTACAATATGGGCGCACAATACGTAAGAGCTACTCGAGGCTCCATGAGGTTCTGGAGATACCGAATCTTATTGAGGTTCAGAAAAACTCCTACAAGTGGTTCCTGGATGTAGGGCTCAGGCAGGTCTTCCGCGACGTGTCGTCCATATCGGACTACACTGGCAACCTTGAGCTGGTCTTCATAGATTATGTGCTTGAGGATACTCCCAAGTATTCGGTGGACGAGTGCAAGGAGCGCGACGCCACATACGCGGCCCCTCTGAAGGTGCGGGTGCGCCTTAGGAACAGGGAGACCGAGGAGATCAAGGAGCAGGAGATATACATGGGTGACTTCCCCCTTATGACGGAGGTGGGCACCTTTATTATCAACGGCGCGGAGCGCGTCATAGTATCTCAGATCGTGCGCAGCCCAGGGGTGTACTATGAGGAGAGACCGGACAAGACGGCCGGCATCGTGTACGGCAGTACTGTTATTCCGTATCGCGGCGCCTGGCTTGAGTATGAGACGGATTTTAACGGGATATTCTCCGTAAGGATAGACAAAAACCGCAAGCTGCCGGTAACCTCGCTCGTTAGGGCAATGGGAATCAAGACGGACGCTGAGATGCTTGATGTGTTCGGAGACGACGAGCGCATAGTCGCGACACTCGAGAAGGATCCGGCCAAGACCCAGGAGGACGCTCTTATAGAGATATACAAGCGTCTCCGCCCGGGAGAGCCGCCCACGGTGGAGAGCGCGCAGTCTCTTTTGAACGGGCTGTTCTTCGACACAAGGCGTTATGACCTTTCAAACGTGGGCCGCTACAAGTTCAACAAAAAGCTCGCCCTCGCTCCGCGTATGACGGGCCGCAAGCTGGCTCGCCCGGCCGTGGATCCGTCCACCGGTGAGATACTGGCTGAGGCCGGTACGGTACTTGGCCGCGAGCAGGCAAGGGATATCGAGGGGCGCGGCGTATCCGAGCTGTGGGTGGATGTGGACGGCTCCGAAGTCAAGGTTTTCTCAAACGGCATGGTGGACATCCGCCGCTTTATCGACTTCGACCCCGAGGAGATCGGCATCCGTGAGAAGGTGCGCTTTTCGGTGCTGCGCGATATACTGGACTCATCTCCGAGCAATATAAAAGAGGCGCTCTATGAGCGCATTGACGACCTCATTCCCAAACACATCACCGTAGACGACATCCTGAGCTCAATAAACTATGTCGGCGCGATGGCAAATGGTATCGGTATGCCAGACGACATAGACCATCTGGGCAACCGCCGCCTGCGCAGCGTGGGCGAGCTTTTGCAGAACCAGTTCCGCATAGGCTTCTCCAGGATGGAGCGCGTTATACGCGAGCGCATGACGATACAGGATCTGGACATTGTCACCCCGCAGTCGCTGATCAACATCAGGCCTGTCACAGCGGCGATAAAGGAGTTTTTTGGATCCTCTCCGCTCTCCCAGTTCATGGATCAGACCAATCCTCTGGCCGAGCTGACCCACAAGCGCCGTATGTCAGCGCTCGGGCCGGGCGGTCTGTCTCGTGAGCGCGCCAACTTTGAGGTGCGCGACGTGCACTACTCGCACTACGGCCGCATGTGCCCGATAGAGACCCCTGAAGGCCCCAACATCGGCCTGATATCCTATCTCTCCACCTACGCGCGCATCAATGAATACGGCTTTATCGAGGCTCCCTACCGAAAGATTGACCCGGAAACCCGCCGACTAACCGATGAGGTTGTGTATATGACTGCGGACGTCGAGGACGAGTACGTAGTAGCGCAGGCGAACGAGCCGGTTGACGCGGATGGGCACTTTGTAAACGAACGCATCACCTGCCGCAACCGTGAGATCATTGAGGTCGAGCGCGACCGCGTCGACTACATGGACGTATCGCCAAAGATGATGGTGTCGGTCGCGACCGCGATGATACCTTTCCTTGAGAATGACGACGCCAACCGTGCGCTCATGGGCTCGAACATGCAGCGCCAGGCGGTGCCGCTGCTGGTCACCGAGTCCCCGATCGTGGCGACCGGGATAGAGTACAAGGCGGCCTCAGACTCGGGAGTTGCCTTGCTTGCCCAGGGTGAGGGCGTCGTCTCCTACGTCTCGGCGGACAAGATTGTTGTAACCTACAAGAGCGGCGAGGTCGGCCGATACAAGATTACAAAGTTCCTGCGCTCCAATCAGGGCACCTGCATCAACCAGCGCCCGATCGTCCAGGTGGGGGACAGGGTTGTCAAGGGAGATGTGCTGGCGGACGGGCCCTCGACGTCGCAGGGGGAAATATCGCTTGGGCGCAACGTGCTCATCGGCTTCATGACCTGGGAGGGCTACAACTACGAGGACGCGATACTGATCAACGAGCGCCTGGTGCGCGACGACGTTTTCACATCGATTCACATAGAAGAGTATGAGACCGAGGCCCGCGACACCAAGCTCGGCTCGGAGGAGATAACCCGCGATATCCCAAACGTGGGCGAGGACGCGCTGAAGGACCTGGACGACCGGGGCGTGATACGCATCGGAGCCGAGGTAAGGGCGGGGGATATCCTTGTGGGCAAGGTCACTCCCAAGGGAGAGACGGAGCTCACAGCCGAGGAGCGCCTGCTGCGCGCCATATTCGGAGAAAAAGCCCGCGAGGTGCGCGACACGTCGCTGCGCGTCCCGCACGGGGAGTCCGGCACGGTGGTGGACGTCAAGGTCTTCACCCGCGAGAACGGGGACGAGCTCAGCCCGGGCGTCAACATGGTCGTCAGGTGCTACATCGCCCAGAAACGCAAGATCAGCGTGGGGGACAAGATGGCGGGCCGCCATGGAAACAAGGGCGTTGTGTCCCGCATTATGCCTCAGGAGGATATGCCGTTCATGCCGGACGGCACCCCGCTGGACATTGTGCTCAATCCGCTGGGCGTTCCGTCTCGTATGAACATCGGGCAGGTACTGGAGGTTCACCTTGGCTACGCGGCGAGGGCTTTGGGCTGGAAGGTGGCGACTCCGATCTTCGACGGCGCCAACGAGATAGATATTGAAAACACTCTTGAGCTGGCCGGTCTCAACCGCGACGGCAAGAGCTTGCTGTACGACGGCCGCACCGGTCAGCCCTTCGACAATCGGGTTACGGTGGGCTACGTTTACTTCCTCAAGCTCCACCATCTGGTTGATGACAAGATACACGCTCGCAGCACCGGGCCGTACAGCCTGGTCACCCAGCAGCCGCTGGGCGGCAAGGCGCAGTTTGGCGGCCAGCGCTTCGGAGAGATGGAGGTCTGGGCGCTTGAGGCTTACGGCGCGGCTTATACTCTCCAGGAAATACTGACGGTCAAGTCGGACGACATTTCGGGCCGCGTCAAGACATACGAGGCAATTGTCAAGGGGCACAATGTACCTCAGCCGGGAGTTCCAGAGAGCTTCCGGGTGCTTGTCAAGGAGCTTCAGTCCCTCGGGCTGGACGTCCGTGTGCTGGACAAACTCGGAGAGGAGATCGTTCTCCGCGACGAGGAGGAGGACGACACCTATATCAGGGGCGGTGGAGAGGACGAAGCCTATGTTGTGGACGAGAATGTCGAGGCCAGAGGCTTTATGATTGAGGGCTCGGACGAACTTGCCGACGCGCCCGAGGAAGAATTTGAGAATTTTGAGGACGAAGAGGCGGACGAGGAGCCGGATGACGATGAATTCTAGGCCTATGCTCTGGATGGCGTATAACACTCATACGCCATTTAAGGACCTAATTTATTATGAAGGAGCGATTTTGATTGGGTTACGCTGAATTTGAAGCGATTAAGATAGGCCTTGCATCCCCGGAAATGATCCATGAATGGTCCCGCGGCGAGGTTAAAAAGCCGGAGACAATCAACTACCGTACGCTGAAGCCGGAGCGGGACGGCCTGTTCTGCGAGCGCATCTTCGGGCCGCAGAAGGACTGGGAGTGCTACTGCGGCAAATATAAAAAAATACGCTTCAAAGGCAAGGTGTGCGACCGCTGCGGGGTAGAGGTCACCCGGGCCAAGGTGCGCCGTGAGCGCATGGGACACATCAAGCTGGCCGCGCCGGTCAGTCATATATGGTACTTCAAGGGAATACCGTCCCGCATGGGACTGATATTGGACATGTCGCCCCGGCTGCTGGAGAAGGTGCTGTATTTCGCGTCGTATATTGTGGTGAACAGCGGCGACACGCCTCTTCAAAAAAAGCAGATACTCAGCGAGAAGGAATACCGCGACATGCGCGAGAAATACGAGGATGACTTTGACGCAGATATGGGCGCGGAGGCCATCAAGCGCCTTCTGGCTGAGATTGACTGCGAAAAGATGTCCGAGGAGCTGCGCCGCGAGCTGAAGGACGCGTCCGGACAAAAAAAGATGCGCATTATCAAGCGCCTTGAGGTGGTGGAGGCGTTCCGTGTATCCGGCAACAGGCCGGAGTGGATGATTATGGACGTGATTCCGGTCATACCTCCTGAGCTGCGCCCAATGGTTCAGCTGGACGGCGGTCGCTTCGCCACCAGCGACTTGAATGACCTTTACAGGAGGGTCATAAACCGCAACAACCGCCTGAACAAGCTGCTCCAGCTTGGAGCGCCGGACATAATCGTTCGCAACGAGAAGCGCATGCTCCAGGAGGCGGTGGATGCCCTGATTGACAACGGGCGCCGCGGCCGTCCGGTGACGGGGCCGAACAACCGCGCGCTTAAAAGCCTGTCCGACATGCTCAAGGGCAAGCAGGGCCGCTTCCGTCAGAACCTGCTTGGCAAGCGCGTGGACTACTCGGGACGAAGCGTTATCGTCGTAGGCCCCGAGCTGAAGATTTACCAGTGCGGCCTTCCAAAGGAGATGGCGCTGGAGCTGTTCAAGCCCTTTGTCATGAAGAAGCTTGTTGAGGACGGCCTGGCCAACAACATCAAGAGCGCTAAAAAAATGGTCGAGCGCGCGAGAACAGAGGTCTGGGACGCGCTGGAGGTAATCATTTCCGAGCATCCTGTCCTTCTCAACCGCGCCCCGACTCTCCACCGTCTGGGTATCCAGGCGTTTGAGCCGGTGCTGGTCGAGGGCAAGGCGCTCAAGCTGCACCCGCTGGTCTGTACCGCCTACAACGCCGACTTCGACGGCGACCAGATGGCGGTGCACGTTCCGCTGTCTGCCGAGGCCCAGGCGGAGGCCAGATTCCTGATGCTGTCCGCAAACAATCTGCTGCATCCGAAGGACGGGCGCCCCGTCACGGTGCCGACCCAGGATATGGTTCTGGGAGCCTACTATCTGACACAGATGCGCGAAACAGAGCACGGTGCGGGAAAGGTCTTCAGGGACGCCAACGAGGCCCTTATGGCTTATGACCAGGGTGCGGTGGGGATTCACGCGCCGATACGCGTGCGCATAACAAAGACGATTGGCGGGAAAAAAGTCAGCAGGATAATTGACTGCACGGTTGGGCGGCTTATTTTCAACGAGCACATCCCGCAGGATCTGGGATATATAGACCGAAGCAACCCGGAAAAAGCCTTCGACCTGGAGATATCCTTCCTGACCACCAACAAGGAGCTCGGCAAAATAGTCGAGCGCTGCATAAAGAAGCACGGCTTCTCCAAGAGCGCCGTTGTGCTCGATCGAATCAAGGCGCTCGGCTTCCAGTACTCCACCTACGGCGCGATAACAATCTCAATTTCCGACATGACTGTGCCCAAGGAGAAAAAGGAGCTCATAACAGCCGCTGAGCATAAGGTGGCGTCTATCGACCGCCAGTACCGCAGGGGCTTTATCACAAATGACGAGCGCTACAGGCTTGTGATTGAGGAGTGGGACGAGACAACCAAGAAGGTCACCGAGGCCATGCGCAACAACCTCGATCCCTACAATCCAATTTTCATGATGGCGAACTCAGGAGCGCGCGGAAGCATGAACCAGATCCGCCAGCTCGCCGCCATGCGCGGCCTTATGGCCAATACGGCCGGAAAAACAATAGAGATACCGATTAAGGCAAACTTCCGCGAGGGTCTCACCGTGCTTGAGTACTTCATCTCGTCGCGCGGAGCAAGGAAGGGCCTTGCCGATACCGCGCTTCGCACCGCCGACTCCGGATACCTGACGCGTCGCCTTGTCGACGTCAGCCAGGATGTCATCATCCGAGAGCTGGACTGCAACACGAAGGACGGTATAACGGTCTACGAGATATCGGACGGTATGCAGATCATCGAGCCTCTTGCCGACAGGCTTGTCGGCAGGTATACCATCGGGGACGTCACAGACGGAGCCGGAAACATTGTGGTGCCGACCGACACCTGCATGACGGAGCAGGACGCGAAACGGATCGACGAGGCCGGCGTCAAAGAGGTAAAAATCCGCAGCCTGCTGACCTGCCGCGCGCCTCACGGCGTATGTGCGAAATGCTACGGCGCAAACCTTGCCACCGGCGAAGCCGTGAATGTTGGCGAAGCCGTGGGTATTATCGCGGCTCAGTCTATCGGCGAGCCGGGCACACAGCTTACAATGAGAACATTCCACACGGGCGGCATAGCTACGAATGAGGATATAACACAGGGTCTTCCTCGCGTCGAGGAAATTTTTGAGGCCCGTAAGCCCAAGAGAGCCGCGGTTCTGACCGAAGTAGGCGGAGTGGTCAGCATTGAGGAGACACGCAAGGGCTCGATGCATCTTGTGACCGTGCGCAACACAGACAACGGGGAAACAAAGGCGTATCAGATCCCAGCATCGGTGGTGCTGAAGGTGCACGAGGGCTCGATTGTCGAGAAGGGTCAGGAACTGACGGATGGAGCGTTGAACCCTCATGATGTGCTCGCTATAAGGGGCGTATCGGCCGTGCACAACTACCTGATTCAGGAGGTTCAGCATGTTTACCGCCAGCAGGGCGTCGATATCAACGACAAGCATATAGAGGTCATCGCCCGTCAGATGATGCGCAAGGTGCGCGTTGAGACCGCGGGCGATACGTCGATGCTGATAGGCTCGATTGCTGACATGTTCGAGTATGAGCGTGAAAACGACCTGGTTCGCAAGCGCATCGCGGCGGGCGAGCCCGACCTGGAGGAAGCCACCTGCAGTATGCTTCTGCTGGGTATAACCAAGGCGTCGCTCGCCACTGAGAGCTTTCTCTCCGCAGCCTCGTTCCAGGAGACGACCCGCGTGCTCACCGAGGCGGCAATACGCGGCAAGGTGGATAACCTAATGGGCCTGAAGGAGAACGTAATCATCGGTAAGCTGATTCCGGCGGGTTCGGGCATGGAGATATACCGAGACTACGAGCTTGTCAAGAGCCCGCAGCAATATGGCATATACGAAGAGGAGCCTATCGAATATCTTGGATAGTCAGACCGATGACAAAGTACACTTTGTCATCGAAAGCGAAGATTGGATCAAACCGCAGCGGCGGTTTGCAGAGAAAGGCTTTCCCGGAATGAATCTGTGAAAGCCTTAAAACTCAATCTTTTCCGGCCGCAAGTCCAGCAAGAACCTGCCGCCGTGCGCGGCGTCAGGCTCGACGTGGAAACCGGAAAAGGACGAAGTACGGAGGTTTGTTTTCAACCTGAAACATCCTCTAAGTCCTTTGACTTAGAGG